>CALBGP010000018.1 GCA_937892845.1 uncultured Eggerthellaceae bacterium | reverse complement strand
AGGCGCTGACCTGCGCCAGCGCCCGAAACGGGACACACATTTTGTCCGCTAAGCCACTAAGCCGCCCTTCCTGAAATTTCTCCCCCAGACGAAAGCAGCCGCCCACATGGACGGCTGCTTTTTCGTGCGGCGCGAAGGCCGCTGGAAAAGCGCGATCGGCAACCTTTCGGGCCGCAGAAGGCGCAGGCTTTACGCCAGGGTGCTCAGATCGATCTCAAGCAGGCGCTTGATGGTCAGGATGTAAACGCGCATGGCGCGCTTGAGCGTTTCCTCGGAAATGCCCTCGTCGGCACCGTGCATGGGGCCAACCCAATCAGGATAGGAGTCATGCGGGTCTTCGGGCCCGAAGCTTGCAGCGCAGGGGAATTCGCGCGCGTAGGTGCCGCCGCCGATGGTGAACGGATCGCCGTCAAGACCGGTTGCATCGCGATACGATGCGGCCAGAGCCTTGATCACGGGGCTTTCGGGATCCATCAGGAACGGCTCCATGAGCAGCGTGTTCTCGAAGGCGGCATTGCCCTCGGCTGCGATGGGCGCAAACTTCGCCATCAGATCGTCTTTGCTGGTGGATGTGGGGAAGCGGATGTCGATGGTCAGCTTCAAGCGGCCCTCCACCAGATGGATGTTGCCGGCGATGCAGGTCAGCGGATCGAAGAAGCCGTCGCAGGTATCGATGCCGATGGAGCTGCCATCGGTGGATGCCATGACGCGCTGCGCCATGCGCAGAAACGCGTTCTCCTCCTCGGTGCACAGATTGTTCTCGAGCGCGTAATCCACCAGCATACCGATGGCGTTCACGGTTCCCTCAGGCATGCTCGCGTGGCCGCCGCGACCGGTTGCAACCAGCTTCGCGCCGCCTTCGACAGCGGTGATCTCAATGCCGTCAGCTGCGGGCAAGGCCGCGAGGTCGGCCTTGACCACCAACGTTGCCTGGCTGGGCACGGCATTGGTGGAAGCATCGCCCGTGGTGAAGTCGATGATGGCGCCGTCTTCGAACTTCTGCGAGGTGAACAGGCCGTCGAAGCCGCCCTTTTCGCCATAGCAGACGGGGAACATGTCATCGGGCGTGAACAGGAACGCGGGCGCATCGTAATGCTCAAGGTAGTAGGCCACGTCGCGCATGGTGCCGGTTTCCTCGTTGGTGCCGATGAGCATTCGCAGGGTGTAGGGAAGTTTGAATCCCTGCTGCTCCATGCGCTCCTTGAAGAACTTCATGCAGTACAGAGAGACCACCAGCGGACCTTTGTCATCCAGCGTGCCGCGGCCGATCAGGAAGCCGTCTTTGCGCAGCATGGACCAGGGGTCGAGTGTCCAGCCCACACCGGGCGCCACAACGTCGGAATGGCAGATCATGGCCAGCAGCGTGTCGCTTTCGCCCTTCAGGTCGGCGATGCCTATCTCGCCGGCGTCATCCTTGGCGTCAAATCCCAAGCGGGCAGCCAGATCGACCGACGCACGCAAGCCGTCGTGGGCCTCGGGGCCGCTTGGATCTTCCGGGGTTGCGCGGTCGAAATCAACCACGCTGGGAACGGCAACGAGCTTGCCGATCTCTTCGACGATCTCCTCCCAGTTGGCGTCGATGAACGCATCGACCTCTTGGAGGAACTCCTTGTCAGACATGGTATTCCCCTTTCCTCTCTCTCAGTGGGACTACGCGCCCATTCTACACCAGCCCGCCCCCGCCAATGGAGCGCACAGCAACCGTAACCATGCGGTTTCCCAAGATCAGGGCCTTCCGTCACAGGCTGCAGGCGCCCCATCTGTAGGCGGAGGGCGCTTTCTTTGTGCGCTTGCTGCGGACGTGAAATTCCCCATTGGAACAACGCTGAACGTGCGCTATAATGAACGACCGCGCCCGGGTGGCGGAATGGCAGACGCGGCGGTCTCAAAAACCGTTGTCCTTGACGTGCGAGTTCGACTCTCGCTCCGGGCACCATTTCGAGATGAACGGATCCTCAGTGGGTCCGTTTTTCGTTTTAGATGAACGAGATGCGCACCGCCTGCAACGCACCGCGGCGCCCACCCGACAGGAGCCCCATGAGCAAATCGCCCTTCGCCTCCCGCACGTACACGATAGCCCTCTGCGGTCTATCCATGTCGCTGCTTGCGGTTGCATCGTGGATCACCGTCCCGCTGGGTCCCGTGCCGTTCACGCTGCAGACGTTCATGCTGGTCTTCATCGTGCTGGCGCTCGCCCCGCATCAGGCGGTCATCGCCGTGCTGGGATACCTGGCGCTCGGCGCCATCGGCGCGCCCGTGTTCGCGGGAATGTCCGGCGGCTTGGCGCAGATCATGGGACCCAGCGGCGGATTCCTGATCGGCTTTGGCCTTGGAACCGTGCTGGCAGCCCTGCTGCTGCGCGCATGGCCGGCTCCGGCAGACAGCGCCTCTGCAACAAAGCGCACCTCGCGTCTGCGTGATCTCTGCGCAGCGCTCATCGTTTTGGCTGCATCCTACCTGTGCGGATGGCTGCAGTTCATGGTGGTCTTGAACGTTAGTCCCCTTGAGGCATTCGTCATGGCCATCGCACCGTTTATCGTGTTGGACCTGATCAAGGCAGTCCTTGCCGTATCCATGGCCCGCACGCTGAAAGCCGCCGTCCCCGCCCTGCGCAACGCGGCAAACAAACCGCGCGCCTGAACCCAGGACGCGCCAGACAACCGCCTGAAGGAGTACATCATCAATACGTTCGAATCACTGGGGCTTCCCCAGACAATCCTCGATGCCGTCGCGTCTCTGGGCTACACCGAGCCCACGCCCGTACAGGCCGAAGCCATTCCCGCAGTCCTGGAAGGCCGCGACGTGCTTGCCGCCGCCAAAACCGGCACCGGCAAGACCGCAGCCTTCGCCCTGCCTGCCATGGGCACGCTTGCCTTCCACACCGAATCCAGCAAACCGCGCATGGTTGTCGTGACCCCCACGCGCGAGCTGGCCATGCAGATCTCCGAAACCTGCTCCGCCATTGCACGGCACACCGGCCACAGCATCCTGACCGTAGTGGGCGGCCTGTCCTACGACCCGCAGATCAACGGGCTGCGCGCAGGCGTGGACGTGCTCATTGCCACTCCGGGACGCCTGATCGACCTCATGAAAAAGGACGCCGTGGACCTCTCCGACGTTGACGTGCTGGTTCTAGATGAAGCGGACCGCATGGTTGACATGAGCTTTTGGCCCCAGGTAAGCGAAATCGTGGAAGCAACTCCGGCACGCCGCCAGACGCTTCTGTTCTCGGCCACCATCGACTCCAGCGTGGAGGGCGCCATCGATAACCTGCTCTCCAACCCGGTCATGGTGGAAATCGCGCGCAAGGGAGATGTCGCCGACACCATTGACCAGTACATCATCAAGACGCCGCGACGCCTTCGCCCCACCCTGCTCAACGCCCTGATCCGCACCCGCGGTAGCGAGCGCGTCATCGTGTTCACGCGCACCAAGGGCTGCGCGGACAACTGCGTGCGCCGTCTGCGCAACGGCGGCATCACGGCCGAAGCCATCCATGCCAACCGCAGCCAAGCCCAGCGCAAGCACGCCCTGGACAATTTCCGCGAAGGCATCACCGACGTGCTGGTTGCCACCGACGTCCTGGCGCGCGGCATCGACATCTCCGAGGTGCGCTACGTTGTCAACTACGACCTGCCCGAGCAGATCGAGGACTACGTGCACCGCATCGGCCGAACCGGCCGCGCGGGCGAAGCGGGTTGCGCCATCTCCTTCGTCATGCCTGAGACGCGCAGCCTGCTCAAGCAGATCCAGAGCTTCATCATGACGGAGATCCCCGAGCTTGACATGACCGCCGACCAGATCGTATCCGCTGCCGACCTGCTGCCCGTACTTGAACCCGTGGGAGAGCCGCGTCGCCGCGACCTGCCCGAAGGCAAGGGCAAGGGCAAAGGCAAAGGCAAGGGCCGCAAGGGCTCCAAGAACAGCGCCAAGTTCGAGAAGGGGCGCAGCGGCAAGGGCAAGCAGAACCGTGCCGCCGACGGAACCGAGCCCGCGCACAGTGAAGGCGCACGTGGCAAGGACGGCTCCCGCCACAAAGACGCCCGCACCGCCGATGCTGCCCGCACCGCCGATGGAGCCGGCAGCCCTTCGGCAGCGTCCAAATCCGGTGCCGCGACCCACTCCGAGACAGCTTCCGCATCGCATGGCGAAGCGCCCGTCATCAACAACCGCGCCGCGCGCCGCGAGGCGAAGCGCCAGGAATACGCCGAGCGCAATGCCCGCAGTCCCAGGCGCAGCAGGGACGACCAGTTCCGCAGCGAAGGACGTGAGGGACACGGCGGCCAGGGGTCGCGCAAGAAGGGGGCTCGCGGCGAGGAAGCACGCGACGAGCGCCGTTATCGCGACGAGGCGCCCAAGGGCGGTAAAAGCGCAAAGCGCGCCAAGCAGGACCGCGCCGCAGCCAACCGCGCAGAATCCGAGATGACGGAAGCGCGTGCTGAGCTGAAGAAGCGCGAGAACGATAAGCAACGCAAGCGCGACGCTGCGGCTGCCAGGCAGTCAGGCAAGGGCGCAAAATCCGGCCCAAAGACCCGCCGAAGCAATGGCGGCGGACATAACCGCAGCTCACAGCAGGGATCGGGCGGACGCAGCGGCCAGCAGAAGCGCGATATGCGTCCCGGTCGCGGCATGCGCTCCCAGCAGCGCGGAGGCAACCGGTACTGATAGGTCTGCGCTGGCGGCACGATGGCATGCCGCCAGCTCACAGCAAAGCCGCTCGCAACAGAGCCAGCCGAACGGAGCCAGCAAAACAGGGCCAATCGAATAGACGTCGCAGCCCGCGGCGTCTTTTTTTGCTCTCGTGGGCGACTCTGCGCACCACCGACCTGCGCGCTTTAGCGACCCGCACACCACCGACCCACACGCCACCGACCTGCACACCACCGACCCACACGATTCAACGAGCTGCACGCTTCAACGAGCTCGGAAATCCTTCCGATTCCCGCCCCTTCGGCCCACCTTGCAGCACTCCCGCGAGGACGCGCGGGAAGATTTCCTCTCTCAGTGGCCAGATATGGATGAAATGTACGACTATGGTCGTGCATTTCATCCATATCTGGCCAGCAGATTTCCCAATACCGCGAGGACTCCGTTTGCTGCTTGCGTTTCCCCAGGTCAGAGAAGTGCGGAATCAAGGCCTGCTATGAGGCCCGGAAACCCCACCGTACATTTCGTCCATATCTGGCCAAAAGGCAGGATTATTCTCCCGCGGCCGAAAGGCAGCCTGGCCGCAGCCTAGTCGCAGCCGAAGGCGGACGAAAGGCGGCCGCACCGCAGCCCGGAAACCTCGGACCAAAGAATAGGCCGGCGACCAACGAAGGCAGCCAGCGGAAGTATCAGCCGTTCATCACCGCCAGAACAATCAGAGCCATGACCACAATGGCCACGGCGAACGGCGCCGCCACACGCGCAGCAACGGACAAGCGACGAGGCCCCTCGTCCGGCGCGGAATCTGCACCGGGCTCGGCCGGGCCCTCCGGCTCAGAGCTCCCCTGCAGCTGCCGAGCGCACTCGTCGCCCAGCGCAAGCCTTGCGTCAAGCAGCTCAGCGCCCCGAGCAGGCGCTTTTGTGTCGTGGGGAGCCGTAGCCATGCCGCCTCCTGTCGCTTGATCGGCGCTTCGCAGCGCCAATGCGGCCGAACGTGTTGCGAACATACCACGGCAAACTTCGCCGCCGCAATCAACCGCCCACGGCAGGCACGAATCCCAGGGGCAGGCGGCAAGCGCGGGCCAAGGAGCAGCGCGAACGTCACAGCCGGGCACGAAAAAACCCTTCGGCACCAAAAGGCCGAAGGGTCGGATGCAACAGGCGATGCAGATGCAGCGCGGTCTACCAGAACAGCTTGGAAACGCTGCCGTTCTCGTAGACGTTCTTGATGGTCTGGGCGAACAGGGGCGCCACGGAGAGGACCTTGATCTTTCCGGTCTGACGCTCCAGCGGCACGGGAATGGTGTTGGTGACCACGACCTCCTCGATGCAGGAGTTCTCGATGCGGTCGTAGGCGGGACCGCTGAAGATGCCATGCGTAGCGCAGGCGTAGACTTCGGCGGCGCCCTTCGCCTTCAAGGTTGCCGCAGCAGCCACCAGCGAACCCGCGGTGTCGATCATGTCGTCGTTGAGAATGCAGATCTTGCCCGTGACGTCGCCGATCAGCGCGGTAATCTCGGCCTGGTTGTGCTTGGGGCGGTCCTTATGCATGATGGCGATGTCGGAATCCATCATGGTGGAGAACTTCTTGGCGGCCTTAGCGCGGCCCACGTCGGGGGAAACCACGCAGATGCGCTCCGGATCGAAGCCCTTCTGCTTGAAGTAATCCACGAAGATGGACATGGCGGTCATATGGTTGACCGGAGCATCGAAGAAGCCCTGGATGGCGCCCTGGTGCAGGTCGATGGTGATGGTGTCATTGATGCCCGCGGCCGCCATGAGGTCGGCGACCAGCTTGGCCGTGATAGGCTCGCGAGGAGCAGCCTTGCGGTCCTGGCGTGCGTAGCCGTAGTGGGCCACGACGGCGGTGATGCGGCGGGCGGACGCGCGACGGGCGGCATCGGCCATGATGAGCAGCTCCATGAGCGCGTCGTTGACATGGGAACCGGCAACAGACTGCACCAGGAACACATCGGCGCCGCGCACGCTGTCCAGGTAGCGCGCGTAGATTTCACCGTTCGCGAACTTCTCAAGCTTCACATTACCAAGGGAAACTCCCAGCTCAGAAGCAATTTCCTCAGCAAGCGCAGGGTTCACGGAACCGCTGAAAATCGCCAAGCTCTTATGCATGTCGTCCATCGATCTGCATCCTTTCGTATTCAAGCGGGCGAATGGGCGCCCGCACTGTCCCCTCTGTCGTGCAACGGCCGCCGAAACGGCCGGATGATTGATGCCCGTGCGACCAACCGCAACTCAGCTGCAGCGCGGACACGCGGCTGCGGCCTGCGCGGCGGCTATTTGCCCTCGCCGGCTTCCTTTGCGGCACGCAGCTTCGCCATGTGCTTTGCCGCCCAACCGGGAATCTCGCGCTGGTCGTTGCGCTCGAGAGCCAAGGCGTCGGCCGTCACATCGCGCGTGATGCACGATGCCGCGCCCACAATGGCGCCTTCGCCGATGTTCAAAGGCGCAACCATCATGGTATCACTGCCGATGAACACATTGTCGCCGATTACGGTGGTGTGCTTGTTCACGCCGTCGTAATTGCACGTGATCGAACCTGCTCCCACATTCACGCCCGAGCCCATCATGGTATCGCCGATATAGGAAAGATGCGGCACCTTGCTGCCTTCGCCGATGACGGATTTCTTGATTTCGACATGAGTGCCCGCCTTGGCACCGCGGCACAGATGGGTGCCAGGGCGAAGATAGGCGCGAGGGCCGGTAGTGGCGGCGTCGTCGATCCGCGTCTGCTCGGCCACGGTCTCATCGACGCGGCAGCCGCAGCCCACAACCGTATCGGTCAGGCGGGTGTTGGGTCCGATGACGCTATCGCGCCCGATGGAGGTTGCACCCCACAGCATGGTCATGGGCAGCAGCTCGACGTCAGGTTCGATGGTCACGTCGGGGCCGATCCAAACCGTATCCGGATCAAGCATGGTCACGCCGTTGTCCATATGGCGGCCGTTGATGCGCTGCTGCATGGCGCGCGTCGCCTGGGCGAGCTGGCGGCGGGAATTGATCCCCATGGCCTCCTGAGCATCAGCGGTTTTGAGAGCCAGAACCTTGCGGCCGTCATTGCGGCAGATCTCCAACACGTCGGTAAGGTAGAACTCGCCCTGGGCGTTGTCGTCGGAAACGCGGGTCAACGCGTCGAAGAGGGCGGGCGCGTCGAAGCAGTAGAAGCCTGCGTTGCACTCGGTGATGGCGGCCTCTTCGGGTGAGCAGTCCTTCTGCTCGACGATGCGGGCCACGCCGTCCGCAGAACCATCCCGGTCGCGTACGATGCGCCCGTAGCCGAAGGGATCGGCCATATCCATGGTCAGCACCACCACGGCGGCATCCTGCTCTTCGCGCACGCGGACGAGACGGGCGATGGTTTCCGGGCTGACAAGCGGACAATCGCCGGAGAGGACGACAAGCGAACCGGGCTCGATGGTCCCGTCCTCGCGGGTCAATGCAGCGCGCGCAGCTTCAACCGCATCTGCGGTGCCGCGGCGCTGGGCCTGGAACACGATGCGCGTATCGGCGGCCACCAGCGGCTCAACCTGCTCGCGAAGATGGCCCACCACCGTTATGACATCTTCGATCCCCGCGTCATGGGCGGCATCGACAACCCACCTGACCAGGGGCTTGCCCAAAACCTCGTGGGCAACTTTGGGCTTTTCGGATTTCATGCGGGTGCCCGCTCCCGCAGCAAGAATCAGCGCTTTCGTCTGCATGATGCCTCTTCCCGTAAGACGGCCGCGAAGCGGCCTCCCATACGCCCGCGCTCGCACGCCGGCGCCTGCATTAGAACAGGGGAAAGTATACCAGCATGCTACAAAAGCCCGCCGTGCTCGCACAGTTTCCGCATAGGCCGTATAATTCGCGGGTCAAACAACTCGCAGGAAGGCATCACATGGAACATTCCAACGAAGCGCAGACCCCCGCGCACGCACGATCGGCCGACGAGCTGGCAACCGCCTGCGTCCAGGCCGGATGGCGCCCCGGCGACGCAGAGCCGCGCCAAATCCCCATCTACCAATCCACCACCTGGAAGTACGACACCTCCGAGCACATGGGCAGGCTGTTCGACCTCGAAGAATCCGGGTACTTCTACTCGCGCCTGCAGAATCCCACCAACGACGCCGTCGCAGCGAAGATCTGCGCACTCGAAGGCGGCAGTGCGGCCATGCTCACATCATCCGGCCAGGCGGCGAATTTCTACGCCGTGTTCAACATTGCCGGATGCGGAGACCACGTGGTGGCCAGTTCGGCCATCTACGGCGGCACCTACAACCTGTTCGCCGTGACCATGCGCCGCATGGGGGTGGAATTCACGTTCGTCTCCCCCACCGCCACCGATGAAGAGCTTGAGGCTGCATTCCGTCCCAACACGAAGGCGGTGTTCGGCGAAACCATTGCCAACCCGTCGCTGGCGGTGCTCGACATCGAGCGCTTCGCTGCAGCCGCGCATGCGCACGGCGTGCCGCTGATCGTGGACAACACGTTCCCCACGCCCGTGAACTGCCGCCCCATCGAATGGGGCGCCGACATAGTGACGCACTCCACGACCAAGTACATGGACGGTCACGGCGCCGGCATAGGCGGATGCATCGTGGATTCCGGCCGCTTCGACTGGACCGCCCATGCCGACAGATTCCCGGGCCTGACCACGCCGGACGAAAGCTACCACGGCGTGACCTACACCGAACGCTTCGGACTTGAAGGGGCCTTCATCACGAAGGCAACTGCCCAGCTCATGCGCGATTTCGGCAGCGTGCAGAGCCCCCAGAACGCATTTTTGCTGAACCTGGGACTGGAAAGCCTGCATGTCCGCATGGCCCAGCATTGCAGAAACGGCCAGGCGGTGGCGGAATTTTTGGCCGCCCACCCCAAAGTCACGTGGGTGCGCTACCCCGGGCTTCCCGGCGACGAATTCCACGGGCTCGCAGAGAAATACCTGCCCCAGGGCGGCTGCGGCGTTGTGAGCTTCGGCGTAGCGGGCGGCCGCAAGGCGGCTGAAGCGTTCATGTCCAACCTCAAGCTGGCGCAGATCGCAACGCACGTGGCCGATGCGCGCACCTGCTGCCTGCATCCGGCCAGCTCCACGCACCGCCAGATGACCGACGCCGAGTTGGCCGCCGCCGGCATCGGTGCTGATCTGATCCGCCTGAGCTGCGGCATCGAAGGCACCGCCGACCTGATCGCCGATGTGGCGCAGGCGCTTGACGCCGCAGGCGCCAGGGCGTGACCGTGACAGACACCATTCTCATATACGACCTGGAAATCCTGCATTTCCTTCACGACGAGGCCGCATCCCCCGCCATGGATGCGGCCATGACGTTCGTGACGCAACTGGGAGACGGCGGCTTTCTATGGTTCGCCATCGCCGCGGTGCTCATCGCGCAGCGGAGATTCCGCAGCTTCGGCATTGCCGTGGCGGTTGCCGTGATAGTGGACTTCGCCATCGGAGACATCGTGCTGAAGAACATCGTAGAGCGCGCACGGCCGTTTTTGACAGACCCGTCGCTTGCCACCACGCTCATCCCGCTGCCCGGATCGTTTTCATTCCCGTCGGGCCATACGGGCTCATCATTCGCGGCGGCCACCGTGCTGGCGGCCATACCCCTCTCGCACGGCTGGAAGCGAACGGTTCTGCGCATGCTTCCGCTCGCGGCAGCTGCCGCCGTGGCGTTCTCGCGGCTTTATCTCTGCGTCCACTTCCCCACCGACGTGGCGGCTGGGTGCCTGCTCGGCGTGGCGTGCGGACTGGTGGTACTGAAAGCCCTGCATCCCGCTTTGCGCGAGGATGCAGTCTAGAATCCCCACATGCGCACTTCAGGTTCCATGCGCACGCCTTCCATCTCGAACACGCGGCGCTGAACTTCGGCGATGAGCTGCAGCACATCATCTGCCGTGGCTCCGCCGGCGTTCACCACGAAGCCGGTGTGCTTTTCGGATACCTGGGCGCCGCCCACGCGAAAACCGCGCAGCCCGGCATCTTGGATCAGCTTCCCGGCGAAATACCCCTCCGGGCGCTTGAACGTACTGCCCGCGCTGGGCATTTCGAGCGGTTGTTTCTCTTCGCGGCGCTGACGCAGGTCGTCCATGCGCGCTTGGATTTCAGCAGACGAATCAGGGGTAAGCTCAAGCACGGCTTCCAGCACGACATATCCGGCTGCGTCCATCATGGAGTGGCGATACGACCAATCGGCCTCTTCTGCGGAAACCTCCACCACGCGCCCATCGGGCGTCAGACAGGTGAGGCTGCGCGCAACATCCTTGAACTCACCGCCGTACGCGCCGGCATTCATGATGGCGGCACCGCCGATGGTTCCGGGAATTCCGCTGGCGAACTCGAAACCGGCCAATCCCGCTTCGCACGCCACCGCGGCAACCTCGGCGTTGCTTGCACCGGCCTGCGCGATGATGCGAGCACCTTCCACGCGCATCAGGGAAAAATTCTCCGCCAGCTTGAGAACCACGCCCCGCAGACCGTCGTCGGAGACCAACAAGTCGCTGCCAAGGCCGATCACATGCACGGGAACCTCCGCCTCGCGGCACATTTGCACTACGGCCGCCACCTGCTCGACGGTGCGGGGCAGGACCAACGCATCGGCGGGGCCGCCGATTTGAAACGTGGTATGGGCGCTCATGGGCTCATCGACCAGCACGGCATCGTCCCCCAGCGTTTCGCGCAGGCGTTCAACAAGGGAGCAGGGCGTATTGGACATGGCGGGCCTCCTAAGCGGTTGGGTTTCGTCCCGAAACGATACCATGCCTGTGCCGTTCGTGGTCAAATTTGCGAGTTTTCGGTACCGAAAACTCGCGGTTTTGACCAACCTCCCTCCGAAGCGCCCAAACCACGCACGTTTCCCCAGGTCACAAAAACGCGCCCGCACGCCAGCCCGAAGAAAACCACCAATAACTCGCGGTTTTGACCAGAAGTGGTCAATTCGCTGTGCGAAGTGAGGGGTGCACGATCCGAGAGTGCGAAGCGGGGTGCGGCGGGGGGGGTGCGAGGGGGGTGCGCCGGGGGGGGGCGAATCGACCGCGACCCTAAACCCGCTCGGCGAACTTGTACCCCACACGCCACACGGTGAGCAGGTATTTCGGCTGCGAAGGGTTGTCCTCGATCTTCTCGCGTATCTTGCGCATGAACACCGTGATACTGTTCTCGTCGACGCCGCTCTCACGTCCCCAGATATGCTCGAAAATCTGGTTGCGCGTGAATACCTGACCGGGATTCGACGCCAGAAGGGCCAGAATCTCAAACTCCTTCGCCGTCAGATCGACCTTTTCGCCGCGCAGGTAAACCTCGTAATGGTTGAACACGATTTCCAAATCACCGGTCTTGTTGCTGCCTTCGCGGCTGACGGCTTTCGCGAAGGCAAGATCGGTCTTATGACGGCGCAGGTGGGCCTCTATGCGCAAAAGCAGCTCGTCCGGACTGAACGGCTTGACCACGTAATCGTCTCCGCCGGCCTTGAATCCTATGCTCTTGTCCACGATGTCGCCTTTTGCCGACAGGAAGATGATGGGAATGCGCCGCCCTTTCGCGCGGATGGCCGCACAGACGTCGAATCCATTGGTCCCGGGCATCATGACATCCAAAAGCAGCAGGTCAGGATGCTGCTCGGCAAGAATCCTCAAGCCATCGTCCCCGTTGTAGGCAGGGACGAATCCATAGCCCGCATCTTCCACGATACGGCGAATCAGGGTATGAACACCCTCGTCGTCATCGATGAGCATGATCTTGTACGGTTCGTTCATTCCGTATCCTCGCTTCCGTATGGCGAAGGTGCCGCATCGGCGCACCCCGAAACCGGCTTGACAGGAAGGTGCACAATGAAAGCACTGCCCCGGCCAAGCTCGCTTTCAAGCTCGACATGGCCGCCGTGCATCTCAGTGTATTCGCGCACCAGGGCAAGCCCCAACCCGGTCCCGCGATAGCGGCGCGATGCAGACGAATCAGCCTGCACGAATTTCTCGAAAATCCGCTCGCGGTCCTCCTCTGCAATGCCAATGCCGGTGTCCGCCACGCGCAAAAGCACCTCATCGGCATTTGCATCATAGCTTACATGGAGCGTCACCGACCCACCTGCTGGCGTGAACTTCATTGCGTTGCCGCATAGATTCTCAAGCACATGGCGAATGCGATCGCCGTCGCAGGTCACAAGCGGAACGTCAGCATCGATGGAATAGGTGAATGCGACCTTGTTCCTGCGCGACAGAGGGGCAACCACCGACTGGACCAGCCCGACGATATCGCCCAAATCAACCGTCTCCATCATAAGCTGGGTCTTTCCCGCATCGAGCCTGCTCATCTCCAGTATGTCGTTGATCATGAGAAGGAGCACGTGGCTGTTCGCTTCGATTTCGCGACGAATCTCCGCCTCTTTCTCGTCGACTGGATCGCCTGTACGGTTGAGCATCTCCGAGAACGCGATGATAGACGTCAACGGAGTCCGCAATTCATGGCTCATCATATTCAAGAAGTCAGACTTATATTGGTTCTCGTTGCGAAGGCGCTCATTGGCATGTTCAAGTTGCACGCGCTTGGCCTTCAAGGCCTCATTGACGCGCGATAACTGCGCGGTGCGCTCCTCCACCTGCGACTCCAGGCTGTCATACAGATCGGATAGCTGATGCGCCATCTCATTGAACTCGGACACCACGGCATTCAGCTCGTAAGAAGACTCCGAATCATTCAGCCGGACATCGAGATTGCCCTCCTGCATGCTGCCGAATGCCTGGCGAAGGCGCTGCAGCGGACGCGTGACAAGATGGGTCAGGGCGATGTAGATGATCAGCAGGCAGACGACCAAGATGGAAACGAAAGTGGATACGTTTCGCACTATCAAATCATGCTCAGCCTGAAGATAGCTCTCCATGGGCATGGCGATACTGATGGCGCCGCCGATGTCGTCAATGCTCCATCCTTCTTTCGGATGCCCCGTCACGTCGATTTCGCCCGCCGGCTCTCCATGGCATTCCAAGCAGGTTTTCTCTATCTTCATGGGAGCCGAATATCGGAACACACGCTCTCCATCGATTTCCGTCACTGCATAGAACTCTTTGAGATCCGGATCGGCATGAAATGCGTTCAGCGCCTCTGATTCAAAGGCATCCGGCTCATCTTCCTTGTTGCGAGGGTCGAAGTTGACGAACCTGGTCTCATAGCCCGATTCAAAGGAGAACTGCTTGCCGATGCTGCGCCCCACGATGGCGCAGTGGAGCCCTTGATATGCACCGTTTTCCGCATATGCCGTCTCAAGGAGACGGTCCTGATTGACCGACATGAAATCCCATACGGCAGACATCTGCTGAGAAAGAACCTGCCCCTTCTCACGCAGTTCCGCCTCGGTCTGCTGGCGTTGGGCATATGTATTCCAGAAAAGGTTGCCAACCAAGGCGACCGCGAACAGAACCAGTAGCAAAACGGCAAATTTTGTTTTGAGCTTGACCTTGTCCATGACGTCCTCCGCATCGGATGCAATCCGGCCATAATACCATCCGCATTACATAAAGGACCCGCCACGAACCTGCAGGAGCAAGCTCATGGCGGGAGCCCGATTGTTCTCGAAGGAACCTATGCGTTCATGAGTTCTTCGATATTTTCCGCATCCTGGGCGCAAACCGCCACGGCCAAGGCAACGAATTCGTGATAGAACGGACCTACCTTGGGCTTTTCCGCCGACTCGAAACGTTCGGCGAATTTAGGGAGCCAGCTGTTGAGATGCTTACCTAAAAACAAAAGCTGACGCGACATCGCCTGGCGGAAGGATTCTCCGTCGCCCTGTTCGAATGCCCGCTGCGCCTCTTCGGACAATGCGGACATGAATCCAAGCTCTTTCGCAAGATGGTCATCGGCCTCATGCGGGTACCCGGATGCTTGATAACCGGCAGCACGGTAATCGAGACGGACTTCAAGCGTGCTCTCCTGGAAGAGAAGATCCTCTCCGTACACGTAAACCGATTCCCATGGCGGCGCGGGAAGCTTACCGGGTCCGATGAAAAGCTTTGTATATTCACTGCAAAGCGCATCCAGGTCGGCCGTCTCGGCGAATTCGCCGATCATGCGCTGATGCTGCACAGCAGAAGATGAATCCCCTGCGAATACGGAAAACGCCTCAGCGGCATCCTGCGACGCAGCAACATCAAGGAAGGCCTGGTCAGGCTCGCCTGCAAATGCACGCCAAAGATACTTGTAAAGAAACGCCCTGCCAGCCAGCGCAGCGATCATGGTCTCGTTGGTATCCACCGATTATCCTCTCTGACTGCAAGCCGCAGCGACGGAGGGGGATCGCTGCGGCTGTGCGGTTGCAAATTGCCCTGCCGGAACCCCGGCATTATCGTGATTCTACAGCGGCGTCACGATCGGGTCGGGTTCCAAAGCTGCGGCCTTGGGGTCGATAAGCGTGCAAGGGCTGGTCTGAGAAGACTCCGGGAGAATAGCGATTTCGCTCACAGCCTCAGGATGCGCTGCCAGCAATTCGTCATAAGGCCCGAATTCCAAAGCGCGCATAGGGCATGCAGCCACGCAGGCTGGGGGCTCACCCGCATCGCGCAACTGCTTGCATGCATCGCACTTGTGGGTAAGGTTCAGCTCTTCGATATAGACGGGCACGCTGTAGGGGCAGGCCTCGACGCAGTACTGGCATCCCAGGCACTTGGTATCGTCATGCTGAACGGTACCGTCCTCCTCATCCACATACATTGCGCCATTGGGGCATGCAGCCACGCAAGCGGGATCCATGCAATGATTGCAGGTCGCTGCATAGTGGTACAGCATGGCGTTGGGGTATTTTCCAGCCTGGTACGACGTCACATGACGGAAAAGCTCGCCTACTTCAAGATCGTTCTTATCCTTGCAGGCAACCTGGCAGGTCCTGCATCCAACACATTTCTTCTGATTGAAATAGAAACCCATTTTCGACATGATGCGCACCTACCTATTCGGCATCGATGATACGCTGCGGCCACAGAGCATCGGGCTCAAGAGGATCGCCATCGTATTTCTCGAAGTTGATGTTGTAGTTGTTGTAACCCGCAACGAACGTGTCGCTCGAGAATCCGCCGGACAGAACGTTTTCGGCACCGCCGTGGTCAATGCCCGTCTCGTCGTCCATCTCGACCCAGCAGCCATGGGGCAGACCGAGAACGCCCGGGACAAGAGTCTCGAGAACCGTTGCGCGACGCAGCGTCTTACCGAACTGGTTCCAGATCAAAACGGTGTCGCCGGTTACGATGCCCTTTTCTTCAGCATCCTGTGCGCTGATGAATACCGGGTTCTCGAACGCTTCACGCAACCAAGGGAGGTTGTTGAGCGTAGTATGGGCGCGACGCATGTAATGGGGTGTGTAGAACAGATAGGGGTACTCGCCCTTCACCTGATTGTCCCAATCGCTGAACGTTGTCTCATAGCCCATCACCGGAACCGTATACGTAGGATATGCCTTGAACTTGGTGTCAGGGTTGTTTCCCTTGATGTAGTTGAGCTTGTCCTGGCAATAGATCTCGAACTTACCGCTCGTGGAGGGACGGGGGTTTGCCTCAGGATCATCGATGAAGCTCTTGTAGCCCAAATACTTGGAGAACACGTCGCCTTCAGTACGTTCAACCTGATAGATTCCGCGGTCAAGAAGCTCCTGCAGGCCGATCTTTCCTTCCTGGGGCGCACCTTCCACTTCCCATGCCGCAATATCCTCATCAGTGATGGTCACCAACGGAGAATACGTCACGCCATCAGGCTCAGCGACAGTGCAGCCGGAGATGAAGTTGAAGTACTGCTGCTTCTCGCTGACGGGCAGAACCTCTTTGGGGTCCAGGCCCAAACGCTCGGAGAGGTCCCACACGATATCGAAATCGGAACGTGCCTCGTAGAGGGGCTCGGTGATCTTCGAGGGGAAGATCTGGTAATCACGGCTGGAATACGCAAGGTAGATATTGGGTGCCATCTTCTCCCATGGGGTGCATGCGGGAAGAATGATGTCGCAGTACTTTGCGGTAGTGGTCAGCGTATAGGCGTTGCAATAGGTGAAGTCCACCTTGCGATACGCCTCAATGCCCTTGGTGATATCGAGGCTGCTCTGCAGGAAGTTGGAGCTCTCGTCGTTCATGATCACATGGATATCGCACTCTCGCTCAACAGCCTGCTGAGGATACCCGGGAATGCCGAAACCGGATGCATTGTCGATGAACTTTCCCTCAAGAACGGGGCGCCAACGCTCGGGGTCGGAAACGTTGTAGTTGAGCGGAGACATCTTGATGTCGACGCCGGTGGATCCGGGCATGACAAGAGACGGACCGCCGGTGCCGGCAGTGGAATGGAAAGCAGTGCCGCAGCAATGCCCGGGCTTGCCCATATGGCCGCCCATGCATCCAATGGTCATGAGCATCTGGGGGAAGTCCTCCGCTCCCTTGTTGCGGGCAGCGGCAAAGCTGTGCAGGATAGAGACCGCATGGTCCTTGCCGAGGGCTTCAGCGAACCAGACGATATCCTCAACGGGAGTACCGCAGATGGTGGTAGCCCATTCGGGAGTCTTGGGAATGCCATCGTACTTACCCAAGATGTAGTCGTGCAGATTCTCATCGGTCTCCGCATTGGCGGGCATGTTATCAGAGGTGAATCCCACGGTGTACTTCTTGAGGAAGTCCCAATCCACCAGGCCCTTTTCCTCATCTTCGGTGATCATGGTATAGGCAACGGCCAGCAGCAGGGACACATCCGTGCCAGGACGCACGCGAATCCATTTCGCTTCGAACAGAGATGCGGTGACATTGTATTCGGGACCAACGTAGACGAAGTTGGCGCCGGCTTCCTTGGCGCGCCAGAAATAATCGCAGTGGTTGCCGGGAGATGCCCAGCCCTGATTGCAGCCATAGAGAACGATGGTCTCCGCGTTGACCAGATCCATGCGGTCATTGGCGCTTTCGCAGAACAACGTGCCAGGTCCAACGCCCTGATACGGAAGACCCAGGAAGGTGAAGCAGTAAGTATACGTTCCGTGGGAAGAGGTGTTGGTGCAGCATACAGCACCGCCCATAGTGGCCATCATGCGAGTGTTGTAGCCAAGAGGCCAACCAAGATGGTAGATGCCGGTCGGGCCGTAGTTATCGTAGGCCTTCTTCAGCTCGGCTGCGACGTAATCCAGGGCTTCATCCCAGCTGATGCGCTCCCATTCATCGACACCGCGGAGATGTCCATTCGGATTGTCAGGGCTCCAATTCTTGCGCTTCAGAGGATATTTGATGCGATCGGCGCCGAAAACCTGCTGGCGCTGCGCATGTCCGCGTGCACAAGAGCGAATCTGAGGATAGTCCTGGCTGTCTTCGTGGGTATCGTCGGTCTTCTGGCGAACAACCACGCCATCACGGACCAGAACCTTATTCACGCAACGGCCGCCGCAGTTATGCCAGCATGCTGCAGTCTTCCACTCGCCGGTGATCAGATCACGGCCATCGCCTGCGACATTGGCGCCTTCCTCTTCTTTTTCCACATTGTTCGGGCCGCAGCCCGCAAAGCCAGCAACCGAAAGAGCCGCAGTGGCGGCAGCCGCCGCTTTGACGAATCCCCTTCGACTGACATTGGACGATTGCTGTACTCGCTCGAGATAACCCATCGTCTCCCCCTTCTTCATCCGAAGAACTCTCTTTGAAGATGCGATCTCCTCATCGCATCTTTGAGAATACGGTCAACGATTAGTAATAGCAATCCACTTTGTAAGCAGTGTTTCTTAAGGAATTCTTTCTGAATTATTACC
>CALBGP010000017.1 GCA_937892845.1 uncultured Eggerthellaceae bacterium | reverse complement strand
GATCGAGAAACGAGGATCTCATGCTTTGGCCAATGATTAAGCGGTGGAGATCTTCGCCCTCAACGCGCAAAGCGCATGATGGAAACGATACTATGCCGCCGCGCGTGCAGTCGCGCAATGTTGAACGTACCGAGACCTTCAATTAGGCGAACGAATTCGGTTACTGTGCGACGAAACATAATGCAGACTTGTGTGTTTTGTCAATAGCCGGTTTCGGGATTCCCCATCAGTTCTTTTCGCCTGTCACCACGTAACTTTTTCGGGTTTCATCAAGGAAGACGTCACCGCCCCTTTCCTGTATTGCCTAACATCAAGGACTCTTCGACCCTTCTGCTGTTACCCCCGAACTCGATCAGGCGGCCATGGTGGATTATCCTGTCCACCGCCGCAGCCGCAAGCTTGTCGTCGGCAAGCACTGCTCCCCATCTGGAGAACTCGATGTTGGTCGTCACTATCAAGCTTCTCGCCTCGTAGCTCATCGACATGACCTGGAAGAGCAGCTTCGCACCTTTGGAGTCGAGGGGGATGTAGCCGAACTCGTCCAAGATCACCAGGTCCGCCTTCGCTATGTCTGCATATACGGCATCAAGGCGACCGTCCTCCTGGGCCTTTTGGAGCGTCAGCACGAGCTGGGCGCATGAGAAGTAGCGCACCATTTTGCCCGCGCCGATGCACAGCACGCCCAGCGCGATGGCCAGATGGGTCTTTCCGCGGCCGGTCTGGCCGTAGAAGACATAGTCTTGGGCAGACTCGACCCACTGGAGGGATCTCATGTCAGCCGTATCATGCCCCTCCGGCATCTTGACGTCGGTGAAGTCGAAGTCCTCGATTGATTTCACCGCCGGGAACGCCGCCTTGCGCAGTAGACGACTCTTCCTGTTGGCCTCGCGCACGGAGAGCTCATGGTCCACGAGTCCCGCGACCGCATCCAGCTGACGGGGCGTGGCCCGCTCCAGGAACCAGCCGACGGTGTCGTTGGACAGGCACAGCCTCCTCGCTCCTTCTCGGATCCGGTTTTCCACAGCCGCTCTTTCAGTTGCTTTAGGCACCATGGCTGCCTCCCGTCATCGAGAAAGCCGCATCGTAGGCAGCGAAGTCCACTTTCTCCTCGTAGCCGATCACGTCCCGACCGTTGCATATGCCGGATGCGACGAGCAGCACAGAGGCCCTGTCCGGCGATGGCCCGAGCGCGGATGCCCGCTCCATGGCGGCCACCATGGGACCGTAGCCGCTCTCGGCGGCGGCATCCCTCATGATGCGCAACGCGGACCTGCGCTGCTCTTCGTCCATCGCGTCCATCCACGCCCTGAGGTCGTCGGGCAGCGTCGCGCGCACGCGGGAGTTGGGCCAGCCCGCGGGCTTCCTGCACAGAAGCGGCAGCTGGCTCGCAGGCTCCACGGTCTCGGTCGGCCTCTCTCCCCAGGCTCTCTCGTGGACAACGACGAGCGCGCCCTGCTCGTCGTAGATCTCCACGTCGAAGGCGCCTTTGCCGACGATGAGCTCGGCACCGCCCAGCTCGGGCGCCGAAGAATAACGGTGACGGCCGTCCAGCGTGATGTTGCCGTACTTGTCGGCGCGCATCCTCTTGAAGCTCATCGCCCTGAACTCGGCCGCGGGCAGGTCGAGCAGCGCGAACGCGTCCTCGCAGAACAGCTGGCGCTCGCTTTCCCCTTTCGCATAGTGGGGCTTGTCCGAGCGGGCCATGCAGCGCGCGAGGAGCTTCTCGTTGAACGTCCTCAGGTTCCATATCTGGGGAAGCGGGACGAACAGCTCGCGCCTGATCGCGCCCACCTTGTTCTCGACCGCGCCCTTCTCATGTCCCGCGTTGGGGTTGCAGAACACGTAATCGAACCCGAAGTGAGCGGCGAAGCGGCCGAAGAGCTCCGATGTGCTTATCTCCTTGCAGACCCGGCGCCCTACGCCCGTGGCGTTGTCGAAGATGATGCGCCTGGGCACACCGCCGACGTAGCCGAACACGGCGAGCAGCCCCTCGCAGACGCATTCGGCGGTCTCGCCGTAAAACACCTGCGCGAGGCCCACGTTGGAGAAGGGGAAGTCGCAGACAAGATAATGGAGGCGGGTGCGCACGTCGCGCAGGTAGAAGTCGGCCTGTCCGAAGTCCACCTGCATGTCGGCCGGTATGGCCACTTGGTCGAGGAAGCACTCTGAGGGTCTGCGGTGATCCTCCTTCCATCGTTTGACGTAGCGCTGAACCGTGTTGTACGACAGGTCGGCCCCGTGCTCCTCGCGCAGCCTTTGCCAGATGCGCTTGGCGGTATGGCGCTGCTTGTGCCAGTTGCCCTGGTCTTCCTCGAGCCAGCCGTCGACGATGCCCGCGTATCGATCCATCACAGACGGCCGCTTCTCCTTCACCGGCAATGACGGTGACATGTCGCGGGGTCTTAGATACTTGCGAACCGTGGGCTCCGAAACGCCTGCATTCCTTGCGATGGATGCGATGGACTCGCCCTCCATGCGCAGTCTTCGTATATCCTGAACAACGGACATGCTGATCATTCCTTCCGACCTCCTTTGGACGATTACCTAGGCAAATCCAAAGTAGATCAATCGCGGTGGTCGGCATGTCTTCCGTTTTTGATGAAACCCGAAAAATTTTCTCGGTGACGTTCGAAAAATACCGATGGTGAAACCAGCAATCAGAAGCTTACGTTAAACAACTTGTTGGAAGGGCTTGGCAGATCAACAGCTCGGCGGTTGCCGACATCGTGACTTACAGGATGACAACAAGAAGCGAAATGAGGGTTCCGATCGTAAGAGCGACGGCAGCTTGCGCAGGGGTCATTCGACCCCGACCGTACGATGCCTCATTAGGCGCGCCCTGAGCATCATCGCGGGGAAACTCGATGATGACAGCGTTTTGGACTGAATGATCGTTCAAAGAGATATCGAGTGCGGCTGTTCCGTCAATTGCATTGCCGGTAATGAGCTTTGCCATGCCTATCTCCAATCACTTGCATAGAACCTTTGTTCGTTGTTATAATATAGCGAACAAAGGTTCATGTCAACGAATTACCAAACATTTGTTCTTGATTGGAGGTTGTCGATGCCGCAGAAGATTACTAAACGACAGCAAGCCGTTTTGAATTGCATCGAGCAATGTATCCGGGAAAAGGGATACGGCCCTACTGTTCGTGAGATATGCACGTCGCTCGGCTTATCCTCCCCTTCAACCGTCCATGTGCACCTCAACGCACT
>CALBGP010000016.1 GCA_937892845.1 uncultured Eggerthellaceae bacterium | reverse complement strand
GCGAAGAGCGTTGCTGCCTAGGCTAGCCCCTTGTCACACAAACTACCGAAGCCTCGAAAATCATGGTGCAGATAAGACCGGTGACGGAGCCCAGGAGCATGCCGACGCCAACGCTGAAGGGCTGCCAGCTGACCAGGAAGGAGGTGTTCTTGCCGTTGTTGAATTCGGAGATGAACGTCAGAGCGCTGCCGAACTCACCGCCGGTTGCCAGACCCTGCAGCAAGCGAAGAACCACAAGCAGGATCGGTGCCAAGATTCCGACCTGGGCATACGTGGGCAGCAGGCCCATGAGCATGGTGCAAATGCCTATCGCCATGATCGTAGCGGTGAGCGACTTGACACGGCCATGCTTGTCGGCATATGCACCGAAGATGAGACCGCCGATAGGACGCACGATAAAGCCGATGCCGAATACCATGAAACTCATCAGAAGACCGACGATAGGATCGTCGGACGTGAAAAACTCAGCGGAAATGACGACTGCGAAATAGCCGTACAGACCGTAGTCGTACCATTCCAGTACATTACCCATGCACCCAGAGAGAATGGACTTGAACAGCGACGCGTTCTTCTGGGTAGATTGCACTTCAGTTCCCATACATTGTCCCCTTTCGTGAAACAATCATCCGCCTCAAGCTTCGATATCCTCCTTCCTTCACCTCGATCGAGCCTGAAACGTATCCCTGCCCGCATCGATTCTCGGGTCGTCGACAACCGCGCGACAAGCTGAGGAACGATGCGGATTCACTCCTCTACGGAACCTTACGACCGACATGCATCGCACTCAATAACGAACTTTTTAGTTAGCTCCATGCCCGAAACCCCTTCTTCGAAAACACTGCGATTCGCTGATCGGACAGGGTGGAAATCCAACAACAACCCTGTTCAGATGCGTAATTCAAGCAAACAGGGCCCCTTGGGAATGCCTTCGCTGCGAGCACGTCCCGCAAACAGAAAAAGCGGCGGGAAGACACGCTTCAACCCGCCGCCGTTCAGACATATCGAGCAAGCTCGATTAGAAGATCTTATGGACCTTGGTGAGGTAGGTGTTGATGGCACCGATGAATTCGCCGCCGTGCTGAGAAGTCCTCTTGAACTCAGGCGAAGCGTAGCACTCGTCGAAGCCTTCCATGTTCTCGAACCAGAACTCGACGACACCCTCGACAGGCAGAGCCTCGTAAGGAACATGCTCGCCATTGATGATGCGGTCGATGACCAGGTTCTGGGCATAGCCGGCGTAACCAGGCATGGTGTGAACCATCTGGGTGTGAACATCCCACCACTGGTACATCCACTCTTCTGCGCTCACGCCTTCAGCGCGGCCCATGAAGGAAACGCGCTTGATGAGCTTGGTCTCATCGGCAAGCAGGAACTTGGGGGCGCGCTTGACCATCTTCTTGACGCAGACGAGGATGGGGTTGTACGGATCGGCGAAGTTGGGAACATCGTCTGCACCCTTGCCGTCCAGAGAAGCAACACCCTTGACCATGTCGCCGTAGCTATCGAACTGGAGCTCAGAATAGCCGTCGATAACGATGGGACCCTGGCCCAGAGGATGACGATGCTCGTTGTCGCAGATCACATGCTGAGAATAGTGACGGAGGCCCTCCATCTCAGAAGCGATGGGGCCATGGACATTCAGCCAGTAATCCTGGAACTCCTCCTGGCTCATTCCTTCCTTGCGCTTCAAAAGCCCGAACCTGCTGATCATGCGCGATCACTCTCCTTCTCAATCAATTCTTGTTTTTGCCATACGAGCAGCGCCGAGGCTCACCACCGGACCATCCGGACGTTTCGCCCCTGCTTGCACCGAACGGAATCCGCTGACCTGCGAAGAATCCCGTTTTTCCGATGCCTGCTCATCACAAGGCCGCGACATCTGCTATTTGCTATTCCGCCAGCTTCTGCCACGGCCCTGTTGTGACCTTCTGAATATCTGAAAGTCGTTGTTTCTTTTGTCAGCAGCTCATTGCAAACTGCCATCGAGTAGGTGCAGACTACTTGGCCTCAGCGTTCTTGGCCTCCATGTAGGCTGCGTCGCGAATCTTCATCTTCTTGTAGAGCGGCATGCCGATTGCAAGCAGGATGAGGGCGATGATGCACAGCACACCCAGGATGGGGAATGCGGAGCTGTAGCTACCGGTCGTAGCAAGCGTGTTAGCGGACAGCATAGGACCGATGACAGCAGCGAGAGCGTAGCCCCAGTACATGAAGCCGTAGTTCTGACCCATGTTGGCAGGACCGAATGCGTCGCCGGTGAGCGAAGGCATGATGGCCATGATGCCGCCGAAGCACATACCCAGCACGATGGACTCGATGATGAAGGGCATGGTGGAGGTGGTGTTGCCATACAGGAACAGGTGGATCACGCCGGTGATGCCGATGACGATGAACAGCGTCTGGAAGCGGCCGATCTTGTCAGACAGGGTGCCGAAGCCGAAACGGCCGGCAGCATTGGCGACAGCGAAGATGCTGACCATCAGGGCGCCGGTTGCGGCGTCCATGCCAGCCTGGGTCTGGCCGACGAGAGAAGCGGTGCCCAGCATGAACACGCCGGTGCATGCGGTGAGGGCGAAGGTGACAACCATGATCCAGAACAGCGGGGTCTTCATCATTTCGACGGTGGTGTAGCTCCTACGGTTCTTGGCAGCGTCGTCAGCAGGCGGGTTCCAACCCTCGGGCTGATAATCCGCAGGAGGCATGATGTAGCAGAGCCAAGCGAAGATGAGGAACATGACGATGCTGAATGCGCCGACGACCATGAAGGACGGCATGGGGCCGATAGCCTGCACGATCATGTTGCCGACAGGAGCGGTCCACAGCGGCCACAGGGCCATGGTTGCCAGAGAAATGCCGTTGACCAGGCCCTTCTTGTCCGGGAACCAACGAGTGGTCAAAGCGAGCGAGGTGTTGTAGATGATACCATCGGCAAAACCGACAACGATGCCGAAGGTGAGAAGCAGCATGACGGGGTTCGTTGCAAAGCCGGTGAGAATCCAGCCGCAACCAAAGACGATACCGCTTACAAGCATGATCTTGTATGCAGCGAACTTACGCTGGAACCAACCGCCGATGGGGCCACCAGCAAAACCGATAACAACGATGGCCAGCGTGTAGGCGAACGCCACGAGCTGCGGCGACCAACCAAACTGTTCCATCATCGGCTTCTGAAAAATACTGTAGCAATTCAATGACGCAGTGATTGCGCCGCACATTGCTGCGCCGACGAGAACCACCCAGCGCGACTTTGGCTTCATTGCCATTGTTTCCTCCAATGTTACTTCCGAAATACCAACCATACAGGAAAGCAAAGCCTTCCTTTTTCCCCTTGATTGAAGCCCTTCCTCCTCTCAGCCAGGCATGCATACAGTTCTATCCACATAACTCCAGCGCTGAAGTTTGTGACGCAAAACAGGTCGATGGCGATCAGATTTGAATATGCATCCCCCGCTGCGATGCGGCTTTCGGGATGCGGAGTCCGAAAAATCAACAGCCTTGTGCGGTCCGCTGTCGCCCTCTTTTCAGGGCATGTTATATAGGTTCTGTGGAGGCTTCAATAACGCACTAATAAGTTAGCGGCGCCCATTGCAACGCCCACCGACTGTGCATCAGAATTCGCGAAAGCCTTCTGACCAGGCATTTTCTGAGTCCTCTTATTAATCCCGGATAACAGAAAAGGGCTGCACCCCGGCTTATCGCCGGGATGCAGCCCGCAATGGAGGGGTATTTCAGGCTTGTCCTAGTTGGCAGCAGCCGCACTATCCTCGACACCTTCGAACAGCTGAGGCAGAGCAAGGCTTGAACCCGGAGTGCAGAACTGAACGCAAGCGCTGGAAATGCCGCCCACGAAATCCGCTTTGTCGATAAGCGTCACGCTGGCACCAGCCTCAAGGGCTGTCACAGCGCTGACCACACCTGCGGTACCGGCGCCCACGACAACGATGTCGGTCTCTTCACTCCACTCAAGCGCCGAACCGGAAGCTTTGTCGGATCCTTCACCGGATGCAGAGCATCCTGCCATCAACACCCCGCAGCCGCAACAGCCATCCGGGTCTATGCTGCCGCCCTAAGCCTCATCGCGGCCACTTCGGCACCGATCCTCCGAAGCGCCTCCTTGCGCTGACGGGAAGACTGTACGAAAAACGCAGCAACGATGTACCACGAAAGGGATGAAAGGGTCGCACGGAAGCCGTATCAAGGTTAAAACCCGCTCTGCGGGCAGAAAATCGCAGGAAGACCATTACAATAGCCGCAAGAAGTCAGCAGGTTTCCTGTCAAAGATTGGAGAAGCCATGGCAGAAAACGAGAACATGCCCCAGAGCCCTCAGCCCAAGCAGGCGCCCCAGCCTGCGCCGGCGCCCAGCGCGGCCCCCGCGCCTGCCCCGACGCCGCAACCCGTGCCCGCTCCGGTGCCGCAGTCCGATACGGCTCCCGTTCCGGCACCGCAATCCGATGCGGCTCCCGCTCCGGCGCCCGCGCCTGCGCCGGTCCCGGCGGCCGCACCTGCCCCGGCACCTGCACCGGCGCCTGCCCCTGCACCGGCACCTGCTCCGGCTGCTGCACCTGCTGCGGCACCTCAACCCGCTCCGATGCCGCAGCCCGCATCGGGCCCCGGCGCCACAGCGCCCATGCCCGCGCCGGCTCCCATGCCGCCCATCCCAGGCATGCCGCCCGAACAGCCTAAAAAGAAGGTTCCGGCTGTAGCGATAGCCATCATCGTCGTCATCGTCGCCCTTCTTGTTGCGGTTGCGGTAGGGTTCGCATTCTGCAGCAAAGCCGATTCCGGCAATGCGCCCTCATCTTCCAGCGGCTCATCCATCGCAGGAAATGTAGATTCAGGCGACGAGAATTCACCTATCGGCGTGGGTTCGTGGCAAATGATGGGCGTCACGATAGAGGATGGAACGCTGACCTATGACGAGTGCGTTGCAAACGGAATTGAGGTCATCGAGTCTTTCGACTTCAATGCTGATGGCACGTACTCCATCGACTGGCCCGGCATGGCCACCCTTTCAAACCAGAAGTGGACCGAAACGGACCTGTTCTCGGAAAGCTATCCCTTTGGAGCCGAACTTCCCGCGCTTGCCGATGAGTTCATGGACGGATCAAGCGCGTATTTCATCGTCGATGCAGATGACAAGAACCTTTCTTATCTGACCATCAGCACCGGCAGCGGCGACATGGTCATGTTCATCCTGGCCAAAGGCGAAACCGCAGACCAGCTCAAGTCAGAAACCTCTGGAACTCCGGTCTCCACCGATGAGAAATCCACCTCTGGCAAGAACTCCGCATCAAGCGCAAGCCCATCCGCTGAGCACAGCAACGCTCTCGATGAAGCGCACGACTACCTGAATGCCCTCTCCTTCTCGAGGACCGGCCTCATCGAGCAGCTCGAATACGAGGGCTACCCCACCGACGTTGCCACCTGGGCGGTCGATAACTGCGGCGCAGACTGGAACGAAGAAGCCGTGCGAAAAGCAGAGGAGTACCTCTCATGGTCCGACATGTCACGCTCCGAGCTGATAGACCAGCTTGAGTTCGAAGGTTTCACCCCTGAGCAGGCAAAACACGGCGTGGACGTTGCGTACAAATAGCAGGATCTGCATGCGCGCATGAGCATGCGGACATCACGGCGCAACCGTAAACCATACACTCGAAAAACAAAAGGGATTCGGCTCATAGCGAACCGAATCCCTTTTCGTATGCGCTGCTCAAAGATACCGGCAACACAATCCACCACTGCAGTCGACACGCTGCAACGGACGACAGCTCTACTGAAGCCGCGAGCCGACCTCCTTGGCGGCTGCGGCCTTGTCGAAGTTCCCGTCGGTGGCGGCCGTCAGCGCACCCATGACCTTGCCCATATCGCGTTTGGTCTGAGCGCCCAGTTCCGCAATGGTCTTCTCAACAAGAGCCACCAGCTCATCGCCGGAAACCTGTTTGGGCAGATATTCCTCCAAGATGGCAACCTGAGCGGTCAACGTCGCCGTGCGCTCAGGATTGTTCCCTGCTTTGATTGACCCCTCGAGCGTCTCGCCGGTCTGCTTAATCAAACGTTTGAGCATGGCGGCAACGTCCGCATCGGTAATCTCCCGACGCTCGTTGACCTCAATGTTCTTGATTTCGCCGTGCACCTGACGAAGTATGGAGAGACGATCTTTGTCGCCCGCCTTCAGCGCACGCTTGATTTCCTCTTGCAACTCCTGATAGGTCATAACGCCTCCTAGCCATCAATGATGCTTCAAACGAGACAAGCCTACGCCAGCGGTTTGGTGGCAACGATGTTGGCTCCGGTTCCGCAGACATTCTCCACCACAACGTCTCCGACGCTCAAAGGACCTTCGACACACACGTCGGCCAGAGCGGCTAGGCACTGAGGCACCATCTCCTTGGGGATGGTGACATCCGTGCGAACGCTGAGAGGCTCTATCTGATTGGCACAGCGGACAATTGAGGTGAGGACTCGCTGAGGTGCGGTCATCTCTTCAATGGCGTAATCACGGCCGATGCGACATTCGTTGCCGGCAATCAGATATCCCTCGAAGGGCTTGACCTCGCTAGCCGCTGATTCGCCATCAACGGGCAAAGCGGATTCCGGCGCAACCGCAATGGTGCATCCCTTCGGACAGCGAATGCACGTCAGCTCGTCAGAGTCCGCAAGCTCAAGCACTGCTGCAGCCTGAGCAGCACGCGCCGCCGCACGTGCCGCTGCGCGCTGCGCACGGGCGAGCGCCTTCGCATCGGCCTCTTCATCGCCGGTAGGCTCAGGCATCTGGACAGCGGGCGCACCTTCAACCTTCGCAGCCACCTTCAGAGGCTCGGGTGCAGGCGTGCCCAGCACAAACGCAGCGGCGCAACGGCCCACGTAATCAGCCTCAACCGTAACGTTGTCGACGATATCGTGGATCTGCGCGGCGTTTCCGGCGAAGAACACACCGGGCAACGTGGTGTCACTGGCGCCCCATTCGACAGCTTTCACGCCGATTTCATCCAACAGATCCTGCTCGGGAATCAAACCGCAGCTGAGCAGGAGCGTGTCGCAATCAATGCGGAACTCGGTACCGGGGATGGGCTGCTTTTTCGCATCGGTCTTGATGACCTCCACTCCCTCGACGCGACCCGATCCGAAGACGCGGCGGACCGAATGGTTGGTGAGCAGGGGGATATCGTTATCAACCAGGCACTGCTTCACATTGCGACGCAAACCCTTGGCCTTCGCTCCACGTTCGATGACGGCCTTCACATGGACGCCCTCCCACGCAAGGCGACGAGCCATGATCAATCCGATATCGCCCGAACCGTAGATGACCACCTCACGCCCCGGCAAAACGCCCAGCAGATTGATGAAGTACTGGGCACAACCGGCGGTGTAAACGCCTGCAGGGCGATCGCCATTCAGATCAACCTGGCCCTGAGAACGCTCACGCGAACCAGTTGCCAGAACCACAGAGCGTGCCGTTATATCGAACAGGCCATCGGGTCCCACTGCGCTGACCTTGTAGGCACCGGGGCAATCATCGCCAGCGGCGCGCACGGATGTGACCGTGGTCTTTCGCATGACGGGAACCGCCGCTGCCTCAAGATCGGCGATGTCGCGTGCGGCGTATTCGGGACCGGTCAGCTCCTCGGTATAGCGCTCCAGACCGAAGCCGGGATGGATGCACTGCTTCAAGATGCCGCCAAGCTCGTCTTCGCGGTCGATCAGCAATACATTATCGATTCCCTGGGCTTTGACGGCCAGCGCCGCCGCAATACCCGCTGCACCACCGCCGACGACGGCGACATCTACATCTTTGGTCTGAGGTTTGAGTACGGAGGCATCAGCTTCGCCTGCATCTCCCTCCGTGCAGCTGCAGCCAGCGCATCCGGTCTTGTACAGACCGTCTTCCACAATCATGTGCGTACCCGCATTGCCCTTGCGCACGTCCTCAAGCGTGCAACCGGTTTCCTCAGCGATGATGCGCGCCACATGCGGAGAGCAGAAACCGCCATGGCAACGGCCCATGCCCGCACGGGTGCGCCATTTGATGGCGTCGATCGTGGTGGCGGGAACGGGGGCGTTGACCGCTTCACGGATCTCAGCCTCGGTCACCTGCTCGCAACGGCACACCATGCGCCCCCATGCGGGGTCGGAGGCGATGTGCTCAGCGCGGGCTTCGTCATCCATAGCGACGAAGGACTCGCGAGCAGGACGGGTTGCAACGAAATCCGCGCGCTCGGCCGCATCCAGGTGCGCAGCCACCGCAGCCGCCACATCGACGGCAATGGCGGGAGCCGCCGTGAGACCGGGGGATTCGATACCCGAAGCATTGAACAGACCGGGGACCTCAGGGCTTTCGCCGATGGTGAAATCCCCGTTGTCCGGAGTTGCGCGCAAACCAGCGAAACGCGTGATCACCGTGGAATCACGCAGGCCGGGCCAAATATCTTTCGCCTTGGTCAAGATCTCATCGATGCCCTCGAATGTGGTATCCAAAGCACCGTTTGCAGCGTCGCGGTCCACGGCATGGGCATTCGGACCCACGATGATGTTGTCGTCTGCCGTAGGAGAGACCAGAACGCCCTTGCCCACGCTGGAAGGAGCACGGAACATGGTGCAGGAGAAGGCGTTGCCGCAGCGCTTGTCCAGGATGACGTATTCGCCGCGTCGAGCGGTGATATGCGGAGTCGATGCACCCGCCATGGCCGCCACTCGGTCAGCGAAAATGCCGGCGGCGTTGATGAGACACCGGGCCTCAATGCAAAGCTCTTCGCCCGTCTCCACATTGCGCACGGACACGGCGAAGGGACGGGGACCGTCTACGCGATCGATGGCTTCCACCTGGGTGTCGAGCATCAGATGCGCGCCGTTGCGCACGGCGTTCTCGGCGAAGGCAAGCGTAGCCTCGTAGGGGTTGGTGATGGCACCCGTAGGCGCATAGAGCGCTGCACGGGCATCCGCGGATACGTTGGGCTCAAGCGCGCGCAGCTCTTCAGCATCGACGATGCGCAGGCCTTCGACACCGTTTTTCGTGCCGTTTTCCAGCAGATGGGCAATGCTATCGCACTCCTCATCCGTGAACGCCAGCACCAGGCTGCCGTTATTGCGGTACGCGAATCCCAACTCGGATGCGAGGGCGGGAAACATCCGCGAGCCTTCGACGTTGTAGCGCGCCTTCAGCGTGCCGTGCTTGGCATCGAATCCGGCGTGAACGATACCGGAATTCGCACGAGATGTTGCCGCCGCCACATCTGAGGCGCGATCGACGATGCAAACATCCAGCTGGTAGCGAGTCAGTTCACGCGCGATGGCTGCACCGGCAATGCCCGCACCTATGACCAAAGCGTCGCACTGGACGGAATTTCGACCCATATTCAACCTTGCCTTTCCGCAGGTGTTCGATTCCTGAGTGATACAGCGCCATTATAGAGTGTCTCACCCGAAGCGGCTAAGGCGTTATCGAATTGCCACGTGTCGCCACATAATCAAAACGCCCGTTGCCAGCCGAAGCCGACGAACGGGCGTTGCATACGAAGCCGAAACAACCGGCGTCTAGTACTCCAGGTCCTCCACCTTCACGCGACCGCGGAACGTGCGGTAGCTGATGACGTGGTAGATAAGCACCAGAGGCAGACCGACACAGGTGATGCCCAGCATCCAGCCAAGCGCCAAATCGCTGGAAGCAGCAGTGGCGATGGTGATGCTGGCGCCCTGGGCGGCGGTGGCGAACAGCGTGAACGGATCGCCGGCGCCTGCGACAACCAGGTTCGGGAACATGCTGGATGCCCACAGGCCCACCAACATGGCGCACGCCGCGCTGGACAGCAGGAAGGGCTTGAGGTCGCATTCGCCCTTGCGGCCCATCACCATGGAGGCGATCAGCACGACCAGGAACAGGACGGCGAAAGCGTAGCGGACGAACTCGAGCTCAGGAGCCATAGCGGGCTGGATGACGAAGTGACCGTACACGGACACGGCGGCGAACAGCACCAGTGTGGCAACCTGCAAGGGGAAGCGCAGCTTGGCGGCGCGCTGCTGCAGAGCAGAGGGCTTGGGAGCCTTCAGGGCCAGCCACGTTGCTCCCTGAGACAGGAACATGCCCAGGCCCAAAAGACCAGTGAGCAGCGTGAACGGAGTCACGAGGCCAAGCAGCGGCATGCCCGCGTAGTCTCCGTTGGCATCCATGGGGATGCCTGCGTAGACATTGCCCACGGCAACGCCGAACAGCAGGGCAGGCAGAAGGGAGCCCACGAAGAACAGCACATTCCACAGCTTGCGCCAAGCGCGGTCATGGCCGGCGAACTCCAGAGCGATGGCACGCACGATCAAGCCCATCAGCACCAGCATGATTGCCAGGTAGAAACCGGAGAACGTGGTGGCATAGGCAGCGGGGAACGCAGCGAACAGCGCGCCGCCTGCAGTGAGCAGCCAGACTTCGTTTCCGTCCCACACAGGGCCGATGCTCTGGCGGACGATGGCCTTATCTTCTTCATTTTTCGCCACAAACGGATACAGGACACCCGCACCCAGGTCGAAACCATCGAGGATGAAGTAGCCGGCGATCAGGACGAAGATCAGGACGAACCAGATGATTCCCAGGACTGTCATTTATTTCGCCCCCTTCGCATCGGCGGATTTCGCAGCATCTGCCTGCTCGGACCTGACGCCTTCGGCATCCTTGACCTCTTCGGCAGCGAAAGACGGAATTGCAGCAGGAGCAGCTTCGGCGGAGGCCTCAACAGGGCCTTCCTTGACGAAGCGGGCCACCAGACGCAGGTAGGCGATCATGATGAGCACGTACACGACCACGAACAGGCCGATGGTGATGAACAGCTCGGGTGCGCTTACGGAATGCGAGATGGCCTCGTTGGTCAGCAGCTCAAGACCTGCCGGCGAGCTGGTCGCAGGGTACACGACATAGGGCTGACGGCCGATTTCAGCCGTGAACCAACCGGCTTGAATGGCAAGCAGCGGGAACGCGGGCGAAATGATGAGCAGCCACTGGATGGGCTTTTTGGCAAGAAGATCGCTCTTCTTGCGGAATGCGGCGATCAGCGCGATGAGAACGACCACGGCGATGGCGCCGAACATGGCAACCATCAGATGGTAGCTCTGGAACACGGCATTGACCGGCAGCTCATCGACCTTGATATCGGGGTTTTCAGCAGCCAGGTCATTGAGGCCGGGGTACTCCGTGGAAAAATCATTGCTTGCCAGGAAGCTGGTGCCTCCGGGGATGGCGAAAGGAGCGATGACTTCCTGCGACTCCTCATCAACCCAGCCGATGGCGAACAGCGGCAGCGTGCCTTGCTCGTAATGGCCTTCCATCATGGCGATCTTAGTGGGCTGCTCTTCGGTCACGACAACGGCGGATGAATGCGCGGAGACGAACAGCGCGCCGGTTGCCAGCACAGCCACAACGGCGCCCGTGCGCAGCGTCTTATCGACGAAGTGCTGATGGGTTCCCTTATGCTTGTACCATGCGGCCAGGGCAAGAGCCACAAAGCTGCCGATGACAAGCAGCGCCAGCACGGTATGGAAGTAACGGGGCAGCGTTGAGGCGTTGAATGCGGCGGCGAAGAAGTCGGTCAGGACGGCTTTGCTGCCGTCGGCTGCCAATGCAGCGCCTGCAGGGGTCTGCATCCAGGAATTGGCGATGAGGATCCACAGCGCAGAAAGGCAGCTGCCGAACCACACGAGCCAAGCCGAGGCCAGGAAGAACTTCGGGCTGACCTTCTTGCGGCCCAGGATAACCACGCCCAAGAAGACGGATTCCAGGAAGAACGCAAGCAGAGCTTCCGCGGCAAGCGGGGCACCGAAGATATCACCGACATAGCGGGCATAATCCGCCCAGTTGGTGCCGAACGAGAATTCCATGGTGATACCGGTCGCAACACCCATGGCGAATGTGGCGGTGAAAATCTTCACCCAAAACTTTGCGATGGCTTCGTCTTTTGCGGAACGGGTCTTGTAATACCTCGTTTCGCTGATGGCCATGATCAAGCCAATGCCGATGGACAGCGGAACGAACAGGAAATGTACGACCACGACGAAGGCAAACTGGATACGGGCCAGCATTGCCGGATCGGCGAAAAGCTCCATAGCGCACCCCCTTATCTCATTTGATTCTGACGGTTCTCCCCTCCCCTTCCGTCTCCGCACGCCTCAAGGCGGACACGGATGGAGATGCTGTCGAAATCGGCGGAGCCGCCACAGAAATCGGCGACGCTGCCGAAAACGGCATAGGGCAATAGTATCACGATTCACCCAGGTGAAAAGCGGTTTCCGATTATTTGTTATCTTTTTAGTAACAATTTAGCGAAATTTCGCGATTTCTTCCAAGAACGCATCCCCGTACCGGGAAGCTTTCGCGGCGCCCACACCCGTCACGTCTAGAAACGCTTTCTGCGAATCCGGCATCTTCAGGCACATGTCACGCAAGCTGGCGTTCGTGAAAACGACATACGGCGGCACCCCCGATTCTTCGGAGATGCGCAACCGCAAGGCCTTGAGCGCGTCGAAAAGGTCCTCTTTCCCAGCAGGAGCTTCGGCCGCCCGCGTGCGCCGCGAGGCATTCTGGTTCTTGCCGGCAGCATCCAAACCCTTCGCCGCACCGCCCGCCATCCGACCACCGACGCTCTCCGAGCCACCGTCAACCTTCGTTACGGTATAGGGGACCTTCATGGCGAAACGGGCAGATGGGACTATGAGCTCGCGCGTGGTTGCCGTTGCCTCCACCACTGGACGCGACGAGGACGAGATTGCCAGATAGCCGCCGTTGAGCAGCTCGTCGAACAGCGATTCGATGAACGCCGGATCATCCTTCGCCATGATCCCATACGTCGACAGCGTGTTGTAGGACCTCTCCTCCATGACGCGCGCCTTCGACCCGCGCAGGATATCGATGATCGCGCTGCGGCCCGCAGCCTCGCCGCGCTGAGCCAACCTCAACACGCACGAGACGATCTTTTGAGCCTCCACGGTCACGTCACGGATCTTGAAATCCATCCTGCAGTTCGAGCAGTTCCCGCAATCACCATCTGACTGCTCGCCGAAATAACCCAGGATGAACCCGCGCAGACAATCCTTCGTAGTGGCGTAGAACGTCATCTGACGAAGACGCTCATCGTCTTGCGCCTGCTTGACCCTACGCTGCTCGGGCGTCAGCTCAGCCGCGCTTTCCGCACCCTTCTCAATGAGGAACCGGGCGGTGATCACATCTTTTTTCGAATACAGCAGCAGGCATTCCGCGGGCATGCCATCACGCCCTGCGCGACCGGCCTCCTGATAGTAAGCCTCAATTGAAAGCGGCAGGTTGTAGTGGATGACGAAGGACACGTTGGATTTGTCGATGCCCATCCCGAAGGCGTTGGTGGCAACGATGACCGAGACGCGGTCGTTGATGAACGCCGTCTGGGCCGCCTCTCGTTGGGCAGGCGACAAACCGGCATGGTAGGCGCAGGCGGCAATGCCTTCCCGATCAAGAAGGCTGCACACGGACTCGACAGCCTTGCGCGTCGAGCAGTACACCACGCCATTCTGGCCGCGACCGCTTGCAAGCTCCCGGGAGTCCGCCGCAACGCGATCACGCAGGTACCTAACAAGGTAGCGGTCCTTTTCGGCGGCACTTTCCGGACGGAATACGGAAAACGAAAGGTTCGGGCGATCAAAGCCCGCCACAACCGTGAACGGCTCAACAAGGCCCAGCGAGGCTTCAATATCCCGGCGAACAAGATCTGTTGCCGTCGCCGTAAGCGCACAGACAGGCGGGCGGCCCATGGCGGGTTGCGCCGACGAAGCTGGCGCGGACCCTTCGCCCGAACCCCGAGCCAGCGCATCCAGAAAGTGCGCGATACGTTGGTAGCTCGGGCGGAAATCATTGCCCCATTGAGAGATGCAGTGCGCTTCATCGATGGCCCCAAGGGACACTCCTGCGCTTCGGCATGCCGAAACGAAGCGGGCATCATCGAGGCGCTCTGGAGCCACATAGACAATCTTGCATTCCCCTGAAGCCAGGTGCTGCTGAACCGCTTCACGTTGAGCAGGCCCCAGCATGCTGTTCACGTACGCCGCCGCAACACCCGCTTCCGCAAGCGTTTGGACCTGGTCCACCATGAGCGAAACCAACGGCGAGACGACCACGGTCACCCCGTCAAGGCAGAGCGCGGGAATCTGATAGCACAATGACTTGCCGGCAGACGTAGGCATGACGGCCAAGACGTCGCGTCCCGCCAACACCGCTTGGATAATCTCAAGCTGGTAAGGACGGAACGCGTCATAGCCGAATGTATTTTTCAGAATTGAGCCGGGATCGGCAACGGCTTGGCCCAATGCGAATTACAGCTCGCTTTCGCAGGCGGAAAACGCCGCCTCGTCCACGACGAGCGTGACATCGGGATGGAACTGCAGGATGGAGGCGGGAACCTGCGGAGTGACGGGGCCGAAAGCCACCTTGCGCACGATTTCAGCCTTATCCTCTCCGCTGACAACCATAAGGATGGAGCGGGCGTGCATGATGGTGCCGATGCCCATGGTATAAGCCTGGCGGGGCACTTCGTCCGCAGAATCGAACAGGCGGCTGTTGGCCTGGATGGTGCTTTCGGTCAAATCAACGCAGTTGGTTTCCGCAGCGAAGCAATCGGCGGGCTCATTGAAGCCGATGTGTCCGTTGTGGCCCAGGCCCAGAAGCTGCATGTCGATGCCGCCCGCAAGCTCGATGGCATCTTCGTATTCGGCACACGCAGCGTCCGCATCCGGATTCGCACCGTCGGGAACATGGGTGTTCTCGGGCAGAATGTTCACATGACTGAACAGATGCTTGTTCATGAAATAGTGATAGCTCTGGGGGTGGTCATGGGAAAGCCCACGGTACTCGTCCAGGTTATACGTGGCCACGCGAGAGAAGTCCAGACCCGCTTCTTTGTGCTGCTTGACCAATTCGGCATACAGCCCTTCGGGGGTTGAACCAGTCGCAAGGCCCAACACGCAACCGGGCTTTTCGCGAACCAGTTCCTCGATGATCTGAGCGGCGACTTCGCTCATCTCGGCATAATCTTTGGCAACGATGATCTGCATGACGCTCCTTCCGTTTTGGGCAGCGCGAGAATACGCGTGCCTGCATCAGCGGGGCGCATTATAGCAGTTGTCAAGCGAGCGCGAGCACTTGCGAGAAGAGCCTTTGCATGCTCCACACAGAACGATGGCGTTATGGTAGGCTATCACAGCATTGCGCACAGGGCGCATCGACCCCGCACGCCACGCGTGCATCCTCCTTACCGAAAGAAGCTTCAATGGCAACCTATATCGCACACTACCAGTCTCCCGCCGGAAACAATCCCGTCTCCGGTGTCTTCGAATTCGAAAGCGACCACAGAGCGAACTCGAAGCAGAACATGCATGACGCCCGCATGAAAATGCTCTCCGCTTACGGACGTGAGGCCGTATCCTGGCTGATAGACTCCATTGAAACCAAGAAGAACGACGAGGTGCGCACGGATAACCAGCTGGAGCTGGATTTCCGCGAACCCACTCAAACACGCGTGAAGCGCACGGTGCAGCGCGGTTTCAAATAGGATGTCTTAACGAAACGTCACGTTCCTCCGCGACCCCAGCCTCACCGACAAATATTCGGTTGCAGGGGCTTTGATCTTCGCCTTGGCGCAACCATGATCACCTCTTCAAGAGCCGTACAGTCACGGAAGGCACTCGCACCGATGACTTTGAGCGTGCGAGGCAGCGAAACGCGTTTCAAATTGCTGCAGCCTTTGAAGCATGAGACACCGAGACTGTAGATGGGCTCGGGAATGCTCACTTCGCAGACATCGGCGTTACCCTCAAATGCGCGCGCCGCAACCGCGAAGGCATTGATGCCTTCATACTGCGCAGGCACATGGACGCATCCGCAGTGACCCGTATACCCCGAGATGGCGACGGTTTTTTCATCCGGTGCGGCGCTTTCCCAAATCACCTTGATTCGGAAGTCTCCCATTTTCTCGTTCTCGAAATGTTCGCTGTTGGCGTGACACGACGTACCGAACACCTGGTCGCATAGTCATCCAGCGTTTGATTCACCCTGATAGATTGGCCAGTGTGCATAGATACATGCACTCGAATTAGCGGGGGGTAAGTTTTCACTAACATGCAGGGGGCGCGTGAATAATACAGACGAATAGTCCCCCGAAAACAGAATAGCGCACCTCTCGGTGCGCTCCGATGTTCGAAACATCCGATGCG
>CALBGP010000015.1 GCA_937892845.1 uncultured Eggerthellaceae bacterium | reverse complement strand
AAGCCGGCATACAGAAAGACGAGGAACAGCACGATGACGGCAAGGGCGCCTATGAGCCCGAGCTCTTCACCGATGACGGAGAAGATCATGTCAGTCTCCGCCTCAGGCAGATAGAGGAACTTCTCGCGAGAATTCCCCAAACCGACACCGAAGATCCCGCCTTCGGCGAATGCGTAGAACGAGTGGATGGACTGGAAACCCGTATCGTAGGGATCAAGCCACGGATTGAGCCATACCGAGATGCGCTCGCTGCGATAACCCGAGACCGAGCCCAGCACAAGCACCAAAGCCCCGACGCCGACGATGGCGAGCATATAGCGCAACGGAACCCCGCCGAGCCACATAACCGTGAACAACGCCACAGCGGTGATGGCGAACGTGCCCATGTCAGACTGGGTCTTGTACATGAACAGAAGCGGCAGGACCACAAGGCCCGCAGCGGCGATGAGCGTCTGCTTCCAGTCTTTGAGCTCTTCGGTGTAGTCGTAGAGAATCTTCGCCCCCATGAGCACGAAGGCGATTTTGGCGAATTCGGAAGGCTGCAGGGTGAAGCCGCCTATGACAAGCCAGCGCGTGGCACCCAGCTCCTCGGTTCCCACAAGCAGAACCATGACCAGCAGCACAACAGCGCCCACCCAGGCAATCCACAAACCGAGATGCTTGAGGAATCTGAGCGTGACGAAATGGGCGAAGAAAGCGCAGACGACGATGCTGCCTGCAGCGATTATGAGCTGCTTGACGAATTCGTCGGCAACACCTCCCCCGTCGCTGAGGGATTCAACGGACGATGCCGAAAAGACCATCACCAGGCCGAGGAGCAGCAACGCCGCCGTGCACACGACCATAAGGATGCGGGGCATCATGATATTCGAGGGAACGCCGCGCGCATCAGCCTGAAGACGCGACGCCCTGGATTCGCTATTCCATTCTCCGGATGTTCTTCGCGACAAGAGGACTATCCTTTAGGCATTCGCGCCCATGGCGCGGAATTCGACCAGATGCTTGAAAACGCGGCCGCGATGCTCGAAGGAATCGAACTCATCGAAAGACGCGCAGGCAGGCGACAACACCACGATGTCGCCGGGTTCGGCCATGGCCAAAGCTTCATCGAGGGCATCTTCCATATGGGCAGCCGCCACATGCTTGAGGGATGCTCCGTCGAAGGCGGTCATGAACCTGTCCGCAGCAGCGCCGAAGCAGACAACGGCAGAGCAGCGGGCGACGGCGGATTCCACCAGGGGCGCAAGGTCGGTTCCCTTGTCATGGCCGCCAAGGAGGAATATGGGCTTTGCCGCGGGAAACGATTCCAAAGCCTTCAGCGTTGCGTCAACATTGGTGGCCTTCGAATCGTTGAAGCACGAAACCCCGTCGATGGAACCGCAGGGCTCAAGGCGATGCTCGAGCGGAGCGAAATCGCGCAGGCCTTCGCGAACGCACTCAGGATCGACGCCGACGCTCAACGCGGCGCACGCTGCCGCAAGGGCATTGGAGGCATTGTGCTCTCCTTTGATCAAAAGCTCGGAGACGTCAACCAGATCGGTAAGGGAACCATCGACCAGGACGCGCAGCATCCCGCCATCAACCCAAGCGGCCGACGAGCTGCCGCATGCATCGGCCATGGAGCGGCCGAGGCCATCGGCGCACCCCAGCGGAATGTAGCTGAACGTGCGCTCCGGATCATCTTTGAACTCCTTGATGCAGGAACGTGAGACATCGTTGACCGCATCGATGACCAGGACGCCGGACTCGTTGAGGTTGGCGTACACGTTCTTTTTCGCCTGGATGTAGGCATCCAGGGTCATATGCCAGTACAGATGGTCGGGCGTGATGTTGAGAAGCACCGCAACCTGCGGGGCGAACTTGTCCATGGATGCCAGCTGGAACGAGGAGACCTCGGCCACGTAATAGCGTGCGCGACCTTCGGAAACCGCCTCGATGCAGGTGTTGCCGATGTTGCCGACAGCAGCCACATCAAGCCCCGCGCGCGAGAGAAGGTGGGTGCACAGCATGGTGGTTGTGGTCTTGCCGTTGGTGCCGGTAATGGCAATCCAGCACGAATCCGCATCGCTTTCACGCCAGGCGAACTCGACTTCGCTCACAACCTCACGCGAAACAGCCTGGGCATTCTCATAGAATCGCGAGAACTGGGATATCCCGGGGCTTGCGATGCACAGGTCGAACGACCCCTCAAGCGTGTACAGGTCGAACAACACGCGGACGCCGTGCGGCAACGTCTCCGCAAAAGCAACGGCTTCTTCGGTGCGCTCGCCTGCTGCGATGGTCAGGGAGCGTACGCGGCCCCCTAGAAGATCGGCGCAATAGGAGCTGACTGCACGGCCGCTCTTGCCCAAACCGAGGACGAGGACATCGCCCAAATCAACAGGGGCGGCCTTGGTGCCTTCGAGATATTCGTTCACATGTTCCATTGGAAGGTCCTCCCGGAGCCGGCGGCCTAAAGGCCGGAGACGAAATACATCACGAAACCGGTGGCGGCAAGCATGCCGGAGATGATCCAGAAACGAATGACCACCTTGGTTTCGCTCCATCCCTTTTTCTCGAAGTGATGGTGCAACGGCGCCATAAGGAACAGGCGCTTCTTGGTACGCTTGAAATGCAGAACCTGCAAAAGCACTGACATGGCTTCAGCCACGAATAGACCGCCGATGATCAGGGAGAAGACCTCGGTCTTGGTCAGGATGGCGATGCAACCCAGCGCGGTGCCCAAGGCCAAAGATCCGGTATCCCCCATGAAGATATCCGCGGGATAGGAATTGAACCAGAGAAACCCTACGCACGCACCGGCCATGGTGGCACTGAAGACCGCCATGGGCAGCATATCCGCGCGGTAGGAGATGGCCGCCATGACCAGCATGACCACCATGATGGTGCCTGCGGCCAAGCCATCAAGGCCGTCGGTCAGGTTGACGGCATTGCTCATGCCTGCAAGCAGAATGGCGCAGAACAGGACATAGAGCCACGGAATATGCAGCTCCATCCCCCCGACGGTGAAAACGGTATCGAGCACACCGAGGTCAAGCGAGCAGATGAACGGAATCTCAACCACCGGCTCGATTCCCAGCCAATTGATGGCCACGAAGGTGAAGATGAGGGCGATGGAGAACTGGCCGATGAGCTTTCCCTTAGGAGTCAGACCCAGCGAACGCTCATGGATGACCTTCGACGCATCATCGAACAGGCCGAGCGCACCGGTCAGAACAGTGGCAAGCAAAGCCGCGACAAGGGCAAGGCTCGGCGATGCGACGAGGATGATCGACACGATGATGGCGACAAGCATGATGACGCCGCCCATAGTGGGCGTGCCCTGCTTGACCAGATGGCTCTTCGGCCCGTCAGCGCGGACCTGCTGTCCGACATGGGCGCGACGCAACAGCTTGATCCATGCAGGCATGAGCAGCATGGTGATGGCTGCAGCCACGACGAAACCGAGGAAGACGGTGAATGTGGGGTAAGACGTGAACAAACCGAGCATCAGCTGATGATCCCTTCGACTACGCGTTCAAGCCCCATGTAATGGGACGCTTTGACCAAGACGGCATCGCCCGCACCGAGCAAGCCCTCCAAAACGGAAACGGCGGCGGGAACGCCATCGGCCCAATGCACGCACGCAGGATCCATCCCCGCGCTCAAAGCGGCATCGGCCATATCGCGCGAAAGCTCCCCGACGCAGATCAGGGCGTCAAGGCCCTCAAGGCCTGCGGCGAAACGCCCGACTTCCCGATGGCTCGGTTCTGAAGCATCGCCGAGCTCTCCCATATCGCCGAGCACCGCAATGCGGCGTCCATCGACCTTGCACGAGCAGAGCATGCTGAGGCCGGCCTTCATCGAGTCGGGGCTGGCGTTATAGGAATCATCGATGACGGTGAAACCACGGGCGGCCTTCTTGAATTCCTGACGACCCGCTTCGGGCTGGGCGGCGGCGAGCGCCTCGGCGACCTCTTCGAGCGGGATCCCGCACGCAAGGCCCACGGCAGCCGCACCGCATGCATTGTCGACATTGTGCAGGCCGCGCAGGGAAAGAGAGCAGGGAACCTGTCGGCCGCCCGCATTCAGGGTGAACCGCGGATGCCCTTCCTCGTCAAGCACCACATCCGTGGCATACACGTCCGACGAGGGTCCTCCCGCGTACACGGCCACATCGACCCCGCGCTCATCGACGGCGGCGATTGAACGGATGAGGTCATTGAACTCGCATGTTGCGGGAAGAAATGCCTTGCCCCCGCCATCCGGAAGAGCCTCGATGAGCTCGGCCTTGGCTCGAGCGATGTTCTCACGTGTTCCCAGATATTCGATATGGCTCGTACCCACATTCGTGATAAGGCCCATATCGGGGGCGGCGAATTCGCAGATATGCGCGATTTCACCGAGCGAGGACATGCCCATTTCCAAAACGAGCATCTCGCAATCGGATTCAGCGGAAAGAACCGTGTAGGGGGCTCCCAGCTCGTTATTGAAATTGCCCTTCGTGGCATACGTGCGGAAACGGGCGGAAAGCACTGACTTGATGAGGCTTTTCGTGGTGGTCTTGCCCACAGAACCCGTTACCCCCACCACCTTGCACTTCAGCATGCCGCGCCACGCACGGGCAAGATCGGTGATGGCGGAGGCGACATCCTCAACCTGAACCACAGCGCAGCCCGCCTGGGATGCATGCGACAGCGCAGAATCATCCAACGCGCGGCTGACCAGGGCCAACGCAGCGCCACCCTGAATGGCGGCAACCACGAAGTCATGGCCGTCCACACGCTCTCCCGGGAGGGCGGCATATGCCCAACCGGTCTGCATTTTCCTTGAGTCCCAGCTCAGGCCGGAAATAATGCCCATATCATCAAGAGGGGCGACCACGAGGTCGCCACCCGTAATTTCTACTATCTGCTTCGTGCTCAGACGCATCAGAGGACTACTCCTTCGTCGGGACGACTTTGTACCGCTCAGCGGCAAAGGTCATTATATCGCTAAAGACCTGGGTGGTCTGCCGCTCGTAGGGAACCTCGTTAACACCCACAAAACATACTAAAGAGGATGTGGAGTGCGGAATGAAGCCCACGAAGTCAAGATTGTAATAGCCTTCCTTGTATCCGCCCGTCTCACTGGCAATCTCCGCGGTGCCGGTCTTGCCGGCTGCCGAGAAGCCCTCGACGGCAGCCGCACGACCCGTGCCGTCGGAAACAACGGTCTGGAGCATGCTCACCATGGTATCGAGCGCCGAAGCATCGGTGATGATCGTTTCGGTCGGGTATTCGGGAACCTCATCGATCTGCGGCTTGGCAATCAGGAAGTGCGGCGTCACGGCCACGCCGTCATTGAGGATGGCCCCGTAGAAGCGCACCATCTGCAAGGGCGTCACGGAAATGCCCTGACCGAAGGAGACGTTGTACGACTGAATGAGCGACCACTTGTCACCCTCGAGCAGATACCCTCCCGCCTCGCCGGGATAATCGATACCCGTGGGCTCATTGAGCCCATAGGAGACTATCTTATCGTAAAGGGGCATGAAGCCGAGCCTGTCTTCCACAGCGAGCGAGATGCCGACGTTGGACGACTGATCGAGGATCTCACGAAACGTCATGGTCTGATCGTCTCTGTCGTGGGCGTCTGAAACCTTGTAGCCATCCGCCTCGATTTCCGCCGGGCAGAATATCTCATCATCAGGCGTGATGGCATGTGCTTCAAGCAGCGCCATCGCCGATACCGTCTTGAAGATGGAGCCGGGCTCGAAGGCGTTCGTGATGCCTTTGACCTGGGTTGACCCCTCCTCTACAACCGAGGTATCCGCGGGATTGAAATACGGGGTGGAGGCGCATGCGATCATCTCTCCGCTTGCGGCGTCCATCAGAATGGCCGTTCCATCCTCTCCGCCTATTTCGGTCACGGCATCGGAGAGCGTCTCTTCGAGATATCGCTGCATCTCTATGTCGATCGACACGATGATATCTTGCCCCTCGACGGTAGGTATGTCCGTTTTCGTGGCCCCGGGAATGGGTATTCCGCCGAGACCCGTCTGGACCACCATCCTGCCCGGCGTTCCGGAAAGAATCTCGTCGTAGTACAGCTCAAGGCCCGAAATGCCTTCACCGTCGATATTGACGAAACCGATCACCTGGCCGGCCACACTGCCATAGGGATAGACCCTCTTGGTGTCGGGAATGAAGTAGATTCCCTCCAGTCCCAGGTCTTTGACCTTTTCGGCAACATCCACATCCGCCTTGCGCTTGAGGTAGACGAATGTGGTGTCCTTCGTAATAAGGGCCTTGTATTCATCCAGCTCACCGCCCAGGCAATCCGCAAGGGCCTGAGCCGTCTCCGGAACGTTTTCTATCTCTTTGGGATTTGCGTATATTGTCGTCGCGTCGACACTGCTGGCAAGAATGTTGCCATTGCGGTCGTAGATGGTCCCGCGACGAGGGGACAGGTCTACGCTTATGGTGCGTGCGGCAGCCGCTTCGCTGCTCAGACGGTCGGCAGCGATGACCTGAAGATAGACCAGTCGCGCCGCCCATCCCAGGGCAATGACGGCAAAGAGGATGAGGACGATGGTGATGCGTCCGGAGTACGATGCAGATGCCGCATTCGGCCTACGAGGCGCTCCAGAATCCTTACGGGAGGGCATGCCCTACCCCTGTGCGGCGATTGCCGCCATGCTGCCGGACAGAGAGAGGTTACCGGCCGCATCGAGAGCCACCACATCAGGGTCGAGGGTGATGGTGGAAGATGCCACAGGTGCACCCATGCCAAGCTGCGTAGCCGCCACGCGCACATGGCTCGTGTTCGACAGATAGCTGCGCTGCACCTCAAGATCGCTGCCCTGGGATCGGGCAGTCTCGATTTGAGCGGAAATGGTCTCAGATTCCATGCACATGCTCACGCTGGCAGCAGTGAACGCAACGCGAACGCACGCGATGGCGGCAACCACAGCGATGACCACGATGATGAGCTTTGCCACTCCGATGATGTCGGAGGGAAGAACCGATACGCCTTGACGGGGTTTCGGATTGCGGACCACCTCGAAGGCGGATTCGGATTCGTATGCCGGAGCGGCGGATCCGTACATATAGGATCCCGCCATGCGCTCGGAACGGACGGAACGGCTCTGCGATGCCGACCGGGAGGTACGGCGAGTCTGGTACGCACTCATGCCGGCCCCCTTCCTGTGATTGAACTGCGTTTACGGTCGGCTTCTTGGTTTATTTGGCTGGCAACCTCTTCGCCACGCGCAGCTTCGCACTGCGGGCGCGCGGATTGCGCTCTATCTCCTCCGGCGTGGGGAGGATGGGTTTGCGGGTGACTATCTTGAGTATCGGCTCTGCGCCGCACACGCACACCGGAAAATCCGGAGGACACGTGCACGTTCGCGAATGTTCGGCGAACACGTCCTTGACCACCTTATCCTCAAGCGAGTGATAGCTGATCACCACCAGGTACCCGCCGTCGGCAAGCCAGCGCACAGCCGACTCGAGACCCCTCCTGAGCACTGAAAGCTCCGAGTTGACTTCGATGCGCAGCGCCTGGAACGTGCGCTTCGCGGGATGTCCCCCTGCCCTTCGGGCAGATGCGGGGATGGCGGCCTTGATGATCTCCACCAACTCTCCGGTGCGGGTGATGGGGGCTTTCTCGCGCGCTTCGACAATGAATTGCGCAATCCGGCTGGCCCAACGCTCGTCGGAATAATCGCGGATGATTCGGGTGAGCTCTGCTGCGGTTAAGGTGTTGACGAGCTCTGCTGCGGTTATAGTCTGTGTACCCGGATCCATCCGCATATCAAGGGGTGCGTCCTCCTTGAAGGAGAACCCTCGCTCGGGAAAGTCAAGCTGAGGGGACGAAACGCCCAAGTCGAACAGAAACGCGTTCACCTCGGGCACTTCCGCCTCCAGAAGCAAGGCGTCCATGTCGCCGAAGTTGCCGCGCAAAAGCTCGATCCGGGGTGCTTCGTTTTCAGGTATGGTTCCCAGCCGAGCTTTTGCCGCCGCCAAGGCCATCTCGTCCTGATCGATGCCGATCAAGGTTCCCTCAGGCCCAAGCAGCTTTGCAACTTCGCTTGAATGTCCTGCTCCTCCGAGCGTTGCGTCCACGAACGTATGCTGCGGTTCAAGGTGTGATTGCTCGAGGCACTCGGAAAGCAGAACGGGTATATGCCGATATTCGTTTGTCATGGTTCGAGCGCGCCTTCCTACTCCGCTGCGCGGCGCAAAAGCAAGCTCTTCTTGGAGCGAGCCTTCGCACGTGCCGCCTCGCGGCGTTGCGCGTCCCAAATCTCGATGCGGTTGCCATTGCCCACCAAAACCACGTCCTTCTCAAGACCGGCGATGGCGCGCTGCTCTGCTGCGACCATGATGCGGCCGGCAGCGTCGATTTCAGCATCGCGACCCTCGCCCATCATCTCGGAGCGCAGCAGCACATGATCGACATCGTTGACGTCGTAGCCGCCGATGCCCTCGAACATGCTGTCGATCCAGGCGATGTAGTCTTCCTTGAGGTAGACGAACAGGTAATCCTCAGTAGGGCTGGGGGCGATGACCAATTGCGCATCTGCGGGAATGTCCTTACGAAAGTTGGCGGGGAGCGACGTACGGCCTTTTGCATCCATCTTATGGGCGTATTCACCGATAAGGTTGTGCACCGTATGTTCCCTCCCTTCCTCCCTTCAGGGCTTTCCGTGACGAACATTCTACCACAGGCATCCCACTTTATGGCATTTTTATCCCACTTCATGACACTTTTGCTCATTTTGGAGCAATTTGACCCACACCAAGGCTTCATCTTCCCCATCGCAGGAAAAGATATAGGGGCACGCAAAACGACACCACTAGATGTGGTGTCGCAGAAGAAGGTGGGATGAAGTGGAAAGGATGAGGCAGAACCTGCTCAAATATGGTGGAAAGGTGAAGCCGAAGAGCGTTCGGGGGCCGCAGGTGGGATTCAGTGGGAGACCGACGCCCGCGGATGGGCGGCAAGGTATTCTTCGCGGATATGGGTCCTATCCACGTGGGTGTATATCTGCGTGGTGGCGATATCGGAATGGCCGAGCATCTCTTGAATGGAACGAAGATCCGCCCCTCCCTCAAGCATATGGGTGGCAAACGAATGCCTGAGCATATGGGGATGGAGGCCCTCAATGCCGGTCATCCTGCCCCGCGTTTCAACAAGGCTGAAGACACTTTGCCGAGACAACCTCCCACCCCTGGCATTGAGGAAAACAGCCGGCACAGGACGCACCGCGGATGCAAGGCAGGGCCTGCCCGCGTCCAGATACTCAGCCAGAGACGATGCGGCCTTTCCGCCTATGGGGACAATTCTCTCCTTGAGCCCCTTTCCGCACACGCGGACGAAGCCCTCCGATAGAAGCGCATCGCGCAGATCCATCCCCACCAGCTCGCTGACGCGCAATCCGCATCCGTAGAGCACCTCCATGATGGCCCTGTCGCGGATGGCGCGCGGCCCTTCGCCGTAATCAGCATCAAGCAATTCGTTCATCTGCGCGATGGACACCACCTGAGGGAGGCGTTCGGGAACCTTCGGCAAAACGACCGATGCGCTCGGATCAGCCTGGCACACGCCCTCACGCACCAGAAACCGATGCAATCCCTTGAGAGCGCTCACATGCCGCTCCATGCTTGACGGGGCATATCCACGCCCAAGCAGGTCCGCCTCATAGGCAACCACATGCTCGCGGCGTACCGAAGCCGCATCGACTATTCCGCTCTCTATCAGAAAGGCGCACCAATCACGCAAATCCCTTCCGTAGGATTCAAGCGTACGAGGCGATGACCCTCGTTCGACAGCCAGATAAGATAGATAGTCTTGCACGCACGCCCAAACAGGAGAACCCTCCAAAGAGTCTGGGATGCTTCGATGTTTCACTTCACGGACCATGCTGACAGGCTAGCGCCCCCGCCGCACGTTTTCAACCACCGTTGCCATGTTTCGCATGCAGGCTGCAAATCAATGGAAACGTGAGGATTTACGGAATGCGGTCTGAACAGAAAACAACCCCTTGCAGGCGGTGCGCTATAATGACCGGGTTCTGGACCGCGTCAGAAAGGCACCCCCATGCGCATCGGCTTCGACAACGAGAAATACATCAGCATGCAGGCAGAGCACATCCGCAATCGAATCGATCAGTTCGGAGGCAAGCTCTACCTCGAATTCGGCGGAAAACTCTTCGATGATTACCATGCAAGCCGCGTTCTCCCCGGTTTCGAACCCGACTCCAAGATCCGCATGCTCAAAAGCATCGCTGACGACGTGGAGATAGTCGTGACCATCAACGCCAATGACATCGAGAAAAGCAAGATTCGCGGAGACCTGGGCATCACCTACGACGATGACGTGCTGCGTCTGATGGATAACTTCCGCGGCATGGGGTTCTATGTGGGAAGCGTGGTCGTCACCCAGTATGCCAACCAGCCTGCTGCCGACATGTTCCGCAAACGCCTCACCTCGCTCGGAATCGTATGCAAGGTCCACTATCCTATCGCCGGATACCCCTATGACATCGACCACATAGTAAGCGATGAGGGCTTCGGCAAAAACGAATACATCGAGACCACCCGTCCTCTGGTAGTGGTGACCGCACCCGGTCCCGGCTCCGGCAAGATGGCAACCTGCCTTTCGCAGCTCTACCATGAGCACAAGCGCGGAGTTGCAGCCGGGTACGCGAAATACGAAACCTTCCCTGTCTGGAACCTGCCTCTCAACCACCCCGTGAACATGGCCTACGAGGCGGCAACGGTGGATCTTGACGACGCGAACATCATAGACCCCTACCACCTTGAGGCCTATGGAATCACGACCGTCAACTACAATCGCGACGTTGAAGTGTTCCCTGTGCTCAAAGCCACGATGGAGCGAATCCAGGGATCGAGCCCCTATATGTCCCCTACGGACATGGGCGTGAACATGGCCGGGTTCGCCATCATCGACGATGACGCCGTGCGTGAAGCAGCCAAGATGGAGATCGTGCGCCGCTACTTCCAGACCGCCGTGGATATCAAGCGGACGGGCCAAGGCGAAGATCGCATGAACAAGCTCGAGCGCATCATGAACCAAGCCGGCGTGACGCCGAGCTTCTCCCCTGCCCGCAGCGCCGCCTTGCTCAAGGAGGAAACAACCGGCGCACCCGCAGGGGCCATGGTGCTTCCCGACGGACGCGTGATCACCGGCAAGACCTCAGATCTGCTCGGCGCAGCATCGTCTCTGCTCATCAACGCCCTTAAAGACGTTGCCGGCGTCGCCGATGACATCCTTGTCATAAGCGACACCGCCATCACACCCATCTGCCACCTCAAGACGGCACAGCTCTCCAGCAAGAATCCCCGCCTGCATTCGGACGAAACGCTCATCGCGCTCTCGATCAGCTCCGCCACGAACCCGGATGCCGCACAGGTGCTCGATCACGTGGGAGACCTCCGCGGCTGCGATGCGTTCTTCTCCGTCATCATCTCCGCAATCGATGAGATGATCTATCGCAAGCTGGGAATCAACGTATGCTGCGAGCCGAAATACGAGCAGCACAAGTATTATCACAAGTAAAAGCCTACCGCAGGCAAGCCGCAACGCAAAAGCGCCGTGATCGATGACTACGGCGCTTTTTTTCAACGCGAATTCGGAATGAAAGCCCTACCTGCGGACATGGTCCGAATAGAAGGTTTCCGCGACAGCGGAATAGAAGCTTTTCGCCTTATAGCGCAGAAGCACCGTGGGATTGTTGGATTTACGGACCAGGATGCGATCAACAGGCTGGTCGAGCATGACGAATTCACCATCGACGAAGAAGCTCGCTTCGCGGCTCTCAGGATTGCGGGCCAAGTCGATTTCCACCACATCACTCGAGTCGGTGACCACCGAACGGGACAGAAGCGTATGCGGAGCAAGCGGCACGACCACCAATCCCTTGAAATTCGGCGCAACAAGAGGTCCGCCCGCGGAAAGCGCATATGCCGTAGAGCCGGTTGCCGTTGCAATCACCAGGCCATCGCCGCGCATGTCAACCAGGCGGTCTCCCGCGATGTCGACGGAAAAGTCGATCAAACGGCCCAACGCCCCACGCGTGACAGAGAACTCATTGAGGGCGAAGCGGCTTGCAAGCACCTCACCGTCGGAGAGGAATTCGACATGGAGGTTGGCACGCTCTTCGCGGACGACATCCCCCGCAAGAGCGGCCGCGACAATGCCGACGACTCCATCATCGGAGGAATTGACCAAAAAGCCCAAGTGGCCGAAGTTGATGCCCAGGATGGGCACACGGGTCTTGCCGACCAGACGAGCAGTGCGCAACATGGTGCCGTCACCGCCGAGCGATACCACCATATCGAAGGATGCCACGTCGACATCATCCCAAATTCCTTGCACGGATTCGATGGAAAGAGGAAGGGCATCGAGCTCACGATGGGTTATGCCCTGGGAATCCAGATAGGTGGCAAGCAGCATCGAGGCATCCAGGGCCTGCGCATTGGAAGTGTTGCGAATAATCAGGATGTTCATCAGTGCATCGCCTCTATCTCAACCACGTGAGGTATCATGAAATTACAGTTTTTGCATTATACCCAAACCTTGAAAGATGCGTATGGCCGCCCTGCATAATTCCACAGCCTCGAAGCATTCCACCGAAGATGGCGAATCTGGCGCATCGGCACTCACAGCTGAAGAAGCCGTTGGGCGCTCGGCCATGCTCATCAGCTTCTTCGTCATCATTTCCCGCATCACGGGATTCATGCGCACATGGGCCATGGCGTTCGCGCTCGGCTCAACCATGCTTGCAAGCTCCTACCAGGTTGCAAACAATCTTCCGAACATGCTCTACGAACTTGTCATGGGCGGTATGCTGGTCACGGCCTTCCTGCCAGTCTACATGTCGGTGAAGCAGAAGCTCGGCGCCCGGGGAGGCGCCGCATACGCGAGCAACCTCATCAGCATCACCTTCGTCCTCCTAGGCGCCGTGGCGCTTGCATGCACCATTTTTGCTCCGGCCCTCATTTTCACGCAAAGCTTCATGAGCGATCAGGAGACCGTAGAGGATGCCGTCTTCTTCTTCCGGTTCTTCGCCATCCAGATAGTCTTCTACGGCATCTCATCCATTGTCAGCGGCCTGCTCAACGCTTCACGAGATTACCTCTGGAGCAGCGCGGCACCCATCTTCAACAACATCATCGTGACGCTCACATTCGTCGCATACGCATTCGTCGCACCGCTTGACGCCGATGCGGCCAAGCTCATCATCGCGATAGGCAACCCGCTCGGCGTTTTCATCCAGATGGCCATTCAACTGCCCGCGCTCAAGCGCAACGGCATCCATCTGCGTTTCCGCATCAACCTCAAAGATCCCGCTCTGATGGAGACGCTCTCCATCGGCATACCTGCCGTGATAGTCATGTTCGCCGGACTCATCATCGTTTCCGTTCAGAACGCTGCAGCTTACGCGTCCGCGGACAACGGCCCTTCAGTCATCGCCTACGCCCGCCTGTGGTTCACACTCCCCTACGCCTTCCTCACCGTCCCCATCACAACAGCACTGTTCACCGAAATATCGGACATGGTCGCGCAGGGAAACATGTCAGGCTTCAAGAAAGGCCTGACCAAGGGAATCAATCAGATAATCTTCCTCATGGTGCCCTTCGCCATGTATCTGATCGTCTTCTCCATCCCCCTAGTCACGCTCTACCACATCGGTGCGTTCAGCGAAGAGAACATCCATCAGATCGCAACGTATCTTGCCATCCTGTCCGTCTCGCTTCCCTTCTACGCCGTGAACACCTATTTGCAGAAGGCATTCTCTGCGCTGCGGAAAATGAAGCACTTCGCCATCATGGTTGCAGGAGGCGCAATCGTCCAGATTGCCTTCACGCTCATCTTCGCTACGGAAATGGGAGGTGCGCTGGGGATCTTCGGCTTAGCAGCGGTCGCATTCGGCGAAACCGTCTATTACGCCCTTGTCGATATCATCGGAATACTCTATCTTCGCTCACATCTCGGTCCACTCGGAATCAAATCAACCGTCAAGGCCGCACTCAGAGCGCTGATCTTAGGAATTGCCGGAGCAGGAGCGGCGGCGGTGCTCATCTACATTCTGGCGCCTGCCTTCCTCCCACTCGACGGATCGATCGGCAATGCCTTGATACTCATCATCATCGGAGGACTGCTTGCGCTCGCCGTTACGTTCGGTCCGACATGCGCCCTGGATTTCCCCGAAGCATCCATGTTCACACGTATCCTGCGTAAATTCACTGATCGCAAAATCAATGAGAAGGTCGGAAAAGCAAAGCACGCGCGCCGGTAAGCACGCGCGCTAAAAGCAAGCCAATTGAATCAGCGGTTCACCTCTAGTTGACGGGACGACGGAATCCCGGCTCAGTAGTGAGGATTACAGGACCTTCCTCCGTGATGGCCACAGTCTTCTCAAAATGGGCCGAGGGCTTGCCATCCTGCGTGCACACAAGCCATCCATCAGGCATCTGCTTGGTCTTATGGGTTCCCAAATTGATCATGGGTTCGATAGCCAACACCATTCCAGGTTGGAGCACGATGCCGTGATGCCTACGACCGTAATTGGGGACATTGGGATCTTCATGCATGTTCCTGCCAATGCCGTGGCCCACATATTCGCGAACCACACCGTAGCCCTCAGCTTCAGCAATGGTCTGAACGGCATAGCCGATATCACCCAGGCGATTACCGGGACGCGCGGCATCAAGACCGGCCCACATGCACTTCTCGGTTGTATCGAGCAGCTTCTGAAGTTCAGGGGAGATCTTTCCAACCGGATAAGTCCACGCATTATCGCCGACCCACCCGTCAACTATGGCGCCGGTATCGATGGAAATGATATCGCCCTCTTTGAGGATGACATCAGCGGAGGGTATACCGTGCACGATCTGGTCATTGATGGAGGCGCAGATGCTTCCCGGGAACCCGCCATATCCCTTGAATGCAGGAATGCCGCCTTCAAGGCGAATCATAGATTCGACGAAGCGATCGAGTTCGAGAGTCGACACGCCAGGACGCACCAATGCTCCCACCTCGCGTAGCACCTTCGCCGAAATGCGCCCAGCCTCCTTCATGGCTTCGATTTCAGCGGGAGACTTCTTGATAATCATGTCGTTCACGCCTTTCGTTAAAACATATGCATAATCAGGTTGCAGACGTGATTCTACCACCGCGCAAGCCGGCAAGTACTCCATACAAAAAAACGCCACCCGTCATGCAGGTGGCGTTAGCTTCAACCGACCGGAGTCGTTCAGTCCTCGAGACTACTCGGCATCCTTCTCAGCGAAGTTGCGAGACACGGCAGGGTCAACGGCGATGCCGGGGCCCATGGTGGAAGAAACCGTGATGGACTTGAGGTACTTGCCCTTAGCAGCAGCAGGCTTCATACGCACGATCTCGTCATAGACTGCGCCGTAGTTCTCAGCAAGCTTTTCAGCATCGAAGCTGACCTTGCCGAGGATGACATGGGCGATGCCGTAACGGTCAGCACGGTACTCAACCTTACCACCCTTGAGATCGCTGATGGCTTTGGCGACATCAGGGGTGACGGTGCCCAGCTTGGGGTTGGGCATAAGGCCGCGAGGACCGAGGATCTTACCCAGACGGCCAACCTTGGCCATCATGTCAGGGGTGGCAACGGTAGCGTCGAAGTTCATGTTGCCAGCCTGAATCTCAGCAACAAGATCATCGGAGCCGACGATGTCAGCGCCAGCAGCGCGAGCCGCATCGGCAGCAGCGCCCTCAGCAAAGACAGCAACGCGCACTTCTTTGCCGGAGCCGTTGGGCAGAGAAACCATGCCACGGAGCTGCTGATCAGCCTGACGGGTGTCGATACCCAAGCGGAAGTGGACTTCCACGGTCTCGTCGAACTTGGCGGTGGAAACCTCTTTGACGAGGGAGAGAGCCTCGAGAGGAGCGTAGAACTTGCCCTCTTCGATCTTCTCTGCGGCAATCTTCTGGTTCTTGGTCTTCTTCATTTGAAGCTATCCTTTCGTGGTAATGGCGGATGCCCTCATGCATCCTTCCACATGATGCGCAGGCGCATCTGGTGAACTAAAACTATTCAGCCTTGCCAGCGAGCATGTTGGCGAGCTTCTTGGAAGGAACGTAAACCTTCTTCATCTCGCGGCCTTCGATGCGAACGCCCATGCTACGAGCGGTGCCGGCGATGATCTCCATAGCGGCATCGATGTCGTTGGCATTGAGGTCAGGCATCTTGGTCTCAGCGATGCTGCGGAGCTGATCCTGAGTGAGGGTGCCGGCGAACTTCAGCTGGGGAATGCCGGAACCGCTCTTGATTCCAAGAGCTTCCTTGATCAGAACTGCGGCAGGAGGAGTCTTGCACACGAAGGTGAAGGACTTATCCTCATACACCGTAATCTCGACAGGAATGATCGTGCCGGCCTTGTCCTTGGTCTCAGCGTTGAACGCCTGGCAGAACTGCATGATGTTGACGCCCTGAGAACCCAGAGCAGGACCAACCGGAGGAGCCGGATTGGCAGCACCAGCAGGAATCTGCAGTTTGATGAAGCCGGTCTTTTTCTTTTCAGCCATCTTTTTGTTTCCTTACTATACCTGGTTTGCATTCAAACGGCCGCACGCATGAGAAGCCCTGTCCACCCAGGCACGCACGGGCCGAGGATACACTAGATTCGAGCCACCTGGTCAAAGGAGAGCTCAACAGGAGTCTCACGACCGAAGATGGATACCGTCACCTTCACCTTGCCGGTTTCAGGAGAAACCTCGACAACGGTGCCGTCGAAATCCGAAAGCGGACCATTGGTGACTTTAACAGACTGCCCCACTTCCAGAACAGTGGAGGTCTTTTTGGGAGCCGCAGCAGAAGTCCTTTTCATAATCTTGTTGTACTCTTCACGAGTCAACGGAGCAGGATTGCCTTGGCTTCCGACAAAGCCCGTCACGCCGGGAGTGTTACGGACAGCAGCCCAACTGCGGTCGTCAAGCTCCATGCGGACAAGAACATAGCCGGGGAATACCTTTTTTTCACTTTCGATGCGACGACCGCCCTCTTTTATCTCGGTCACCATCTCAGTGGGAATCTCAATGCCGAAAACATTGTTTTCGAGACCCATGGTCTCGATTCGGGTTTCAAGGTTCTTTTTTACCTTGTTCTCATATCCGGAATACGTATGAAGCACGTACCATTTCTTTGCCATAGATTTACGCTCCTATCCCCGAAAGGGCAACGATAAGAGGCATGACAATCAGATTGTCAAGCACGGCAACGAAAACGCCAAAGAACAGAAGTGCAGCGATGACCACGCCGGTCCAGCGAAGAACTTCCTGCTTCGTGGGCCATGTCACGCGCTTAAGCTCGGACTTAACCTCACGCAGGAATTTGAAGCGCTTCTTCTTGGGCTTGTCAGCCTTCTTCTCCTGCTTGGCAGGCTGCGCTTTTTCAGCTGCCTTGGAGCTCTTTGCACCAGTCTCGACATTCTCTTCGATCTGAACGGACTCAGCGGCCTGAGCCTTACGAGCCTGGCGTGCAGCGGAAGCTTTAGCCTTTTGCGTTTTTGACTTTTTTGCCATGTTTGTGTGATCCCTAATGCGGTTAACCCGCTCATCGTTACTGAAAACGAATTACCCTTAAACCCAAAACAAGCAGCTCGCGTCTCAAGCTGCTTGAACAAGCTGGCAGGCCAGGAGGGACTCGAACCCCCAACATGCGGTTTTGGAGACCGCCGCTCTACCAATTGGAGCTACTGGCCTGTTTCCTTAAGCTATCGAGTCTCTTTGTGCACCGTGTGGGTCTTGCACCACTTGCAGTACTTCTTCATCTCGATGCGATCAGGATTATTCTGCTTGTTCTTTTTGGTCGTGTAGTTGCGGCGCTTGCATTCAGTGCAGGCCAGGGTGACCAACGTACGCATGAATTCTCCTTATGATTAATCTTTCCGTAGCTTGAAGCTCATACACATATTTCGAGCTCTTCATAAGTGGAGCCCGGGATGCGGGCTCCACTTTGTAACAATTTTGAAGCCTGAACTACTTCAGGATTTTGGTGACGCGGCCAGAGCCAACGGTGCGGCCACCCTCGCGGATAGCGAAGCGCAGACCCTCTTCCATGGCGATGGGGTGAATCAGTTCGCCACGAAGCTCAACGTTGTCGCCGGGCATAACCATCTCGGTGCCCTCGGGCAGGTGTGCAACACCGGTAACGTCGGTGGTGCGGAAGTAGAACTGAGGACGATAGCCATCGAAGAACGGGGTATGACGGCCACCCTCTTCCTTGGTGAGGATGTAGACCTGACCCATGAACTCGGTGTGCGGGGTCACGCTGCCGGGCTTGCAGAGAACCTGGCCACGGACGATGTCCTCACGCTTGACGCCACGGAGCAGGCAGCCGATGTTGTCGCCAGCCTGAGCCTCGTCGAGGAGCTTGCGGAACATCTCAATACCGGTGCAGGTGGTCTTAGCGGTCTCGCGGATACCGACGATCTCCAGGGGATCGTTGACATGCAGAACGCCACGCTCAACACGGCCGGTAGCAACGGTGCCACGACCGGTGATGGTCATGGTGTCTTCGACAGCCATCAGGAACGGCTTGTCAACCATGCGCTCGGGAGTGGGGATGTACGCGTCGACAGCATCCATGAGCTCCCAAATCTTCTCCTGCCAGACCGGATCGCCCTCGAGAGCCTTCAGAGCAGAACCGCGAATGATCGGGGTGTCGTCTCCGGGGAACTCGTAGCTGTCGAGCAGCTCGCGAACTTCCATCTCGACGAGCTCGATGAGCTCCTCGTCGTCGACCATGTCGCACTTGTTCAGGAAGACAACGATGTAGGGAACGCCAACCTGACGGGCGAGCAGGATGTGCTCGCGGGTCTGAGCCATGGGGCCGTCGGTAGCGGCGATAACCAGGATAGCGCCGTCCATCTGGGCAGCACCGGTGATCATGTTCTTGACGTAGTCGGCATGGCCGGGGCAGTCAACATGAGCATAGTGACGAGTGTCGGTCTGATACTCGATGTGAGCGATGGAGATGGTGATACCACGCTCGCGCTCTTCGGGTGCCTTGTCGATCATGTCGAAGGCAGTGAAGTCAGCAGTTGCGGTGCCGTGGGATCCGTCGTTGCTGGACAGGGTCTTGGAGATTGCAGCAGTCAGAGTGGTCTTGCCATGGTCAACGTGACCGATGGTACCGATGTTAACATGCGGCTTGCTGCGCTCAAATTTCGCCTTAGCCATTATTCCTCCTCTTGGGAATTCCATCCTTTGGGGATGCATAACTAACTCGATATTAATACACGCGCCATATAGGCGCGTGCGCAATACAAATGGTAGCGGTGACTGGATTCGAACCAGTGACGCCACGGGTATGAACCGTGTGCTCTAACCAACTGAGCTACACCGCCATTTGATAAACTGGAGCCCGCGACCGGACTTGAACCGGTGACCTCTTCGTTACCAACGAAGTGCTCTACCTGCTGAGCTACACGGGCATTAGTGGTGGGCGCGCTAGGATTCGAACCTAGGTAGACATAGTCAACGGGTTTACAGCCCGTCCCCTTTAACCACTCGGGCACACGCCCAGTTCATCAAAGTGCTCGATTATATGTGCATTATCAAGCTGCCTGTCGCCTGGGCTTCTTTCAGAGCCCCGCGCGGCGACTCGGAGAATAATACGGGAAGCCAAGGGCTGTGTCAATATCTTTCACGCCTCCGGGCGTCTCCACTGCATAATTCGTCCTCAAATGGCATTTCCCCAGTTCACAGGCGTATGCCTCTCCCCTTTTCGCTCCCTTTGCCGCTATTTTACCGTCATTCGTCCACAACTTTTTTCAATTTTTTTTCTCACGCACGCGCCCCTCATATCTTTCGTTCCGAGGGCTTTTCAACAGAAAGCGGACCGATGAGGCCCGCTTTCTTCCGTTTCCCGTTTTCGCTCAAGACGGATCGGATCCGCACATCCGAATCACGCATCCGCCTCCATGTAGTGGTCGAATTCGTCAAGCACTTCCTGGGAAGGCTCGGCCGTCAATTTCGACACGATCACGATTGCGAGAGCGGACAGGATGAAACCCGGCAGAAGCTCGTAGATGCCGAAGATTCCCCCGAGCGGTTTGATGAAGGTGCTCCACACGATAACGGTCACAGCACCCGTCAGCATACCCGCCAGCGCCCCTTGGGCATTCGTCCTACGCCAATACAGGCTCAGAAGCATCAGAGGGCCGAAGCTGGCGCCGAAACCCGCCCACGCGTAGGAAACCACCTGGAAGATGGAAGAGTTCTGATCGAGCGAGATGATGATGCCGAACAGCAAGATGACCGTCAGCGCCAAACGTGACACGAACATGGTCTGAGCCTCGGAGGCGTTTTTGTTGATCAGACCCTTGTAGAGATTCTGGGAGATGGCGGAGCCTGCAATCAGCAGATAGCTCGAAGATGAGGACATGGTCGCGGCGAAAATGCCCGAGACGACCAAACCGCACACGAACGAGGGAAGCATGATCTGAGCAAGCAGCACGAAGATGGACTCAGCAGAAGATGCCGTGAGAAACGCCGTCGGAAGTGCTGCGCGGCCTACAAGGCCGATGCACACGGCAGCAGCAAGGGAGATGACCACCCACACGGTCGCGATGACGCGGCTCTTCTTGATCTCATCGGAGTGACGGACGCTCATGAATCGGACCAGAACCTGGGGCATGCCGAAGTAACCGAGACCCCATGCAAGGCAGCTGATGATGGTGATGGCACCGGACCCGTAAAGCAGGGCATCTCCGAACACCGGAAGGCCGTTTTCAACGAGCTGCTGCCCATCGGGGCCCAAAACCGGATTGGCAACATAGGTGGCGGACAGGAATCCGGGGATATCGCTTAGAAACGCCACGGTATTCTCCACGCCGCCGGCCATACCGACGCTGCCGACGAAAACGATCACCAAGGCGCAGATCATGATGCTGCCCTGGATAAGGTCGGTGGTGCAGACGGAAAGGTAGCCGCCGACGAAGGTATAGACGAAGACAACGAGGGCGCCCAAGATCATCATGGTGGTGTAATCAAGCCCGAACAGTGTCGAGAACAGCTTTCCGCACGTGACGAAGCAGCTGCCGCAATAGATGCAGAAGAACAAAAGGATGATTACAGCTGCGACGCTCATGAGAATGCGCTTGGAGTCATGGAAGCGGTTGCTGAAGAAGTCGGGCAAGGTGATGGAGTTGCCGGCAACCTCGGAATACTTGCGCAGACGCTTGGCGACGAACTTCCAGTTGAGATAGGTTCCAATGGCCAGGCCGATGGCCGTCCACATGGCGTCGGAAGCGCCGGTGAAGTATGCGATGCCGGGAAGGCCCATGAGCAGCCAGCCGGACATATCGCTTGCTTCGGCGGAAAGAGCGGTAAGCCATGGCCCCAGGCCCCTGCCTCCAAGGAAGTAGCTTTCAGAATCCTTGTTGGATTTCCTCAGATAGAAAAATCCTACAGCGAGCACGACGATGAAGTACAGAGCCATCGCCAGCACGACGAAAAAGTCGTTATGAGCCATATCAGTCCTTTCCGATACACAGACCAGCCGATTATACGGGAAACAAGCAGCCTCGAATCGCGAAAACGCTTTAATTCAGTGGAGTGGCCGACGCATCGGGCGAACCGCACCGTTTTGGCGTATCATCGCTACGGACACAGGCGCCGGCGGCCGCCGTCCATCGATGCCGCCTCGCGACCGAGCAAACGGCTCAAGAGCCGGGACAGGAGAACTCGTGGCTTACTCAGACATGACCGACAGACAGCTTGAAGCTCTCAAAGATGAGCTGGAGGCAGAGCACGCGAAGTTCGCGGCGAAGGGGCTTTCGCTCAACATGGCCCGAGGCAAACCCTCCCCCGCACAGCTCGAACTCAGCCTCCCCATGCTTGATATCCTCGGCTCCGACGCCCTCCTTTTCGCCGAAGACGGCACGGACTGCCGAAACTACGGCGTATGCGCCGGAATCCCCGAAGCGCGCAGGCTCATGGGGCAGATGATGGAGCACGATCCCGAACGCGTCTGCGTCTTCGGCAATTCGAGCCTCAACATCATGTACGACCTCGTCTGCCACGGATATGTCCATGGCTACCTCGGTCAAGCCCCCTGGAAAGACGAGATGCCCGTCAAATGGCTTTGCCCCGTACCGGGTTACGACCGGCATTTCGCCATCACGGAATCCTTCGGCATCCAGATGATTCCGATCCCCTGCAATGACGGCGGGCCCGACATGGACGAAGTCGAACGCCTGGTCCGCAATGACGCCTCCGTCAAGGGAATCTGGTGCGTCCCGCAATACGCAAATCCCAGCGGCATCACGTATTCCGACGAAACGGTAGAGAGGCTTGCGGGCATGGAGTGCGCGGCCGCGGACTTCCGCATCTTCTGGGACAACGCGTACTGCGTCCATCACCTGCGCAGCGAGCATGGCAAGGTCGCAGACATCGCCGCGGCATGCGAACGGGCAGGCAATCCCGACCGTTACTTCAAGTTCGCAAGCACGAGCAAGATCACGCTGCCAGGCGCGGGAATCGCAGCGGTGGCGGCCAGCGCAGAAAACATCGCCGAAATAGAAAAGCGCATCGGAATCCAAACGGTTGGCTACGACAAGCTCAACCAACTCCGCCACGTCAGATTCTTCGGAGACCTAGCGGGCATTGAAGACCATATGGAAAAGCATGCGGCCATCATCGCACCCAAGTTCGACGAAGTGGACAGAATATTGGAGTCCGGGCTTGCGGGAACCGGATGCGCAACATGGAGCAAGCCCGAAGGGGGCTACTTCGTCAGCTTCACAGGATATGACGGCACGGCGAAACGCACCGTCGAACTCGCAAAGCAAGCAGGCGTCACCATGACAGGCGCAGGCGCAACCTGGCCGCTGAGATGCGACCCGCATGACAGCAACATCCGCATCGCCCCCACCCTGCCCTCCATCGAAGAGCTTGCAGAAGCCATGGAGATATTCGTCTGCTGCGTGAAGCTTGCTTCGGTCGAAGCCATCTTGGCCGAAAGGGGCTAACCCCGCACGATGCGGCACCCTCGCGCCGGAGATGAGCAACGCCCGCCTGATCCATCTGGACCGGGCGGGCGTTTTCTTATCAAATGCGGGGCTTCGCGGAAACCGACCGCACGATCTTAGAGATCCTGGGAACCTGCTACGCGGCCCTCGAGATACTTCCAGTACTGCTCGACGTCGTTTCTGAGCTCCTCGAGCAGAGCCTCGTTGCCAGGCTTGAAGAGATGCTTGAAACGACCCTGGGGACGAAGGAAGTCTTCAAGCGGCTTGAGGTTCTTCTCCTTGACGGGAGTGAGCTTCCAGACGCCGTTTTCAACCTCGAACAGGGGCCAGAACTTCGTATCCACAGCCAAGCGGCAGATCTCCAACGTCGCATCGGACGGGATGCGCCAGCCGCGAGGGCACGGAGCCATGACATTGAGGAATGCGGGGCCATCGACCGCGAAGGCCTTCTCCGCCTTGGCGACCAGGTCCTTCCAGTGACCGACTGTGGACTGCGCCACATACGGCACGCCATGCGCGGCGATGATGGACGTGAGGTCTTTGCGGACCTGGGGCTTGCCCTGTTCGACCTTGCCGACCTCAGACGTCGTAGCCCAAGCGCCCTTCGGCGTTGCGGAGGAACGCTGGATGCCGGTGTTCATGTATGCGCCGTTGTCGTAGCAGACATAGACCATATCATGGCCGCGCTCCATGGCGCCGGACAGGGACTGCAGGCCGATGTCGTAGGTACCGCCGTCGCCGCCGAAGGCCACGAACTTGACCTTCTTATCAGCAGGGATCTTGCCTGCACGCTGCATGCCCTTGAAGGCAGCCTCGATGCCGGAGACCGTAGCAGCGGAATTCTCGAACGCGTTATGGATGAACGGAACATTCCAAGATGTGTACGGATAGATGGTGGTGGAGACTTCCAAGCAGCCGGTCGCACAGCCGACGACCACCTGGGAATCCTCGGGAACACCCATCAGCACCTGGCGCACCGCGATGGACGCACCGCAGCCGCCGCACAGGCGATGGCCGGGAGCCAGGCATTCCGGACGGGCGGAGAGCTCTTTGATATTCGCCATATCCTCTACCTTCCTTAACCTTCAATGCCCAGATACTTGAGGCTGCAGTCGCCTTCACCGGCGGCAATGGCCTCAAGATCGGAGAACACCTCATGCACCAGACCGGTGGTCACATCGGCGCCGCCCAAACCGTAAAGGTAGTTCTTCACGGGAGCGGTGCAACCCGCCTGGTACAGAGCGGACATGACATCGGCGCCCAAGGGAGCAGCATGGCTTCCCAGGGAGTCGCTGCGGTCGAGCACAGCGATGGCCTTGGCACCCTTGCACGCATCGGCAACCGCCTGCGTGGGGAACGGACGGAAGACACGGGGGCGCACGACGCCGACCTTCTTGCCGGCGGCACGCAGTTCACGGGCGACGTGGCGGCAGTTTCCGGCAGCCGAACCCAGGACCACAACGATGCAATCCGCATCCTCGGTGCCCCAGGTGTCAACCAGCTCGAACGGCCTTCCGGTAATCTGAGCCCAAGCTTTGCCGTGCTCCTCGATGACGGGCAGAGAGCCGCAAAGGGCATCTCGCAGCTGCTTGCGGGTCTTCATGTACGTGGAACCGATGTTGGCGAAGTTGCCGTGGCTGACCGGGTTGTCGGTATCGAGCAGCGGATGCGCAGCGACGTATTCGCCCACGAATTCCTTGACCACTGCATCCTCTTCAAGCTCGCAGCGGTCAAGCGCGTGGCTGGTGATGAAGCCGTCAAGCGTAGGCATGACAGGCAGCTGCACGCGGGGATCTTCGGCCACCTTGAAGGCGATGACGGTGTTGTCGTAAGCCTCCTGGGCGGTTTCAGCGAAGAAGATGACCCATCCGGTATCACGGGCACCCATGACGTCGGAATGGTCGCCGTGGATGTTGATGGGCGCGGACAGCGTGCGGTTCGCGTTGGCCATGACGATCGGGCAGCGCATGCCTGCCGCGATGTGCAGCTCCTCCCACATGAGCGCAAGGCCCTGGGAAGCCGTGGCGGTTGCCACGCGCGCGCCTGCCGCAGAAGCGCCGATGCAGGCGGACAGCGCAGAGTGCTCGGACTCGACATCGACGAGTTCGGTATGAACGCGGCCGTCAGCAACAAACTTGGCGAAGTTCTCGACGATGGTGGTCTGCGGAGTGATGGGATAGGCGGCCATGACATCCGGATCGATCTGGCGCATGGCTTCGGCGATCATCTGGTTGCCGGTGGCGGAAAAGGCTTTGTGCTCGCTCATTATTCGGCCTCCTTCGCTTCCGCTTCGGTGACATACTCAAGGGCGCCGAAGCGGCATTCCTTCACGCAGACGCCGCAACCCTTGCAATGGTCGTAGTCGATGCCCACCATGGCGCGATCCTTGACCAAGATGGACGAATCCGGGCATGCGATCCAGCACAGCATGCAGCTGGTGCAGGCATCGGCATCCCACAGCGGACGCATGGAGCGCCAGCCGCCGGTGATGTATTCGGCGGACTTGCCGCCCTCAAGGGCGACGAAACCTGCGGGAATCTCCTGGGGAGTCCAGTTCTCGAAATTGCTCACATCCCAGCTCATGCCAGCGACACCTCCTCGAACGCGCGCTTCACAGACTGGATATTCGCGTCGATCATCTCTTGCGTGAATTTCTTGCCGAACGTGATGACGAGGCGCTCTTCGACCTTGTCAACGGGGACGACGCCGGTCACCTTGGACAACGCGCCGACGATGGGCGTGTTGGGCATATCCCTCTTGATGGTATCCATGGCGATCCCGGTTGCATCGACGACCGCAACCTTGACGGTATCGGCGACGCCGAGTTTCGCGCGAGCCTCATCAGCCGTCATGACCGTATTGAGGATGACGGTTCCATCCTGCTTCAAGCCCTCGGTCACATCGACCGAGTCAAGCAGCGTGTCATCGAGCACGACGACGATTCCGGGCTCGGTGATGTTGTTGTGTACCTCGATGGGTTCCGAGCAGATGCGGGTGAACGCCTTGAGGGGTGCGCCGGTGCGCTCCGGTCCGTATTCAGGCATGGCCTGAATGTAGTAATCCTGCAGAAGTGCGGTATCCGCAACCAATTTCGCAGCAGTGACGGCGCCCTGCCCGGCGCGCGCATGCCAGCGAATCTCAGTAAGCTGGGACATACATCTCCTCTCAATCGGAAATGGGACATTAGAAGATGTTAACAGCTTGAAAGCCGCATGGCACTCCTGGGCGCATGGCGTTGCTTGCAAGTGCGAGGTGCTTCGGTGAACGGAAGGGGCATCCTTCTCTCCGTTCGCTTGCGACAAAAGGGATGCCGCCCGCGCGAAGCTTTGAATGGACGCGTGAATGCAAGATGCGGGGAGGACAGGCAAAGGTATAATGGATTGCGATGGATGACAAGCGGCCACATACCACCGACGAACACGGTCCCCGTCCCCGGACGGGTTCAGATGGGTGCGCTGACGTCGCTCGAAACGAAAGGTCCGGCTCCAGGGAGTCCGTGAGCTTTTACGATTACACGGTATCGCCCGCGGCCAGAAACGCCGCACATGCCGCAAACGGCCCGCAGCAAAACGACGAAGAGAACCGCGCAGCCCAAAGCACCCGCCAGCATCCGCGCCCCTCTGTCCGCACGCACGCTCAGACAGGGCACCGTCGTCGCCAAACAGGCCCCCCTCATCCCGCTCGACATACGTCCGACAGACGCGAACGGCCCATGCCGGGCTCGCCGCTGAGCATCGATAACGTGAGGATGGACTCAGGCATAGGCGGGCACGCGAAAAGCAACGTCTACGTCTCCCACGACAAGCGAACCTCCTGGACCGAAGCGGTCTACAAACCCGCCAAGCCGGCACGGCCCTGGGGCGCCTACATCCTCCTCGCCGCCATTATCGCAGCCATCGTCACAGCAGTGGCACTGGGCGCGTCCGCCCTGCGTTCGTGCATCGCCGAAAAGCCGGCAGACCAGTCGCAGACCCAAACGGAAAGCACCGCCGACAAACAGCCTGTTGCGCAAACCTACGACAGCTCCATCTCCACCAAGCTCATCGGCGAGGGATCGGTCACGGCAACGGGAAACGGACGTGTGACGTTCTGCGCTGTCGGCGACAACGTCATCAATGAGCAGCTCATCGACTTCGCCGACCGCAATGCAGGCGAAGAGGGGGATGGCGCCTACGACTTCTCCCCGCTCTACAGCACCATCTCCCCCGCCATCTCTTCATACGACCTTGCCTTCATCAACCAGGAAACGGTGATGGGCGGCAACGAGAACTTCGATTTCGCGGGTTATCCGAGCTTCAACTCCCCTGATGAGCTCGCCGGCGATCTCGTGGACGCGGGCTGGGACATGTTCAACTGCAACTCGAATCACACCTACGACATAGGAAGCGATGCGATCTACCACGAGATAGAACTCTGGAAGCAGTATCCTGATGTCGCCGTGGCGGGCATGCACGAGACGCAGGAAGACGCCCAGACAATCCGCGTCATCGAACGCAACGGCATTCGAATCGCGTTCCTTTCGTACAACTACGGCCTCAACGGCCGTGAGAACAGCGAAGTCGAAGACGGGTCGCTGGTCAACTTCTTCACCGACGAGAAGCTTGAGCGGGACATACCGCGCGCGAAAGCCGTTTCCGATGTGGTGGTCGTATCCATGCACTGGGGTACGGAGTACACAAACGAGCCCGATGAAACGCAACGGCTCTGGGGGCAGAAATGCGCGGACCTGGGGGCAGATGTGGTCATCGGGACGCACACCCACTTCATCCAGCCCATGGAATGGCTCGAAGGCGCCGATGGAGGCAAAACCCTGGTCGCGTGGTGCCTCGGTGATTTCGCCAGCGGATACACATGGATCGATTGCATCCTGGGCGGCATGATGAGCTGCGACTTCGTACGGGGTGAAGACGGCGAGGTCGCCGTGGAGAACGTGAAGTGGACCCCTACGATCGAGCACATGGAAAACGGCATCTACAGCGTGCATTTCCTGAAGGACTACACCGAAGATATGGCCGCGCGCAATGAGCTGTTCAGCCATGAGAACTATTCGAATACCGAGGAAGCGCTGGCCGACCCCCTGGGATACGTCCGGGCGAAAACCTCATCGGTCATCGGGGAGGCGTTCCCCATCGATATGGGGAGCGCCTGAAGCAAGCGCGCAAGCGAGCAACCCTGAATGCGCAAGCAAATAAAAGAGGCGGGAGTCAGCGGACATCCGCCTCTCCGCCCTTGAAATACGAAAAGATGAATGACGCACCCGCAATGGCAAGCGCCGCACCGAGCCCGGTGTAGAAAAACGCGATGAAAGCCTCGGGGAGGATTCCCGATGCACGCAGGGCAATGCCGCCGCCCATCATGCAGGCCATGATGATGTAGCCCTTCTTGTCGAAGAAATGCCAGATGTGCTTGCGGTCCTCCTCATACCCTCGGATGCGCTCAGCGTGTTTTCGCACCATCTTCTGAAACACCATGATGTGAAACATCAGAAACACGGCGAAAGTGCCGAGCAGCACCCACCAGACAACATGCCCGTGGGTAATGGCCCCAACTCCGATTGCAGCGATGTTCAACCCCGCAACCATCCACACCGCCCCGGCAATGAGCAGCAATTTCTCAGTCGCGACCTTCATCGGTCCCCCTCTCAGCGCATCCCTCAGCCGACAATGAGCCAGCCAGGGACGCATCATCAGAGCCCGGAGCGACATCATCGCCTCTGTTCCAGACCCAAATCTGCCACGCAACGGCGCAGACGACGATCACTATCTCGACAAGCACCATCATCTCGACCTCCGATACGCATCCACGACGGCCGCAGCAAGCGCATCGCGGTCATCGTCGGTGAAAGCATAGCGCACGCACTGGGGTTCAAACAGACCGCCCGACGAAGCGACATCGAAAGAGCGTCCGCCACCCTCATCCGAACAGGGGCGCTCAACCCGGATGAAGCACGCTTCAACGCGAGAGAACCCCTGAGCCAGCACGGCGAAGGCGTAGCACTGCGCCTGAAGAAGGTGCTTGGCGTGAAGAGCGGAAAGATCTTCCGCATCGTTGCCTCCGGTTTTGTAGTCGAAGACGAATGCGGTGCCGCCCTGGGATGCGGGCTCATCATAGGCAAGCAGGTCGATCTCACCCTCCAGCATCAACGGTTTGGCGGCCATCGGAACCTCCACAGAGAAAGGAACCTCGGCGCGCAGGAACGTATGACGCGCCGCATCCCGAGCCGTATCGCTTGCGAACCAGGCGTCGAGCGCCGTCCGCAAGCGCAATCGACCGTAGTCGCTCACGTTGCAGCTGCGGCACAGGGCATCGAACCGTTTCGGACCGGGATCCCGAAGAGGCGCGCCGGCATCATCGGGGCGCGCGATGACCGCGAGCTGGGCAAGACGGTGAAACGCCGTGCCGAGGTCGGTCGCCTTATCGGCGTCTCCGCGCCCCATCGACGCACCCTCCGCCTTGCATCCTGCATCCGCTTCGCAGCATCCAATATCCGGCTGGACCCCAGGCGAAGCGAACCCTGAATCATCGTGAACATCAACCGGGGCACCATGCGCGATGGAGGAATAGCTGACCACGCCCTCACGGGCGGAAGGCAGCGCGAATCTCCTGACGGGAACGCGGCAGACAGCATGGACCAAGACGTCCCGCTCAGCATGCCCACCCGACGCGACATCACCGGAAGAAGCCCGCCCCGCGCGCGTCTCTGCCACATCAACGGCACCTTCAACCGCCTCAAGGTCCACGCGCTCCACAAGAGCCGGACGCGTCCCTCCGAAGCCGACGAAGGACGAGCCCTCGGGAATCTCGCCATCGGGACCGAAGAGGGCGTGGGCAATAGCGGAAGACATGGGACCCGAGCAGCCCGACGGGCAAGCCTTCGAGCGCTTCCCCGAAAGAGAGACCACCAGAGCCTCCTTCGCGCGTGTGAGCGCGACATACAGCAGGCGATAGGCTTCCTGGTCATTGCCGCGACGTTCGCGCTCCTTGATGGCTGCACGCAGCATCGCACGGCTTTCCGGCGCCTCGAGGACGGCATCGAGCTGCTCGTCGGAATACTCATCGAACGGACTGAAGGAAACCGCCCGTGCCATAAGGCCGCTTGAGAACTTGTCCGCAGTTCGTCCCATATCGAGAGACGCATACGTACGGCCCTGCATATCAGTCATGGAGAGCTTGGATCCGTGGGCAGCGCCTTCACGCAGTTCGGCGACGGCGACGATGGGAAACTCCAGGCCCTTGCTGGCATGGACGGTCATGATGCGGACGAAATCACCGCCGGCAGCAGACAGGGCGCCAGGGGCCTCTTTGGCCAAAGCGACCCGGAGCTCAAACGCCTTGGATGCGCTGGCCAGGCCACCGTTGGCCCCCTGCTCAGCGATGCGCGCCATGCGGATGGCCTTGAGGACGTTGCCGGCCTTGGCACGCCCCTCGGCCCCTTCGGATTCAAGCCTGCTTAAGAGCCCCGAATCGACAACGAGGGATTGCAGTCCCTCGGAAAGACCCCGACGGACCGCCACCCTGCACGAAGCAGCGAATGCGCGCACGGCGCACTCCAGCGCAGGAGGCACCGCAGCACCTTCGCGAAGGGCGGCTTCGATACTGCGCACGCCCGCATCAAGGGCGCGTCGCCGCAAAGAACCCGTCTCGGGGTCGCGCATGGTCGCAAGCTCAAGCAGGTCATCGGCGGAAAGCACGAACATCGGACTCGATAGCACCCTCAATAGCGACTCGGTGTCACCAGGATTGGACAGAGCGGCGGCCGCATCCACCATCATCTGAACCTCCGGCGCCTGATTGAACACCGATCCACCCGCAACCACGCAGGCGAAGCCGGCATCGCGCAACGCATCGGCGTAAATCTGGGAACGGGACATACTGCCCAGAAGGATCACCATGTCTCCTGCCGAATGGCCCGCATCCCGCAGCGCCTTGAAGCTTTCGGCTATGCGACCGGCGGCAATGCGTGTCCCCTCTTCAGCGGACACGCCCCGGAAGGGACGCGTCGTCAGCTGCACCTCGATGCGAGGCCCTTCCCCCCGGAAGGGAGCAGGCACGCGCGCTTCGTCACGGGCGGGAGACAGCGACATGAAGGAGCCGCCGAAGACAGACGGCTGCTCGAAGACCCGGTCGACGAACGACAGCACATCAGCGTGGCTGCGGAAGTTATGCGGAAGCACTATCACGCCATCCGCGTCCTTCGATGCCACGAAATCAAGGTGACGGCGATAGACCGACACGTCGGCACCGCGGAACCGGTAAATGCTCTGCTGGGCGTCACCTACCGTGCACAGGCGCTCGCAGTCCTCACCTGAAAGGCGCTTGATCATGTCCACCTGCTGCTGGTCGGTGTCCTGGAATTCGTCAACCATCACCAGCTTGAACCGGGAGGCATAACGCTGTTCGATTTCCGGATGCTCGGCGAAGGCCCGGGAGGCCATCACAAGCAGGTCATCGTTGTCCAAAAGGCCCAACTCCCGCTTCCTGCGGGCATACGAGGCCATTGCGGCCTCTGCCAGCGCGACCAGCTCCTCGGCAGCCGGCTCGGCAACAAGCAGACGGGCCTCGAGCGCGCATTCGGCATAATCGAGCGCGAACTGCTCCATGGCATCCTTGCATTCAGCGGTACCGAAGCGCCGCGAGGGAACAGGCAGCGATGCGACCAAGGCTACCAGGTCCCGCGCGCAGACCTTTCCCGCAGCAAGATGCGCTTCGATGCCGGCAACGGCCTCCTCGGTTGCAGAGATGAACGCATCCCTGCTGGCGCCCGCCTTCTGAGCAGAGGCAATCTGCATCGCCGCACGGGCGGTATCGCAGATGCGATCAGCCAGAACGACAGCGGAGCAAGCGCCGTCAACCCTCATGCGCAACGCGTCGAGCCCGGCAGGATTGGCGGACATGCGCCCGATCAAAGCGCGCACCATCCCATCGACAGAAGACAGATCGCCCATGGAGGCCGCACCGTGGGCGCGATATTCCGAAAACAGCTCTGCAAACGAGCCGGAAGATCCTGCATCGCAGCAGGCAAGAGCCTCTTCAATGGCGGCATCGAGCAGAGGGGCGGATACAGCCTCGTCAGCAACTTCGAACGTCGGACTCACGCCCAACTCCAAGGCGTTTTCCCGCAAAATCCTCGCACACATGCCATGGATGGTGGAAATCCACGACCCGTCCACCCTGAGCGCCTGCTCGGGCATCCCGGCGGCGCGCAGGGCGCCCTTGACGCGCGATTTGATCTCGCCGGCGGCCTTGGACGTGAAGGTGATGGCCAGCAGCTCAGAGACATCGGAGATGAAGCCGCTCTCGAGGGCGTTGACGATTCGACGCGTCAACGTGAATGTCTTTCCGCTGCCGGCGCCGGCGGAAACCACCACGGCACCGCTGAGCGTGTCGATGCAGCGTTGCTGTCCTGGGGTGCAGCCCATCACGCCCTCCTTTCAAGGCATCCGGTCGCAGGGCACCATGTGCAGGCGGAATCAGACGCCGGCGCAGGTGCCACATCGCCGGAAAACATCCGATCAAGCTCGGTTTCGATCAGTCCTTCGACATCGTCGAGCAGATCGGCGAACGACCCGCCCTCTTGCGGCATGTACCCGCAGTCATCTGCCTTGATGCCGCCAAGGCATCCTGGCTCCATACGGGCATCGAAGGCACCGGATACCGCATGCGACTTCCCGTAGCACACATAGACGGCTCCGACCACATCAAGACCGAGCATGCGGCGGACGGCCTGCGCGTAGATGAGCGTCTGGACCTTGAGGGGGATGCCTCTGCTCGTCTGGCATAGCGCGTACTCCGGCCCGATCGAAGACTTGTAGTCGACAATCACCGCCCTACCCCGGTCATCGACATCGATGCGGTCGATAGAGCCCGTCAGAAGACGGCCCGCATACACCACGGCATCCTCTCCCCCGATGGCCAGTTCGTGGTAGGCGGGACGAAACCCCGGCAGGAACGCCGCATCGAATTCGAGATGGTCGCGCACGGTATCGCAGAGTTCGGCGACCTCGCGAACCTCAAGCTCCGTGGCCGCCACCAATCTGTTGCTGACGGAAGGCTCCATTGCGTACTGACTGCTGACATGTTCGGCCAGAACCTCGTCCATGACGCTCCGCGCTGCGCCCAAAGATTCAACCGAAACCCTGGCGAATCCGGTCTTGGAGGTGAAGCGGTCGTAGAAATCCTTGAGGACATGATGGACGAAGCTGCCTTTTTGAACAGGTCCGAAGCCTTCGTCAAGGGCAGTCGGCCTCAGCCTTCTGCGAACGAACCACAGATGCGGGCACAGCAGATACTCCTCTATCTGGGAAGCGGACAGAACCGCTGCACCGAATCCGTCTTTGCCGCCCGACCTTCGCGGCAAAACCACCGCATGGCGCAAATCCTGCGAAACCTGACCTGCATCCCGCGCTGAAAGCGTTGCGCATACCGGCTGCGCAGTCTCGCAGGCCATGGCATTTTCGAAAAGATCCTCTTCACCAAGCTCGAACATCCCTTGTCTCAGTTGCTCGGGCAGCGCATATGGATTGTCGATGTCATCATGCGCCGCAGTGTCCGCGCGATAGCAATCGACGAACTCCTGAACCGTAGCGCACGGATAGACGGGATCGGCCGACGAATCATTGAGGCACCGCTCGATGACCAGCATCTTCGAAGGAAGTTCCTCAAGCGCCGAAAACGTGCAGCACTCGCGCGCGAAGGCATCGAGTTCGCGTGCGATACCCAGTTCCTCAAGCAGCACCGTTGCCGAATCCGCATCATCTTTGACGGGATAGGCGTCGCTGGACATATCGCACAGGATGGCAATGTCGCAACTGCCAGGCTCCCCCTGGGAGGCATGCCGCTGACTGCAGATGAGGACGCGCGCATCGGACGTCCCGGCGCATGCTCCGATTTCGACGGACATCGATGCAAGACGGGAAACGCAGCAATCCATGGAGACTCCGGCAAGCCGGCCCGCCTCCATCACCGACCGCAGGGTACGCACGGCAGCACGCTCTTGCGCACGATGGGCGTCATCGTAGCCGGAAAGGCCTTCGATCCAGTCCTCGACAACGCCCAGCAGGATGTCTGCATCAGGAGACTGCACGAGATCTTCGAACACATCGAGCATGCGGCACGTCGACCGCAAGCTCTCAAAGCACGCCGCCGCATCTTTGCAGCGATCCGCGCGCATCGCCGCATCCATCGCCGTCGCATTGAAAGGGGCAAGCCCGGAATAAGACGTGAACAGGAAATCCGACAACAGGCTCTTATCGGCCTCGGGGTCAAACACAACTCGGCGGACAGCGAAAAACACCCTCCCCAATTCGGTCGAAGCGAACGGAACCCGGGCTTGCATGGCGCAGGGGATATCCCGCTCAAGCAGAGCCGGAGCCAAATCCGCGAACAACCCCGCAGGGTCTTTCGTTGTGATGACGGCCGTTCCATCTCCCAAATGGCCATCGAGAATTCTCATGAGCAGACGCGCACGGGCATAGCCGCCGGACGGAAAGGCGAAGCGGACGTCTATTGCCTCTGAAGCGGGATGGACGCCATCGATCCCATGAGCCCATTCGATTTCGTAGGTGAAACCGTCAAGCGCATTCAAGAAAGTTTGAGTAGCCGCGTCAAACGGAAGCGCACGCTTGAAACGGGCCCGGCAGGCAGCCGCTGCGCCCGCACAGCCCGGCAGCGTGGCAAGCACATGGCCCCATTCGATGAGCCCTGCTTCGCGAAGCCGCGCATAGTACGCCCGAACTCCCTCCAGAAGCATGGCCTGGGACTCGGACAATCCGCTTTCGCAAGGACAAGCAACCGCATCTTCGAAAGCCGGCAGTCCCGAAGCGCGCGCGACGCATTCGGCAGCAATGCCAGCAGCCGCACGAGGTGAAATGGATTCGGGGTTTTCAGAATCGCACAGGGGCGAATGCTCGAACACCGAAGCCATGAGCATTTCACGCTCCACATCGGCAACGATGCGTCTGCCATCTCCGAACAGCTCCCACAAATCGCCGACCCATCCGCGCAGCGTCGAGACGTGCGTGCCGAAAGTACCGGCGCAACAAGACTGCGCCTCTCGCCTGAGATGCGCCGATGCCTGCGCCTGAGTCGGATAGAACACGAGGTCGGGCGCGCTACCGCCGACATGTTCTCTGACGGACCCCATCACCATGCCGAAAACCACCTGCCCAACGCGCCCGGCACTCCGGTGGCGGACGCCTCGCCATAACAAAAAACCGGACCGCGCTGAGCGCGAATCCGGCATGAATTCGATGGTGCCCCCAACGAGAATCGAACTCGTGTCTCAGCCTTGAAAGGGCCGCGTCCTGACCTCTAGACTATGGGGACAGTGCTTAAAAAAGCAGCTTAAATATTATTGCAAAACACCCTTGTTGTTGCAAGAGGCTTTTTTAAATTTTTTTACCTCGCAAAATCAAAAGGTCATCTGACGGTGAGGTCGGCCACCTGAATGCCGACCACCCCCATAAGATCGTCGGGCGCTAGCTCGATCTGAAGGCCGATGCGTCCACCCGAGCACATGACCGTATCGAAAAGGAGGATGGTCTCATCCGCGAATGTCGGAAACAGTTTCTTCATGCCGACTGGAGAGCAGCCGCCGTGCACATACCCGGTCAAGCCCAGAAGCTCACGGGATTTCACCATCGAGATCGACTTCTCCCCCGCTGCCGCAGCCGCACGCTTCAAATCTAGCTCGCAGGCAACCGGGACCATGAAAACATAGAATGCGCCGCTGCGACCTTGGGTGACAAGCGTCTTGAACACCCTATCGGGATCCTGACCCAGCTCACGTGCAACCTCGGTACCAGACACAGCCTTTTCGGGGTCGTAAGGATGCAATACGTATCCGCATCCGACAGCATCGAGAAGACGCATGGCGTTGGTCTTTTCGCTGTGCGCCACTGCCTACATCACCGCCTCGCACGGCAAGGGATCGCTTTGACCGCGCCAGAGCGCGACATCGAATCGAGCGGTCCAATAGCCGACGGCGCGAACCACCAGAGCCTGAACCAGAACGAATCCGAACGCAGAGGCGAAGGCGGTCCCCACGAGCACAGCGAGAACGACAAAGCCCGCACCCATCAATACAAACGCCATCGCCGCAGAGGATGCATCCGCAAACGGTACGGCCATCGCAGCCATCAAGAAGATACCCAAAATGAATATCAGGACGAAGATTGCCCCGAGGACGAAGGAGACGCCCACGGAAAGAAGGATATCCATGGCGAAGATCTTGACCAATCCGACAGGATCCCGCCTGACCATCGCCCAAATTCGCGGCAGCGAAAATGCCGAGGAAAACGTGGTGTAGACCGACATCCTCATCGTCGCAACCCAGGATATGGGAACGATGATCACCGACAGAACGAAGATCGCCACACCGAGGGCCAATGCGCCCACCAATCCAAATCCCGCTATAGCCGGCAATTGGCCCACCGCATCAGAAGCAACAAGGGTGCTCAGCCCAAAGGCGCCTGCGGCCAGCCAAGATACGGCACTGGGGATGAAGGATGCGATGATAGATATGGCGAAGGCGAAAAAGCCCCTGCCATACAGATGCCCGTCTTCGTTTCCGAAAACGTGTTCCGGCATGGGGGCATCAACACCCCAAGCGGCATCGCGGGCCCAGCCCCAAAGATAACCCGCAACGACGATCTGGCCGAAAATGGGGATAAGGGACACGAGGGCGAGAACCGATATTTTTCCCATCCAGTGAGGAGTGGATGTCACAGCGGCCCACGAACGGGCCAAATATCCTTGCTGCATGATGATTCCTTTCTCAAGCTCACCATGCACTATAAAACACACCGGCCTCAAGGCGACGCCCACAGCGGGAAAGTAAGGCAACCGTAAGCCGGCGTTGCCTCCCCGTTGCCTTGGCAGACAAAACAAAAGGGTCCGCCGAAGCGGACCCATGGAAAACATCACAGTCAAGCAGAAAACTACTTGATGGTGACAGCAGCACCAGCCTCTTCGAGCTTGGCCTTGACTTCTTCAGCCTTCTCCTTGTTGACGCCCTCAACGATAGCCTTGGGAGCACCCTCGACGAGCTCCTTGGCTTCCTTCAGGCCCAGGCTGGTGATCTCACGAACAACCTTGATGACGCCGATCTTCTGGTCGCCGAAGCCCTCGAGGATAACGTCGAACTCGGTCTTCTCTTCAGCAGCCTCAGCAGCGGCAGCAGGAGCAGCGGCCACAGCCACGGGAGCGGCAGCGGACACGCCGAAGACCTCTTCGAGCTCCTTGACGAGCTCAGACAGCTCGAGAGCGGGCATTTCCTTCAGAGCTTCAACAATCTCTTCACGAGTAACAGCCATTTCATGGCTCCTTTCGGGGTTTATCGCCCATTTGCATGAACGATGTCAGTTTCCATATCACGCGGCATCGTGCCGCATCGTTCGCGGCCGGAAAGCCGCTTGCACGTGAAGCCTTCTGCAGGCGTCACGCGGCATTTGCAGCATTACGCTGCAGACTTCTGGTCCGCAATGGCGGAAACCGCACGAGCGAAGTACTCCATGGGGCCGTTGAGCACGCGCACCATCTTGACCATGGGGTTGCTGATGGTACCGAGCAGCTTGGCGATGAGCTCTTCGCGAGAAGGCAGAGCTGCGATGGCTTCGACCTCTTCAGCGTTGTAAGCACGGCCGTCCATCATGCCGCCCTTGATGACCAGCTTCTTGCTGCTCTTGGCGAAGTCCTTGATGGCCTTAGCGGAAGCAACGGGGTCACCGGCGGCGAAGATGAAAGCGGAAGGACCGCTCAGAGCCTCATCCATAGCGGGCAGACCGGCGTTCTCCAGAGCCAGACGCATGAGGGTGTTCTTGTAGACGCACATATGGGCGTCCGCCTCACGGACAGCATGGCGCAGGGCCTCTGCCTCCTTCACGGACAGACCGCGGTAGTCGACAACCCACATTGCGCTGATGCCCTCGAGCTCCTCAGCGATCTTCGCAACGTTCGCGATGTTCTGTTTGTTCGGCATGGTGTGATTCACCTCCTTTTCGTTTCACTTCAACGTTCCGCCACGCATGGTGGGGTCGTTTCCGCAAAACGAAAACGGCCCCCAAGCACGAAGACTTGAGGGCCGCAAAGAATCATCTTGCTTCCACCTCGGCGGGCCGCGCAATGCGATTGAACCATACGGTGCCTGCTGTCTTCGGCAGCGGAACTTACGTTCACTGGCGTCTAACTGACGCGACCGTATATTCTACCTACTCTTGCTGGCCTGTCAAGAGTTTTATGGAGCAATTATGCAGCAGGAGCCGCCTCCTGTGCCGAGGCATCCGTCTGCGCTCCAGACGCTTCACCAGAGGGCTGGGCAGCGGGATTCTCCGCCGCAACGGCATCCCCCGCCCCTTCGGTGGCCTCTACGCCAGCGCGCGAGATGAGCGATGTGACGGTGCAGATGGGATTGCCCTCAACATAGGTGAACTCGACAGTATCACCGATGCCGCACGCCACGATCTCAACCAGCTCGGGCAGCGGGAAGTCATAGATCAGGTCATCCCCCTCAAGCGTGACGTAGAAACGCGAGTTCCCGTTGATGACGGCCTGGTTGATGGTCTTGATCACACCGGAACCAGTCAGGGTCTCCTCCTGAGGGGCTTCCTGGGCGCCGCTGGACACAAGGAGCGATTCATAGGCCTTCTGGGTATCGGCAACCGTGTCGCCAACCGCAACGTTCTGATAATGCTCGATGTCGACCATCGCATATTTCTTCACCAAACCGGCACCGTCTTTGAGGGCCATGAAGTAGGTGGGCACATCGTTGACATTGATCAGAATCGGGAAGGTCGCCTCATAACGGAGGTTCTGGACCTGACCTTCGGCAGAGCTCATAGCCGATTCCTCGGTAGCGCCCGCCACGGCATAGAAATGGCTTTCAGCGGTACGCTGGTTCACCAGCACGAAGCCGACGATCGAGTTATCGGAAACAGCTGACGTGACACCGGTGTAGACCCACACGTCATCATCTTTGGCGATGTAGTTGTAGCCGAGGATGCCATCGGTTCCGGGCGTGGTCTGCACAACACCGTTCTGGCCGAGCCAGCTGTTAAGCCAGCCGTCCGAATAGCGTCCGGACCAGTTGTACTGCTGCAGCAGCAGATCGGCAGGATAGACGCGGTCAACCCAACTGGGGACATCTTCGACAGCTACGTCTTGGCATTCGCCCGTAGAGGCATTGACCAGAACCGCGCGGCTGATGGTTTCGCCGCCGAAAAGCCCGATGGTGAAATCGCGAACCGGGCAGACCCACCAGGCCTGACCTTCGTCATCAATCTCGAAGGACTTCTCCCCGAACATATAGAAGGGGTACTTGAGCTGAACGTAACGGTCGATGTTGCGCGCCAAAGGCTCGCTCTGGGAGTACTTGATGCCCTGTTCGGTACGGACGACCTGAGCATCCTGAGTGGTCATGTCCACAACCACATAGGCCGGAATGCCGGCTTCTCGGTTCTGGAGCCATTTGAACAGGTCAGCATAGACCAACGGGCTCACGCGTACGGGATGATCCTGGTAGTTGATCTGGCTGTAAAGCGAGGAAATCTCGAACTGGCTGACCAAGTCGGACATGGTGCCCATGGTGCGGTTACCGAGAAGCACAGCCGAGGAGCGGTCGATGACGGGGATTTCGTTGTAGTCGACTTCCTGGATATCCTCCGTGAAGGCCATGTCCGTGGTTTCAAGAATAGAGGCGTACTTTTTCGCATTGCCAGGGAACAGCGACAACGACAGCAGCGCACCCACAAGCACGAGGACGGCCACAAGGACGGGAACATAAGAGGCGAGCTTGAACGCCTTCGCCTTGCCGTCGTTGACACCGACCTTTTTCGTGCCGTTCTTGTACGCAGCCGACTTGGCCTTGAAGAACACGAAAAGGGGCAGCAGAATGAACGCAGCCACGAAGAACCACATATCCACACTGTGGATGTTGATGGCGGGATGGAACCACCAATACATGCCGGCGAGCACGATGACCGCCACGATGATGGAGATCACCATGGCCTTCTTGCTCATATTCGCGAGCCGCTCTTTGAAATCAGGACCGTTGTACTCGAAATTCACAGGTGGAATCTGATCGGAACCGCCAGAATCCTGCGCAGTCGGATCAAAGCCCAGAATCGTGAAAAACGGGTTCTGGTTGTTTTGCATATCCTTCCTCTCCTCGAATCAATGCCGCGCAAGATTGCGCAGCACATACTGGAGGATGCCACCATGGTGCAGGTAAGCCCCCTCCGTGGGCGTATCGACGCGTACTATAACAGAGAAGTTGACACATTCCCCGTTTCGTTTACGTGCTGACACGGTCACGTGACGGGCATCAGGCAGGCCGGAAGAAAAATCGATTGGCTGGACGGAGACGGACTCCGTCCCATCAAGCCCCAACGATTCGGCAGATTGCCCCTCCTCGAACTGCAAGGGGATGATTCCCATGCCGATGAGGTTAGAACGGTGTATCCTCTCGAAGCTTTCTGCGATCACGGCACGCACCCCTAAGAGATAGGGGCCTTTAGCGGCCCAGTCGCGGGAAGAGCCGCTGCCGTACATCTTCCCGGCGATAACAACCGAACCCCTCCCCTCACGAGCATAGTGCTGCGCAACATCAAAGATAGGGGCGATCGATCCGTCAATGGAATCCCGGGTCCATCCGCCTTTGCGGCCGTCAGCCATCTTGTTGACAAGCTTCACGTTGGCAAACGTGCCGCGCGCCATAACCTCATGGTTGCCACGGCGGGAACCGTACGTGTTGAAATCATCGGCAGAGACTCAGATAGCGCGCTGCCGGCGAATCCTGGGCAATGGATCCTGCGGGCGAAATATGGTCCGTGGTGATGAAATCCCCGAACAGACCCAAGACCGCCGCCCCTTCAACGGGAGCCGAGCCTTCAGGTTCGCGGGTCATACCATCGAAATACGGAGCCCTTCTGACATACGTGGACGACTCATCCCATGCGAACACATCGCTGGGATCGGCATCGAGAGCCTTCCACTCGCTGCTGCCCTCCATGAACCCAGCTCCGCCCTGCGCGTAGCATTGCGCAGTAGCGAACCGAGCAAGAGCTTCCTCGATCTCAGCTTCGGACGGCCAAATGTCGCGAAGATAAACAGCCGCGCCATCCTGACCGCACCCCAAAGGCTGAGACTCGAAATCAAAGTCCATGGTTCCAGCCAGAGCATACGCAACCACACCTGCAGGTGCGCACAGGTAATTTTGAGAAACGTCCGGAGAAATCCTACCTTCGAAATTACGGTTGCCGGAAAGAACCGCGGCCAGCTCGATATCCTCTGCAACCTCATGCATCTCAGGCCACAGGGGACCGGAATTGCCAATGCAGCTCATGCACCCATACCCGCACGTGTTGAAACCAAGCGCATCGAGAGCCGGTGTAAGCCCGGCATTGTCAAGCATGAGGGTGGTCGCGTGGCTACCAGGAGCCATAACGCGCTTGACCCACGGCTTGGCTTGAAGCCCGGCATCGACGGCATGCTTGGCGAGAAGTCCGCATGCAACCATCATGGCAGGATCCGTTGCGGTAGTGCAGCTCGTAACAGCCGCAATGGCAACTGCACCATGGGACAGCGAATAGGTCTGGCCGCCGAAAGAAACGTCGACGGAAACATCCTCAAGACCCCGCTGCGAGCAGATATCAGCGAAACGAGCAGGAGCCGCATCGAAATCGAAGCGGTCATGGGGACGACTCGGTCCCGCGAGACTTGGACAAACGGAAGAAAGATCGAGCTCGATAACTTCAGAGTAGACGCGCTCCTCGGAATCAAGCCAGAAACCCTGCTCTTTGGCATACGCCTCGACAAGGGCAACCTGCTCATCACTGCGGCCTGTAACCTTCAGATAAGACAGGGTTTTATCGTCAACGGGGAACAGAGTGCAGGTGCAACCGTACTCAGGCGTCATATTGGCAATGCAAGCACGCTGAGTGGCACTCAACGAGGAGACACCTTCGCCGAAGCATTCGACAAAGCATCCGACAACACCTTTCGCCCGAAGCACTTGGGCGAACCGCAAAGCCACATCCATGGCAGAGACGCCCTCTGGAAGAGAACCGGTAAGCTTCATGCCGATGACGCGAGGGACAAGCGTAGTGATGGGCTGGCCAAGCGCAGCGGCTTCAGCCTCAATGCCACCGACACCCCAAGACAGAACACCGATGCCGTTGGCTGTCGTAGTGTGGGAGTCGGTGCCCACAACCGTATCGAAATACACAAGACCGTCTGAAGACATTACGCCGGTGGCAAAATGCTCGACATTGATCTGATGGCAGATACCGACCCCGGGCGGTACGATACGCACATTCTCAAAGGAACCTTGCGCCCACTTAAGGAATCGATAACGCTCGGCATTGCGACGGAACTCAACATCCATGTTGCAATCAAGCGCAGTAGGGCACCCGGCATATTCAGCGATAACGGAGTGATCGATCACGAGATCCAAAGGAATCTGAGGGTTGATGCATGAAGGGTCGCAGCCAAGCTCGGCAGCAGCTTCCCGCATGACAGCCAAATCCACGAAAACAGGGACGCCGGTAAAATCCTGCAGCAAAACGCGCGCAGGCATGTACTCGACTTCTTCTCCCTGGGCTCCCTGAAGACCGGCATCGACAATGCGCTTGGCATAAACATCCCTGAGCTGGTCTTCTTCTACATTGCGCAAGACATTCTCAAGAAGAACCGTGAGAGAATACGGAAGCTTGCGAGCCTCAGGGATGGATGAGACCGGAATAAAAGAATAATCGGAATCACCAACGTGCAAGGTATCAACGGCAATCATACGAACCCTTTCTAGGAATATCCCACAATTCAGAGCCAACGTGAGAAAACAAAGAGAGAATTCCTACGATGATACCACCATGCACTTTATTGTAATGTAGTAGACTCCGCTATTTCGATGTATTGTCCAGAATTAGCTGGGCACGGCGCTGAAGCGCACCCCGTCCATTCTTGGCATCGAAAGCCATGCGGTCATGAAGGGCAGCCTTGACCTCATCGGAAATGGAACCTTCGGAGAAAGCGGTGACGGCATGCAACATCTCGGGGAACTCCATATCGCCATGGCAGCATTGGATGGCCTCATCGATGAGGGGCCAAACGCGCCCACTGAGTTCCGGAGACGTGGAGCCGACGGCGCAGAGAAAGCGCATAGCTGCAAGTCGGAGCAAGCCGGAGTCATCGTCGAACAAAGCCGATTCAGCACCCTGGATAGCAGGAATGCACGAATCGAGATTAACGGGAATAAGAGCAGTCAACACGTTGAGACACTCCCAGCGCGTCTGAGCTTCAGGATAATCGAGAGCATCAACGAAATCATCAGCATATGAAGAAAGAGCAGAGGGAGATTCGGAAGCAACCTTCGCCAATGCACCGGCAGCAGCCTGCCTGCTCCGACGAGAAGACGATGAAAGATTTTGAACGAGGAACTCGATCTCATTAGACATATGCTGATACTCCAAACGTGACCTACATCAATATCAAAGCGTAGTAGCAAAGCGTGAATATACAGAAAAGCGCACCTCTCGGTGCGCTCCGATGTTCGAAACATCCGATGCGAGCGGAACGGC
>CALBGP010000014.1 GCA_937892845.1 uncultured Eggerthellaceae bacterium | reverse complement strand
GCCACAGGCGCGCGTACTCATGGGCGGTCTTGGCTGCGAGGTCCGGCAGCGTCGGCTCGACGGACGCCGCCCAGTAGTCGCGCAGCAGGCACGACCCATCGGCGCCCGTCAGCCCGATGCGGGCGCGCGCCAGGGCGGTCTCGGCGTCGGCGCGGGTGCCGTGGACGGTGACGGTCCTTTGGTTGCGCTTGCCGTCAGAATCCCGCGGGGCGTCCCACCAGATGCGGTACGTCTCATGCCCCGTGCGTTTGATGTGCCCGAAATACGAGCGCGTCGATTCAGACATGGTACAATGCACCTGCCTTCCGTTAATCGGTTGGTATTCTCAGAGCCTCGCGCCAGGGCGGCAACCCGTAAGCGCGGGGCTTCTTTTCTATTCGATTGACTTCCATTTGCTAGATAGCGTACCTAGATGGAAATGGCGAGTTGTGATTGAAGTTTTCGACGGGCGCATGCAGGGCCTGAAAGTCGGCGATATCGTCCAGTCGCTAGAGCGCGGAGACCGCCTGATGGTCATGGGCATCTCAGAGCCGGATGACGGATACCACTCTGGGGCGCGCGTGGATCTGGTGCCAGTCGGCAATCCGTTCTCCATTCACGCGTACGAATGCGACGGAGATACCGCCTTGCACGGCTACTGGAAGACGGGCGCCTAGCCCTCATGTCAGCGGACCATGCCCATCACCTCGTCGCAGGCCGCGCGGTAATCGGCACGGCCTTCCAGAATCAGCGTGCGCTCGAGATCCGCCATGCATTCCAGGAAATCCGATTCTCGCGATGCCGCTACGGTGCATATCACCACAAGGTAGCCGCATCCGTCCCTCGAGAGGTCGTTTTCGAAGGATACGGGCAGCTTCGACCTGATGAACAGCTTGTCCGCCCTTCGCTCCGATGAGTCGATGTACACGTACCGCACCCTGTTCGGCCTGCGACACTCGAGCTTCATGTTGTTTGATTCGCCGTATCCGTCTTTTCCCATGGTCGTTTTCTCCATATCACTCGGCCAACCCATCCACGCGGGCAGGAAATTTAGAATTCAGCGCACCACCAGACGATCTTGCCCATGATGCTGATGTGGTGGGTGCTACAGAAGCCTTCGAATCTGAACGCGAATCTCATCAGCATGCGTGTAGATTTCATCCAGGCTGTTGATCGGAACCTTCTCGCATCGTTTTTCATCGTCGAATAGGCCAAGGTACTTCTGCTTTGCATTGAAGTACAGGCGAGCAACTGGGCGTCTGTTATTGTCATCGAGGAAGATGGCGCAGTATTTCTTCGCATCACGCATCGTGATTCTCGACGGGTCCACATCCGAGCATGCAATCGCTTTAATGATCCTGTAGCCCGCAATCTCTTCTTCCGTTGTCACGATGTCGTCATCCTTAACGGGCTCGTAGTCGGAGCTGTCCTGCGTCTCAGGCTCTATGGCGTCGCCCATCTTGATGTCGTCGGCTCCAAGTGCAGTCGTGAGACGATCGTTGACCTGGTCGGTGAGGAACCTCTTCATGGCCTTGCCGACCAATGGCCTGAATTTTTCCAACACGTTCTGCCTGAAAGCCCCCTCATAAACGTGTCCGGCTAGAAGCCTGACGATCTCATCCGAAGGAGCCTTGAATTCATCCGATATCACGCGCTTGATGGCGCTGACGTATTTCAGCTCTTCTGCGCTGCTTGCGATAGAGTCAATGTCGAAAGACGGCTTTGAAAGCTTTTCAAGCTCAGGAAGAACGCCCTTGTCGATATCGAGGAGGTCAAGAATGAGGAACGGTTTGGGGTCCATCTTGTTGGGTTCGTCGAGATCCATGTAGAAATTCCATATCTGGCCGTTCGTAAGAACGCCTATACGGGCTTTCGTGCATGCAAAATAACGATAGAGTTGGCTTGCATTCTCAAGTGACAATGCGGCTCCGACCTTCTTGCACTCGATCAATATCTGCACTTGACCATCAAGGACCAGCGCATAGTCAACTTTTTCATTCTTTTTTACACCGACGTCGGCCGTGAATTCAGGAATGACCTCACTGGGGTCGAAAACGTCGTATCCCAGAACGCTTCCGATGAAGGGCATGATGAAGGCGTTTTTAGTGGCTTCTTCCGTCTCTATGCTTGATTTCAGTTTTGCGACTTTTTCGCCCATCTGGCTGACAGCTTCTTCGAATTCCATCCCGGCTCCTTTTCTTCTGGTCGTATTGCGCTGTCCAATATGCGCATTCCTCAAATTGAAGGCGTCTAAAAACTCCAATCGAAGGGAAGAACGTAATAAACAACGCGGCCGATTACCGTTATAGTCTCCGTCCCCGGCTCGTTGTAGTTGTATGTTTTCTTCTCATATGTCGGATCGCTCGAATCGGGCACCAGTTCAAAACCGTTGTTCAGCTTTCGCACCCGCTTGATCGTCGCGTTGTACCCATTAACGCAAACAGCATACGGAGCTCCATCGCAATCAGCTGTCTGACGAGGGTCTACGAGCGCGTAGCATCCGTTCGGCAACACGTGGTTCATGGATTCGCCTTCAACCTTGAGCAGGAAGGCGTCAGGGTATTTCTCCCGCATCTTTGCTGGGACGGGATGTGAGCAATCCACGGTATTCATCTCGATGGGTGTACCTGCCGCAATAGAGCCATAAAGCGGGACATCTACAAACGGCGAAGATCCGGATCGGTCGGTGATCATGTCCGATGCTGATACTCCGAATACGGCGGCAAGCTTTTCAACTGCACCCATGCGGGGTTTTGACCATCCGGTTTCCCACTGCGTGACAGTCGAGCGGGTGACGCCAATTTTCTCGGCAAGCTGCTCTTGCGTCCAATCTCTATCTGTCCTGAATCGCTTTATGTTTTCTGAAATAGCCATTTAATCATCCTTAATGTTCGGATTAATTAACATATTAGGAAAAAATACTTGACTAAACAAGGTTGGTTTAATTAACATTCATTTCGCTGAAAGGAGGGGCATGCAAACACTGAAAGAGTACCGAGAAAGCAAAGGAATCAAACTGTCAACTGTGGCTGAACATCTAGGCGTGACCAGGCAAACGTACTCGTCTTATGAAAAGCACCAGGAACGAATGAGCATTGACCAAGCGAAGGCGGTCTGCAAATTCCTCGGTTGCTCCGTTGGCGATATTTTTTTGCCCAAGGATGTCAACTAAACAAACATTTGATCTTGAAGAGCACCTTGAAAAAACAGCAGCACACGTGCAAGTAAGCACGGCGGAGATCGTAGCTCGCGTGTGCCAAGTTCAACTGATTCGATTGTCCACGCCCTCGGGACGGCGCGGCTCCGCGCATACGGACGCTTCGCCTGCGCCGA
>CALBGP010000013.1 GCA_937892845.1 uncultured Eggerthellaceae bacterium | reverse complement strand
TCCTGCTGCGTGTACTGTGCATAGGACACTTATCCAAAGCGGTCTAACACAACGCATTTCCTGTACCCGAAGAAAAACCGTATTCGCTACCATGAGCGCAACGCACCGCAAGGTGAGTGAGGCAGTATGCACCCCAGCAGGAGCAAACATGGCACGTAGCGAAAATCAGAAACTCAAGGTGTTGCACCTTGCAGCCATTCTCTACCAGGATTCCGATCCTGAGCACGGTCTTACCATGGGTGAGATCATCGCCAAGCTCCAAGCCCGGGGTGTTTCCGCGGAGCGCAAATCGCTGTACCGCGACATTGCGGCGCTGCAGGATTTCGGAATGGACATCACGTCATCGAAAGTCGGCACAACCACCGAATACCGCCTCGCATCGCGCGCATTCGACATCGCCGAGCTTCAGCTGATAGCCGACGCAATCCAATCATCGCGCTTCATAAGCCGCCAGAAAGCAGACCATCTTGCGAACAGGCTCCAGCTGCTCACCTCGACGCACTACCGGTGGATGCTGGAAGGCAGCGTGCAAGTTGAAGGCCGCGATCAGGGAGACCACACCGGCACCCTGGACAACCTCAACGCCATCCGTCAGGCGCTGCAGAGACGTCACCAGATTGAGTTCAAATACCTTGAGTACACAGTGGATGGCACCAGACGTTTGCGCAAGGATGGCAAAGTCTATTGCGAAACGCCCATCAGCCTGATCTACTCCAACGATCTGTACTACATGATCAGCTTCAACTCAGACCACGACTGCATTCTGACCTACCGCGTGGACCGCATGGCGGACGTGGAGATCTCCTCGAAACGAGCCGTAAAGAACAGCCGCATCGCAAGCTACGACCCCATCCAGTTCGAAGAGCGCTCGTTTTCCATGTTCGGCGGGGATTCCATCAGCGCTACCCTTTCGGCCACAGACAATGCCATGGATGCCATGATAGACAGGTTCGGCGAATCAGCCCTTGCAGGAACCACCGAAGATGGGCGGGCGCTGTTCAAAGTCAACCTCATCCCAAGCCCCACCTTCTACGGCTGGCTTGCACAATTCAAAGGCGACGTGCTGATCATCTCGCCCAAGCACCTGGCCGTCAGCTTCCAGGCTCACCTGGAATCAACGCTGTCGGCCATGAACTGAACAAGCGATTCGGCAACACGCAGGCCATCTACAGCAGCAGACATGATCCCGCCCGCATATCCGGCGCCTTCTCCGCAAGGATGCAGTCCGCGGATATTGGACTGAAAGTCTTGTCCGCGCACGATGCGCACAGGGCTTGAGCTGCGCGTTTCCACTCCCGTGAGCACCGCATCGGGCGAAGCGAAGCCGTGCAGCCTGCGATCAAGCAACGGCAATGCCTGCGCAAGAGCATCTGCTACAAACCCGGGCAAGACGTCGCGTAGATTGCACCAAGCAACGCCGCGGGCATACGTGGGTTCGGGCGAATCCGCGCCGCGAGAGCAAGCGCCGGCATCGTGGGCTCCGGAATTGACGCACTCCGAAGAAGCGCACGAAGCCCGATCCGCAAGGAAATCCCCCACGCGCTGAGCCGGAGCCGCGTAGGCGCAAGCGCCCTGAGCCACAGCCGCATCGAAGGCCGCACGCTCGATGGAACGCTGAAAATCGACGCCCGCCAAAGGATGGAGCTCATCAGCCCCGAAATCCTGCGGGTCCACACCGACAAGCACGGCCGCATTCGCATTCGCGCCGTCTCGCGCGAATCGGCTCATGCCGTTGACCACGACGCCGCCTTCCTCTGAGGCCGCGCACACCACTTCGCCACCCGGGCACATGCAAAACGTGTAGACGCCCCGCCCATCGGGAAGATGCACGGCCAGCTTGTAATCAGCCGCAGCCAAGGCGGGATGCCCCGCCGCCGAACCGTACTGCGCAGCATCGATGCTGCTTTGCAGGTGCTCTATGCGCACGCCCACGGAAAACGGCTTGGGCTCCATATCCGCTCCCGCCTCATGGAGCATGGCGAAGGTATCGCGGGCGGAATGCCCCGCCGCAACGATGATGTGCCCGCACTCCAACGTCCGTGTCTTGCCCGTGCGCGTGTCCGTGAGCTTCACACCACGCACCTCATGCCCGCCTTCGTCCAGCAGCAAACCGTCGAAGCGGGTGTTGAACAGCACCTCTCCACCGGCCGTCTCTATCTGCCGGCGCATGGTGCGGACCACGCCGACCAGTTTGTCAGTGCCGATATGGGGCTTTGCCTGCCACAGGATCTCACGCGGCGCACCGGCCTGCTCGAAGATATGGAGAACGTCCCGGCAGCGCGGATTTTTGGTATTCGTAGTGAGTTTGCCATCGGAAAAAGTACCGGCTCCACCTTCGCCGTACTGGATGTTGCTCTCAGGATTCAGAGGACCTCCGGCGCAGAAGGCATCCACTGCCGCAAGGCGATCATCCACGGCTTCGCCGCGTTCCACCAGTACCGGAAAGGCACCGGCCTGCGCCAGATACCACGCCGCAAACAGTCCTGCCGGTCCGCTCCCCACCACAACAGGGCGTCCGAGCCGGGCAATGGCGGCATCGCGGGCGGATTCGGGAAGAACCGCAATGGAAACGCCCGCGTAAGGCTCCTTGGACTTCACCGAAACCGGCGGCTTAGAGCGGCGGGCACATGCGGCCTGCTCGGCTTCGGCATCGGCATCCACCAGAAAGCTTGCCATGAAGTGCACGTCATGCTTTTTGCGGGCGTCAACGCTGAGCTTGGACAATTCGACTGCACGGATGGAGCGGCGGGACATGCCCATCGCAGATGCGATGGAGCCGAGCACGTGTGTATTGGCGCAGATGGCCTGCTCGCGCGAAAGGCCCGGAGCCACCGCGTCATCGAGCTCAACCCGGATGCCGCTGACCTCTAGCACAGTTCGGCTCCTGCCGCAGCGCGACCTGCCAGGATACCGCTGGTCCACGCCCAATGCAGGTTGTAGCCGCCGCAGCGACCATCGACATCCAGCGCTTCACCGGCAATGTGCAGCCCCGGATAGGCGAAGCATTCCATGGTTGCGGGATTGAACGCGTCAAGCGCGTAGCCGCCGCGCGTAACCTGGGCCTGCTTGCCTTCCACCCCGCGGGTGACAAGGCCGAAGGATTCGGACACCATGGCAATGACCACGGCTTCCTGCTCGGCCAAAATGGGCTCATCGGGGTTGATGCCGGCCGCGCGCACCACGGCACGGGCCACATCCGCAGGCAGCATCCCCGCAACGATTTCGGCGGCAGTGCGCTGCGGATGATCGAGCGCCTGCCCGTAGATGAAATCAACCTTGTCCTGAGGATCCATGTCAGGCAAGAAGTCTATGAAGACCATGTCACCGGGTTTCACGTGGCGGGACATGTCGAATGCCGCAATGCCGGATACACCGTAATCGCGGAACAGGATTTCGCCGCGCTCTTCAGGGCCCGAGTAGCCCGGTTCGCTCTGCTCATCCTGGATGTCAAGCCACGCGTCGCGCAAAGCCTCCGGATCGGTATCCAGATACAGGCGCGCACGGACGCGCGTGCCTGACAGCCCGGCAATGGGATCGGTATCGGTGCGCAGCGGAGCCAGCACGGGATGCGTACGGACAAACGGGATGTCTGCAGGAACGATGCCCTTGGCCGGGGCCCCGCCAACGGCGACGACAACGGCGTCGAAGGATTCGGCATCCCCGTCCTCGCACACGACGGTCCATCCTGCTTTGCGGGAAGCGGGCTCAACGGCCTTCACGCGCTTGCCGCAGCGCAGCTCAACCCCGCATTCACGGGCAGTGGCCATGAGCACGTCAACCACGGTTGCAGCCTTGCCGCTGTAGGGGTAGATGCGGCCCTCTTCCTCCTCGTAGGCCAGAAGGCCCATATCCGCAAACGCCATGAGCACATCCTCCGGCGTCATCATGTTGAACGCCGCCTGCACAAATGAAGGATGGTTGTAGTCGCTGGACATGATGTCCGCGTTGGACATGTTGCAGCGGCCGTTGCCTGTTGCGCGGATGGTGCGACCGCACTCATCTGCGGATTCGAAGATGACGACATGCGCGCCTTCTGAAGCGGCGGAAATGGCAGCCATCAGACCCGACGCGCCGCCGCCTATGACGGCGACGTTCCTATTCATGGGCAGCCGCCTCCAGTTTGGGGCCGTGCTCCAGGAAAAACAGGCAGAAACGGCACTCCTCCTTGCGCGCGGCGTTGCGATCCGTTTCCGGATAGTCGAGCACCTCGAAGGCATCGGCGCGCTTATGGGTGGGGCGACGGCAGATGGCGAAGGTGCATTCCGCGGGACAAAGGGTCTGATGGGGGCAGCGATCGCCCATCTCATCATCGCAGCCGCGAGTTTCCCAGCAATGCTGTGGCATGGCAAATCTCCTGTAAGGTCAAAAAGAACGGGCCGGCACACGCCGACCCGTTCACTGTATCAGATGCGCGCGAGACGCTTGCCCTGAAGCCCGGATACCCTTTAGACGGGCATAACCTTGGCAACTTCAGGGACATGCTCTTTGAGGATGCGCTCCACACCGTTGGACAGCGTCATCTGGCTCATGGGGCAGCCCTTGCAAGCACCCTGCAGCTCAACATAGACGATGCCGTCATCGGTCACTTCCACCAGCTGCACGTCGCCGCCGTCAGCCTGAAGGCTGGGACGGATCAGGTTGAGCACAGCGGCTACCTTCTCTTTATCGATTGCCATAGCTTCTCCTTTGCAGTCAGACATGTGCACCCGCACATCATACCAGTTAGCAGCTGTTGCGCCTGCGAAACCGTGACGGGTGCCGAAAAGAACGCGGCCCGGGTTGCCTCCGGGCCGCAGGTACGGTTCTTAGAGCTCCTTGACCCACAGACCATGCAGGTTGCAGTACTCGTAAGCGCGCAGGGCGGTAGCACCCTCAGGCAGAGCGAAGACAGCCTCGGGGGCGGCTTCGGGTGCCAGCTGGGCAACCTGGAAACCGGCGGTGGTCTCAAGGACGACGAACTGGATGTAATGCTCAGCCATCATGGGATGCTCAACCTCGCCGACCTTGACGGTGACGGTTGCGCCATCCACAGCGACGACGGGGACATGCTTTTCGACAGCGGCATCAACAGCGCCGGCGACAAGCTCGGTCATCTTCTCACCGCAGCACATCATGGGAACGCCTGCATCGACAACCTTGACAGCGATGTTGCCGCAATGCTCGCACTTGAAGAACTTCAGAGCCATGGTAAACCCCTTTCATTTGCCTTTCCGGCAGTTTGAATAAGCATAGTAAACGATATCACGCTCAGAGCCTGCATGCATGCCATCCGGCCGCATCGGCATCTCCTTGTTGACGATTTATATGTTACTAGTTTTGTATCATTTCGGGAACCCCCTGCTGGGGAAGTTTTCTGCGAATGGCGAAAATCAGCACGACCACGCCGGCAACTATAAGCGGGATGCTGAGCAACTGACCCATGGTCAGCCAACCGCCCCACAGATAGCCCAGCTGCACATCGGGTTCGCGGATGAATTCGACCAGGAAGCGGAACGTGCCGTAGAGCATGAGGAACAGGCCGCCGAACGTGCCGCGGGGACGGGGCGGGGTCTTGCGCGAGAGGACGAACATGATGGCGAACAGCACCACGCCCTCGAGCAGTGCTTCATAGAGCTGGGAGGGATGGCGCATCACTTCGCCCGCGGCACCGCCGAACGCAACACCCCACGGCAGATCGGTGGGAGCGCCCCACAACTCGCCGTTGATGAAGTTGGCGCAACGGCCGAAGAACAACCCGACGGGAACCGCTATGGCGCCAAGATCGGTCAACGTGAGGTACGGGATATGCGTGAACTTCGCCGCAACAGCCAGCGAGACCAGCACGCCGATCAATCCGCCGTGAAAGCTCATGCCACCTTCATTGAAGGCCAGGATCTTACCGGGATGCTGCAGGTAGTACCCGTCACCGTAGAACAGGACATATCCCAAACGGCCGCCCAGGATAACGCCGATGATGACGCACAGCATGATGGTAAGCACCGAATCCGCATCAATGCGGAGCTTCCAACGCTTCGAAACGCGGAACAGGACGAATGCCGCGAAGACGAAGCCCAGGATGTAGGCGATGCCGTACCAGCGAATGGCGAAGGGGCCAACCTGGAAGGCTATGGGGTCGAGCATCTGGTAGATTTCGTTGAGCATGTCACTCCTTTTCGGACGCGGACGACCCATCTTGCGGCTCAGGGTGCTCAGCCCTTCGCCCGACGGGACCGCACCCTAGCTTACCGATTGCCAATCTTTGCCGGTGACAACGAGTACATCTGTTTCATAGACGTAATGGACGCTGTTGTTGACCACACGCCCTATGCCCAGCGCAGCCGCAACCGCTGCCGCGCAGTCCGCCTTATCGGGATCGGCGTAGATCACGAGCGTTTCATCGTAGACGGCCGCTTCGGTGTTGCCGACCTCTTCCACCGTAAAGCCCGCGCCCGTCAGGATATCGGAGGCCTCTCCCGCTGCGCCCGTGATGGAGGTGCCGTTGCGTACCGCGATGGTAAACGACGACTTGTCCACGGAATCCACGATGGCGGACATATCCACAGCAGGAGATTCACCTGCACGGACATTCTCCATCACAGTAGCCATCATGGCATCATCGAGCGTGCGGACCTCATGCCCTGAAGACTGCGAAGCCGTTGAGGGAACGAACCCGTAGAGTATGCCGGACGAAGGGATTGCGGCCGCATCGCGCAGAAGCGAAGCGAAATCGAACAGCCCTGCATCGCAACGGACGGCCTGCGAAACAGCGTCCGTGCGCAAAACGACGGAAAGCATGCTGCCTTCTGCAGCCTTTCGAACCAGCGCTTCGCCCAAAAGCGCTATGTTGCCGGCGCGTGCTTCGGTGGATCCGTTGAGGTTGGCCGCACGCAAGGCGTAAAGGGCTTGCTTGCCGTCAAGGGCCTGGGTTCCCGCCGGCAGGTACATGGACCCGGCATTGGGGTCGTCGATTTCCTGGGGCAAGGTGACGGTCAATCCGCCCAGCTCATCCACGAGCTCAGCCAGCGCATCGCCATCGATGCGGGCGTAATGGGCCAGCTGCACGCCGGTCAGCGCCTCGACGGCACGGATGGCCTCGGCGTCCCCGCCTATCTGGCACGCCTCGCCGATGCGATGCGTCTTGCCGTCCGAAAGCGTCACCTGCAAAGATCCCGGAATGGACAAGATGGTGGCCTGCGATTTCGCCGTGTCCATGCGCACGAGCATAAGTGCATCCAGGAAGTTCTCGTCAGCTTGCGAATACGCATATTCGCCGGCCACAAGCGCATAGTAGGCGCCGTCATCATTCGTCGGATCGGCCAAGGCGGCCGTCACCGCGCCATCATCGAAGGACAAGCGCTTGTCCACTCCGGAAATGAAGACGAATGCGGCGACAGCGCATGCCAGCAGGGCAACCACAGCCGCCGCAAAGACAATGGCCAAGATGGTGCGCCTGTGCGTCTTCTTTTCCAGACGGTCCGCATAGGCGCGTTGGCTGATGCGGTTGTGGAACTCCCGATCCGTCTCTCGTGAAGACGTGGAAGGCAGCATCTGGTTTATTTCGCCATGACGAGAAGTGGCCCGGCGATTCACAGCCAGACTCTTACGGGCATTGCGCCTGCTGCCGGCGTAGTCTATTTCTGGGTTGCGCGGGCGCGAAACATGCGTCCCCAAAGTAGCGTTGCGAGCGCCCCGGGAGATTCTGGCATAGTGCGCCCCATTGGGTCTGCGTCTGGTAACCATGGGCAAATCCTACAGGTCGAACTCGATATCAGGATCGGGCTCACGGCGCAGATGCGCACCGAGCGAGGCCAGTTTTCCCACGTAGTCCTCATAGCCGCGGTCGATATGATGCACCTTGTGAACCTGGGTGGTTCCTTCGGCGAACACACCGGCCAAAACCAGCGCCGCACCGCAGCGCAGGTCCGTGGCCTTGACGGAGGTTCCCTGAAGGGCGGGAACGCCGGCAATCATGGCGTGATGGTCTTCGATATCGATATTCGCACCCATGCGGCCGATTTCGGCAGCGAACATGAAGCGGTTCTCGAATACGTTCTCGGTGATGACGGAGCTTCCCTGCGCGACGGATGCCAGGAGCATGAACTGAGCCTGCAGATCGGTGGGAAACCCTGGATGGGGAAGCGTCTGGATGTCTGTCGCACACAAATCCCCGCTGCGGGATACCGTGATCCAATCTTGCCCCGTTTCAACGGTACAGCCCATGGCGGAAAGCTTCATGAGCGCCATGCGCAGAAACGAAGGATCGATGCCCTTGACCGTCACGGGGCCTCCCGTAAGCGCTCCGCCCACAAGGAACGTACCGGCTTCGATGCGGTCTCCAACCGTGGTGTGCTCGCAAGGATGCAGGCTTTCCAGCGGAACACCCGTGACGGTGATGGTGGGGCTGCCGGCGCCTTTCACGCACGCGCCCATGGCGTTGAGCATATTCGCCAGGTCCTCTATCTCAGGTTCGCGCGCGGCATTCTCGATGACCGTCTCACCTTCGGCAACCACAGCGGCCATCATGGTGTTCTCGGTCGCACCGACGCTGGGGAAATCAAGCACCACGTAAGCACCTTTGAGATGACCCGCAGGCACGGTGGCATCTATGTAACCATGGTCGGTTTCGAAATGGACGCCCAACGCCTCGAGACCCACCATATGCATGTCAATCTTGCGGGCGCCCAGGTTGCATCCGCCGGGCATGGCCACGCGGGCTTTGCCGAAACGGGCCAGAAGCGGACCGAGCACCGCAATGGATGCGCGCATTTTGGAGACCAGCTCATACGGCGTCTCCCAAGAGGTGACACCCGATGTATCGATGGAGAGGGTATGGTCCTCACGAGACACCTTGGCGCCGAGGGTTTCAAGCACCTTGCCCATGACGGTGATGTCGCTGATGAGGGGGACGTTATGCAGCGTGGTTGCCCCCTGGCCCAGAATGGATGCGGCCATGAGCTTGAGAGCGGAATTCTTGGCGCCGGACACGCGGACTTCGCCCTTAAGCGGAGTGCCGCCCTCGACGACGATCATCTCTTTGGGCATGCGTATTACCTCCCATTGGTACGCAGACATTATGCGAGCGATATGCAAGCGCCCCGCAGGACGCGAGAAAGTCTTTGAAGCTAGCGGCCATTTTCGCAGAAACGGGCAAGGGCGTGAAGCGCAGACACCCAAGCCCTGCCGTAAAACCATAACGAAAAACGCCGGCCCGAAGGCCGGCGCGTGGTTGCTATGCAGCCGCAGAATATGGAGCGGGAATAGACTTACTCCTCGCCCAGGACGAAACGCTTGAAGTCGACGATCTTGATGGAGCCGCCCAGGTTCTTGGCAACCTCGTCGGTGTAGGCGTTGATGGTCTGGTCGGGGTTCTTGACGAATGCCTGCTCGGTGAGGCACTGCTCCTTGAAGAACTTCTCCAGACGACCGGTTGCCATCTTCTCCTGGATGGCTTCGGGCTTGCCGGACTCAGCGGCCTGAGCCATGTAGATGGACTTCTCATGCTCAACGACGGCAGGATCAACGGAGTCGCGGTTGACAGCGATGGGGGCAACGGCGGCCACATGCATGGCAACGTCGCGGCCGTACTGCTTGAACTCAGCGGAAGCAGCGTCAACGCCCTCGACGTCGAAGGACACGATGACGCCGATCTTGCCGCCCATGTGGATGTAGGAAGCGACAGCGCCGGCTTCAACGACAGCGAAGCGAGCCAGTTGGGTGTTCTCGCCCATCACATGGATGCAGTCGGTGATGACGGCTTCCACGGTCTCACCGTCAACTTCGGCAGCCTTCAAGGCGTCCAGGTCGGCGGGCTTAGCGGCAATGGCGGCGCGGGCGATCTTCTCAGCGTAAGCCTTGAACTTCTCATTCATGCCCACGAAGTCAGTCTCGCAGTTCAGCTCGACAACGGCGCCGGTGGTGCCATCCTCGGAAACCAGCGCCATGACGGTGCCTTCGTTGGTAGCACGGCCGGCCTTCTTGGCGACGGAAGCCAGACCGCGGGTGCGCAGCACGTCGACGGCCTTGTCCATATCGCCCTCAGCCTCAACCAGGGCCTTCTTGCATTCCATCATGCCGGCACCGGTCATCTCACGGAGCTCTTTGACCATAGCAGCGGTGATATCAGCCATGTTGGTATCCTTTCTCGGATGATTGCGCACGGCTTGCGTGCGGAATTCTAGGAGAGTTCCGGCCTGCTGCCCACTGAGCGGCAGGCCGGGATGAGTCGTGCGGGATGCAGCGCTTATTCAGCGGCAGGAGCCTCGGCGACGGCGGCCTCAGCAGCGGCAGCCATCTGCTCTTCGATGGCAGGGGCGCCGGCAGCGGCGATGACAGCGTCGGCGATGAAGGTGCACATCAGATCGACGGAGCGAATGGCGTCGTCGTTGGCGGGAATGCCGAATTCGACGTCGTCGGGATCGCAGTTGGTGTCCAGGGTGCCCACCACGGGGATGCCCAGACGCTTCGCCTCATGGATGGCCAGCTGCTCACGGTTGGTGTCGACGACGAAGATGGCGTCGGGAGCGGCCTTCATGTTGCGGATGCCGTTGAGGTTGGTCTGCAGCTTGGAGAGCTCCTTCTTGAGCAGGGTCTGCTCCTTCTTGGGCAGAACGTCCATGCGGCCGTCAGCCTCCATGGCCTCGAGCTCTTCCATGCGAGCCACACGGGAGCGGATGGTCACGAAGTTGGTGAGCATACCGCCGAGCCAACGGGCGTTGACGTAAGGCATGCCGCAGCGGTCAGCCTGCTTGGCGATGGATTCCTGAGCCTGCTTCTTGGTGCCCACGAAGAGCACGGTGCCGCCCTTCTTGGCGACGTCGCCCACGAAGGTGTAGGCCTGGTCCATGCCCATGAGGGTCTGCTTGAGGTCGAGGATGTAGATGTCACCGCGGTTGCCGAAGATATAGGGCTTCATCTTGGGGTTCCAGCGGCGGGTCTGATGACCGAAGTGCGCGCCTGCGTCGAGCAGCGACTTGATGCTGACTTTCGTCATAGCTTTCTCCATTCGTTGTACGTCTGCCTGCGGTCATCCTCACATCGCAGCCTTTTCCCGTGGCCACTCGCGATGTTTCGTCGCGCAGACATGTGAAATATAGAAACTTCGCTATTGTATCAGGATGAATTCAGTTTGCAAGAGATATTAGGCTGAATCAAATCACCTGCGCGCCGAAAGGCATGAGCGACAACTTCGCCATCTTGAAGCTCTGAAGCCCGAACGGAATGGCGATGATCGTGATGCAGCATGCCGCACCGGCAAGCACATACGCGATGGCCATGGGAATGCCGGCAAGGATTATCCAGAATACGTTGGCCACGACAGACGGAGCGCCGCCACCGTAAACCACCGTACGCCCGAACGGCGTCAATGTAAGCGATGCCATCTTGAACGCCTGGCGTCCCAGAGGGATGCCGACGATGGTGATGCAGAAGATGCAGCCGATCAAAAGCCAGCCTATTGCGGTCCAGATGCCGCCGAGCAGAATCCAGATGATGTTGCCCAGGGTCCTCATGGAGCCCTCCCGCTACGCAGCCTTGGAATTGTCCCCGGCGGAATCAGCGCCGTCTGCGGACGTGCCGGAAGAATCCTTGCCGGATGCATCAGAGGGCGTCATGCCTGCAGCATCCACGGCAAGCGAATCAGCTTCCTTGAGCTGGGAGATGCCCTTGTCGTAATCAGCCTGGATGGCCTTCAAGCGCATCTGGGCCCCGGCTGCATCGATGGAGCCGTTTTCCAGTTCGGTGTAGAGGGCGATGTAGGCATCAAGCGCACCCATGAGCTGCTGAGCGCCGGCAACGTAGGCCTTGTGGACCTCGGCAAGCGCCTCAGGGGCATTGAGGGATTCGATCGTGCCGATGATCTTCGACGCACGCTCTGCGGAAAGCGTCATGGATGCGATGTCCTGCTGCCCCGCGGCATCCGAGAACACCTTGAGCTCGGCAGCAAGGTCATCCACGTTTTCGCTCACGGAAGCCATGTACTCGCGGTTGAGCTGGGCCGGGGTCTTCTCCTTCTCGGCGGGCGAACAGGAGGCGAGCAGGGCCAGAGACAGAAGCGCGATCAAGGCCGCCCCTGCAACGCGGACCGCATTCCTGGAGAAAAACTTCGTCATGGATAGCACCTTTCATATTGCAGGCGCCGCAAGCGACGCCGATAACGCTGTGTTTCGCTATGGATCGCTTGGCACTATATCAAAGATATGGCCCCGCTCGCGACGGGGCCGATGGATTCCATATTCAGTTGCCGAAGCGTTACGGGGCGGCGCAAAGCACCCGACGGCCTGCCCTGTTCAGTGCGAAAAGGCTTCGGACAGAGCCGGCCCAACCGTGCTATTGCAACATGGGATTCGAGGAATTGCCCCCGTTGCCGGCGCGCAGATGGTTGATGACATCCGCGATGCGTTGCGCCTCCAGGCTGCTGCGGGCCATGACGAAAACCGTATCGTCACCGGCGAGAGAACCCGCTACGCCCTTGAGCTGAGCGGCATCCAGCGCGGTGCACACGCCGCTTGCGATGCCCGACGGAGTGCGGATCACCAGGAAGTTGTTGACCACTTCCACCCCTTCGACCAGCTCACCCACCATGCGCTGAAGACGAAGATCCTCGGGAAGGACGTAGTATCCATCGCGGGACTTCGCCAGACCCATTCCCGCAATGTCGCGCGAGATGGTGGCCTGGGTGCAATCGTAGCCCTCGGCCTTGAGCTCTTCGACAAGATCGCGCTGGGTTTTGATGTTGCCGCGACGGATGATCTCGCGGATGACGTCATGACGCACTGCCCGTTTCGTCAATTGCATGCACCTTCTCACGTGCTGCCGAATGCGCATCCCATATGCGCACGGCACCGATTTCACTTAACGGCCTGAATATACACTCATACGCATGTATATTCAATAAATATTCGATTCTGCGGGAATCTATAGGGGAATTTTTCGACAATATTCATCAAACAGCAGCATTCGAATGCGCGTGCAAGACAATTTCGACGTGTGCATGGATATTGTCAACATGGCGAATGGGTGACAGGCGGACAATGCGCGGCGCGGGCGGTTCCGTATGCGCTAGTATAGGCGCAAATCAGGAAAGGAAGCACGCATGGACAGCACATTCGACGCAATCCCGACCAATAGCCAGGACTCTGTGGCGCAGCAGAACAAGCAGGCGCTCATCGACGTGTTCCGCTCGGGCGCGAAGCCGGACGCACAGGGCCTCGGCATCGAACTCGAGCACATCATCGTAGACGGCGCAGGGCAGCCTCTGCCCTACAGCCCCTCAACCGGTGGCACCGCAGACGAAGGCGAAACCTCGGCATGCGTTCGCGACATCCTCGAAGCGCTGCGGCCCCACTTCCCCATAGAGACCCGCCACGGCGATGACCTGCTGGGCGTATCCCGCCCGGGTGCCGCCATCACCATAGAGCCCTCAGCGCAGCTGGAGCTTTCCGCCGGACCCTTCACCTCCCTTGCCGACGCACGCGATGAGCTGGTCGCCTTCGAGAAACTGCTGGCAGAAACCACCCAAGCGCGAAACGCTTCCGTGCAAACGGTGGGCTACGACATGGCGCGGCGTGCCACGGACAAGATTTTGATTCCGAAGGAACGCTATGAGTTCATGAACCGCTACCTCTCCGAGATTTCCCCGTACGGTCCATGTATGATGCGGGCCAGCGCCTCCACGCAGATCTCCATCGACTACACCGACGAGGCGGATGCCGTTCGCAAACTGCGCCTGGCAAGCGCCGTGGCGCCGCTGCTTTCGCTTATCACCGACAACGCGCCCGTGTTCGAGGCCGCACCCAGGACGCATCGCATGGTGCGCACGAAAATCTGGATGGAATGCGACCCGGCGCGCTGCTCGACGGCGCCCGGCGTCCTGGACGCGGATTTCAGCTTCGAGAAGTACGCGGATTGGATTCTGCGCACGCCCGCAATCGTGAAGATCGAGGCCAACGGCACCGTCCATTACGACACCGCGCCGTTCTCCCAGATCTTCGCCGACTTCCCCATGACCGAATCCGACGCCGAACATGCGCTGTCCATGGTGTTTCCCGATGCGCGCTTGAAGAGCTTCGTCGAAATCAGGCCCGCAGACTCCATGCCCGTACCCTACGTGCTGGCGTATGCGGCGCTCATCAAAGGGCTGTTCTACTCCGCCGCATCGCTTGATGAGATGGACGGGATTTTCGGCGGCGTAACGAAGGCCCAGGTGGACGAAGCAAAGGAAAGCTTCATGGCGCACGGCTACGAAGGCAAGGCCTTCGGATGCGACGCGGCGCAGCTGTGCGATAAGCTCATAGAGAGCGCCTTTGCCGGATTGCCCGCCAATGAGCGCAGGTTCTTGGAGCCGCTCGGGCGTCTGGTTGAGCGCCGAATCCCCCTGGCCGATCAAGGAGGCGCCATCCAGCCTCTGACCGGCATGTGATTGCACGGCTCCCGGCCGCAAATTGCACCGAATCGGAAGTGTTTCGGGTCGAAAACGCGACCCGGAGATTCGAAAACCCCGCTGAAACAAGGATTCCCCCAGGTCACGTATCACGCAACCTGGGGGAATCCGTTTTCGTGGTGCACCGAAACCCGAAACACTTGGGAAATGCGGTCATGTCCGCACGGATTCGCTCAGAGCCGAATCCGTGGCGAACGCGCCGGGCGTCGCAACCAGGCCGTCGGTGGCCGGGCGTCGCAACCGGACCGTCGCAACCGGGCCGTCGGTGGCCGGGCTAGCCGCGCACCTCGGCGCCGGTTGCGCCGCACACCTTCTTGACCAGGCGCTCGTGGGCCTTGTCAACCTCTTCGCCCGTCAGCGTGCGATCGGACGCACGGTAGGACAGCGCATAGGCCATGGACTTCTTGCCTTCGCCCAGACGTTGCGCATCGCGGTAGACGTCGAAAAGCTGGGCGCTTTCAAGCAGCTTGCCGCCCGCAGACGACATGCACTGCATCAAGCGCTCATGGGTCACGGCCTCATCCACAACGAAGGCAACGTCATGGGTGACCGCCGGGAACTGGGGAACATCGACGTAATCGCGTGCGGGGCGGGCGTTGCGCTCGAGGACGGCCATGTCAAGCTCGAAGGCAACCACGGGAGCCTCCGCCTCGAAAGCCGCGACGGCCAGCGGATGCAGCTCGCCGACCCAGCCGATCACATCGCCGCCGGAAAGAACCTCTGCAGCACGTCCGGGCTGCAGATGCGGCGCCTCCTGGGCATCCAGAGCACGGAAACGGACCTTGGGAAGCGCCAGCTCACGGGCAAGGTTCTCCAACACGCCCTTGCCGTCGAAGAAATCGAAGGGAACGGCGGGCGCATTCCAACCGGCCTGGCCCATGGAACCTGCCAGGACACCGGCAAGCTTGCGGCGCTCTTTGGGCTGCTTGGCGCCATCATGCGCGGCGAACACCACGCCGATTTCATAGAGCTGGATGTCGCGCACGCCATGGCTCTGGTTGCGCGCCACGCTGCGCAGAAGGCCGGGGATGATGGAGCGGCGCATATGAGCCTGCTCGGCGTTCATGGGGTTGATCAGCTCAACCGCACGGCCCAGGCCATCTTCCTTCATGCGCAGACGCTCAAGGTCGTCCGTGCAGGCGAACGAATAGGTCATGGTCTCGTTGAGGCCGCTTGCGCGCAGGGCCGCATGGATCTTCGCGTCGATGAGCTGCGTAGGCGTGCGCACGCCTACGCGTCCGCGTCCTGCCGGCAAGGTTCCCTCGATGCGGTCCATGCCGTAGAGGCGCAAAACCTCCTCGTACAGGTCGATTTCACGCTCAAGGTCGGGGCGGAACGTGGGAGCCGTGACGTTGAGGACATCGGCATCGGCGCCTTCGGCAACTTCGCAACCCAGACGGCCCAAGACGTCCATGATGAACTCGCGCGGGATGTCGGCGCCCATCATGGCGCAGAATCGGGGCACGCGGAACTGCAGCTTGACAGGTTCGGTGGCCTGAGCCCACACATCGACGATGCCCGCCTCGTTCGACGAAGCGTATGCGACGGTGCCGCCCGCCACCTCGGCGATCAGCGCGCATGCGGCAGCGGAGCGGACATCGATTCCATGGTCGTCGACACCGCGCTCGTAGCGCAGGGAGCTCTCGGAGATCAGGCCCAGGTTGCGGCTGGTACGGCTGGTGCGGCCAGCCTCGAAGGTTGCGGCCTCAAGCAGGATGTCCACCGTCTCCTCGGTCACTTCGGTATCAAGGCCGCCCATGACGCCGGCCAGGGCGACGGCGCCGCGTTCAGGCGTGGCGATGACGGTCATGTCGGAGGTCAGGCTGCGGTCTTCGCCGTCGAGCGTGACCAGCTTCTCCCCCTCTTCGGCAGCACGCACCACAACATGGGCGCAGCCGTCGGCTCCGGTCAGCTTCGCCAGGTCGAAGGCGTGCAGCGGCTGGCCGAACAGGAACAGGATGTAGTTGGTGACGTCGACGATGTTGTTGATGGGGCGCTGCCCGATGGCGGTCAGGCGCTCGGCCAGCCAATCAGGGCTGGGGCCCACCTTGCAGCCGCGGATCACACGGGCGGTGTAGCGCGGGCAACGGACGGGGTCGTCGATTTCGACGGTCACCGCAGAGTCAACCGGCACCGAGGTGTCATCCAGCTGCATGCGGACTGCCATGTCCGCGAGCGGGTTGCTCCAATCGCGCTGGTACATGGCACCGACCTCGCGGGCGAAACCGGCCACGGACAGGCAGTCGGGGCGGTTGGGCGTGATCTCCAGGTCAAGCACCGTGTCGGACATCTTGAGGTAGTCGGCGATGGGCATGCCCACGGGCGCATCTTCGGGAAGCACCCAGATGCCTTCATGATTGTTGCCGAAGCCCAGCTCACGCTGGGAGCAGCACATGCCGTTGCTGGGAACGCCGCGCAGCTTGCTCTTCTTGATCTTGAAGTCACCGGGCAGGATTGCGCCCACAAGCGCAACCGGCACCTTGATACCGGCGGCGATGTTCGGCGCACCGCACACGATCTGGACCGGCTCACCGGAACCGGCATCCACGGTGACGACATGCATGTGATCGCTGTCGGGATGGGCATCGCAGGTGAGCACATGTCCCACGACCACATGGTCGAAGGCGTCTCCCGTGCGCTCCACACCCTCCACACCGGTGCCGGTCAGGTCGAGCTTGTCGCAGAAATCTTTGATGTCGGCGGGCACTTCGATGTAATCCGCCAGCCATTTCAGGGATATCTTCATGGGTTCATCTTTCTCTCGAAAACGAATTCGCAGATGGTTGCGCTCTCGCGCTTGCGGTTGGCGCCGCGTCAGAACTGACGCAGGAAACGCATGTCGCCTTCGACCAGCATGCGCAGGTCAGGCACGTTGTACTTCAGGCACGCGATGCGCTCGACGCCCATGCCGAATGCGAAGCCGGAATACTCCTCAGGATCGATGCCCACGAAACCGTACACGTTCGGGTCAACCATGCCGCAGCCCAAGATCTCAAGCCAGCCGGTGCCCTTGCACATGCGGCAGCGCTCGCCATCATGCGTGTGCCCGGTTCCGCCGCACGCACCGCAGCTCACATCAACTTCGGCAGAGGGCTCCGTGAACGGGAAGTAGTGCGCGCGGAAACGCGTCTTGCGGTCTTCGCCGAACATCTGCTTGCAGAAGTAGTCAAGCGTGCCTTTGAGGTCGCCGAAGGTGATGCCCTTGTCCACGACCAGGCCTTCCACCTGGGTGAACTGGGGAAGGTGGCTGGGGTCGGCAACGTCGCGACGATACACCTTGCCGGGAGCGATGATGTAGATGGGAGGCTTCTGGCTCTCCATCACATGCACCTGCACGCCAGAGGTCTGGGTGCGCAAAAGCACATCGGATTCGCCCTTCACGCGCGATACGTCGCCGGAGAAATCACGCACGTAGAAGGTGTCCTGCATGCTGCGGCTCGGATGGTCGGCCGGCGCATTGAGCGCTTCGAAGTTGTAATAGTCGGTTTCAACCTCGTTGCCGGAAGCCACCGAATAGCCCATACCCAAGAAGATATCGGCGATTTCGTCCGTGATGCGGTTGATCAGGTGGCGCGTGCCCATCTGCTGACCGCGGCCGGGAAGCGTGACGTCCACGGCGTCGGCGCTCATCTTCGCCTCAAGCTCGGAGGCGGACAGGGCAGCCTTGCGGGATTCAAGCGCCGCCTCAACGGCTGCGCGGACGTCGTTGACGGATTTGCCCACGCTCGCGCGCTCTTCCTTGGGCAACTGGCCCATGCTGCGCAGGTAGCCCGTAAGCGAACCCTTCTTTCCCAGCACGGCCACGCGCACCGTTTCCAGCGCAGCGGAATCCGCAGCCGTCTCGATCTGCGCCAGCGTTTCAGCCTGGAGCGCATTCAGCTCTTCGACGATAGCCATCTACCTTCACCTTTCTGACTCGGCTCAGCGAGGGGTTTGCGCCCCGAAATGCAAAAAGAGCCTTCTTCCGCCCTTGCCCGGCACGGGATGCGGCAGATGAAACCCTGCAACCGCATTCCGCTTTACCGGAATCCAAGGACGAGAGAAGGCTCTCGCGGTACCACCTTGGTTGACGCCGTACCCTGCGGCACTGCGCCCACTCATTTTCACCCTGTGACGGGAGCGCCCGGCGCGACCTACTATTACCTGCCGACACGCATGCCACCAGGGGCGCGCATGCTGCCGGCTCATGTTCAGCCGTGCGGCTCGGAAGGGAATTGACGCGCACACGGCGGAATCCTTGCAGCCTGGGGATCCCTCTCTGGAGCCGTGCGGTCTCGCGGCACTGTCTTCGTCATGGCCTTTCGCGGGACGGGCGGACGAAACCGCCGCGCAACCCGCGCGATAACCGTTGAGTATACATCAAGCGAACGGCTGGTTCCATGGCCAATTTGCGCAGGTGCGCACTCCGCGGACTCGAACGCCACGGCCCGTCAAGCCACCGGCACCGAAGGGTGCTGGGCGCCAGCGGAAACGCTACCTCGTGCGTTTCGGCAGAATGGAGCGCGCCGCGTTGGTGATGGATTCGACGAGCGAACCCTCGGTGCCTTCGGGCAGCTTCACCACCACGTCATCGGATTCTTCACTGTGCATGGCGGCTTCAACCTGGGCGATAACGTCTTCGCTGCACGAAGAATCCGCCATCAGCTCGGTGAACTTCGCAGCTTCGGCATCCGCGTGCTGCGCATGGCCGCCCTCCGGAACCGCATCGACGTAGGCCACGCCGCGGCGGACATCGGCCTTGGCCTCAAGCCACAGGAATGCGAAGCCCAGGATGCCGGCCAACGCAGAGGCGATCAGAATGCCCGCCTTCGCCGTGGTGACGAGCATCTCGTCATCGAAGGCCAAGTTCGCCACGAAGATGGCCATGGTGAACCCGACGCCGCCCAAGATGGATGCACCCAGCATGTGCTTCCACGTGACATGCTCGGGAAGGCTTGCCAGCTTGGTCTTGACCACAATGAAGCTGAACAGCATGATGCCCACGGGCTTGCCAACCAGAAGGCCGAAGAGCACGCCGAAGAACACGGGGCTGGTGAGAACCGCGCCGATATCCGCGCCGACCATGCTCACGTCGGCATTGGTGAGTGCGAACAGAGGCAGGATGGCGAAATAGACCCACGGGTAGAGGTAGCCCTCAAGGCGCGTTGCGGGCGGGATGACCTGGCGCGCCACCATGGAGATGTCGGCCACGTTGTGCATGTAATCTTTCTGGCCGATGATGGGCTCGTCGGGATTGAAGATCTCATGGGCGTGCTCAAGACGCTTGCCCGACCAGGAAGTGAAGCCGCGCAGGTTGACACGCGAACCGGACGGGATGGCAAAGGCCAGAAGGACGCCGGCGATGGTGGAATGGACGCCGCTCATAAACACGCACAGCCACAACAGCACGCCTACGGCCAGATATGGGAACAGCGAATAGATGTGCGCGCGGTTCATGGCGATGAGCACGAGAAGCACGCCGGCGGCCGCCAGAATCCACATCATGTTGGGCGATTGCCCGTAGAACAAGGCGATGACCAGGATGGCAATGATGTCATCGGCCACGGCCAACGTCGACAGGAACACGCGGATGCCGCTGGGGATACGGCTGCCCAGAAGGGCCAGGATACCCAAGGCGAATGCGATGTCGGTTGCGGTGGGGACTCCCCAACCGTGTTGGGTGAGCGGGTTGCCCCAGTTGAAGATCAGGTAGATGACCACGGGCACCAGCACGCCGCCGAACGCCGCCACGATGGGCAGGATTGCCTGGCGGATGTTCGTCAGCTCGCCGACGGTCATCTCGTATTTGATCTCAAGGCCGACGAGCAAGAAGAACACGGCCATGAAGATGTCATTGATGATATGGACCAAGGACATGCTGTAGACTTGGCCGCCGATCACGAAACCGAGTTCGGTATGAATCAGATGCAGGAACGGCTCGTTGAGGCCGCTGTTGGCGATCAGCAGGGCGGCGATGGCCGCAAGGAGCATGATGCCCGCCGCCTTGGTGGCGGAATGGGTAAGCTCCATCATCTTGCGGAACAGGCTCTGATGCCCCTGGACTTCTTCGATGAAAATGGATTTATCAGACATGGGAAACCTTAATGTCGATGGTTTGCGAGACGCTATAATACCATCCGCCGGGCACTCAGCGCCTTGACCGCCCGACTGTTTCTTTTCCGTAATGCATACGCTATGCGCCACAAACGCCTTGGAATCAGGAGGGACCCGGCATGCGATCCCAGGAAACCATACTGCGCGCTGCAACCGTATTCACGGGCAAAACAATCTATTCACCTGGCGCGATAGCCTTTCGAAACGGAGTCGTGACCGCCGTCGGCCGCCCAAACGACGTGCTGGCGACATGCCGCGAACACTGCGAGCAGATCGATTACGGCGACGCATTCATCTGCGCGGGATTCCACGATGCGCACATGCATTTCTTCCATTCGGCCCTCTACGGAAGCGACCTTGCGGAAAGCTATCTGGGCGAATCCGAGGCCGACTGCGTAGCCCGCCTTGCCCCGCTTGCCGCACGCAGGCCCGAAGGCTGGCTTCTCACCCAAGGATGGCGCGAATATCGCTGGAACCCCGCACGCACGCCCAGCCGTGACTCCCTTGACGCCGCCTACCCCGACCGTCCCGTGGCCATGTATTCCGGCGATGCCCACACCCTGTGGCTCAATACGCGCGCCATGGAGGAGCTGGACATCCGCGAGGACAGCGAGGCGGGGCCGGGCGGCAGCTTCGACCGCGACGAATCCGGCAGGCTCACGGGCATCGTGCGCGAAGCCGCAGCGATGGAGCTCATGCCGCGCATAGTGGCAAGCTTCTCTTCCGACGAGCTGGCCGGGGCATACCGCTCATTCATCCGCAAGCTGGCATCGCGCGGCATCACATCCATCAGCGACATGAGCCTGATGGCGCAACCCGGCCTGGACTTCGTCTTCGACAACCTGTTCTCCACGCTCGAAAAGACCGGAGAGCTCGATGTCCGCGTGCATATGTTCCCCACGCTGCTGGATTCCATGGATCGCTTGGACTCCATGCGGAAGCGCTACCGCAGCCCGCTGCTTCAAGCCTGCGGATTCAAGCAGTTTTTCGATGGCGTATCCAGCCAGCATACCGCCTGGCTGGCCGAGCCCTACGCCAACGCCAGGGCACACGACGATTGCGGACGCCCCACCGTGGACCCGGACCGCATGCGCACGCTGGTCATGAACGCAGCGCGCGCCGGACATGCCGTGCGCATCCACGCCATCGGGGATGCCGCCATCCATGGAGCGCTCGATATCTTCGAAGAGGCCATCGGAACATTCGGCCAGCCGGCTCACGGCCGCCATGCGCTCGAACACCTTGAGAACTTTCAGCCGGACGACATCGCCCGCCTGGCAGAACTCGGCGTGATAGCGTCCGTGCAACCGGCTCATATCACCCTCGATCCGGGCGGCCCCGAGCGCGACTTGGGCGAAGAACGCGCGGCGTACATGTGGCCCTTCGCCACGCTGCTGGGAACAGGCTGCACCCTTGCCTTCGGAAGCGACTCCCCCGTTGTGGAGCCCGATCCCATGCGCACGCTTTACGCCGCCGTGGCCAGAAAGGACCCCGAAACCCACCTGCCGCATGGCGGATGGCTACCCTCCGAATGCATCGGCATAAAAGACGCCCTCCGCGCAGCGACCGAAGGCGGCGCATGGGTATGCGGCCGCGAACGGGAACTCGGCTTGCTCGAACCAGGATACCTGGCAGACCTCTGCGTGCTTGACCGCAATCTGCTCGGCATCGACGTTGCCTGCAACCCTGAATCCATCCTGGAGACGCGCGTGCTTGCAACATATCTGGGCGGACGTCCGGTTTTCATCCGGTAACCAGACGTCCGGCACCCCCGCATCTTCCCGTAATCCTGCAGCATCCGGCAGCTGCGCATTGCCGTGCGGTCCGCGGCACGCCCGGAGGCGTTACGGGGTCCAAAGAGATACGCCCGGAGGCGTTGTAGGCATATTGACCTGGGATTATAACGAATCATCATCGGCTGGCATCAGCCACCGGATTACAGTGATACCATGTTCTCAGAGTTCAGAGAGCGAACTCGGAAAGGAAGGAACCATGGATATCAAAGTCACCGGCCGCAAAGTCACCGTCACCGAGGCACTGCACGATTACGCCGTCGAGAAAATCGGCAACTCCATGAAGGTTCTCGCCATCGATTCCCTTTCCGCAGAAGTCATCCTGCGCGTTGAGAAAAACCACGTCATCCCGTGCATCTGCGAAGTCACGCTGCGTCCGAAGGGCCACATCATCCACGTTGAGGAACGCGAAGAGGACATGTACGCCGCCATCGACGTTGCCGCCGCCAAGGTGCTGCGTCAGCTGCGCAAGTACAAGACCCGCGTCATCGACAACCGCGTCCGCGACAGCGTGCGCGAAGCCGAAGCCATCAAGGCAATCGAGCCCACAGGCGCTTCCCTGGACGAACTCATGGCCGAACTTTCCGCCGACGAGGAAGTTGTCCGCGTGAAGGAAATCGAATTCGCCCCGCTGACCGAAGAGCAGGCGCTCATCCAGATGGACCTTCTGGGCCACGATTTCTTCGCCTACATCGACCGCGACACCAACATGTTCCATGTCCTGTATCGTCGCGAAGGCGGCGGATACGGCCTCCTAAAGCAGGTCGAGCCCGCGGAGGAATAACCGCAGGCAGCAGCCCAGCGCTGCCAGATTCGAGACTCAGCCCAAACAAGAATGCCGCCTGGATTCCCGGGCGGCATTCTTGTTGCAACAGGCCTTCGACGACATGGACGATCGCCGGTCCTGCCAAGACGCCGCCAGCGTCGGCGCCCCACCCGTTCAACGAGCAAGCCTTCCCCTCAATGATCAACCTTTTCGCTCAATGGTCAATCCGTTTGGGTTCTACGGGCTGACCCACAGAAAGAAGAGCATGGAGCTCTTTGCGGCTGGATATCCCCAACTTCTCATAAATGTGACGCGTATGCGTTTTGAGTGTTCCCTCGGCTATGAACAGCTCTTTTTCGATTTGCGGACCGTTCATGCCCTTCGCATACAGACGAAGGATCTCATCTTCCCGGGGACTGAGCCTGTGTTCGGATGAAAGCCGGTCGCAAAGCTTCGTCCGGGCCTGCTCCTCGCGCCCCTCCTCAGTAAGGGCATCGGCATCCATGAATTTGATTCCCCACGTGGATGTCAGCCCGTTTTCCGCATAGAGGACGAATGCGACGAAGAATATCAGCATCACGACGATGATGGTCAACACCGCATCGCCCGTGCTCGAGGCCAGCGGCAGCGCCTCGATGAAGCGGGCGAAATCACCGCCCAGCACGACGAAGATCTGCATGGCGTTCTTCAGACAGAACAACAGCAGCACCATGATTCCGAACCGCTTGGAGATGTCGTAAAGCATGAGTGCAACCAGCAGGGTCATGATGGAGTACCCGACTGAAATCATGTAACTGGAAACAACCGTGCCCAAAAAGCCCTCACCCGGAATGAGGAGGAACCCGCACAACGTAAGCGGAATGGCAGATTTAACCAGGGAATTCAGGCTCAGCCGGTCCGAAAAGAAATAGACGCAGCCTGCAAACGTCGCCATGGCGATGCCGGTCGAAAGCGTCGAATGCATCCCGGCGCCCGCCGCCAGCTGATGCGACCTGAGACCGTAGACAAAGCACAGCACCGCTGCTACGGCTATGAACTTCCACGGAACCGAACGCCACGACCTATCGCAGGGCCGCAATGCACTCTGATCCTGGCCGCGTGCGTAACGTCCCGCATGCGCGAGCGCCGCCACGGCCACAATCGGAAGAATGATCAAAGCCAGCACAAGGCGCGTTCGGTCGAGACCGTCACAGAAAAACACCAGGGCAACGGCGAAGAGCTGAGAAAGCGCCGTGAATAGGGCGATCCTTGCCAAACTCAGATGGCTGAGCGCCTCGGCCCACACGAGCAGAAAACAACTGAAACCGGCACCACCCAGCACGGCACCGGCGAACGCGAGCCACATGGCCACGCTTCCGAAAGCAGCCCCCGCCGTACCCCACGGCCCCATCTGCGCAGAAAACGAGCACAGCGCCGAAGCGCCCACCATGCAGACGGCGATGGCCGGAACCGCCCATCGCACATCGCTCAGCGCCGTCAGCTTTCGGGCGGACAATGCGAGCACGATGGCGGCCAGGAAGTAGAACCAGTCGAAGATCCGATGCGCGTCGATATCCATGTCGAGCGGCAGAGCGGGTGCGGCGAACAGAAGCGTGAGCCATGCACGGGCACATCCGAGTGCAAGAAGAAACGCCCCGATTCCTTCAAGCTGGATTCGGCGGCGCGTGCAGACGGTCGGTGTGGATGCCAATGATGATTCGGTCATGATGCGATTATACATGCGCTCCAGCAGCGCTGAACACAAGAGATGCCGCCATCGGAGGCGGCATCTCGTTGCGAGTGCGGTTCTCCGCACGCACGAAGCCCGAAAGAGAGGAGGGGAAAGCGGGCTTCCGGAAAAGGCTGGGGACGCTCAGGATGCACTCGGATAGGCCTCAGGCGAAGCTTCGGAAAGGATGCCTAGAGGTTGGCCACATAGTTTCCGCAGACATAGCCCGAGGTTATGGCCCGACCTATGGAAAGACCCTCGATATCCATGGGATAATCCACGCCGCCGAAAAACTGACCGGACGCATTGCCGACAGCGAACAGGCCCTCAATGGGTTCGCCGCCTTCACTGAGGCATTGATGGTTCTCATCGACCACCAGACCGCCCAGAATTGCGGGCAGCTTGTTGGATCCACGAGGGATGGCATAGTATGGACCGCCATTGATTTCCACCATATATTTGGCAGACTTGCCGAAGTCATCATCACGACCGGCGGCGCACAGCTCGTTATAGCGACGGATAGAGGATACGATCGCCTCAACGGACAGATCCATTGCCCAATCATTCTCGGCGGCATAGGCAATCATGTTCTCGGCAAGCTCCTCGGGAGTTTCGCCCGAAATCCACTTTTCAGGGTTCACCTTGTTGGATGCATTGTACATGGAGATGTCATAGGGAGCCGCTGCCTTCCAGTCCTCGTAGTAGCTTTCCCAATTCGAAGGGACGATGCTGAAGAACTTAGCGGCAGTGGAATCCTCATAATCGACCTCAGCCAGATATCGGCGAGCGAAGTTGTTCATGTAGCCCATACGGCAGCAGGATTCATCCATGAAGCGGTTTCCATGGCGGTCGAGGAACAGGAAAGGCATCTCCAGACGGACCGCAGCGGGTTCCCCGTGGATCATTTTCGTATGCACCGTCGGGGTCATGACAGCACCCGCCCACATGCCTGCGCACATGCCGGAACCGTCGCGGAAATCCACAAACTGCGAAAAGCCCTTTGTGTCAGGAGAGTAGTATTCGAGCATCTCGGCATTCGAAGAATAGTCACCCGACGCCAGAATCACACCCTTCGCAGCCTTGAACAATACATTTTCACCCGCTTTATTCGTGCAGATTGCACCTTTGACGACGCCTTCCTCAACGCAGAGTTGCACGCACGGTGTGTTGTAGAAGAATTCAGCGCCAGCCGCAGCCAGAGATTCAGCTATGGCTATGGCAGCAGCGCAATGATTGCCTTCGACGTGGAAGTACGTATTCGCATGAAGGGCGATCTCGTAGCCGTTATAGGGAAGAACAGCATCGTGGCGTATCGATTCAACTCCGGCGGCTGCAGCCTCATCGGCCCACCAGGTCAACGCCTCCTGAGAATTGCGTGCCCACACCTCCACCAGCTTGCGATTCGAACGGAAATCGCTCTTCCAATTGACGAAAGACACGCAAGCCTGCAGGGCAGCTTCATCATTTGCGTCGATATCAAGGTATGCGCCCATATTGCCCGTTGTCTGAGCGGTGTTGATATTCTGAACGCACGCCACCTTCGCTCCCGCCTCAAGTGCGGAATGCACGGCGGACAGACCTGATTCGCCTGCACCCACGACCACAACATCATACTCATGCGTTTCGGCGAATTGGGTGATGGGCTCAGGAGCCTGCAGGAACGCAGGACCGCTTGATGCGGGAGCGCTCTGCCCTGACGCCACCTTAGGTTGGCCGCATCCTGCAAGATTGGCTGCCGCCAGCGCACCGACGGCCGTAAGACCCGAGGCCTTCAGAAAATTACGACGGGAAACTCCGGTCTGCTCTTTCATGGCATCCCCTCCTTGTTGCTGGCGGCACGCCCTTCGCACCGCCCAATGGACGACTGCAACAATGCGGAAATGCGCTGCAATGCACATCTCCCTCGAGGGGTTCTTCGAGTTGATTTTCTATAAACCTTCGCATAAACCCGCGTCCGAACAGGCGTTTCCGCAGGCATGGAACCGACGGGTCCATGAGCGCCATGCGATATCCCCGCTTTACGGAAAAGGGCCGCCGGAAAACCCGGCGGCCCAGCCGCATCTACAACCTCTCGGCGGCAAAAAGCACGTGCTCCAGCGTGATGCCGCAGGTCAAACCGCCGATGCCGCCAGGCACGGGGGTAATGGCGGACACGATGGGCTCCACAGCTTCGAAGTCCACATCGCCGCACATGGTGCCATCGGGCGTGAAGTTGATCCCCACGTCGAGCACGATCTGCCCGGGCGCGAAGCAATCCGCGCCGTACGCACGGGCGCGGCCGGTGGCGCACACCACGATGTCAGCCGAACGCATGACCGCCGACAGGTCGGCCGTGCGGGAATGGCACACGGTCACCGTGGCATTGCGATGCAGCAGCAGGCATGCGAGCGGCTTGCCCACGACCATGCTGCGGCCTACCACCACCACGTGCTTGCCCGCAGGATCAATGCCGTATCCATCCAGCATGCGCACGCATGCGGCGGCCGTACTGGGCGCGAACCCTTCGCCATCCATGAACACCGAAGCCAGCGAAGTAGGCGTGATGCCGTCTGCATCCTTGGCGGGATCGAGCAGGGCGCACACGGCAGCATCGTCGATATGCGCGGGAAGCGGGCGAAACATCAGGCAGCCATGGATGGATTTGTCCGCATTGATGGCCCGAATGGCATCCGACACCTGGCCAAACGTCGCATCCGCAGGCAGAACCCTCTGCACCGTGCGCACGCCCACGATTTCGGCACGGCGCATGACGGAGCGCTCATAGGCAACATCATCGGGGCGCTCCCCTACACGCACAAGAGCCAGGCACGGCTCAATGTCACGAGCGGCAAGAGCGTCAACGCGCGCACGGGCCGCTTCGTTCATCTGGGCTATGACGGGTTTTCCCGCAAGCAGCATCGCCATGGGCGCCGCCTATTTGCGTCCGCTGAGGAATGCGCGGGTGCGCTCCTCCTTCGGATTGGACACAAGATCAGCCGCGGGACCTTCCTCCACGATGACACCGCCGTCCATGAACACGATGCGGTCGGCCACATCGCGGGCGAACGACATCTCGTGCGTGACGATAACCATGGTCATATCTTCGGCTGCAAGCTCTTTGATGACGCGCAGCACCTCCTGGGTAAGCTCAGGGTCCAGCGCGCTTGTAGGCTCATCGAAGAACATGATCTCCGGATTCATGCACAACGCACGGGCGATGCTGACACGCTGCTGCTGACCGCCCGAAAGCTCGCAGGGGACCTTGCCCTCACAGCCTTCCAAGCCCATCTTGGCAATCAGCTTGCGAGCCTGTGCTTCAACCTCGGCTTTGTCTCGCTTCTGCACGTGCACGGGCGCATCCATGATGTTGCGCAGCACACTCATGTGCGGGAACAGGTTGTAATTCTGGAAAACCAGGCCGAATTTGAGCAGCGCCTCTTTCTGGACGGGCGTCGGCGCATACGCGGCCTTGCCGTCTGCGCCGTTTTCAGCCACTACCAGATCGTCGTAGCGCAAGCTGCCGGAATCGAAATGCTCAAGCAACGTGGCACAGCGCAGCAAGGTTGACTTGCCGCCGCCGGACGGGCCGATGATGGCCACCACTTCACCGGGGGCAACGGACAGCGAAATGCCCCGCAGCACTTTGACATCCCCGAAGCTTTTCTCAACGCCCTCAAGACGCATGACGGAATCAGACATGGTGCAGGCCTCCTTAGTCATGGTAGTACGCCATCTTCTTTTCAACGCGGTTGAGCACCACTTCGACCAGGAAGTTGAACACCCAGTAGAACACCGCGGCCACAACGAAGGCGACCATGTTGCGGGAAGCCGCGACGATGGCCTTCGCCTGCGTGAACATTTCCGCAACGCCCAGGCAGAACGCCAGAGACGTATCCTTGACCAGCGTGATGACCTCATTGCCCATGGCGGGAAGAATGCGCTTGATCACCTGGGGCAGGATAATGCGGATGAATGTCTGCGGCTTGGAGTAGCCCAGCACCAACGCAGCCTCATACTGACCCTTCGGAATGGACTGGATGCCGCTGCGATAGATCTCAGCGAAATACGCGGCATAGTTGATGATGAACGCGATGATGGTTGCCGTGAATTTGAAATCGGCGCCCGTCTGAATGCCGAAGCCGTAATACGGGACGAAGAAGATGAAGAACATCTGGAGCATGAGCGGGGTGCCGCGCATGACGGAGATGTAGAAGCGCACGATGAGCGCAAGCGGCTTGAAGCGGCTCATACGCCCGAGCGCGACGATGACACCCAAGGGCAGCGCACCCACGAGGGTCAAGAAGAAGATCTGCAACGTGACCAGGAATCCCTCTCCCAGGATGGTCACAATGGTAACGATATCCACCGGTTTCCTCTCTCTTACAACACGCTGTTGGGCGGGAGATTCATCCCCCGCCCAACTGATTCAGCATATCAGAAGCATTTCCTCATGGCCTCATCTCTTACTTGAGCAGCCAATTCTTCATATCGATGTCGTATTTTGCGGCGAGTTCAGCAACGGTGCCATCGGCATACATCTCGCGCAGGGTGGATTCGACGGTATCGGCCATCTCGGTGTTGCCGACCTTGAAGCCGACGCCATAGTGTTCGGAAGACAGGGGCTGATCGAGAATCTGGAAGGTGGCTTCCTTTCCGGCGATCTGGTAGTTCGCAACGAGCAGGTCGATGATGACGGCATCGCACGTGCCCTGCTCGAGGTTCATCATGGCAGTGTTGTAATCAGGGATGGTGTCAAGACGGCCGAAGGACTTGCCCAGCTCTTCCCATTCACCACCGGCGCTGACAAGCTTGAGGCCGGCGGAATCGATCTGGGTGATGACGTTTTTGCCGGCGAGGTCATCAAGCGACGTGATGCCGGAGTCCGTGCGCACCACCACAACCTGGCCATTGAGCAGGTAGGGGTCGGTGAAGGTGTAGTCATCTTCGCGCGTTTCCATGGTGAAGCCGTTCCAGATGCAGGTGATGGAACCCTGGTTGAGCATGGCATCCTTCGCATCCCAGTTGATGGGCTCATACTGCACGGTCCATCCGTTGCGTTCGCACACTTCGGCGGCAAGGTCGAGGTCGAATCCGGTGAATTCACCATCTTCGCCCATATAGCCGAAGGGCGGGAAGTTCTGATCGAAACCTACGATGAATGTGGTGCCGCCAGCCTCCGTGTTCTCATCGGCAGCGGGGCTACCGCAACCGACCATCAAAGCCGCCACCAGGGCGAATGCTGCAAGCAAGCTTGCAAAGAGCGCCGTTTTCCGTTTCATCTTCAATACCTTTCTTTCTGAGTCGCGGACGACGCCGTCATCGCGTTCGCCCTTCTGTCTTCCGTGGCACTTTAGCGTGCTAAAGTGCTTTTGCTGGTTGGTAGTATAGCACAGCAGCGTACTAAAGTGCAATGAGATGCACATTGGATGTTCAGGCGCGACGAAACGACGTTTTTTCAGCGCGAACGGCCGTCACGTGCGCAACTTGAGCCTCAGACAGGGGTATGATTTCCGCCTATACCGAGACAACCCAGGAGGCCCCATGGCGAAAATTGCAATGACCACGCCGTTGGTCGAAATGGACGGCGATGAGATGACCCGCATCATCTGGCAGATGATCAAAGACGAACTGCTTCTGCCCTACATCGACCTGAAAACCGAGTACTACGATCTGGGTCTTGAGAACCGCAACGCCACCGACGACCGCGTGACCGTGGAATCCGCAGAGGCAACCAAGCGTCTGGGCGTTGCCGTCAAGTGCGCCACCATCACCCCGAATGCCGCTCGTGTTCAGGAGTACGACCTCAAGCAGATGTGGAAAAGCCCCAACGGCACCATCCGCGCCATGCTGGACGGCACGGTGTTTCGCACTCCCATCCCCGTTGCCGGCATTGAGCCGTGCGTAGGCAACTGGATCAAGCCCATCACCATCGCCCGCCACGCATACGGCGACGTCTACAAGAACGCCGAGATGCGCATCCCCGGAGCAGGCAAGGTCGAGCTGGTCTACACGGCCGAAGACGGAACCGAGGTCCGCGAGCTGGTCCACAACTTCACTGGCGCCGGCGTGGTGCAGGGCATGCACAACATCGATGCATCCATCGAAAGCTTCGCCCGAAGCTGCTTCAATTACGCGCTGGACGTCAAGCAGGATCTGTGGTTTGCAACCAAGGACACCATCTCCAAGAAGTACGACCACCGCTTCAAGGACATCTTCCAGGAGGTCTTCGACGCCGAATACGCACAGCGCTTCGCCGAGGCCGGCATCGAGTACTTCTACACGCTGATCGATGATGCCGTGGCACGCGTGATGAAAGCCGAAGGCGGATTCATCTGGGCATGCAAGAACTACGACGGCGACGTGATGAGCGACATGGTCTCAAGCGCTTTCGGGTCGTTGGCCATGATGACATCTGTGCTGGTCTCCCCTGATGGTGTCTATGAGTACGAGGCGGCGCACGGCACGGTTCAGCGCCACTACTACAAGCACCTCAAGGGCGAGGCCACGTCCACGAACTCCGTGGCCACGATCTTCGCGTGGACCGGCGCTTTGCGCAAGCGCGGCGAACTGGACGGGCTGCCGGAGCTTTCCGCATTCGCCGACCGTCTGGAGAAGGCCACCATCGACACCATCGAAGCAGGCGAGATGACCGGAGACCTCGCCCGCATCACCACGCTGCCCAACCCCACGACCCTCTCCACCCGCGATTTCATCCTTGCAATCGCAAAAAGGCTTTAGCCGCGTAGCTGGGCGACGCCCGCCTCGCCAAGCGTCGCCGAATCGCACCGATTCGCAAGTGTTTCGGCTCCCCTGGCGTCAAATCGGGCGAACCGAACGTCCAAATTATGCTGGCATTGGATCATTCTCATGCCAGCATAATTTTTACCTGGCATTTCGCAATGAAGATCAGCCCATGCGACATTAGCCTGAAAACACGCTGGATAAGAGACCCGAAAAAGTTCCATTTCGGCGCAATCAGCGCATTCGAAGCGACCAGCGGGTCAGTCGGAAAAGGCCCGAAGGACCCTAGAGCGTGATGGCCTCGGCTGGGCTTTCAGGCGGCAAATCGAACACCACTGTGACGAAGTCGACCACACGGCTTGCGGATTCGCGGATGTCGTACCAGAGCTGGTCGTCGTAGGTACCGGTGTCGCTGATGACGCCAAGCGCCTCCATTCCCAGCCACCGCGCATCGAATACGCATCTGAACAGGTGATACTCTTGGGTTGAAAGCACGACGCGGGATGCGCCGTACACGTGCGCCGCACGCCAGAGCGTCTCATAGGTGTGATAGCCGCCCGGATCGCAGAACACGGCATCGGCAGGCACCCCCTGCGAAACCGCATAGGCCTTCATGGCGGCAGGTTCGTCGTAATTCGACTCCCGACCATCTCCCGACATGATGATCACCGGTGCCGCACCGCGGCGATACAGCTCGATTGCTGCGTCCACCCGGTTTTTCAAGATGGGAGAAAGCGTTCCATCCGCATACACGGTTGCCCCGAATGCGATGATGCAGTCCGCCGGCAATACTGATTCCGCGGCGCCCTCAGCGCCGCCAGCCGCGTCTGATTGGGCCTGCGCGCCATTCTGGGTTTGCATGGCCGCAACCTCATCCAGCGAAACCATATGCTCCGAGGAATCCGCAATCATCCAGATATTGAGCGCGAAAAACGCCGCCACAAGGGCGGCGCATGATGTCGCAAGCACGACTCCTATGTTTCGAAGCGTTTTCACACCTCAATTGTATCAGCCGAAGTCCAGCCAGGCGAAGCGTCACCGAGGTTCCATAATCGCACCCAGGTTCCGCCCGCCCAGCCGGCCTGGATCAAACCCTACAGATAGGGCGAACCCTTCTCCTTTTCGACCTCGCGGATCAAGTCCACATTCTTGCGCTCGTAATCGTTGAGGGGCGAGGGCATGGAATCGAATTCGGACGGAGAATACTTCTTCTGATACCACGGCTGCGCATCGAAGTACTCCTGGAGGTCTTCGTTCTGGAAGCCGCGACCATAGCGGGCAAAGATCTCATTGCGAGCGAAGAACAGCTTCTCGACCGAATAGCCCTCGATATCGGACCTGGTCAGATAGCGGGAATTGGAATCGGGCAGGATGTATTGGCCGGCCGCTGCATCGTCTTTTTCATCCTTGCCGGATGTTTTGCCCTTGCCATCCTTGTCCTTGCCGTCCTTATCGCCCTTGTCCTTGTCTGACGCCTCATCCTTGCCGGTTTCAGCCTTGATGTCCTTGACCGCATACGTCGCGTCAACCGTCCCGCTGAACCCGGAGTCGGAGGACAGGGATACGCGGACCAGGCATTCCTCCCCCTTGGAGACATCGCTGTCCGAAGAGTACGACACGGTGTAACGGGTTGCCGCATCCCCATCGGGGGCAACCGTCACGCTCGTGATGCGATGCAGGTCATCCGCGCTGTCACCCTCCCTGACAACCACGTTCGCGGAATCCAAGGTGAAATCAACCCCATTGTCGCCTACAGCCTCAACCGTAAGCTTGACCTGGGGATATTCCGATGCATCAGCCGCGACGACCGACAAGCTGACAGCCTTGCCCGCTGACTGCCCGGAGGCGGACTTTCCGCCCAACATGCCCGTTCCCACCACAACGGCAATCCCGCCAAGAACCAGAACCAGCAGAAGAGCCACAACAATTGCCGCAATGACGCCTCCGCTCAATTTCCGCTTCTTGGGTTTGGCTGCCGAAGTTCCCACAGGCACAACCGGAGGCATGACAGCCGTTGAGCCCGGGTTGAATGGCGCGTCGAAGGATCCATCGGGCTCAAATCCAGCAGGTTGAACTTCTGTGACCTGCATGTCGATTCCCGCCATGGGATCGTATTCTGCGTGCGCCTCAGCCGACATGTGCGGCTCCAACACGACGGTCCGATCAGCGGAGGCAACCGCAGAAATTGCAGCCGTTCCCTCCGCCGTCAGCACCACGGTATCGTCAGCAGCAGGAACCTGGGCTGAAACCGGCGCGGTAACGGCAGCAGGCTCCTGGGGCTCCGCCACCTCCGGAGCGACAGGCTTCACAAGCCGCGCACCGCATTCAGTGCAAAACGTGCACGAGTCGTCCATCTTCGCCCCGCATTTGCTGCAGAACATGGGCGTTCCTCCTCTCATTGCAGGCAGGGACCGAACCCCCGCTGCCGCCCCCGATGCTCAACGATCATGCCGCTGGCGCATGGGTACGATGGTCTTTGTAGTTTTCGAAATAGGGAGCGAATTCCGGCGAAGTATCGGAATTGCCACTCCGCCATGCCTTATGGTCGATGATTTCGCTCTCGAAGCCATAATACGCGTCAATATAGGCAATCAGCGCATCAACAGCTTCGAGCTGCTCCTGGGGATAATCCCCCGAGCCGCCTACGTGCACCATCTCGATGCCTATCGAATACGAATTCATGCCGTAATCGGGCGCCCAGCTTCCAATGGGGACGGTGCCCAGCTTATCATCCCGGGACTCGTCCTCAACGCCGAAGGATGCGTTATGCCCCGCATCGCCGAATCCGACATGGTGGGCTATCGCATCAAGGGGCACACATTGAACGATGGTCCCGTCTTTGCCGACGATGAAATGAGCGGCGACCAGATTGCCGTTTCCCGCCCAGAAATCGACAACGGACTGAGGGTCGCCTTCGCCCTCCGTGTCATGAAGGACAATGTAGCGCTGGTGCTCCGCAGTCTTCTCACCATGGTTGAACTCAGGGCGGTAGTCCTCGATGATGCCCAGCTCAGCACGCATTTTTTCAGGATCGGGACGCTCTGGCAGGGTTACAGCCGAAGCGGCTACGGAAATCTTTTCCGCAAGTTGACCCGAACCGGCCTTAAGCGCCGCAGGCGCCATTTCCGGCGCAGGGGCAACCGACTCTTCAGGCGAATGGAACGGCGAGGCCTTCCAGAGGAAACACGATGCAGCGAAAGCGAGGGCTATGAGAATGAGACCTGCACACGCCGCACGTTTTCTTCGGACGGAAGGAGAAGATGCAGCCGCATGACGCCCCCTGCCAGAGCGACGGCTCCCTGCATCGTGCCTGGAGCCGTCGTTGTTCAAATGGTTGTTCCGCATATGACCGTCAGAGCCGTCATCCATTACGGACGCGGAGCGCCGCAGGAGCCGCAGAATTTACCGGTGTTGCCCGTGCTTCCGCAGGCGCAAGCCCACGTCTCAGATGCGGCAGGAACCGGCGCGGCAGGGGCCACGGGAGCCGGTGCCGCAGGTGCGGGAGCGGGCGCCACGGGCGCGGGAGCCACGGGAGCCGTTGCCGCAGATGCGGGAGACGGAGCCACGGGCATGGGCGTGGGGGCGGGAGCCGCGGGAGCGGGGTTGCTCACCTGGGAGACGGCATTCGCCGCCGAAGCCTTAACCTGGGAAGCCTTGTCCGCAATCACGGAAGCAATGCCGGAAAACGGGCTGGGTCCAGCAGGCGCAGGGGTGGCAGGCGCCGCAGGAGCGGAAAAACCGGTAACCACGTTGCGGATATCGCGTGCGTCATTGGACATGCGCACGAAGATCAGCAGATACTCGAAGACAACGCGGCAGATGAACTGGCTGACAGCGAACAGGATCAAGCCGGTAACGATGCCGCCGAAGAACGCGCCGACAACGTCGAAGAACGTCGAGCCGTACATCATGCCCGCCGTGGAAGCTGCTGCGAACGGCGTCAAAACAGCGACGACGGTAATCGCCACCACATTCAGAAGATAGATGAAGTGAAGAATCTTCTCAATGTAGAAGTGATCGAAGCGGAAGAACTTGGTGCCCTTCGCATTGGGGTCGGCCTTCTTCCCCAGGAACTTGATGTACAAAACGATGGTCAAGGCGATTACGCCCACCATGGCCAGAAGCGACAGAAATCCAGCGCCCCCCATGATCATGCCGAACGAGTTCATCATTACTCCTTTCACGTGTACTCCACTACGGATGGCCCTCAGCAAGACGAAGCCCCGTTGAAGCAAGCGGAACATCGTACGGCCTGCTGCATAAAACCGTCCGCCTATGCAAATTGTAACACTACGGCCTTTGCGCTCCGCACATCCCCATGCAAGGCTTTGTCACTTTCCGAAAACACAAATCAACCCCGGACCCAGGCTGACCGGGAATCCGGGGCTGATGAAAGCACAGACGCAGCATCTGGCGAAACGCCCAAGGCAAGCGCTTCGCTCAGACCTTCAGCCGCTATTTCACGACGATATTGACCAGACGTCCGGGAATGACGATCTGCTTGACAACCGTCTTGCCATCCACCGCAGAAGCTACGGCAGGCGCGGCGAAGGCGGCATCGAGCACCGTCTGCTCAGCGGCATCGGAGGCAACGGTGATGCGTGCCTTCACCTTGCCGTTGATCTGAACCGCCAGCTCCACTTCGTCATCCTTGGCTTTCTCAAGGTCGAACTCGGGCCAAGGCTGCAGATGCACGCTGCCCTCGCGGCCCAGCACGGCGCTCCACAGCTCTTCGGCCCAATGAGGGGCAATGGGAGCCAGGAGCTTGACCAGCACTTCGGCAACCTCGACAGACAGAGCGGAGAGCTCTTCATCCGCAGCACGCAGCTCCCAGGAAGCCTTGCGCAAAAATGCGCCGGCGGCATTGGAAAGCTCCATGATGGCAGCAATGGCGGTATTGAAGTTGTTGCGGCCGAAGTCTTCGGTCACCTTGGCGGCAACGCGATGGCGCTCACGGCGCAGCACCTTTGCCGCAGCAAGCGCAGCCGCTTTATCGCATGCAGCGGGATCGCCCTCGAACAAGGTATCCTCTCCTGCCGCCCCGGCAAGGTCGCCCACCTGACGCCAAACGCGGTTGATGAACTTGTACATGCCGGCAAGGCCGTCTTCATTCCACAGAAGTTCCTTGTCGGGCGGTGCCATGAACAAGATATAGGCGCGCACGGCATCGCAGCCGTAGCCCTTGATCATATCCTCGGGGGCAATGACGTTGCCCTTCGATTTGCTCATGACCTCGCCATTCTCATCGAGCACCATGCCCTGGCACAGCAGGTTCTTGAAAGGCTCATCGAAGCTGAGCAGGCCCTCATCACGCAGCACCTTGGTGAAGAAGCGCGAATAGAGCAGATGCAGAATAGCGTGCTCGATGCCGCCGATGTACTGATCGACGGGCATCCAGGCATTCGCCTTGGCCGGGTCAAACGGCATTTCGTCGTTATGGGGATCGGTATAGCGCATGTAGTACCAGCTAGAGCACGTGAAGGTGTCCATGGTGTCGGTTTCGCGACGAGCAGGCGCACCGCAAACCGGGCACGTGCACTCCGCGAAGCCCTCATGCGTGGCCAGCGTCTCACCGGCTGCAAGGTCAATGTCCTCGGGCAGGCGAACGGGCAGATCGCTTTCAGGCACAGGCACGACACCGCAATGCGGGCAGTGGATGGCCGGAATGGGGTTGCCCCAGTAACGCTGACGGCTGATCAGCCAGTCGCGCAGACGGAATTCCACCTTGCGGCGGCCGCGTCCCGTTGCCTCCAGGTCGGCCACAATGGCCGCTTCGCCCTCGGAATGCTTGCCGCCCGGCATGCCGGTGTAGCGGCCGGACTGAACAAGCACGCCTTCGGCCTCCATGGCGCAATCCCAGTCCACGCGTTCAACCACGCGGGTTTTCTCGTCCTTAAGCTGGGGGAACAAGGGATCATCCTCGCCCAGGATGATGGGGATGATGGGCAGGTCGTATTTGCGGGCGAATTCGAAGTCGCGCTGGTCTCCGCAAGGTACGGCCATGACCGCGCCGGTGCCGTAATCAGCCACAACGTAGTCCGCCACCCACACGGGAACCTTCTCGCCGTTGATGGGATTGACCACGTAGCGGCCGGTGAACGCTCCGTGCTTCTCATGGTCGCCCTGAGCGCGCTCGACGGCGCTGATCTTTTTGGCAGCCTCCACGAGCTCAGCCACAGCGGCCTCGTATTCGGTACCGGCAACCAGATCGGCCAGGCCCTTGTATTCGGGAGCAAGAACGAAGAAGCTCACACCGAACAGGGTGTCTGCACGCGTGGTGAACACGGTGATCAGGTCATCTGCAGTGGGGTTCTCAGGAGCGTTGCCGTCCTTGTCGCACAGGATGAAGTCCACCTCGGCACCTTCGGAACGACCGATCCAGTTCGCCTGCTGCTGCTTGACGCGCTCAGGCCAGCCTTCAAGCTGATCGAGGTCGTCGAGCAGTTCCTGCGCGTAATCAGTGATCTTGAGGTACCACTGCGTCAGATCGCGCTTTTCAATCTCCGTATGGCAGCGCCAGCAGCGGCCTTCGGTGACCTGCTCGTTGGCAAGCACGGTCTTGCAGTCCGGGCACCAGTTCACAGGGCTGTTCCGACGCTCCACCAGGCCGCGCTCCCACATCTTGAGGAAGATCCACTGGCCCCAGCGATAATACTCGGGATCGCACGCCACGACGCTGCGGTCCCAGTCATAGGAAAAGCCCATGCGCTTGAAGCTTGCCTTCTGCGTTTCAATATTGGAGTAGGTCCATTTCGCAGGATGGCTGTTGCGCTTGATGGCGGCGTTTTCAGCGGGCAGACCGAAGGCATCCCAGCCCATGGGATGCAGGACATCGAAACCCTGCATCTTGTAGTAGCGCGCAATGACATCACCGATGGTGTAGTTGCGCACATGGCCCATATGGATATCGCCCGAAGGGTACGGGAACATCTCAAGCACGTACTTCTTGGGCTTTTCGGCAGAGTCCGTCACCTTGTTCAGGCCGGTTTCCTCCCACACCTTCTGCCAACGCGGTTCGATGTCATGCGGGTTGTATTCTTTCATGCTTCCTCCTACATGGGCTTGCGGGCGCAGCTTCCCGACCGCAGCGTACAAGCGAACGCGCGCGGATGCGCAGGCAAAACCCTGCAATTCACGAATTCCGCCTATTGTAGCGCGGCGATACGGTTTATGGGGAAATTACTCAGCGAATTCGAAGAGGCGAATGCCGATGTCAGATGAAGCGATAGCTGACAGTGCGGATTCCCCACTCCTGGCATGAGCTGAAGCCGAATTGCTTCCATACGCCGGGCTGCAGGTCCAAAGAGCGGCTTCCACCGCCCATGCCGCCGCAGTCGTTGACCACTGCGACAACCGTCTTTCCGCCGTAAGAGATTTCAACCGAACGGCCGAAGTAGGTCCAGTAATTCGGCCACGACATGGGGATGGCGACACCGATTGAATTGTCGTCGCACACGGCGCCTGTGGCCGTGGTGCCGGGATTGGGCGTGTAGGGGTCGGTGCTGCCGCCGTATGCGGAAGCGACACCCGTCGACCATCCCGATCCAGGCTGCACGGCGGAATCCCCGCCGGAATCCGTACCGTCGGACCCATCGCCGCCCGAACCGTTGCCGCTCGAATCTCCAGACCCGTTGCCGCCGGCATTGTCCGAGTCGTTGCCGCCGGGATTGGTATTCCAGCCGTCATCTGTTCCAGGGTTTTCAGGAGTTTGCGCCTGCTGCTGTTGCATAGCTTCGGCTTCCGCCTGAAGCGCGGCAAGACGTGCGGCTTCGCGCTCATCTTCGATCTTGGAAACCTTGGCGGCGGCTGACTCCACAACGCTGCGAGCCTCCTCGCACGCATCATCAAGCTCCTTGAGCTTGGCCTCCTGCTGGTCTTTCTTCTCATTGAGCTCGGCCAGGGCGGCGTCGAATTCAGCTTTCCGCTGCTTCTGCGCTTCAATTTCCGCAGCCTGGGATTCTTGTATGGCCTGCATGTAGACCAGATTCTCGAACAACTCGGAAATGCTGCCGGAGCAGAACAAGATATCCAGGAAGCCGGCGTTGCCCGTCTTGTACGAATAGTTGACCGAGCGCCCCAACTCCTGCTGGCCTTCGAGCATAGCCTGCTGCGCATCGAGAACACGCTGGAGCGTGGCGTCGATTTCTTCCTGGAGCTCGGCAGCCTGGGCCTTGAGCTCTTCCGCCTCTTGGGACAGCTGCGCAAGGCGCGATTCCGCCTGCGTCAAGGCCTCTTGCGCTTCAACCAGGTCATCAGCGAGTGCGGGGCCCGCAAAAGCCCCGCACAATGCCATTGACACGACTGCCGTCATAAGGCACATCGTTATGTTCTTTTTCAGTCTGATAAGACGCTCTTCCCTCGGACGGATACTCGCGAGCCGCCTTAGCGGGCGTTGGTCACGTACGGCGTCTTGTCCTTCAGCAAGACGTCATGCGCGCCGCCTTCGACGATGGAAGTGGAAGAAACCAGCGTCAGCTTCGCCTTATCGCGGAACTCGGGGATGCTCAATGCGCCGCAGTTGCACATGGTGGAGCGGATCTTGAGCAGCGTGACAGCGATGTTGTCTTTCAGGCTGCCAGCGTAGGGAACGTAGGAGTCAACGCCCTCTTCGAAGGACAGAGACTTCTTTCCGCCCAGGTCATAACGGCCCCAGTTACGGGCGCGGGCGGAACCTTCGCCCCAGTATTCCTTCATGTAGGTGCCGTTGACGACAACCTTGTTCGAAGGGCTCTCGTCGAAACGGGCGAAGTAGCGACCCAGCATGACGAAGTCGGCACCCATGGCAAGCGCCAAGGAGATGTGGTGGTCGTAGACGATGCCGCCGTCGGAGCAGATGGGCACGTAGATGCCGGTCTCCTCGAAGTATTCGTCACGGGCCTTCGCCACTTCGATGGTAGCGGTGGCCTGGCCGCGGCCGATGCCCTTGGTCTCACGGGTGATGCAGATGGAGCCGCCGCCGATGCCGACCTTGATGAAGTCTGCGCCAGCCTCAGCCAGGAAGCGGAAGCCATCGCGGTCGACCACGTTGCCGGCGCCGATCTTGACGTCGTTGCCGTAATGTTCGCGGACCCATTCGATGGTCATCTTCTGCCAGTCGGAGAAGCCCTCGGAGGAGTCGATGCACAGCACGTCGGCACCGGCTTCGATCAGGGCAGGGACGCGCTCGGCGTAGTCACGGGAGTTGATGCCCGCGCCGACGATGTAGCGCTTCTCTTCGTCGAGCATCTCCAGCGGGTTGTCCTTGTGGGAATCGTAGTCCTGGCGGAAGGTCATGTAGACCAGGTGGTCTTCGGCATCCACCAGAGGCAGGCTGTTAAGTTTGTGGTCCCAGATGATGTCGTTGGCTTCCTTGAGGGAGGTTTCCGCAGGGGCAACGATGAGCTTCTCACGCGGGGTCATGAAGTCGGAGACCTTGGCGTCCAGGGACATACGGGACAGGCGGTAGTCGCGCTCGGTCACGACGCCGAGCAGCTTGCCGGTGGCCTGGGCGTTGTCGGTGACGGGCATGGTGGAGTGGCCGGTTGCCTCCTTGAGCTGGAGAACCTGGGCCAGCGTCATGTCGGGAGAAAGAGTAGCATCGCTGACAACGAAACCGGCCTTGTGCTGCTTGACGCGAGACACCATAGCGGCCTGATCCTCGATGGTCTGGTTGCCGTAGATGAACGACAAACCGCCTTCGGTGGCCAGAGCTACTGCCATGCGATCATCGGAGACGGCGGCCATGATTGCAGACACCATGGGGATGTTCAGCGAGAGAGGGCATTCCTCCTCGTTCTTGCGATAACGGACCAAAGGCGTTTTCAAGCTGACCTTAGCGGGAATGCAGTCTGCGGGCGTGTGACCCGGTACCAGAAGGTACTCATTGAAGGTGCGCGAGGGCTCCTCATAATAGAACGCCATTGGGTTACTCCTTCTCGACGAAAACCATATAATGACCGTTCATTGTAGCAGAGCATTCAACAGAACGGAAACAAATGGGACTCATGCACGCGGAATGCGCAATTGGGGGCATTTGAGAGGCGGTCCGTGCACGTAGCCGGGACCCATTCAGCACCTCTGCATCGAAATTGACCACTTGTGGTCAAACTTGCGAGTTTTCGGTACCGATAACTCGCCGATTTGACCGGCGAGGCGTTTCGGCTCGATTTTCGCTCACGTTTCCCCAGGTCACGGTTTTTCGCCGGTATTGAACCTCGTGCGAAAGTACCGAAAAGTCGGCGTTTTGACCAAAACTCCCTGCTCCATGGCCCCGACAGGCCAAAGCTTGCCGCAGAAAACGAAGAAGGGCCGCCGGAGTACTCCGACGGCCCTTCGCACAATGGTCGATAGCCGATCGGGCAGGCAGGCGCGGCAGGCGCCCCTTGTGCTACGCGTACTTGAGGAACGCGCGGTACGCCTTGAGCGCCTCGTAGAGGTCGGCCTTGTCGATGACTTCCCAGGGGGCATGCATGTTGAGCACTGAAACGCCGGCATCGATGACATTCATGCCGTACTTGGCCAGGATGTAGGCGATGGTTCCGCCGCCGCCCAAATCCACTCGGCCCAGCTCGGCGGTCTGGAACGCTGCGTCACCCTGCTCCATCACGCGGCGCACGGTGGCCATGAACTCGGCGTTGGCATCGTTGGAGCCGCTCTTGCCGCGCGAACCCGTGAACTTATTGAAGACGATGCCGCGGCCCAGGTAGGCGGCGTTCTTGGTCTCGAAGGCCGAGGCGTAGGCAGGATCGAAACCGGCGGACACGTCGCTGGAGAGCATGCTAGAATTCGCCAGGCAGCGACGCAGGGCCAAATCACCCGACTGACCGCAGAGGTCCATGAGCTCGGCCACGGTGTTCTCGAAGAACATCGATCCCATGCCAGTGGCACCCACCGAGCCGATCTCCTCCTTGTCGACCAGCACGCACAGGCCGGTCTTGTCCAGGTCCGTCGCCTCGAGCTGGGCGATAAGCGACGGGTACGCGCACACGCGGTCATCATGGCCGTATCCCAGGATCATGGATGAGTCGAAACCGCAGTCGCGCGCCGGACCGGCCGGCACCACTTCCAGCTCGCTCGAGAGGAAATCGGCCTCCTCCATGCCGTATTTCTCGGCCAAGATGGAAAGCAGGCGCGCCTTGACAGGCTCCTTCTCGATGAGCTTCGCCAAATCGTCGGCATCATCGATGGCGAACGAGGCATCTGCTTCGGCGGCGCCGGGCGCGGCGTCGGCGGATGCAGCGTCAGCCTTCACGGCCGGACGGCCGCCTACCAGCACGTCAAGCGCTTCGCCCTCCACCACTTCGGCAGCCTTATTCTGCATCTGCTCCTGAGCAAGATGGATCAGGAGGTCCGTCACGCAGAACACCGGATCGCCCGCATCTTCGCCAACGTTCACCTGCACAATGGAGCCGTCCTTTTTGGCCACCACGCCATGGATGGCCAAAGGCAGCGTAACCCACTGGTACTTCTTGATGCCACCGTAATAGTGCGTATCCAGGAAGGCGAGACCGCCGGCCTCGTACGCGGGGTTCTGCTTGATATCCAGGCGCGGGCTGTCGATATGCGCGCCCAGGATGTTCATGCCCTGCTCAAGCGGGCGGCTGCCGATATGGGCGAAGATGACGGATTTGCCGTAGCAGTCCGCATAGACCTTGTCGCCCGCAGCCAGAGTGCGGCCGGCGGCGCGTGCCTCGTCGATGGACACGTAACCGGCAGCACGAGCGGCCTCAATGGCCCAAGCTGCGCATTCGCGCTCGGTCTTGCAGGTGCTGATGAACTCTTTGTAGTCGCGGGCGAAGGACTCAACGGCCTCTTCGTCGGCAGCGGAATAGGAAAGCCATGCGTTGCGATGTTCCATAGGTTCCTCCAGACGGTTCGGTGCGCACGAAGCCCGCAGCATCCGGCGGCGATGCCGCCACCGACGGCCGAACGCAGTCGCGCGCGTTTTCTCACCGCTCCATTATCGCGCAAACGCCGGACCTTGAACCCGAAAAGGCTTCGATGCGGCGCGTGTTCACGGTCTGTCAGCACGACGCGGGGCCATCGGGCAGATTCTTCTTCCAACGGCCGAGCGCGAATTTCACCACGAAGAAAATCCCGCGGAACCACTCGTCTATGCACATGGCCAGCCACATGCCCACAAGACCCCAACCGAAATGGATGCCGAACAGCCACGAACCGCCTACCGCAACCACCCACGAGCTGATGATGTTCATGGTCACGGGCGTCTTCACATCCCCGACGCCGATGAGCGCCCGCACCAATACGATGTTGAGGCTTCGCCCCACCTCGAGCAAGATCTCTATGGCAAGGATCTGACGGCCCAGTTCATGGATGAACGGGTCATCGGTGACCAGGCCGAAGATGAAATCCGAATTCAGGTACAGGACCACGCTGATGGACACCGACAGCACCATGGCCACGACGTTGGCGAACCACACGCGATGAAAGATCTTGGCAGGCTGACGGCGGCCGAACAGATACCCGATGACAATCTGCGTGGCCTGCGCGATGGCGATGGAGTAGGTGTAGGCGATGCTCGCGCACATGCTGCAATACACCTTCACGGTCACAACCGCGCTGCCCAGCATGTTGACGAATGCCAGGATGACCATCTGGGAAAGGTCGTAGGAGAACTGCTCGCCGCTCGACGGCACGCCTATGCCCAGCATCTGCTTCAAAGTGCGCAGCGGGAACGGACGCAGGCAGCTTATGCGCATGCGGGCCGTCGTATGCCGCATGAAGAACCAGACCACCAACACCACGCCCAGCACACGCGATGCACTCCAGGCAAGCGCGCTGCCCTCGACGCCCATGGCGGGAATGCCCCACTGCGGCATGCCGTTGACCAGAACAAGGCAGCCCACTATGTTGAAGGCGTTCGTAATCAGATTGACCACCATGATGTCACCGACGCGTGCGAAGGCGCGCAGCACGGCGGCGAAGGCGAAGTACACGCCCTGCAAGATGGTGGTGGACGCCACGATGAGCAAAAAGCTCTTGGTCATGGCGTAGATGTCCTCATTGACGTTGAGCACGGAGAACAGTTGGGGCCACCAAGCGAAGATGGCGAACGTTGCCGCGAGGGCCAACCCCGCGTTGACCACCAGCGCCACCATGCTCATTTCGTTGATATGGCCCTTGTTGCCCGCACCCAGCGCGCGGGAGATGAGCACCGTCGAGGCCGTTGCCATGGCGGAAAGGGCGATGGTCACCAGGTTGAGTATCTGGATGGCATTTCCCACAGCGGCAGCGGGCTGCGTGCCCAAATGGGAAAGCATGATCTGGTCCACATAGCCCACTGACATCTGCATGAACAGCTCCACGAACATGGGAACCGACATCCAGATCACATCGCGCGTGCCCGTCTTATCCGCGGGATCGGAGAACTTCGCACCTTGCGAGGACTTCACGCCTTGGCTCAACTTCATGCTTTGCGCTCCCTAGCAGCCGCAACCGGTGCTGTGGGCATGGCCGTGGTCGTGGCCGCAACCGCAATCATCGTCGTGGGCGTGCGCGTGGTCGTGGCCGCAACCGCACGAACCCGGCTCGGCCGCCACCGCGGGGCCATCGCTGTTCATGAACGCTTCGGCAGCGGCTGCGGCATCGGCGGCCAGAGCCGCACGCTCGTCGGCGGTGGTGATCAGATCGTAGGGCCAGTCGCGCAGGCCGCCCATATCGTAGACGTTCACGTAACCGATGGCTTCCAGATGCTGCACGGCCATAGCGGAGCGCGCACCCGATGCGCAGTAGAACACCATGACGGACGCATCGTCGGAAAGCTCCATGCCCTTCATGTTGGCAATGGCGTCAAGACCGGCCTCCGCCACCGCCTCATCGTACAGACAGCTGCACAGCACCTCCACGGGGAAGCACGCCGCGCCGGGAATGTGACCGGCATCGAACTCTTCGGGAGTACGCACGTCAATCAGAAGCATGTGCGGATCGTAGTCGAGCATCTCAGCAACTTCAGAAGCGGAAATCTTCATATCAGACCTTTCGTCGGAATCATTTCGAAAATCATCGGGGCAGATCAGCGGGCTTTCACGCAGCCTGAAGCCGATGGCGTCACACGTCGTAGAACCTCACACCCGCAACCATCCCGTTCGCAATCTCCACCTTCGCCAGACAGGCGTGGGAGCCGCCGCGCGGGCGCGATACGGATCCGGGGCAAAGCAGCCAACCGGCAGGAGATGCAGCATGCCCGGTCTCAAGCTTGGGAACATGCGTATGGCCGTGGATGGCCACATGGGGAAGCGGATCCCCCGGCGAAAGGACCCCCAAGCCGCCATGAAGCGCCATCGCCAAATCGCGAGGCGTATGCGTCACCAGGAAGCGAACCCCTTCGATCACCGGCCGGGCGAAACGCCCCACCGCCAAACCGTACTCACTATAGTCGTTGTTGCCAAGCACGGCGGTGACGTCTGCCAGCGTGCGCAATTCATCCAAAATGCCCGGGTCGCATATATCCCCCGCATGGATGATGTGGCCGCAATCCGCAAGCTCCGCATAGGCCGTCCGCGGCAGCCGTCCGTGCGTATCCGATAAGACTCCCACCAGCATGTTTGCCCCTTTCAGGCCATCGACTGAAAACGGGAATACGGTATCATACCCCCGGACAGCGAAAGGATCTTCCCATGGAATCAACTGCACACAATCCCAATGAACGCACCTTGGAAAACGGACACGCCGCAGAATCCGGACACCGCAAGGAGCGCGCAGGCATCCTGCTCATGAACACCGGCAGCCCCGATGCCCCCACGCCCGAAGCCGTCCGCGAATACCTTGCGCAGTTCCTCATGGATGATCGCATCAGACCTTTGCCCAAACCAATCTGGAAAGTCATCCTGCATTGCTTCATCTTGGGCAAACGCAGCGTGAAAAGCGCCGCGAAGTACCAGATGATCTGGGATAGCGAAACAGGCTCTCCGCTTTTGGCCCACGCGTCTATGCTGGCGGCGAAAACGCAGTCCGAGCTTTCAGCTCAGGGATTCGATGCGAAAGTGGAACCCGCCATGGCCTACGGGCACCCGTCGGTGGCAGACGCGCTTGCCCGATTGCGCGAAGCGGGATGCACGCGCCTGGTGGCCGTCCCCCTCTATCCGCAAAGCGCCCTTTCCACCACCGGGGCTTTGACCGATGCGCTGGAAACCGCCCTTGCCGCCGAAAGGGATCGCGGATGGGATGCGCCGTGCACCGTAGCCGCGCCCTACTCAACCCATCCGCTCTACATCCGCGCCATCGCAGACAGCATCCGCGCCGCAGGATTCGATGCCGAGTCAGCCCACGCGGCAGACCCGATGCACGTCATGCTGTCGTTTCATTCCATCCCCATCTCCGATACCGAAAAGGGCGACACCTATCCCGAGCAAGCCCGCGCCACCGCTGATGCCGTCTTTGCCGAACTGGGAATCACGGCATCCGCAAGCAAGGACACCTCCGCAGAAGATGAGAGTGCCAACGCGCCAGCGGGATATCTGGCCTTCCAATCCCGATTCGAAGATGCCCGCGCATGGGTCTCGCCATTCACGCCGGAAGTCTTGAAAGAAATCGCACAGGAAGGCGGGCATGTGCTGTTCGTTTGCCCCGGATTCTCGCTGGACTGCCTTGAGACCATCTACGACATCGATTGCGAGATCGAACCCGCATTCATGAGCGCATGCGAAGCCGTCGGCACCGCCGGGCGCTCATCGCTCAAACGGGTGGAATGCCTCAACGGGACCGATGCGCATGCGCGGCTCATGGCGGCCATCATCCGCGACGCGCTTGCCTCAGGCGACCGGCCCTATTTGTGATACGGCTCGCCGCGGCTGATCTTGAAGGCGCGGTAGATCTGCTCGAGCAGCACCACGCGTGCAAGATTGTGCGGCAGCGTGATCTTGCCGAACGAGAGCTGTTCGTCGGAGAATTCGTGCACGCTGCGGCTTACGCCTCCGCTGCCGCCCACCACGAACGTGATCTCGCTGATGCCGGAGAGCATGAGCGCATCCATGCGCACGGCGATGCCTTCGCTTGAAAGCTGCTTGCCTGCAACATCGAGCAGAATCACGTGGGAACGTTCAGGCAGCGCCTCCAGAATGGCTTTGCCTTCGGCCTTGCGCGCCCCCTCTTCCCCGCCGCAACGGTTGGGATCGAAATCGGGCACCTCGTGGATTTCCACCTTGGCGTAGCCCTTGAGGCGCTTGAGGTATTCCGCGCACGCTTCCGCCCAGAATTTCTCCTTGAGCTTTCCTACCGCTATGATCTCTATCTTCATCTCAGTTCCTGCTTTCCACACTGAAGGCACCGAATGCGATGCCGTACCGAAGCGGCCGCACGCAACCGCCGAAGAATTCCGAAGCCCCATCATCGAAGTCCGCCGCCGCATTGCCGGCGCGGCGCATCACGATGGGCATCATCGTCGTCGATCGGCATCGCGCAGCGCGGCAAGCTTGGCACGCGTGGCAGGGTCTATCCTGTCGGCCAGCGTGTTTTTCATCGCGACCTTAGGCGAATTATCCATCTCGTATTCGTGTTCGCTGGTTTCAACGGCGAATGAGAACCCGTTGGCGCTCATGCGATCCACCCCACCGCCGAAAACGGTGTTCTGAATGGTGGCATCGCTAGTGACCACAAGCGTTTCCACGCCACGCTCACGGGCCTCCCACGCAAGCTTCTCAATGACCTTGTCAGCCGAAGTGCCTGCCGATGAGAACATGATGCGCACGCCGGCGATGCGTTCCACCTGGCCTGTGGACAAGGCGTTCTGGCCGCCATCGAACACGATGATGGCATCGTAGTCGCGGCCGGCATAGGCAACGGTGTCGTTGATCAGCGCCTCGCGCGCCCGATTGAACGCATCGTCCGCATAATCGGGATTGGGAGCGGTATCGCGTAGATGACGGTACCGCGAGCCGCTGCGCAGCACGTTGTATCCATCGACTATCAGCAGTTTCCGACGCTTAGCCATTGATGAAGCACTGCCTCATCCACTCGTACATGATAGCGGTGGCGGCCTGAGCCACGTTGAGCGAGCCCACCTTGCCGGCCTGGGGAAGCTTGGTCAGAAAGTCGCACTGCTCCTGCGTCAAGCGGGCAAGGCCTTCGCCTTCGCTACCCATGACAAGCACGAGCTTTCCAGCCAAAGGCGTCTGCCAGATGACCTGGGAGGCATGCTCGCTGGCACCGGCAACCCAGAAGCCCGCCTCTTTGAGCTTCTTGATGGCCTGACCCAGATTGGAGACCTGCGCGCACTTGATGTGGTTGATTGCTCCGGCAGAGCTCTTGTACGTGGCGGCATTCACCTGGGCGGACCGCTTGTTGGGGATGATAAGGCCGCTTGCGCCCACGATCTCCGCGGAACGCGCGATGGCGCCCAGATTGCCCGCATCGGTGATATGGTCCAAAAGCACGATCAGCGCCTGGCCGTTGTTTTCGGCGGCACGCGCCTCGGCATCGGCGATGATGCTCTCAAGGCTTGCATACGGGTACGGCTTCGTGCGGGCCATGACGCCCTGATGGCTGCCGCGCTCGCTCTTCTCATCAAGATCCCGACGGCGCACGGTCTTGACCTCCACGCCGAATTGGCGCGCCTTGCGCAGAATGTCCTCGATCTGGCCATCGCGCTTGACGTTGTCCGCCAACAGCACGCACGTCAGCGGAACCTGTGCGCGCAACGCCTCTATGACGGGGCGCTTGCCCTCTATGTAGTCTGCCACGGTAATCCCTTCTCGTTTCATGTCTGAGAGATTATACGCACAACACGGGAAATAGGACAGCTCAGAGCCAAACCGCCACAGCCTCAACGCGTCGGCGGCAGAACGGGGCAGCCGCGAGTGCTGCCGTCTTCCGGCGCATCATCGCGTTTCACCCCATCCGGCGCATCAGGGTGGGCGGGATCTCCGGCGCCCACTCGAAGCGAAGCATCGTGGGCGGCATAGCCGCGCTCATAGGCATCATGCAACGCTTCGGCCACGGTATTCTGCAGAATGCCCTCGGAACGCAGATCGGGCACCCCGAACGCACGCAGCTGGTCTTCCACGCGTCCCGCAAGGCCCACCAGGTACAGACGGATGCCGCGGCGGGCCAGCTCGCCCAGAAGCGAGGTCAGACGGTCGGCGGCCGTGATGTCGCAATTGCTCATGCCCACCACATCAAGCACCACCACACGCGTCGACTCATTGACCGCATACTCTATGTCATCGGCTGCGGTGCGCGCGTTGGCGAAGAACATGTTGCCGCTGAAACGGTAGACCACCGTGAACGGCAGCGGCCGCGCATCCGGCGTCCGAGCCAAGTCGTAGAGCCCCACCTTTCCCGGCACCACGCCCATATAGGCGCGATAGGGATTCATGGTACGAAGCAGGATGGCCACAAACGACAATCCCAGCCCCACGAGCACGCCCTGGATGGGACCGAACAGAAGCACGCCGCAAAACGCCACGGCGAAGATCCAGAACTCAGAGCGTTGGGCGGAAAACAAGCGGCGCGCGAACCCCACTTCGACCACGCCCCACAGGGCGCACACCACGATGCCTGTCATAACCGGCACAGGCAGATACGCCAGAAAGTCAGTGCCCCACATCAAAACGGCAGCTATCAGAAGCGCCGCTATGACGCTGGAAAGCTGCGTGCGGCCGCCGAACTGTTCGGAGACGGCAGTGCGACTGGCGCTGCCCGAAACGGGAACGGACCCCATGGTAAACGACGCCACGTTGGAAAGGCCGAAAGCCAAAAGCTCCCGATTGTCATCGATGCGGTAGGCGCCCTTCATGGAAAACGTGTTGTCGATGAGCAGGCTTTCAGCCGCCACGATGAGCGCGATGGTGAAACTGCCGGTCAAGGCCTTGAGAAGCGTTGCGGGATCGGGCAATTCAGGGATATGCGGCATGGGAAGACCCGGCTCCACCGCGCCCAGAAGCGCCACGCCCGTTCCATCAAGCAAGCCGAAGTACGTGAGCGCACCTGCCCCCAGCATGACGAAGATGGGCATGGGCACCTTCGGGATGAATCGCTTGGAAAGCTGGATGATGACGATGGTCGCCACGCCAAAAGCCAGCGCAATCAGATTGGGCCCCGAGGCGATGGTCTCCATGAGCGCGATGACGTGCTCTGTCATCTCCCCGCCGGAAGGCTGCCCGCCCATGAGCTTGGGCAACTGGCTGAAGATGACGGACACGGCAATGCCCGAGACGAAGCCGCCCATGACGGGCGCGGATATGTAATTGACGAACTTTCCGGCGCGGACCGCCCAGAACAGGACGAGGAAACCGGCCGTGAACAACGTCATCCACGGAACGATGCGCATGCCGTCATCGGTTCCCACCACAAGCCCGGCGCCCACCACAGCCGATGCCACCAAGGCGGCCGGCGCCGCGTCCACGCCGAAGACCAGCTGACGCGAGGTGGAAAGCGCCGCGAACACGATGAAGGGGATGACGGCGCCGTACAGGCCGTAAACCGGCGGCAGGCCGGCTATCTGGGCGTACCCCATCGAGATGGGAAGCGACAGGGCCGCCACCACGATGCCCACCAGGATATCGTGCGGCAGATCGGACGGCCTGTAGCCTTTCAGAGTGGGAAAAAGCAAACGAGGCCGACGGGCCTTTTCGGAGGCGGCCCGTTCGGCTTTCGTCTGAACTGCACGAGGGTAGCGGCTTTCGTCCTCCAGAGCGTCGGCCTCATCCTCAAGAGCGGCGCACTCGGCGGCGAAACGGGCGCGGCGGCGCGCCCTCTCGGCGAATTCGGCTTCCACGGCAGCGCGGTCCTGCGAACCTGCGATGCCCTCCATCATGGAATACGCGATGCGGTCTTTCTTCGCCGTCGCAATCACCCCGCGTTTCGGTTAAGCACGCTTGATGCGCGCACCTGCATTCGTATCTTCGACCATGAGGCCCATGTCCTTCAAGCGGTCGCGGATGGCGTCGGCTCGACCCCAATCCTTGGCGGCACGGGCCTGGGCGCGGGCATCCAGCAGCGCTTCTGCGGCATCGGCCACGTCATCGCCTTCGAAACCGATCAGCTCAGCGGCAAGGCCGACCAGCTCATCCGGCAGATCGACGGCAGCTTTCACCGGAATCGTGATGCCCAGAATGGCGAAGGCGCCCATGATGGAAGCGGCGCACACGATGGCAGCTTCCTCACTGACGGCGGCACCCACCTGCTCGAGATAGGTGTTGGCCTCGGTGACCAGATTGAAATAGGCCGCAAGCGCGCCTGCCGTGTTGAAGTCATCGTTCATCTGAGCTTCGTATTCGGCAGAAGCAGCCTCGGTGGCAGCGATGAGCTTGCTCGCAGCAGCCTCGTCCACCTCGGCACCTTCCTGCACATGGTTTGCCGCCCAACGCAGATTCTCAACCGCCGTGGCAATGCGGGCCAAGGAGTTTTCGGCACCCTCAAGGCGCGCGTAGCTGAAATCAAGCGGAGAGCGATAATGCGTCTGCAGCATGAGCAGGCGCAGCGCGTCAGGCGAATGCTCATCGAGGACTTCCTTGAGCGTATAGAAGTTGCCCAGCGATTTGCTCATCTTCTCGCCGTCCACGCGAAGCATGCCTGCATGCATCCAGGTGTTGACGAACGGGACATGCCATGCGCAAGTTGCCTGCGCACATTCGTTCTCGTGATGAGGGAAGGCCAGATCGCCGCCACCGCCGTGGATATCGATGGGCGTTCCCAGGTAGCGGTGCACCATGGCGGCGCACTCCGTATGCCAGCCGGGACGGCCCTGGCCCCACGGGGACGGCCAGCTGGGCTCACCCGGCTTGGCGGCCTTCCACAGGGCGAAGTCCAGCGGGTCGCGCTTGTCTTCGTTCTCCTCGATGCGAGCCCCCACCATCAGATCATCGATCTTTCGGCCGGAAACCTGACCGTAATCCGGATCGCTGCGCACGGCAAAGTACACATCGCCGTTGTCGGCGGCATAAGCGTGCCCCTGCTCAATGAGGGTCTTGATCATGCCGATCATGGGGCCGATTTCCTGCGTTGCACGCGGGCGGATGTCCGGGTCCAGGATATTGAAGCGGTGCATCTGCTCGATGAACGCCTCGGAGAATTCCTTGGCCACCTCTTCGGCAGTGCGCCCCTGCTCGTTGGCGCGGTTGATGATCTTGTCATCGACGTCGGTGAGGTTCTGGGCGAAGGTCACCTCGTAGCCGCTCGCAATCAGCCAGCGACGGATGACGTCGAAGGACAGAAACGTGCGGGCGTTGCCGATGTGTATCTGGTCATAGACCGTGGGGCCGCATACGTACATGCGGACCTTGCCTTCTTCGATGGGCTGAAAATCGCGCTTTTCGCGCAGCTGGCTGTTGTAAATGCGAATCATGTATTCCTCCATGGTCACGCAAAGGCAGAAAGCCCTGCTGGGATTTCAACGGTTAAGGCGTTCGCGTCAGCAACATCGCTCAAGCAGGGCTACGGCTTGGGCGGAAATGCCCTCCTGCCGGCCTTCGAAACCCAAATGCTCGGTCGTAGTCGCTTTCACGCCGACTGCGTCCACGGGAATGCCCATGGCGCAGGCCAGGTTCTCACGCATGGCTTCACGATGAGGAGAAAGCTTGGGCGCCTGAGCAGCCACAACGCTGTCCACATCGACGATCTCAAAGCCAAGATCGCGCACGTGGTCCGCCACCGCCGAGAGAAGCTTGAGCGAATCAGCGCCCGCATAGCGCGGATCGGTATCCGGAAACAGCTTGCCTATGTCCCCGGCACGCGCAGCACCCAGCAGCGCATCGGCTATGGCGTGAGCCAGCACATCGGCATCGGAATGCCCGAGCAGCCCGACCGTGTGGGGGATGTCCACACCGCCCAAGATGAGCTTGCGGCCCTCGACCAGCTGATGGACGTCGTATCCCAAACCGATTCTCATGCCCGTCATAGGGCATCGCCCCCTTGCTCGGCACGCGACCGGGCCTTCGACATGATGACCGCCTCAAGAAGCGCGTAATCCTCGGGGACGGTGAGCTTGATGTTGTCACGCTTGCCTTCGACCACCATGACCTTGCCGCCCAACCGTTCGATCAGGGAGCTGTCATCGGTCCCCAGAAAGCCGTCGCGCAGCGCGGAGGCGTGGGCGCGGCGATAAACGCCGGACCTGAACACCTGGGGGGTCTGGGCGTTCCAGAACACGCGCCTGTCGGGCGTGCCCACAATGCAGCCGTCTTCGACAACCTTGAGCGTGTCGATGGCGGGAATGGCCACTATGGCGCCGTCCGCATCGATGGTTCCCTTGAGCGTGTTGATGGTGTGCGTGATCAGCTCCGGTTCCACAAGCGGACGCGCACCGTCATGCAGGATGACGAATTCGTATTCCTCGGGAACGTATTCAAGTCCCGAAAACGCGCTCTCCTGGCGGGTTGCCCCCGAGGGAGCCATGATGACCTCATGGGAGAAGTCGAAAGGATCGATGGCGCGGTCGCGGTATTCATCGATACGGTCGGCCGGGCAGACCACCACGATCAGCCCCACATCCTCAACACGGTCAAGAGCCAGGGCGGACCAGGTCAGCACGGGACGGCCCGCGATTTCAACCAACTGCTTGCCGCCTTCGCTGCCGAAGCGCTCCCCCGCTCCTCCGGCCAAGATGATGGCCGCGGTCTTCGTTTTCCTGGACACGTCATTCCCCTTTTCGTCAAAAGCCCGCCCCGGCGCCGGCCGAGACGGGCTGCAAAGCGAAACCTAGTCGGCTGCGCCCCCGGACGCACCGCCGCGCGATCCCGCGAAGCCCAAACCGTATTGAGGCAGAAGCGATTCGACCTCACGTGCAATGCTATCACGTTTACGCGGTGCGGGGATCTCTCCTTCCCCGGCCGTGAACACAAGCTCGCCATCGGCGGCATCCACCTCGATGACGGAGCCTGCGCTCCAGCGACCTTCCAGAATCTGCTCGGAGAGCGGGTCCTCGATCAAACGCTGGATGGCACGGCGCAAGGGACGAGCTCCCATGGCCGTATCGGTTCCTTCGGCGGCAATGAGCTTGCGCGCCGCAGGGGTGAGGTTGATGGTCATGTCGCGCTCGATGAGGCGGTCGCGCAAATCTGCCACCATCAGATCCACGATCTGGCCGATCTGCTCTGCCGTAAGGCTCTTGAAGACGATGATCTCATCCAGACGGTTGATGAACTCAGGCCTGAACAGCTTCTTCATCTCAGCCATGACACGGCTCTTGATCTCCTTGTCGGACAGGCCCTTCTGCCCGTCAGGCACGAATCCGATGGGAGCGGACTGGGCGATTTCGCGGGCACCCACATTGCTGGTCATGATGATGACCGTGTTGCGGAAGTCCACAGAGCGGCCCTGCGCGTCGGTCAGGCGGCCTTCTTCCAGAATCTGGAGCAGGATGTTGAAGACGTCAGGATGTGCCTTCTCGATCTCGTCGAAGAGCACCACGGAATACGGGCGCTGGCGCACGGCCTTGGTCAGCTGACCGCCCTCGTCAAAGCCCACATATCCCGGAGGGGAACCGACCAGACGGCTCACGCTGTGCTTCTCCATGTATTCGGACATGTCAAAGGAGATGAGAGCCTCTTCGCTGTTGAAGAGGAACTCGGCAAGCGCCTTGGACAGCTCGGTTTTGCCCACGCCGGAAGGACCCAGGAAGATGAAGGAACCGGCAGGACGACGGGGGTCCTTAAGGCCGCTGCGGCTGCGACGGATAGCCTTCGAGAGCGCGGTGACGGCCTCTTCCTGGCCGATGATGCGCTCATGCAGCACGCTCTCCATACGCAAAAGCTTATCGGTTTCCGCCTCGGTGAGGTTGGAAACGGGCACGCCGGTGGTCATGCTCACGACATCGGCGATCTCAGGTTCGCCCACAACGGGAGCGTCGGCAGCTGCATCCGCTTCGGCTGCAGAAGCCTCAGCCGCCTTGGCATCGGATGCGTCAGCGGCAGCCTCTGCGCCGCGCGTACGGATACGCAGGCGTGCACCGGCCTCATCGAGCACGTCGATGGCCTTATCGGGCAGGAAGCGGTCTGATATGTAGCGATTGGACATGGTCACCGCAGCATGCAGAGCATCGTCTGAATACTTGACGTGGTGATGGGCCTCGTAGCGCTCACGCAACCCGGTCAGGATGCGCATGGTCTGCTCTTCGGAAGGCTCTCCGACAACGATGGTCTGGAAACGACGCGTCAACGCGGAATCCTTCTCCAGATGCTTGCGGAATTCCTCGGTGGTGGTTGCGCCGATGACCTGGATTTCACCGCGGGACAGAGGCGGCTTGAGGATTGCGGCGGCATCAATGGAGCCCTCCGCAGAACCTGCACCGATGATGGTGTGCATCTCATCGATGAACAGGATCACATCTTTGGCATCGATGACTTCCTTGATAACGCGTTTGAGGCGCTCTTCGAATTCGCCGCGGTATTTCGACCCTGCCACAAGGGCGCTGACATCGAGCGTGATGATTCGCTTCTTGCGCAGAACCTCGGGCACCTGGTCGGCAACGATGAGCTGAGCCAGACCCTCAACAACGGCGGTCTTGCCCACGCCGGGTTCGCCGATGAGCAAGGGGTTGTTCTTCTGACGGCGCGAGAGCACCAGCATGACGCGCTCGATCTCCGATGCGCGACCGATGACAGGGTCGAGCAGATTCTTGCGCGCTTTGGCGGTCAAATCGGTGCCGAACTCCTGGAGCATGCTCGCGGAATCATTGCCCTCCGACATGAACGGCATGGCTCCTGCAGCGACAGGCGTGGGGGAACCGACCAGATCATTGAGAGCCTGACGGATCTCATCAGGGGTGACGCCAAGGCGCTCAAGCGCGTCGATGGCACAGCCCTCCCCTTCGCGCACGATGCCCAAGAGCAGATGCTCGGTGGAAATGTAACTCTGGCCCATCTGCATGGCCTCTCGCAAAGAGGCTTCCAAGATGCGCTTGACACGCGGGGTGAAAGACAGATGGCCTGACACGTCCACGGTCTCATCGATGTTCGACATGGATTTAACCTGGTCGAACGTTTTGCCATATTCGACGCCAAGTCGCTCAAGCGCCTGAGCTGCCATGCCTTCGGGCTCTTTGAGCAGGCCAAGCAGCAAATGCTCGCTGCCCACATGGGGCTGGAACAGGGAGCGTGCCTCTTCCTGCGCGAGCACAAGGACATGGCGCGCCTTATCGGTGAATTTCTCGAATGCCATATTGATCCTCGCTTCTGCGGGTAATGCCAATTTCTCAGTGTGCATCCTAGCACTCATATTCAACGAGTGCCAACAGAGCCCGTATCCCGTTGACCACCCGTATAAAAACAACAAGGAGAGACCCGTGCCTCTCCTTGATTGTTTCAAACAGTCTTGCCTGCTTAGCGCGCAGCTCACGGCGGACTTCAGTACAGCTTCGCACCTGCGGGAATGCGGTCATCCACCATGAGCAGGTTAAGACCCTCCTGCCCGTCTTCCTCGTGGATGGCGCTGATGATCATGCCGCACGAGTAGATTCCCATCATCTTGCGCGGAGGCAGGTTGGTTATGGCGATCAGCGTCTTGCCCACAAGCTCTTCAGGCTCGTAGTAGGCATGAATGCCGGAAAGGATGGTGCGATCGGTGCCCGAGCCGTCATCCAAGGTGAACTGGAGCAGCTTCTTGCTCTTGGGTACGGCCACGCAATCCTTGACCTTGACGGCACGGAAGTCAGACTTGCTGAAGGTATCGAAGTCGACTTCGTCTTCGAACAAGGGCTCCACTTTGACCTTGGAGAAGTCGATGGGAGCCGCTTCGGGCTGTGCGGCCTCTGCGGCAACAGGGGCCTTCTCGGCGCCGGCAGCGGACGCAGAAGCGGCAGCCGCACCCTTCTTGGCCTCAGGACGCATATGCGGGAACAGCAGGACATCACGGATGGAGGGAGCGTCCGTCAGGAGCATGACCAAGCGGTCGATGCCGATGCCCACACCGCCCGCCGGGGGCAGACCGTACTCGAGTGCGCGGATGTAGTCGTCGTCATAGCCCATGGCCTCGTCATCGCCTTGCGCCTTCGCCTCCATCTGGGCAGCGAAGCGCTCCTCCTGATCCACAGGGTCGTTGAGCTCATTGAACGCATTGGCATACTCGTGGCCGCAGATGAACAGCTCGAAGCGTTCGGTGAGCTCGGGCTCGCCGGGCTTCTTGCGTGCCAGCGGGGACACCTCCAGAGGATGCTCGGTGACGAACGTGGGCTGGATGAGCTTCTCTTCGGCATACGCCTCGAAAATCTCAGCGATCAGCTTGCCTTTGCCCCATGCCTCTTCCACCTTCACGCCGCCGCGTTCAGCGATGGCGACCAGCTCTTCACGGGTGCGGGCAAAGCTGACCTCTTCGCCGGAATGCTCGGAAGCAAGATCGCACATGGTGCGGCGCTCCCAATTGCCGGACAGATCGACTTCGGCACCCTGGTAGGTGACCTGCAGCGTGCCGCATGCCTCCATGGCAGCGGACCGGATGAGGCCCTGGGTCAGATCCATCATGCCCTCAAGGTCGGTGAACGCCTGGTAGGCTTCGATGGTGGTGAATTCGGGGTTGTGGTAGGGATCCATGCCCTCGTTGCGGAAAATGCGCCCGATTTCGTAAACACGCTCGAAACCGCCCACCAGCAAGCGCTTCAGGGGCAGCTCGGTGGCGATGCGCAGGTAGAAATCCATGTCGAGCGCATTGTGGTGCGTGACGAAGGGACGTGCGTTGGCACCGCCCATGATGCCCTGCAGCATGGGGGTTTCAACCTCATAGAAGCCCTGCTCCTCCATGTAATGGCGAATGGCGGAGATGATGGTGAAACGCTTCTTGAACGTGTCACGGACATCGGGGTTCATAATCAGGTCGACATAGCGCTGGCGATAACGCAGCTCTTTGTCGGCCAGGCCGTGGAATTTCTCAGGCAGCGGACGAAGGCTCTTGGAGAGCAGCTTGACCTGGGTGGGAGCAACGGACAGCTGGCCACGACGGGTGCGCAGCACGGTGCCGGTGACGCCGACCCAATCGCCCATATCGAGGTCCTTGAGCGCCGCAAAGGCCTCTTCTCCCAAGACGTTGATGCGGCAGAACAGCTGCAGGTCCCCGGTTTCATCACGGATGACCAGAAAGACAATCTTGCCCTGGTCGCGCACGGCCATGATGCGGCCGGCAACCTTGACTTCGTCCTCCGTGGATTCACCATCGGCGAGCTCAGCGTACTTCGCCTCAAGGTCGACTGCGTGGTGCGTGTAGTCGAAACGCTCTCCGTACGGGTTCGCGCCTGCGGCAATCAGCGCTTCGCGCTTCATGCGGCGAACGACGATGGGGTCATCTTCGATGGCGGCGTTCTCTTCAACGACGGTGGTGGGCTGCTCGGTCATAGGTTCCTCACAATCAGCGGCGATTTAGTGCTCGATCTTCAGGACGGTCATCTTGATGACATTGCCGGTGGGGCCCACGGCCTCCACTTCGTCATCCTTCTTGTGGCCCAGAAGGGCCGCTCCGACAGGGCTTTCGTTGGAGATCTTGCCTGCAGCGGCATCGGCCTCAGCGGCGCCCACGATGGTGAAGACGCGCTCGCCCGCACCCATCTTCAACGTGACGGTGCTGCCCACATTGATGCGGTTGGAACGCTTGGGAGCCGTGACAACCGTGGCCTCGGAGAGAATCTGGTTGATCTCTGCAATACGGGCCTCTACCATGCCCTGTTCGTTTTTCGCATCGTCGAATTCGGAATTCTCGGAAATGTCGCCAAACTCACGGGCAACCTTGATGCGCTCACCGACTTCGGCACGCTTTTCGTTTTCGAGGTAATGGAGCTCCTCTTCGAGCTTCGCCTTGCCTTCGGCAGTGAGAATGTAATCGTTAGCCATGGTTTAAACCCCTTGTATCGAAATTCTATGAACCCACTCAATAAAGAAACATGCACGCATGGCGCGTGCGGTGTAAAAAAGGGGGCATGTCAGCATTGCCGGCACGCCCCCGTCATGTATGTGCGAAAGACTATTCCTCAGTCTCTTCGACAGGCTCGGGCTTCGGAGCTGCGGCTTTCTTTGCAGCAGCAGCCTTGGAAGTAGTGGAAGCAGCCTTCTTCTTGCGGACGGGCTTTTCTTCGACAACCTCTTCGACGACCTCTTCGTCGTCCATCTCCTCAAGCTCCTTCTTGGCACCCATGCCGTCGCGGAGATTCTTCACGGTCCTGCCAAGAGCGCTACCGAGCTTCGGAAGGTTCTTAGGCCCGAAGATGATGAGAGCGACTGCGAGGATGATGAGGAGTTCAGGAACTCCCAGGCCGAAAATCTTCATTCTTCCCTCCAGATCTTAAAGCCTTGGCATAAGCCAGGCGGTAAACCACTTGATGCGGCTGCTGTAAAAAGATGGTCGGGACGACAGGATTTGAACCTGCGGCCTCTGCGTCCCGAACGCAGCGCTCTACCAAGCTGAGCCACGTCCCGACTTCTTGCGACAGCGTTTGACATATTAACACAAAGTTTTGGCAAGGCAACTGGAATCTCTGGAGCCTGGATAGTTGATATGTGGCGGAATCATGAACCGAATGTGTGTGACGTATGAATCGGGAAAAGGTGCACTCGGAAATGAAAAATCCCGCCCTCGGTGGAGGACGGGATCAAAAGACTGGAGAAGATCCCAGGGTTACCAGCGCAGCGCGCAGTAGAACTGGCTCCACGTCGAATATGAGACGGTCTGGCCCCACGTGGGTGCATGGATGTATTCCCCGCCGCCCGCCTGAGTGCAGATGCCTACATGGCCGTCAGTATAGAGGACATCGCCCGGCTGAGCTTCGGACAGAGACCCGCACCAATTGGCGCTTGCCTTCTGAGCCCAGGTGGTGCGGCCGATGTTGATGCCCGTGGCCTGAAGCCAGCACCACTGGCACAGACCGGAGCAGTCGAAATGGTCGTTGGCAACCTGCGGATTGGTCTGGTCGTAGGGAACCCCCAGCTGCGAGATGGCGTAATCCACAACAGATCCGCTGGGCGGAATGTAGTTGCCACCACCGGAACCGCCGTCGGAATCATCACCGGAGCCGCCGCCATCGTTGCCGGAGCCGCCGCCGTTGTTGGAGCTGCCGTTATTGGAGCTGCCGTTGCTGTTCGACTGCTGCTGTTGCTGTTCCCACTCCTTGCGCTGACGCTCAGCCTCAGCCTCAGCTGCAGCGCGCTGCTCCTCTTCGTAGAGGGCCTGCGCCTCAGCATCGAGGGAGTCATAGGCAGCCTGGTATTCCTCTGCAAGCGCCTTGGACTCAGCCAGAATGCGCTCGGATTCAGCAAGCTGTTCAGCAGCGATCTGCTCCTGGGCAGCGTACTCTTCCTTCTGCGCTTCGTTGTCCGCGCGCAGAGCCTTGGTCTGAGCGACCGCATCCGCGTCATCCTGGTTCATCTTCTGGAGGATGTCCCAGTTCTGAGCGAATTCCTCAAACGTGGCGGAACCGAAAAGCAAATCGAGAAACGAGGTCTGCCCGGTCCTGTACATGCTGCGTGCACGGGTTCCCAGGTGGTCTTGCAGCCGGGCGATCTCAACGTTGTTCGCGTCGATCTTGGCCTGCGCCTCTTCCATCTTCGCCACGGCCTCATCATGGGCATCGAGCGCACGCTCGTAATTCATGGCGTCTTCCTGGAGCTTTTCACGCATGGTATTCAATTTGGCAAGCGCCGCATCCGCCTCTGCGCGCTTCTCAGCGGCAGTGGGGTCGGCGAAGGCGTTGGCAGGCGACCAGAGCGCGGCCGCACCGAACACGACGGCTCCGCCCAAAAAGGCGCGCCTGCTCAGATGTGTATGTGTCTTGCTCATAGATCAGAGCCCCTTTGCGTCTTCGTCTGCTATGGCAGATACCGACAATCATATCAAACGGTTCACGGACGCCCGGAAGGCACGCCCCGCACCCCATGAAGAGTTCACATTACCGACAAAGCGCACCTTCTACGAAAATGCCAAGCAAAACGAATCGAGCAGGCTGATCGCATCATGATGGGCCAGACGGTCGGCGTCATGGTCTGTCGCCTCCGCAGCGGGCGGCATCACTTCGACGGCGATGCGCACCGGCAATCCGGGCTGAGCTGCCGAGCGGGCCGCCTGCATGGCTGCAACCAGGCGCTTGGGCAGCGCGGACATGTCGTCGCAGGACACGCGGGGAACCGCAGAATCGGTTGCGTCAGCAGGCAGAACGATATGCGCCAGCAGCATGGATTCATCCGGCGCCACGAGAAGCGAATCCGCGCTCATCATCTTCGAAAGAGGATTGGTGGCAAGTGCAAGGTTGGACATGTATCCCGCAACCTTGCGCGTGAAAGATTCCGTACCGAACAGGCAGATGGCGTGGTGCTCAAGCACATCGGCGGCGCGGGCGAACCCCATGTATTCGCCACCCGCCAAAAGCGGCTTGTCCATCCAAGCGTTGTGCAGGCGCTTGACGGTGGCGTACGTCTGCAGGCCGGCGATGCCATCCGCGTCAAGGCCCATGTTCAACTGGAACTTGCGCAGCGCGCCTTCGGTGTAGGCGTCGAACGTGCCCGTGACGCCGCCGCATGCAAAGCCAAGCGCCAAGAGCGCCGTCTGGAGCTGCTCGACGTCTTCGCCACGGAAATTGGGCGTACGCAGATAGAGAAGGCGCTCGCCCAGCTTGAATTCCTTGTTGTCTTCAGGTGCCATCATGCCGCCTTCCGGTACTTTACTTCAAACGGCTCACGAAATAGTCGGCCATGGAGACCAGCAGATCGCGTGCGGGGCTGGGTGCGATCATGTCGATCAGGCGCGTTTTCGCAATGCTTGTCAGATGCTCCGCGTAATTGCGGGCGTAGTCGATAGAACCGCTCTCGCGCATGATTTCGACCGCCTCCGCAAGCATCGCAGGATCGGTGGTCTTGCTGGAAAGGATCTCTTCCAAACGATCGCGACGATTGGAATTCTGCAGGGCATGGACGGCCATAAGCGTTCGCTTGCCTTCGGTGATATCGCTGCAGAAGTCCTTGCCCACGGTTTCGGGATCGCCTTCGATGTTGAGCAGGTCGTCCTGGATCTGGAACGCCAGACCGGTGTCCAATCCGTAGTTGCGCAGAGCTTCGACCTCAAGTTCGCTGCCTCCTCCGATGATGGCGCCGATTGCCAGCGGCACCGCTCCGGAGTAATGGGCGGTCTTATGGATGGCCATGATGAGGTAGTCGTCGGGCGTGATGTCGTAGCGGGCATCATGGGCCCAACCCAGATCAAGCGCTTGGCCTTCGATGGTACGACGCGTCATATCGATGAGTTCGGTCACGACACGAACCTTGGTATGGTCATCGAGCGCAGGATCATGCATGACGGTGCCGTTGACCAGCATGAGGCCCAGATCCCCCGCATTGATTGCCAGACCCAGGCCCTGGGTCAAGTGCAGGCACGGCTCGCCGCGGCGCAGCGTAGCTTCATCGGCGATATCGTCATGGATGAGCGCAGCGGTATGGAAGTGCTCGATGGCAGCAGCGGCAGACAGCGCCTTGCGCGCATCCCCGCCGACGGCCATGCATGCCGCAACGCAGATCAGCGGCCTGTGGCGCTTGCCCCCGTTGCGGCTGTAATCGAGCAGCGGGGTGTAGAGGTATTTATCCATGTCCGCATGCGTGCCATGCGGGATATAGGTGTTGACCAGATCTCCCACGATGTCCGCGTACATGTCAAGATATTCCTCGAACGTCGAAGGGGGGTTGCTGAGGGCGGCCAGAAGCTCATTGAGGTCCGCCATTCTCTGTTCAGCTGATGTCATCGATGTGCCTTCCATGGTTTGTAGTTCAGTCACGACCGTTTCACGTCAGTGGTAGGAGCGGAGGGATTCGAACCCTCAAGCCTTGCGGCGGCGGATTTTAAGTCCGCTGTGTATGCCGTTCCACCACGCTCCCATTGCGTATCCGCGATTGGCCGCGAAAAATCATATTAGCAAAACTTCACGCGTCCGCATGGTTTCTGCATGCCTTCGACACGGCATCCAGGACAATTCCCTGGAGAATGTCATGCTCGCTGACCGTGAACGACTCTGCGCCGAAGGCCTCAAGCACCACATCCAGGATAAGAAAGCCCGCAACGATGACGGATGCGCGTTGCGGCTGCAGACCCGTGACCTTCTGCCTGGCCCCCAAAGGCATGACGCGTATCCGGTCATAAACCTCCTGAAGCTGCTTGCGCGTCACGATTGAACCGTGCACCCTGTCAGGATCGTAAACTTCCATGGCATCGCGGATGGAGACAGCAGTGGTCGCCGTTCCCGCGACGGCTATCAGACGCTCTGTTTCGGGCAGTCCGCCGATGAAGCCCGCCATTTCGCGGGCAGCCCATTGCCTGGCGGCATCGAGTTCGCCCTGGCTGGGCGGATCGGATTCGAGGAACCGCTCCGTCATGCGGCGACATCCCACGTCAAACGAATGGCGGTCGAAGATCTCAACACCGCCCTGGGATGCAGGGCGCGAGACACCCGCGATCACTTCCGTAGAGCCTCCGCCGATGTCAACCACGGCGACAGGACGGCCGGCATACCCATCAGCCGCTCCCGAGAAGGACAGCTCCGCTTCCTTTTGACCGGGAATGACCGACAGCCTTATCCCCTCCGAGGCGAGACGTGAGACGAATTCCGAAGCATTGGCGGCATCGCGGCTCGCACTGGTGGCAACGGCCACCAGGACTTCGGCGGCAGGCCCTCCATCGGATGGTTGCCAGGCGATGCGCTTGAAACGCTTGACCTGGGCGATGGTGCGCTCCATGGCGTCTTCGCGCAATACGCCCGTGGAGTCCACGCCTTCGCCGAGATTCACAATCTCCGCCAGGCGTTCAATGGGGGTCACCTCCCCGCCTTCCACATCCGCGACCAGCAGTCGGCATGTCACCGTGCCTATGTCTATAGCTGCAACCCTCATGAGATTTTCACCTGCGTTTCCGGTTCATAGCCGAAAAACGGATCGAGCACGACGGAGTACCACGTCTGAGGAGCGGGAATGCTTCCAGCAATCACCTGTTTGCGAACCTTCTCGCTAGACGATTCCTGCTGCGTCTCTTCCGGCAAGCCGGCAACCGTTACGGTCTGCTCGCCCTCATGGACCCATCCGAGTTCACTGCGGGCGGCATCCTCCATGCCCTCATCGGTGCCAAGGTAATCCACATCGCCCTGAATCGCTTCGTTACGGGCGGCTATGGCATCGTATTCCGCCTGAAGCCTGTCATGGTCGCGCATCTCGATGTAATACTGCTGGGCAGCCGGATAGATGAACACGCACACAGCCAGAAGGCAGACGACGACGCTTCCCCAGACCACGAAACGCGGAGCGCCCATGCGTCCAGGTTCCACGGCTTTACGGGATATGCCCCCTGCAAGCTTCGCTGCACCCGATCGGGCGGCTCCGCCCATCTGCCCGAACGCGCGCTTGTGCTCCTTGCCCATCTCGGCCTTATACACCGCAGCACGCGTGCCGGCCTCGCCGGATCCTGCGTCATCGCTTCCGAATTGCTTGGTGAACTGACGCGAGGCCTTCTCTTTGGCGCGCTTCTTGCGACGCAATTCAGAAGGCGACAGTGCGATCTCTTCGGCATCGGCAGCATCATCCTGCTTGTTGCCGTCCATGGCGTATTTCGCCAAACGCTCCTCATCCGCAGGCGGCTCCGACATCCATGCGGGCATTTTCGCAGCCGTCTTGCGCGCGGGTGCAGCGGATTTGCGAGACTTCGCCGAAGATGCAGCCGAAGGCCTTGCGGTGTTCGCAGCCACGGCCTGCTTCGCCTTCGAGCGCGTTGCTGATTTTGCCGAAGACCTCTTCGCCGTCGTTTTTGCAGTCGATTTCGCCGATGCCTTCGCCGACGCTTTAGCCGACGGCCTGGAGGCAGACTTCGCCTGCTCGCGGGATTTCTGGACGGCTTGCGTCTTTTTCGATGTCTTGACCGAAGGACGAGCCGGAGATTTGGATGATGCTATGCGTTTGGCGTCCTCGAAAGAGATGACGTTGCCCGAAGGTGCCATATGGTGCGCGCTCCTAGATGCATGGTGGTGTGTTTGCTTGGTTCGATTCAATGCTGAAGCGTTCTATATGCTACCACGCTCTGCACATGACTCAGGCCATGGCATTGCCGATTCCACAACACAAAAGGGAGAGCCGAAACCCTCCCTTTCCCGTACATGCCAACTTGCTAGCAGAAGATGGTTCCCGCGGCATCCATCAGATGACGGAGATGGTCCCCGTCGCAATGAGCACGATGGAGATGACGAAGAAGACCACGATGCCCACTGCCACAACCTTGTCCACCGTTCGAGGCAGAATGGCCTGTCCGCGCTCCTTCTGGCCCATGATATAGAGCAGGATGCCGGGAGCGAACAGAATGGTGGTGATCATCAGGCCGGTCAGGCCGCCCGCGTACACCAAGAAGATGCTGTAGAAGAAACCGACAAGGCTCACTACGCGGTAGAACCAGCGTTTCACCGTGCTGACCCCTTCAAGTCCATCGCGCTTGAAGGCTATGGTGACGAAGTACATCGTGCTGAAGAAGTACGGAATCAAAATCATGGAGACCGACACGCCGTAGAAGAACTGGTAGGTCTGCTCGCTGAACAGGATGATGACCAGGAACATCTGCACGATAAGGCAGGTGATGGTCAGCGTGACGATAGGCGCACCCTTCTTGTTCTTCTTGGCGAAGGACTTCGGGAACACACCCTGCTCCGCCGCCTCATGCGGGCACTCGGAAGAGATGATGGTATAGCCAAGCATGGCTCCCAAAAGCGACAGCACAACACCCAGACTCACCAGGGCAGCGCCCCACGGGCCCACGACAGCCTCCAGGACGCCGGCCATGGAGGGATTGGGAAGTGCGGCCAATTCCGCACGGGGCATAACGCCCATGGACAGGATGGAGACCATGAGGTAGATGGCGAGGATGCCAACGAATGCAATCACCGTTGCACGGCCTACATCCTTGCTGTACTTCGCACGGCCGGAAATGGCCACAGCACCCTCGATGCCCAAGAAGATCCAGATTGACACGCCTACGGTTCCCACGATTTGATCCCACAGGCTGGGTCCGTCAGGTTCACCCCAGAAGTTCTCCATGAAGATGGCAGGGTTGAAATGCATGGAGAACAGGATTGCCACGATAGCCACGAACAGCGGGACCAGCTTGGCAACCGTGGTGATGAAATTGATGGCGCCGACCTCTTTCATGCCGCGCGTCACCAAAAACCAGCAGATCCATACGATGATGGAGGCACCGATCACCGAAGGGAGATTGTTGCCTTCGCCGAACACCGGGAAGAAGAACGAAAGGCTGGCGAACAGAAGCGTGGTATAGGAGACTGTGGCAAGCAACGCGCTGATCCAGTAGCCGTACGCCGAGATGAATCCCATGAACTCGCCGAATCCTGCACGAGCATACGAATAGATGCCGCCCGTCAGATCAGGCTTGAACTTATTGAGCGCGTAGAAGCACATCATGAGGCAGAACACGCCGATACCGCATACGACCCAACCGATCAGCACGGCGCCTGTATTCGCCCCGGTAGCGGCCATATCGCCCGCCATGGTGAACACACCGCCGCCGATGACGGCCGTGATGACTGCAGCGATCAGATGAGGCAGCGAGAGGCCGTCGGGATCATTGATCTTCCCTCCGCCGCTTTGAGCAAGTTTAGACATAACCTGCTTCCCCTTTCAGATGGATCCGCGCTCCCATTGGCGCGGTATGCACCTGCTTAGCATACTCCCTCATGAGTACATTCTCGCTTGAATTTTAGTTTTCCTGCATATTCTTTCCGATTTTGCGGCTGTTTTATGCAGTTCTATTGACACTTTTTTCATTCTGTCCCTGTTCAGCAGCTACCTCCATGCATAATCAATGGCCCTATTATGCACTCACTCATGGGCACGCTCGGATGCGTGGCGTTTCAGACATCCGGGCTCCAGGCCACAAACAGTAAGAGACGGGCCGCAAAGGCCCGCCTCTTTCCTGTATTCACTTCGCAACCCGCACTGCGCGTTGCGCAGAATCTCAAACTCGCACTTAGCGATTGATGTTGTAGAACGCCTTCCATCCAGCGTATTCGGCGGAAGCGTCCAGTTCCTCTTCGATACGGATGAGCTGATTGTATTTCGCAATGCGGTCGCTGCGGCAAGGTGCGCCCGTCTTGATCTGGCCGGCATTGGTGGCAACCGAAAGATCCGCAATGGTGGTATCCTCGGTTTCGCCGGATCGATGGCTGATGATGCAAGCGTATCCCGCCTGCTTGGCCATTTGAATGGCTTCCAGCGTCTCGGTCAAGCTGCCGATCTGATTGACCTTGATGAGGATAGCGTTGGCCACGCCGAGCTCAATGCCCTTGGCAAGACGCTTGGAATTGGTGACGAAAAGATCGTCGCCAACCAGCTGAACACGGTCGCCGATGCGCTCGGTGAGCATCTTCCAACCATCCCAGTCCTCTTCGGCCATACCATCCTCGATGGAGATGATGGGGTATTTGTCGACAAGCTTCTCCCAGTAGTCAACCATCTCGGCGCTGGTGTATTCAACGCCTTCGCCTGCGAGCACGTACTTGCCGGTTTCAGCGTTGTAGTACTCGGTGGAAGCGGGGTCCATGGCGAACATGATATCCACGCCCGGCTTGTATCCCGCCTTCTCGCATGCTTCCACGATGTACTTCAGGGGCTCTTCATTGCTCTGCAGGTTGGGGGCGAAACCGCCTTCGTCGCCCACGCCGCCGCCAAGACCGGCGTCATGCAGGACCTTCTTGAGCGTATGGTAGATTTCCGCGCACCAACGCAGGGCCTCCGCGAACGTGGGTGCACCCACCGGCATGATCATGAACTCCTGGAAGTCAACGTTGTTATCGGCATGCGCGCCGCCGTTGAGGATGTTCATCATGGGAGTGGGCAGCAGGTTGGCATTCACACCGCCCACGTACTTGTAGAGAGGCAGAGCGGAGGATTCCGCGGCTGCACGGGCAACGGCAAGCGAAGCTCCCAGGATGGCGTTCGCACCGAATTTGCCTTTGTTGTCGGTCCCATCCAGTTCGATCATCTCAGCATCGATACCGCGCTGATCTTCTGCATCCATGCCCACCAAAGCGTCGGCAATCTCCTCGTTGACGTGGGACACGGCCTGCTGGACGCCTTTGCCCAGATAACGGCCTTTGTCACCGTCACGAAGCTCAACAGCCTCGAACGCGCCGGTAGAAGCACCAGAGGGAACCATTGCGCGGCCGAAGGACCCGTCATCAAGAAGGACCTCGACTTCAACGGTAGGATTGCCGCGCGAATCAAGCACCTCACGGCCGTAGACATCATAGATGATGCTCATGTGAATAAGCCTCCTAAGCAGCTCGGATTCCAAACATGCCGATTGTAACAGGTTCCGTGTTGAAACTATGCCAGCACAGCCGTACCGACGCATACCGTTACGCCGATGGCAAGCAGAATGAAGTCCATGGGGCGAAGCGCATCGGCATGCAGGCTGGTTCGCTTTCCCCCCGAATAGCACCGCGCATCCATGGCGCACGCAAGGGTTTCGGCACGGCGGAACATCCCCACGATCACAGGAATGAGCACCATCGACCAGCATTTGACGCGATCCGCTATACCGCCCTGCTCAAAACGAGCCCCGCGAGACATCTGAGCGGTCTGGACACGAGCGATCTCATCAAGGCTCGCGGGAATGAATCGCAGCGCAATGGAGAACATGGTCGCAACATCATCGGTGGGCACATGCAGCGCGCGAAGCGGTGAGAGCATGGACGAAATTGCCCTGACCAGACGGGCATCATCATATGCAAACGCAACCATCAGGGTTGCAATTGCAAGCAGGAATATCCTTAAAGCGAAGAACAACCCAACGGTGAGTCCCTGGGGAATATGGGCTATGACCGTAAATCCCAAAATGAGGTACAGCGGCACCAACCCGATGAGAATGGTGCGCATCGGAGGCCTCAACAAAGCAGCGAACGCCACGAGCACAACCGCCAAAACGGCCAACCAGGCCCATCCGTCAACCCAAAAGAGCGCGACTGAATATACCAGCACCGCCGTCAGGGCGATACGGGCATCAGGCTTGACGCAGCCTTGCTCGGCGACACGCCGCGCATTGGCATTCTGTTGTCGGAGTGGGTTTCGCATAAGCGCAGTATAGATGAAGGGGACGCCACGGCGCCCCCTCGAAAAGGTAATCAGATTATCTGCACCTTGGACGGCAGACTATTCGCCATCTCTCTTTTTGAGGTTCTCAACAGCAGCTTTGGTAACGTCCTCGGCTTTGAGAACAACTTCCTTCGTTGCTTCACCGGCCTTATCGGCGATCTCAACCGCAGCATCCATGGCCTTGATGGTGGCAGCCTTGGCGTCTTCAACCAAGCCCGGCGCATTGTCATGAGCACGCTTGAGCAATTCTTCGGTAGTGCTGCGAGCTTCCTCCAAAACCGCAGGAGCCTGGGCCTGCATTTCGTCGATGACCTTATCGGCGGCATCTTTCGCATGTCCAGCGAAAGCCTGTGCCTTATCGATTGCCTCATTGATGAATTCAGCGACCTCACCCATGGCAAACTCCTCTCGTAGCCCACAGGCATCCCTTCAGGATGTTCGGCCTTCAGTATATACCCGTACGTGCCGTCTCTTGAACTTCGTAATCAGGCTGAAAAGCAAAAGAGGACGCCTTTCGACGTCCTCTGAAAGTTTTCGGAATCCGAAGACTATTCAGCCTTCTTCTCCTCTGCGGCTTCCTCGGCAGCAGGAGCCTCTTCGGCAGCTTCCTCAGCGGGAGCTTCCTCGGCAGCAGGAGCCTCTTCAGCCTTCTTGGCGGCCTTCTTGGGCTCTGCCTTCTTGGCAGGCTCGGCAGCAGCTTCCTTGGCAGCAACGGGCTCGGTGACGAGCTCCATGATGACCATGGATGCATTGTCACCCTTACGGGTGCCCAGCTTCAGGATGCGGGTGTAACCGCCCTGACGATCGGCGAACATGCCCTGCGCGACCTTCTCGAAGATCTCGCGAACCAGTTCCTTGTCACCGCCGAGAGCAGCGATGGCAAGACGGCGGGAATGCAGGTCGCCCTTCTTCGCCCAGGTGATGATCTTGTCGACATCGGGGCGGATTTCCTTGGCGCGAGCCTCAACGGTCTTAATGCGGTCGTTGAGGAACAGGGCGCTGACCAAGGACTTCTTCATGGCCCTGGTATGGCTGGCGTCGGTTCCCAGCTTACGGCCTTTCTTGTAATGCCTCATCGTGTATCTCCTATTGCTTCAAATTGAGGTCCATGGAGATCAGCTTGTCTTTGACCTCTTCGATGGACTTCGCACCAAAGTTACGGATGTTGAGCAGGTCGTTCTCGCTGAACTCGACCAGCTGGCGCACGGAGTGGATACCGGCGCGCTTCAGGCAGTTGTAGGAACGGACGGAAAGATCCAGATCCTCGATCTGCTTGTCAAGCTCCGCATTGACCTCCTGACCCTCGGGAGCGAAGATGGAGGGAATTTCGCCCTCTTCCTCGTCCGCAATGTCAGCAAGCATCAAAAATGCGCTCATGTGCTGGTTGATGATGTTGGCCGCGCGGCACATCGCCTCATTCGGGGTGACGGAGCCATCGGTCTCAACTTCGAGAACCAACTTGTCATAGTCGGTGCGCTGGCCGACGCGGGTGTCGCTGACGGCGAGGGCGCAACGGCGCACGGGAGAGAACAGGCTGTCCACATGGATGATGCCGATGGGATCTTCGGTGCGCTTGTTGTGCTCAGCCGAAACGTACCCGCGGCCCACGCCGATGCGGATGCTCATGTTCAGCGTGCCGCCATCAGCCACGGTGGCGATGACGTGCTCGGGGTTGATGAGTGTGAATTCGGTCGGAACCTGGAGGTCGGCGCCGGTAACCGTGCACGGGCCATCGATGGACACCGTGGCGGTCGCCTCAGTCACATCATCGGAAAGTGCCGAGAAGACCAGGCCTTTGACGTTGAGGACGATGTTGGTCACGTCCTCGATGACGCCTTCGGCCGTGGTGAACTCGTGCTGAACACCCTCGATCTGGATGGCGGTGGCTTTAGCGCCATCCAGAGACGAGAGCAGAACGCGGCGCATGCAATTGCCCAGCGTATAACCATAACCACGCTCGAGCGGCTCCACAACGAAACGGGCGACGGTATCGTTCACTTCCTCCGTCGTGACGGTTGGCCTCATGAACTCTGTCATAGTGTGTAAGCCTCCTAATCAGCCGCGGTTCGTTATTTCGAGTAAAGTTCGACGATGAGCTGCTCGCGGATGTCCAGATCGATCTGATCGCGGTTGGGAAGCGACAGGACGGAACCCTGGAGCTTCTCGATGTCGACTTCGAGCCATGCGGGAACGGAGACGCGCTCGCTGGAAACGAGGGCGCTCTTGATCACCAGCAGGTCCTTAGCCTTGGGGGCAACGGCCACCAGGTCGCCGGGACGAACGCGGAAGGACGGAATGTCGACGCGCTTGCCGTTGACGGTGATGTGGCCATGACGAACCTGCTGACGGGCCTCGTCGCGGGACTTGGCGAAGCCAAGACGGTACACGACGTTGTCCAGACGGCTCTCAAGGATGCGAAGGAGGTTCTCGCCGGTGATGCCCTGCTGACGGTTAGCCAGCTCGTAGTAACCGCGGAACTGCTTCTCAAGCAGACCGTAGATGCGCTTGGTCTTCTGCTTCTCGCGCAGCTGCAGACGGTACTCAGATTCCTTGACGCGCTTGTAACCGGCTTCGCCCGGAGGCTGCTGACGATGCTGGCGCTCCATGGCGCACTTGTCCGTGTAGCAGCGATCGCCCTTCAGGAACAGTTTGCAACCTTCGCGGCGGCAGAGGCGGCAGTCCGCCCCAGTATAACGTGCCATAAGTGTGATCCTTTCTTAACTACACGCGACGACGCTTGCACTGACGGCAACCGTTGTGCGGGATGGGGGTGCAATCCTGGATGCTGGAAACTTCCAGACCGGCAGCCTGCAGAGAGCGGATGGCGGTCTCGCGGCCCGAACCGGGGCCCTTCACGAAGACAGCGACCTTGCGCAGACCATGCTCCATAGCGGTCTTCGCAGCCTGCTCAGCGGCCATCTGCGCAGCGAACGGGGTGGACTTACGAGAGCCCTTGAAGCCCACGGTGCCGGCAGAATTCCAAGAAATCACGTTACCCTGAGGATCGGTGATGGAAACGATGGTGTTGTTGAAGGTGCTCTTGATGTGAGCCTGACCGACCGCAATGTTCTTGCGCTCGGAACGCTTCAAACGAGTACGAACATTCTTCTTAGCCATGTGTCAAACCCCTACTTCTTCTTGCCGCCGATTTGACGCTTCGGGCCCTTGCGGGTACGAGCGTTGGTGTGGGTGCGCTGACCGCGGACGGGCAGACCCTTGCGGTGACGCAGGCCACGATAGCAGCCGATCTCCATAAGGCGCTTAACGTTCTGGGAAACCTCGCGGTGGAGGTCACCCTCGACGGTGAGGTTCTTATCGATGTATTCGCGGATCTTCTGCAGATCTTCTTCGGACAGGTCCTTCACGCGGATGTCCGGATTGATGCCGGTTTCAGCGATGATTTTCTTAGCGGTGGTGTTGCCGATACCGTAGATGTAAGTCAAGCCGATCTCGATGCGCTTTTCGCGAGGGAGGTCGACACCGAAAAGACGTGCCATAATTTACTTGCCCTTCCTCTCTTTAACCCTGACGCTGCTTGTGGCGGGGGTTCTCGCAGATGACCAGAACCTTGCCGTGGCGTCGGATAATCTTGCACTTGTCGCACATTTTCTTGACCGAAGGACGTACCTTCATTGTTTGTCTCCTTTGAATGTGCGGCTACCTTCGCTTCGGTGAATTCCTTCGCTCAGGTAAACCATTTCTTCCTTGTATTCTATGCAACACGCCCAGCCGCAGGCGATTGTTTGCAGATGCTGCCTTGCTTAAGCAGCGGAAAAGACCGCACGACTCGCGAATTTCCGCGCAACCCTGCGCGTTATCCGTGAACCGATGCGGTTACTTGAAGCGGTAGGTGATCCGTCCACGCGTCAAATCGTAGATGGACAGCTCAACCGTCACTTTATCTCCGGGCAGGATCTTAATGTAATGCATGCGCATCTTGCCGGAGATGTGGGCCAAAATCTTGTGGCCGTTCTCAAGCTCTACGTTGAACATCGCGTTCGGCAGAGCCTCGAGGACCGTACCACCGAGTTCGATGACATCTTCCTTCGCCAAAAGTAATCCTTCTCCTTACTTGCTATACAGCGGCAAACGGGAATTATATCAATACTTTGGTCTCTGCGGAAAAACTCCACAATTGATGATACCATCCCCTTTTGAATCAGACAGAAGCCATTCTACACGTGAGGAGCCCTTGATGTACAGCTTTCGCAATGACTATATGGAAGGTGCCCACCCCCGGGTGCTCGATGCCGTAGTCTCCATGAACATGGAGCAGACCCCGGGCTATACCGATGACGCCATCTGCGCACGCGCCCGCACGGCAATCCGTTCCGCCATCACGCGCTCCGATGCCGCAGGTGCCCTTCGCAAGGCGGGCATCGCCTCTGCGGCACTCCAGGTCGAATTCGTGGCCGGCGGCACCATGGCCAACCTGCTTGTGATGGCTGCGGGCCTTCGTCCCCACGAATGCGTCATTGCCGCGCCTGACGGGCACATCAATGTGCACGAAACCGGTGCCATCGAAGCGTGCGGGCACAAGGTGCTGACCACCGCCGACGCCGACGGGCTGCTTTCCGTTTCCGGCATCGATGCCGTGGTCAAAGAGCACCAGGGCGGTTCGAACTACCATATGGTCAAGCCGCGCATGGTATATCTCTCGCTTGCCACCGAGATGGGCCTTTCCTTCAACCTCAAGCGCCTCAAGGACATCTACTCCTACACGCGCTCCCATGACCTGCTGCTCTACATCGACGGCGCCAGGCTCGCCTGCGGCCTTGCTGCCGAAGGATGCGACATCACGCTGGCAGATCTGTGCGCATTCTCGGATGCTTTCAGCATCGGCGGCACCAAAAACGGTGCGCTGTTCGGAGAGGCGCTGGTGATCCGAAACCCTGAAATCCAGCGCGACTTCCGCTACATCATGAAGCAGAAGGGCGCCGTGATGGCCAAAGGCCGCCTTCTTGGCATCCAGTTCGACGCGCTGTTCTCCACCGCATCCGTAAGCGCCGACGTTCCCGAGGCGCTCGAGGGCGACTCGTTGTTCATGGCCCTCGGACGTCATTCCGTGGCCATGGCGATGGAGCTCAAGCACGTGCTGCAGGAGGCGGGCTATACCTCATTCGCCAGCGACTCGAACACCAACCAGCAGTTCCTCGTGCTGGAAAACGATCTGGCGAAGGACTTCGTACGGGCCTTCGACGCCGACGAGATCGCCTACCCCGACGACAACCACACCATCGTGCGCATGACCTGCCGCTGGTCCACGCAGCCTGAGCACATCGATTTCGCCAGGCGCGTCCTGGCAGGCGAAGACGTCCTGTAGGCCGATCCTGCGCAAACCGACACGAAGGACCCGGGTGCACTGAGGGCACCGGGTCCTTCGTTTTTCGGACGTCTTCAGCTGAAAAGGCTGCGGGATACGGGCATCAACGCTGGCGGGCGCGGGCCTTATCGCGCACGTTGGCGTAGAGCACGCACAACCCGGTAATGCCGCAGATCAAGAACAGCAGCAGGAAGAAGCTCGATGTGCCAAGCGCTGCCTGGCCGGACCCTTCGCCCTGCTCAGACGAGGAATCTTGCCCCATCCCCGAAAGCGCCGACGGACCGATGAGCGCGCCCTCGCCTGCGGATTGCTGAGCTGCCTGGGCAAGAGCCAAACGGGCCGTCTCCGTCTCCGTTTCCACATCGGCCACGCTTACCGCGGCATCGATGGCACGCACCCCTTCCTGATAGGCCGTGGTGATGAGGGCGGCGCCTTCCCCGTCGAACGAAGACAGGTCGTAGCCATCGTAGAGTCCCTTGAGCGTTTCCAGCCGCAGCGTCTTCGCCGCCGAAACCTCACGCTTCTCCGTCAGGGACTCCACGTCATCGGCGAGCTGAACGGAAACGTCGCTTTGCACCTCCGCGTCCTCGGAAAGCGTGGAGGCGGAGTTGATGGCCGCTACGATGGCGTCCATATCCCCCGAGCGCGCAATAGGGGCAGAAAGGATGTCGGAATGCTCGGCACGCCATGAGCCGACGGCATCCTCCACAGCTTCAGACTTGGTCTTGACCTGGAGAATGTCAACGACGGCCGACGCCAAGGCCGAATCCACCGAAGACAGCGTCGAAGCCGCCCGGATGGCCGTCATGCCTTCGGCATAAGCCGATTCGAACGCCTCCTTGCCCTTCGCGGTATAGGAAGCGGCGTCGCGGGAAGCGTAAACGGCTTCAAGCTCATCGAGCGCATGGCGGCGCAAGGCAGACAGCGGATTTTCGTTCCAGATGGCGTAGAGCACCACCTTCTCACCTTGTTGCGCGGCAAGGTTGAGGGCCTGAGAGCCCGCAACATAGATATGGCCTTCGCCCTGGGAATCAGCGCACCAACCAACCAGGCGCGAAGCATCCTCAACATCTGGAACGGGCAGGTCGAAGGACTGGTCGTAGGCGGCTTTCACATCAGCGGGCCACGGCTCGCCTTCGGCGGGCTCATACGAGCCGGGATCGAAGGAGACCGAATAGGAAACAGGCTCCCACACCGCGCTGAAAACCACGCGGGCACCGTCGACGGCAGTCAAGCTTGAAACGGTTTCACCCGTATGCAGCTTCTGAGGTTCGGCGTCGGGCACAGCCGCAGACCAACCCGCGAAACGGTACCCTTCGCGCTCGAACCCGCAGGCAGGCACCGTGTAGTCGCTGCCGAAGGACACCACCTGCGGCTCCATGGCGCCCGTCGCTTCTCCCCCGTCGAATTCGATCAGATAGCGCGCCGGTTCTCGCACGGCCACCAATGTCTGACCCTCAAGGGCCACGGCATCGCCGGGAACTTCGCCCGTCTCATCGCCGATGCGCCACACGGGAGGCAGAAACCCTTCGGCGGAGCGCTGGCTTGCGAACGCGGAAGAGGCCACGCTGCCGCCGATGGCATGGGGAAGCACGAGCCGCTCGAGCACGTTGCCCGTCACATCAAGCGACGCGCCGTCAAGATGGACGGCCTGGGACAGGTCCAGCTCAACTAAGGAGTTGTCCGAAGCATCAAGGCGCGAGATATCGGCATTCGCAGACAAGTCCAGCACCTGCAGGCGGTTATCCGAGCAGTCAAGCGTGCGCAGCGAGGCGAAGTGCCCGATGCCCTCGAGCGACTCGATGTCCAAACCCGAAACATCAAGCTCAACGACATTGGCCGCCTCTGATGCGGTGAGCATGCCGTCCGCGCAGGAGCCGAGCGCATTGTGGGGATCGAGAAGCCAGGCGCGCAGCGCATCGTCGGGAAACGTCTTGGCATCCACGGTCACAGGGTCAGGCTCGACATAGGCACCCGCCGCAAGCTCGGGCACGGCGAATCCGGCACCGGAAAGCCCCGAATCGGAGGGGGTGTGGGTCTGGCCGAACGTGCGACCCGTAAGCACGCCTTCGACTACAGGGGTGTCGGAGCCCACCAGAAAGCAGGGCATGTTGTCAGGGGCGAATGGATCAAGCTCCCACATCGCATCGACTGCATAGTACGAGCCGTCGATGCGCACGGCGTTCCACACCCGAGGCTGCGGTCCCTCCAGTTGGGACTGGGCGACATCCATCACGATGACGCTGGGAATCCCTGCAGCATCGAGCAGGCATTTGTATGCGGAAGCATACGCCACGGCATCTTCGTCGCAAGTTCCCGGAAGATCGACGATGGCGGCATAGGCGCTAGACCCGCGACCGCCGGATCCGACTGAACGCCAACCGGCGTTGTAGGCCGAAAGCCAGTCCTTGAGGTATCCGGCCTTATCCGCCGCAGTACCCGTCAGACCCAACGTGGCCAGTTCTATGCGGGATGTGAACGCGTCCCGCATGACGGAAAGGGATGCCTCGTCGAAGCCTTCGCGGAAATACGGCGAGCCTGCATCGATGCGGTAGACCGAGGACTCGGCACCCGACGATCCCTCCGCGGCGCTTTTGGCGAAGGCCACCTGCTCAGGATCGACCCAGAACACTTCGGGATGGTCCAGGAAAAACGCGCGCACGGTTCTATCCACGTCGATTTCGGCGGAAGAGGGCACCTCGATGGCTATGCCGGTATTCGATTCGACGGCGAATTCGTCCGAATATGCCGCCAACGAGTCATAGAACCCCTGCTCATCGGGGGTAAGCTGAGCATAGTAGAAATCTTCCGAAGGATCCGTTTGAGCCCAGGCCGCAAAGGGCGCGGCAAAAAGCACGCCTGCAACGCAGATGAGGCATGCCAGCAGAAATGCCGGCATTGCCCGAAAGATGCGATATCCAGAAACCGGGAAAGCGATTGGACTGACGTGTGAAATGTGCTGCATACGACCCCTTTGACGATTTGGAAGCATTTTATCATGGTCGAACGGGGCCCACGGAACCGCCGTGCTAAAATGAAACCAACCTGACAGCTGCATAGATGTACTTCCGCATGCGCGGAAGCAATCAGTTAGGAGGCATCATGCCCCAGGAGTACAAGCGCGTCTTCGCTGCGCTCGACGGCGGAAAAACCCAGAACGAAGTTGCCCTTCGCGCCATTACGGTAGCCGCCAACAACCACGCCGATCTCATGTTCGGCCATGTCGTCGATTCCGTCCCCTACGAGGCGGCCGGCACTGATTTCGCCGCCTTGGCCGAGGAAATGAAGCAGAAGCTGGAGGCCTCCATCGCCGACACCCTCGAGATGGCACGCTCCAACCCCGATATCAAATCGGTCACCGTTTCGGTGAAGGCGGGCCGCATCACCGAAACGCTTGACGAGCAGCTCATCCAGCCGTTCGACCCCGATCTGGTCATCTGCGGCGAACGCGGCTTGTCCAACATCAAATACGCATTCGTGGGAAGCGTCTCCACCTACCTGATCCGCAACCTGCGCTGCGACGTGCTTGTGGTCAAGCAGGGTTAGCCTTTCACCAACCCGCCGCAATCAATCCGGCTTCAGTCCGGACGATTCATGCGAGCCCCTGGATCCATCACGGACCAGGGGCTCGCCGCTTTTCGCCCCGTCTCTTGAACGCAACAACCCTCGCAGAGCATCCATTGACGCATCGTGACCTCGGACGTATGATGCGCTATGGGGAAAATCCCGGAACTCCGGGCAATCATCTGCACGAACCAGGTCTTATCGGGGGATAAGGCTTGGATTTTCGCGTTTCATGCCACGATGATTGTCAAGGAGGCGTTTCATGGCTCAGGAAAGCATCTTCGACCTGTCACCAGAAGAAGGGTACGACAGCTTCAATCCTCTTGCCGACTTCAACCCCGACGACCAGGACTTCGACGCACCGCTTGAGAGCGGCGTCATCCGCGCAGATCCGCGGGAGTTCCCCACAATGGAAGCTCTCGCCCAGACAAGCGAAGAGCTTGCGACCCAGCCCGCACGCGTGCGCATAGCAACGCTTCTGGACAACATGAAGCCCTCCCGCAGGCTCCTCATCTCCGTCATGGCGCACTGCGAAGACCCCGCATCGAACACCGATGCAATCCGATTCATCCAGGAATTCCAGGAAAACGAGAAGAGCATCTTCTCTGCCGACACCATCCTTCATCACCTGCATCGCGCAGGCGCCCTTGAACGCCTGACCGAAGACGGCGCTTTCTACGAAGACCTCAACCTTGAGCCCGAAACCGTCATCGTAGACGGCGTGGCATACCTTGAGCCCAGCACTCCCCCGGAGATTTTCTGGCACACCACCGCGGAAGGCTCAGAAGTGGTGGAAGCAGACAAGCCCGCCGAGCGCCTCACGGCGCTTTTCGCCGCCGAACCCTCCTACCGCCACATCTACCGAGTTGTCCTCGAACACGCGCAAAGCGAAGAAGGCGCACTTGAAAAAACCCTTGGGCCCCTGGTCAACGGCGATCCTGCCCTGCAAAATCCCCGCATGTACGTCCCTCGGTTCATAGACCGACTGGCCGAAAACGGAGCCATCGCCTGGAGTGACAGCGCATGGCGCATCACGGATCTGGGTGAAAAGGCGCTTTGCAATCTTGCAGCCGAAACGAACTGACGACCATTGTTCGACGAAAGAACCCGACATAAGGATGGACGCAATGACTGATACCATCGAATCTGCCTCCGAAGAGCAGCAAGCAGAATTCCGAAACGACCTTGCCGACCTGTGCGAAAAACGAGCGGCGAACTACGGCTTTCTGGCACGCATGTATCGCGTGGAAGCCGACGCGGAGCTGCTGGATTCTTTGCGCGCGATGCGCTTCCCTGCCTCGACCGGAAACAGCACCGCCGATTCGGGCTACCGGCTTTTGACCTCATATCTGGGCAAGGTGTGGGACAACACGGTCACCGAGCTTGCCGTGGACTACGTGAAGACGTTCATCGGCAACACCAACGAGCTTGACGGAGCCGCATTCCCCTTCGAATCCGTCTATACCTCCGAAAAGCGCCTGCTCATGCAGGAAGCACGCGACGAGGTCCTGGCCATCTACCGCGCTTACGGGCTGGACAAGTCCCTGACCTGGAAAGAAGGCGAAGACCACATAGCCCTCGAGCTTGAGTTCATGAAGATCCTCTCGCAACGCACCGCTGACGCCCTGCGCGCCGACGACGAAGACGGAGCCTTCAGCTTGCTGATGACCCAGAAGAACTTCCTGGAAGACCACCTGGGCGCATGGGTTCCCATGCTCACCGTGGACATGCGTCACTTCGCCCGAACGGACTTCTACAAAGGACTCGCTGACATCACGGACGGATTCCTGGAGGCGGACGGGGAGCTTTTGGGCGACCTGCTCTCTGACGGAGACTCAGCATCCGAACAATGAAAAACCGATCAGGCAGTGCGCAACAGCACCCCGGGAAAGAGGGGAACATGGCAGAAAGCAACAAGAACAGAGAACCCGACCGCACGTATGCAGGTATGACGCGCAGAACGTTGTGCATAGGGGCAGGAGGCGCCGCTTTGGCCCTGGGGCTCGGAACACTGAAGCTGGTAGGCCCATCGGCGATCATCAGACCGCCGGGAGCACAGGATGAAGACCACCTGCTGGCAAACTGCATCCGGTGCGAAAAGTGCGTCGAATCATGCCCGCGCCACATCATCGTCCCCAGCCATATCGAGGACGGGGTCGTGGGGATGCGCACACCTACCCTCGATTTCAGCTCGAACTGGTGCAATTGGTGCGCAGAAGAGAACAACGGGGTGCCGCTGTGCGCCAGCGTCTGCCCGACGCAGGCCATCGACAAGTCGCTGGAACCGAATCCGGAGAACACCATCATTGGCGTTGCCGAAATCAATACGGATTGGTGTCTCGCATGGCGTTTCAAAGGATGCCGATTCTGCCAAGATGCCTGCGAATACGACGCCATCGAGCTCGATGAGAATGACATGCCCCATGTTTACGCAGACCGCTGCAATGGATGCGGAGCATGCTACACCGCGTGCGTCTCGCTCAAAGAGGGCTCCATCTTGGCCGACATGACGGACAGGGCGATTGTCATCAAGCCCATCAGCGAACTCGATCCGAACAACCTCGCCGCACGCAATGTAGCGGCCCTTGAGTCCGCGGCGAACTAAGGAGGGACGGCCGTGAAATCGAAACGCCTTCGCATCATCATCCCCATCGCCATCCTGGCCATAGCGGGCATTGCCTTCGCGCTCTACGCCCCCATCGGCAACCTTTCATCGTTCGGATGGAAAGACATCTCGCTCATCTGCCCCCTCGGAGCCTTGGGAACCATGCTCGCAAGCAAGACCATGGTTCCGCGCGCGGTGATCTCCCTTGTCATAGCCGTGATCGCGATCATCATCCTCGGACGGGCCTTCTGCGCATGGATCTGCCCGGTTCCCGTGGCATCAAGCCTTCGCGACATCTTCAAGAAGAAAAGCAGCGCCCATGAAACGCCCAGTCCCGAAAGCAGCGAGCCGATCGCGCTGACCGAAAAGGAGCTCTCCGATCTGAAGCGCTGCACGCGAGGATGCGGCAGCTGCGCCGGAAAAGGGAGCCTTGATTCGCGCCACATGATTCTGGGCGGCGCCCTTCTCTCGACGGCGGTTTTCGGATTCCCCGTATTCTGCCTCATCTGCCCCATAGGCTTGGCATTCGCCACCGTATTCCTGGTCATTTTGCTGTTCAGCGCCGGCGATGTGAGCTGGACCGTCGTAGCCGTACCCGCACTGCTTGCCGTCGAAGTCATCTTCTTCCGCAAATGGTGCACGCACATCTGCCCCCTTTCTGCCTTCATGAGCCTCATCTCGAAGGCGAATAGGACCTTCGTCCCCTCCATCGATGACACCGCATGCCTCGAAACCACCACAGGCGCGCATTGCAGCCGCTGCGCCCAGGTCTGCACGCAGAAGATAAATCCGCGCCACCCCGAACTCGGGTCGGATTTCTGCGAGTGCACGAAATGCCGTGACTGCGTAGAAGCCTGCCCCTCCGGCGCCATCAAGCTGGCCATGCTACCGAAAGCCAAAGGCGGCCGAATCGCCCTGACTGCAACCAACGGCGTCTGCACCGAATCTAATCTGAAGGATGGTATCGAAAGCCGATCGCCTTCCGATACCGACTAATCGAAGAAAATCCGGAACCCGACTCAGACCGACGGGTTCCGGATGGAAGCGGCCCGTTGCACAGGGGTTCAATCATCGGGGACGGGTCGCTTCCATCCGGAACTTGACGAAGGCCAGACAAGAAGACGGAGCGGTCCAACACGCCCCGCATAGGGAAGGAATCCGATGGAGCATCATGATCTGCATGCCGAATCAGTCACTCTCTGCTTGGGAGCGGAGAAAACAGGGAAGACAACCGAGCTTGTCAACCAAGCGCTTCGCCTCATAGAAGATGGAAACGACGCGGAGAGCATCATCGTGTTCGCCTGCTCTCCCGATGCCGCGGACTCCCTGCGAAAACGTCTTGCCCGGGCATCGAAGCGTCTGGCCGAAGTCCGCGTAACAACTGCGCGCGCATTTGCGCTCGAAGTCCTGGACACGCCCTGCATCAAGGCAAAGACCGGCAGATCGGCCCGAATGCTGACGAGATTCGAAGAGAGCTTCCTCATGGAGGATCTGCGCGTAAGCGGTATACCCCCGAAACGCATAGGGGCCATGGTGGGATTTCTCCGCAAAGGAATGAGCGGCATGTCCGACGCTGACCCTGACTGGCTGGCCACGCAGGAGGAGCGCGACCTGTTCGCGTTGCTGGAAAGCAGACTGGACACATACGGCGCGTACCTTGAATCCGAGCTGGCAGCCCGCGCCTTCCGAGCCCTCCGATCCGACGCACAGGCCCTTGCATCGCTCAACGTGCACAACGTGCTCGTAGACGATTTCCATCTTCTCAGCAGGGCGTCTCAGCATCTTTCCTGCCTGATAGCCGACAGGTTCCTGTTCGTCTCATCGAACCCCGAAGGCGGTTGCGAGACATTCGATTCGCAGCCGAACTTTCGCGGCGCCCACGAACTGCTTCGCACGGCCTCTCACGCCACCGTCATCACACTCGAGGACGTCCACCTTTCACCATCGCGAATCGAAGCCCTCAATGGACTGAACGCACTTATCGGGCAAGCCGATGAAATTGCATCAGGGCGTGAACGACCCGCTATGGAGCATGCCGCTTCAAGCAAACAACCCATCGAAGAAGCGCCCCAGTTCGAAATCATCGCCTGTCAAACGCCGGAAGATGAATTCGCCGCCATCGGGACCTGGGCGCAAGATCTTCTCGATTCAGGAGAATCACCGGCAGACCTTGCCGTGGCGGTTCCCAATCGAACTTGGGCGCGCAATATCGCAACCGCCCTTTCCCGCCACGATATCCCCTGCTCTTCCAGCTATACGGCAGAAACCGTAGGAGGCGATATCCGGTACGCGGACCTATCTTCGGCCGCACAGTTCGTAACCCTTCTCAACTTGGCTGCAGACCCCCGCGACACCCCGGCTCTTCACGCCTGGTGCGGCATGGGTGAATATCTGACCTGCAGATCGGTTTTCGCTCAGATCATGGATGCCTGCCGCCGGGAAAACCTCGAGATGGCGGATGTCCTTGCATCCGTGGCGGCGCATGACGACAAGGCTCGCATCCTCGGATACGAATCTGAGCAAGCCCGCATTCGCGAGCGCATGGAGCTTCTCAGAAACGCCCTGTCGGACCTTGAGGGGCGCACGGGACAAGACCTCATAGACGCCTTGAGCAGATGGACCGCCGCTTCATCCCAAACACCCGAAGCCATCCCCCCTGCCGTCTCAGGCCTGATCAGGGAATGGGCGCCGAACGATGACGCATGCAGCCTGGCCGCAAAAGTCCACCGTGCCATGGAGTTTCCCTGCCTACCACATGGAAACCAGGTTGCCATCATCCCTGCCGAACGAGCCTGCGGCATGGACATCCGCCATATGGCCCTCGCAGGGATGATCAACGGATTCACCCCGCCCCATGCCTCATTCGATAGGACCAAAACCAGCCCGCAGAAAGCAGCGCGGATGATCTCACGGGATGCGCTGAGGTACCGCGCGGCTGCGTCTTCAGCGTCGTGCAGCACGACCATTTTCCACTGCACGGCCATGAGGGGCACGGATGCCCAGATGCTCGATGCACGCATCGAGCGCTACTTCATCGAGAAAGGCATTCGCCACGCACGGGTTTCCCGCAGCATCATCGCAGATGCCATGGCGGGCGAAACGATTACGCTCGATCGGTAATGCAACGCATATGCGATGGGCGCCGGCCGCATGCCGGGCCCCATCGCATACAGAAGGCCCCTCGGAGGGGCGACTCACCATCTGCACTGGGGGTTGGGGGAAGTGAGTCGACCCTTCGAGGGGCCTTTGCGCATGCGGCGCGAACACCGATTCGCACCGCATGCCGTATCCGGAAGCCAAGCTCCGGGTGCGGCGGACCGGAAGGCCCGCCGCACATCTCTCATCAGTAGAAGTTGAAGATGGAGATTCCGGCCAGATAGAAGACCGCGCGCAGGCATACAGCTCCGACGAATGCGCAGATGGCAGCCGCCGTGCCGAACACCTTCCAGTTCCCGGTCTTTTTTCCGAGCACGGCGCACACGATAGGTGCGATTGCGCCGATTGCTATCACGCCGACGATGCTGAACAGGGCGCTGTCGCCGGCAAACACATTCAAACCGGCATAGGTTGCGGTGATGTCCTTCATGGGGTGCGTGAGGTCATAGTAGTAGCCGACCTCGACAACCTTCGCCATGCCGATGCTCAGCAAAGCGGCAACGGAGGTAACGGCGTTGAGCACCGACCCACCGATCACGACAGGGCTGAGGGCGGACAGCGCCTCATCGTCGCCCCTGAGCGCGCAGATGGCGGCGATGGTGGCAGGACCCAAGATGCAGGAAGCACCCACGAGCGAGAGGATCCATACGATGTTGTTCCACGCAGGACGCGCCTCCATCATGTAGGAGTGGCCGGTCACAACCACCATGACCACACTCGCGGCAATGGCCAGACCTGCAACCCAGGCAGGAACCTTGCCATCATTGCGCTTGATCATGACCAGATAGATCAAAGCGATGACGGCGATGACCACAATGGAGATGAACTCCTGGGTGATGCCCGAAGTGAGGTGACCGAAGCCGTTGAAGATGCGCTCCCAATGCTGCAAGTGGGTGAAGACCGCAATTCCGCCGATGACGAGAAGCGCAGCCGAGGTGATCCAGCTCACAAGCTGAATCTTGTCACCCTTGCCGCGCAAAGCCAGATAGGCCTGCGTGGAGAACGCACCGGCGCACCATGCGATGAAGGAAGTGAACAGGATCAAAGACCACTGGAGCTCCATTATTCCTCTCCCTTCCATTCGCGCCCACGCAGCACATAGACGAAGTTGGGATCGTTGCCTGCATTGGGCAGATGATGGACATCGGTGTCCTTGTTGTATTCTTCGGCGAGCTCACCGAACGTGATGCGGTTGCCTGTGAACAGCTGGTCATAGCTGAAATCCCCGTTTTCGCGGTCGGCCTGATAGGCGTTGCGCGGAGCTTCGAAGGAATCGATGCCCTTCTCAAGATCTCCGAAGAAACGGGCGCGTCCGCCGCATTGGGCAACGCACTGGGGCAAGCCGCCCTGAGCAGTCAGCTGCTCGCACAAGGTGCACTTCTCAACGACACGCTGCTCCTCGTTGAGATAGCGAACACCATACGGGCAGGCCATGGCGCAGAACTGGCAGCCGATGCATTTGGACTTGTCAATCTGGACCGTGCCGTCTTCAAGCTTATGGGATGCACCCGTGGGGCACACCTCGACGCACTTCGGATTTTCGCAGTGCTGGCACTGGACGCACAGGTAGTACATATCGACATCGTTGGGAGTCTTGTAATCCGCACGCTTGTAGGGTCCGATGCGCAGCATCTTGTTCCAGTAATTGCCGATGGGGACATCGTTGATTGCCTTGCAGGACACCATGCAAGACATGCATCCCACGCAACGGTTCAAGTCAGTGAGAATCGCATACTTCGTCATGGCTTACGCCTCCTTCCTGATATCGTAGTCAGGCAACCATTCCTTCAGACGGGGATCGGTGCAATCGTGGATGATCTCGGTGCCATCCTCCGTTGCGCACGGGATGGGATTGCCATAGGGGCTGTTCTCGGGGGTAGCCTTGTAGATCTTGCAGCGCACACCGCGCATATGGGTGGAGGCGATGAACTTGTCCGCTCCCATGGGGTCCCACAGGCATTCGGCATTGACCAGGTCGAATCCATGGGTCGGAGCAGGAAGCTCGGGGAACCACCAACCATGTTCGGCGTTCGCCCAGCCAGGTGCGATGCCCTCGTAGATATCGACGCACTCGCGAATCTTGGAGCAATACTGCTTGCCCAGATCGGAATGGGGCTCCACTTCGATCCACGCCCAATCGCCCTGCTTGAGTCCGAGCTTTTCGGCATCGACGGGGTTGAGCTCAAGACGCGGCACCGGCCACAGCTCACGGCACCAAGGAAGCTGACGATGCTCGGAGTGGAAGTAAACCGGGATACGGCGACCCGTGGTCAAGATGATCGGATACTCCTCGATGGAGGATTCGGTCTCCCAGGCACCGCCGGGGGCGCTTACGCACGGCTCGTAGTTCGGCATGATCTCTTTCATGACGTCGAACTTGCCGGGCTCGAATTCGTTGGCCTTGTCCAGGCAGTAGGTTTCGAACATGATGGACCAGATCTCAACCAAGCCGGAGGGAGTGGGGCAGCCGAAGTTGTTCTTGGGCTGGCCGTTCTCATCGACGCTCCACGGTGCGGCAGTGCACGCATCCTTGCCCATGCGCATCCAACCGGTTTCGAAACGGCGGTACGTACCCCAGCGATCGGGCTCGAGGACCTTGGCATTGAACCAGCCATGCTCCTGGAAGTCGTCGACGAAATCCTGCATGTGCTGCCACTTGCAGCCGGGATAACGGGTGCTGAAGCCATCGACCTCATTATGAGCACGGAACCAGTCTTCCATACGATCGTCGGAATCGTATGCGCCGGGTGCGTCGCCGGCGATATTCGTCCACGTTCCGTTGGGATTGCCCTGCTTCTCGAAGGCCTCGAAGAGCAGACGGTTCACGTCGTAGTCGAACTTCGCATCAGCGGGAGGATCGATGGCGCGGCAAGTCATGCCGATACCGCCCGTAGCTCCCTGGGAGACGCGGATGTTGTTGATCTCAAGCCAGTGGGTGACGGGCAGAATGATGTCTGCCATCTCAGTGGACGGGTGATGGAACATGTTCAGGTCAACCCAGAAGTCAAGGGATTTCAGAGCCTCCCAGGCGAACAGGGCATTGCCCTCGTTCATGAACGAACCCGCCTCGTTGATGCCCACACGGATGGGATACGGGTCGCCCGTGAGAATTGCCTGGTACATGCTGGTGACATCGCACCATTCGTTGTAAAGGGCGAGCACCGGGTACTTGTCCGCACCGACCATATTCGAGTAGACGTCATACTGATCGGGCAGATTGGTGATGTCGTATTTCGGGACCGTGCCTTCATACATGGGAGGCAGAGAACCCAGGCCGCTGAGCACATGCTTGACCGCCTGCGGCATATTGGTGCCGGGGGCGGCGGTAGCCTGCTCATCAACGGGCGTACGGGTCAAACCGCGGTTGCCTGCAGGACCGTCGAAATTGCCGGTGGTGTAAGACAGGTTCAGAACCGCGCGAACGGTCTGAGAGCATGCACCCTCCTGGTCGGGAGAAAGGTTCAGGTGGATGCCGCCGTTGCCGTACTTCTGGCCTTCAGGACGGGTAGCCCAGATGAGGCAGGTCTCTTCGATCATCTTCGGATCGAGCTTGGTGATCTCAGCGCACCATTCAGGCGTGCAATCCTTGACGGAGTCGACCAGGTAGGACCACACCGGACGCACCGTGTGGACGGAGCCGTCGGCCAGCGTGACCTCATGGGAACCGGTCATATCGAAATCGATTCCGGCTTCAACCAGTTCGTTATAGGAAAGCGGGGGCAGGTAGCCTTCCTGCGACGTGCCCTCGTAGACCACATCCATCTGGTCGCGCGTAGGAGCCACATGGTTGCAGCCTTCCCACTGGGTGGTATCGGTATCCCAATACACCAGACCGCCCTTGCCGTCATTGGCGTTTTTGTTCCACGCCATGAAGCGACGGCACGAACCGCCCTCTTTGAGGTCGCTTTCCTTGAGCAGGCGCGTCTTGAGCTTTTCACCGGTGAGGTCAGGGGCAACCTGCACATTGGTGGACAGCGTGTAGTAACGGCCGCCCGTGGGCTCCATGTCATCAACGACCAGGATGGGCGAATTGGTCCAGCGCTTGACGAATTCCCAATCGACCAGGTCGTTCTCGATGATGATGTGCTGCCAGCACAGAGCCAACGCGGCATCGGTGCCGGGCTCAAGGTTCAGCCAGTAGTCGGCTTCCTTGCCCGAACCGGACAGACGCGGGTCGATGCAGATATGGACGTCTGCCTCGGTCATCTTGTCCACGATGTTACGGCACGAGTCATCGTAATTCGAGTTCTCAGGAGCAGTACCCCACTGCACGTAGACGCGCGGTCCGTCACGCAGCGCAAACCACGGGGCGCCGTCGACGGAGCTCAGCCAGCCCATAAGGCGTCGCGGGCCCTTGCAGATCGAGGACGCAACGCGGCTGTTGGGGCTATCGAACAGCCACTTGTAGAACGCGTAGGGGCCGTAAACCCACTGACGCGAAGTGCCGCACATGCCGAAGCAGGTCTGTCCACCGTACTTCTGAATGGCCTCATTGAACTTCTCGCCGATGGTCTCCATGGCCTCGTCCCACGAAATGCGCACCCAGCCGGGGTCTTCGCCCTTGGGGTTCGTGCGCTTCATAGGATGGTAGATGCGTGCGGGGTGATAGCACGCCTGCAAAGACGCCTGGCCCTTGCTGCAGTGGTTGCCCGACGACTGTGACGAAGACTGATCGCCTTCGGTCTTGATGACACGCCCGTTTTGCACCGTCACCCAAACGCCGCACTCCATCTTGCCGCAACCACGGCAGCAGGAGCGAATGCGCTTGATTTCCGATGACTCTTCGGGAGTCGTCGTATTCTCAGCGAATGCGGTTCCGCCCGATACCGTTGAAGCAGCAGCGGCTGCGGCAACAGTCATGGCAGACAGCTTCGCAAAAGAGCGACGCGTCATGGTCAACTTGCCCATTGATTCCTCCTTCATAGCCTCATGAAAGCTTCGGGAAACTTCAGTCCGCCGCACGCAAGAAGCTTCCACCCCTGGCTGCTGCGCGACCATGCGAACCGATGCCCGCTTCCCCCATTCAAGCCGGATTGCATTCCGGCTCTGACAGCTCGCATTATTGGCGACGAAGGCAGCAGACACATCATGCAAAGTATGAGAAATGCCCGAAATAGGCCTCATACCCCATCATGCCTTTTATATGATTTAATAAATTCGCAGGTCACAATGGCATACGTAAACGCAGGTCAAAGCATATGCACGCGCATCAGGCATGCCGTGATGCTACAATCAAAGCCGCGAGAACACGGACCGAAGGAGCAGCGAAGTGCCTAAAGCAGTCGAAGAACTCGACGCGGAGCAAACCCGCGACCCGCTATCCCCATCCATGTTCCTCAACAGCAGAATCTGGGGGTTCGCATTCTCCAGAGCATGGACCTATCTGCTGTTTCTAGGGGTGGGCGCAAGCATCCTCGTATTCCCGGATCAAGAAGTTTCCCGCACCCTGTATACGTCCTCTTCCCTGGCGTTGATAGCGACGCTGTTCCTGGGCGCCGCACTTCCGCAGACAGCCGAACGGATGCTGATGAACAAGTCCTGGCGCATTGCCGCCGCGGTCCTGACCTCAGTGGGAACGCTCTGCGGCGCTGCAGCTTCAGGCACTGCATCACCGGTCGCCCACGTCCTTGCCATCTGCGCAGGAGCGACAACCGGTTTCGGATCGGGACTCATCAATCTCTGCTATGGCGAAATCTATGCGCGCAGGCCGCCTGCAGAAGCCGGCATAGAGGTCCCCATGGCAGCCCTGATTGCCGGCGTCACCTTTGCCGCAATCTCGTTTCTGCCTCCCGCGGAAGGCATCGTCATCGCCTCGATCCTGCCTCTCGCGAGCGGATTCATCATGAATTACCAGCCCCACGTCTGGGATGAGCGCCGTGCACCCGAAATGGACCGGACCATTTTCAAACTGGCGAAGTCGCGCGTCATCATCCGCATAGGAATCTGCGCATGCGGCGTGGGAATCGCCGACAGCCTGAGCAGGCAGGCATTCATCTCCGTCAGCGGCATAACCGCCTACGAGCTGTTCCATCCCTCCCTGCTCATCAGCAGCATCGTCCTTTCGGCCGTGCTCATCTCGTTCATGCTCCTGCGCCGGGATAGGGCCATCAAGGAACTCTACAAGCTGGTCACCTTCCTCATAGCCGCATCCATAGTCTTTCTGCCCGTGTTCACGAGCCACGACATGATAGGAGCCGGCGCACTGCTTGCCATAGTCGGGTACAACACGTTCAACATCTTCATTTGGATTCTGCTCGCGGACATCTCATACAATTTCAAACTCCCCGCAGTAGCGGTGTTCGGCATGGGTTGGGGCATGCTCACCGTGGGAGCCACATTCGGCGAAATTCTCGGAGGCGTAGCGTGCAGCCTCTTTTCTATGACCCCGCAAGCCGTGAGCCTGATAACGGGCGTTGCCGTGCTGATGGTGTTCGCCGTCTGCACCTTCGTCTTCAAAGACGACGATCTCATGGACCTCAAGGAAATGGCCCCCTTGGTGGATTCGGCGGGATCGGCCATGGAGAAAATACTCGAGAAAGAGGAGCCCACCGCAGCCGAAAGCAGCCAACCTCAAGGGCGGTTCCATGAATGCTGCATGCAGCTTGCTCGGACGAAAGGGCTCACGCCGCGCGAGACCGAGATTCTCCTTCTTTTCGCGAAGGGCCGCACCAACACGCGCATCCAAGAAGAGCTCTACATCTCGAAGGGAACCGTCACCACGCACCTGCAGCACATCTACCGCAAGGCGGGCGTGCATTCCAAGCAGGAGCTGCTCGATCTGATTGAGTCCATGCGAGGCTAACCGCCGCAATGCGGGCCGAAAACCCCTGACAAGAACCGTGCGACAGCCTCAATGCATGGCGATGAACTGCTCTGCGCTCTGAGCACCGGGCGCGGCGTTGCCCGCGGATGCGATGAAGGGGCTGGGGCGCAGCATGGCCACGGATTGCCCGTTCTCCGTCTTCTTCCTCATGACGCGCATTCCGAAATCAGCCGCCACGTTCTCCGGCGCTTTCTGAAACAGCGAGATTATGAGCTCGTCGCGAGCCTTTGCGGCTGCGCTGCAGAAGAGCGCCCGCTGGGCGTCCGTGTCGAAATCGCGCGACTGCGCAGATCCTGCACGGCTGCCAGAATGCGGCAGGAAGCCGTCAACCGCCCCTGCGATGATAACGGTGCCGAAATCAAGACCCGCCATATGCGACGCCGAACAGATGCGGACAGAGCCGGATGTCCCGTCGAACCGTTGGAATCGGGCATTTGCAGCCACACGGAGGCATAGGCTGAGGGCATCGTCGCGCTCCTGAACGCCTTCCGCCAAACGCAAAAATGCAGGGTCCTCATCCGGGCACACGCAGGAAAGCAGCGAAAGGCCTCGCAGACCGCGGGATCGGCCGAGGAAGGCCTCGGCTTCAGCGAATGACGAGCAGAGCGCATCTGCACCCTGGAACAAAGGGGCGGATTCAGCGCAGAGGGCCTTGCGTGCAGTTTCGAAATCCAAGCCCTGGACGGTGCGCCACCGCGTAAAGGCCAACCAGGCATGCGCAGCCAAATCACGCCGTCCGAATCCCGCCCACATCCGCCATGAAAGCTCTTCGTGCGGATGCGCCAGCAGATTCAAACGAATATACGATGCAAGCGCCCCGGAAGCCGCAGCTCTGCGAGGGTCTGCCGCCAGAGGGTCGATGGCAAGGGATTCCGTGCTATCCAGCATATGGTCATACAGGCATTTTCGAATGACCTTCGCCCACGCGGAATTCGGAACGACAACGCAGACATCCGAAGGCGTATAGCGCGCATGGCGTGAAAGGACCCCTTTGACCAAAGACGCCATGCCGTCAAGCTCCGCTTGCGCCGTCCTCCATTTCACAATTTGGACGCTTCCATCATCCGGCGCAATCAAACCGCAACGCAGGGCATCGTCGTGCGCGCGAGAATCCGACGCCTCCACGCAGCCGGCGAAGGTCCTGATCCTCAAAGAACCGTCCTGCCTGCTGCAAAGCCGGACCTGCTCGCATGCGCCATCGGACATGAAAGGCGAGCCTATTGCGCCCGCTGCGAAGCACTGCACGACGCCGAGGGCCTCGCACAGCTGCCGCGCTCCATCCCCCAGAACATCCCAGTCATCCGCCACAACGTAACCGACGCTTCGAAGCCATGCGGGGATACGCCCTTCGCACGCCATGGCAAGCGCATGCCCATACACCTCATCGGCGAAGACAAGCCCTATCCTGCGCGCAGCTTCGGATGCCGCCTGCTGCACAAGGGACCCGGGAATGTCCGCTTGGCCGCCGGCCTCATCCCGCAAAGCCGTCAATGCATCGATGACTAAAAAGTTGCGTTGCGGAGCCGTTGCAACCGCCGAAACGGAATCCGAAGCATCGCAAACCATTGCGGCCGCCAGCGAAAACGACGAGCGGACGAGCACATCCTTGCACGCCGGATCCGCCTCGACCGCCCGTCGGGCAAACGCCGCAGCCGCTTCATCGGTGGCTGTGACGACAAGAATAGAATCCGGACTCGCACCTTCGCCGACAAGATGGGCGACGCGCCTTACCGCCGCCTCGGTCTTTCCACCGCCCCGATCTGCCTCGACCATCACGCGGCGCCCCTGAAGGCATGCCGCCTGATCGCAGGTGATGAAACCGGGCGTCTCCACTCTCTGCATGAGATCTCCTAGCGCTCGAAGATATCCGGACAGCTCAAAAGGTCACGGAACATATGCATGGACTTCTTGGGGCTTGCCATATCGTATTTCGGAGGACGCATCTCATTGCGCTCCACCGTTCCGCTCAAAAGGTCTCCTGCAAAAACCTCCTCGTAGAGATGCAGCGCGCCCGTAGGGCAGATATCCTCGCAGCAATGGCAGAGCACGCAATCGCCCGGATAGTGGTTGATGCCCATGGTTCCATCTTCCTCGTCGAATTTCGCAATGGCTCCGGTCGGACAGAACGTTGCGCACATGCGGCACGAGTCGCAAACGTCGGGGTCGATGACCACATGCCCCCACAAACGCGTCTCTATCAGCTCATCTGCAGGCTGGCCCAACGCCGCAAGATTGTCTAGAAGCCGCTCACGGCGGTCCGGGACGAAATGAGGGAGCGTGCCGTCATCCATCACCTTCATCACAGGAACAGGTCTGGGTCCATCTGATTGTCCCGAATCGCCTTCTCCGTCACCAAGCATCTGGTCGGCGGCATAATGCGCAGCGATTCGAACTTCGTCTTTTGCGCGGAAGAAGAAATTACGACGGGATTCATCGCAAGCCTTCGACGCATCAGCCCTGGCGAAGGCGGGGAAACGATCGCTGACCGCTGCCCGCATGGGGCACGACCACACGCGCATCAGCTCGTTGAACGTCGCGCACACGGCATGTGCCGTCTCAAGGCCCACCGCGTGATCGCACGCTGCGCAATCACCCGACACCAGCACGGCTTTGGAGCATCCTTCCACAGCCAAAGCCGAAAGCAACGATTCCTCCACGCGGCCCAAACATTCGACGGCAACCACCTTCTCGCCGTCAAGCTGCCTGGAGGCGGCATCGACGATCTGCCGGCATGCGATTACGGACACGCCCCCGGCAGCGTGCATGGCAGAGATTGCCGCCGCTTGGAGCTGGGCATCGTTGGGCATATGGGCTTCCAAGGCGCACGTAGGACAGACGGTTGCGCACGTTCCGCAGCCGATGCATTGCTCGGGCGTTATGACCAGATTGTTATCCGTGATGGAAATGGCACCAGAAGTGCACGCTTGCGCACAGCGGGAACACGTTGCACGACGATTGCGTACAACAACGCACCGCTGGCTATGCACCGAAATATCGGCACTCTGTATCTTTTCGAACAACTCGTAAGCGTTCGCAATGGGAACCATGTCTGCCTTCCTTCGAGACGAGATGGCCTCCAACCCCACAGGGAAGTATACACCTTTCAGTTAGACCAGAGATACCCGGCGCCACGGACGGTTTCAAGATGCTGGGAAACCTCGGGACCAAGCTTTGCACGCAGACGGCGCACGTGGACGTCGACCGTACGCGAACCGCCGTAGTAGTCAAAGCCCCATACCTGGGACAAAAGGACCTCGCGTGAATAGATGCGTCCCGGGTGCGTGACCAGAAACGAAAGCAGGGAGTACTCCATAAACGTCAGGTCAACAGGCGACCCATTGACCTTGACCTGGTACGTTGCGAGGTTGACCGACAGAGACCCCGCTTGCACGAAATCGGCATCGCCGGTAGATTCGCCAGGCCAAAGCAGCTGATGGCAACGCAGCTTCAGCTCGTTATCGCTTGCCGTGGCAACGGCGAAGTCGCAGGACACGCGGACAGGCCTGCGAAACGCGGGCAGATCGCCCTCCTCCATGACCATCATGAGCGCCGGCAGCTTTTCAAGCCCTCCGTCCGCAACCAGGCGCTCGAACTCCTCAGCCGGCAAGGCGAAAGGAGACGTTCGATCCACGAGCACCAGGTCAGGCACGAGGGCGGCACCCGAAGCGCCGGATGCCGAAGCCATGGAGCGACCAGGCGAAAGGGCGCGGGACAACGGTTCTCCGATGACGAGAACCCGGGCGTCCATGGAGCCGAACAAACGGCGCACCCGCTCAGGATCCAAAGCGCGGCCGCAGGCACAGGCAACGGTTTTCGCATGCATATCCCCACACCCCTACAACGCGTGCAGATAGCGGTCAAGCTCCCAAGACCCCACATGGGCCCTGTAGGCCTCCCATTCCGCCCGCTTGTTCTCGACGAGGAATCCGTGGACGTGCTCGCCAAGGACTTCGCGCATCAGGTCGGATGCGGCGAAGGCCTCCACCGCTTCGCCCAATGTCATGGGCAGGGCGGGCACATCGCGGGACTGGCTGCAGACGGCTGCCACGGAGGACAGATCCGCAGTGGATGGAGCAATGAGCGGCAATTCGTCCTCTATGCCCTTGAGACCGGCGGCAAGCGTGACGGTGAAGGCGAGATACGGATTTGCAGCCGAATCCACGCTGCGCAGCTCAACGCGCGTGGACTGCGGCTTATTCGGCTTGTAGCGGGGAATGCGCACCATGGTCGAACGGTTGCGATTGCCCCACGAGACAAACAGAGGTGCCGCCTGACCGGGAACCAGACGCTTGTAGGAGTTCACATACTGGTTGGTTATCAACGTGAATTCCGGAGCATAGCGCAAAAGCCCGGCGATGTAGTGCTTCGCTATGGGAGAAAGGCCGAATCCCTCAGGATCGCTGGGATCATGGAAGGCGTTTTCGCCGTCTTCGGTGAACAGGGACTGATGGACGTGCATGCCGCTGCCCGCAACGCCTTCGAGCGGCTTGGGCATAAACGATGCATGGACGCCCTGGGCCGTGGCAATCTCTTTGACCACAAGACGGGCGGTCATGACGGAGTCGGCAGCGGAGAGGGGGTCGGTGAACCTCAAGTCTATCTCGTGCTGGGACGGCGCGGAGCCATGGTGCGAATACTCCACGGGAATGCCCACCTGCTCAAGCGTCAGTACCGTATCCCTGCGCAGGTCAGAGGCGTTGTCGAGCGGCGTAAGGTCGAAATAACCGCCCTGGTCGATGGGAACGGGCGCCGATGAATCGCGGAAGTAGAAATACTCCAACTCGGTGCCGATGTTCATCTGAAATCCCATATCGGCGGCTTTGCGCACCATGTTCATGAGGATGAAGCGGCTGTCAGCGGCGCAGGGATTGCCCTCGGGGTCGTATATGTCGCAGAACATGCGTGCAACCCCGTTGTCCTTCGGACGCCATGGCAGGATCTGAAACGTCGAAGCGTCGGGGCGTACAAGCATGTCGGACTCCTGAACCGCGGACAGCCCCTCGATGGCGGAGCCGTCAAAGCCCATGCCCTCTTCGAAGGCGCATTCCACCTCGGAAGGCGTGACAGAGAAGCTTTTCAGGTTCCCCAGAAGGTCCGTGAACCAGAAGCGGATGAAGTGGATGTTGCGTTCCTCAATCTGCTTGAGGGCGAAATCACGCGTGTCGACCATGGTTGTCCTTTCGAATGGCATCAAAGACCCATGCGGCCCCGCATGGTGCGGTTGGCCTTTATTTCGGCTGCATCATCAAGCGGATGCAAAACGTCAGGCGATTGCCCGCGACGACCAAGGGCGCGAACCAGAAGCCAGTCCGCCACCTGGGGATTCTTCGGCAGCAGAGGACCGTGCAGATACGTACCCATCACGTTGCCGGAAAGAATGCCCTCGGTTCCGTCGCTGCCGTTGTTGCCATGGGTGCCCGCCAAAGTGCGGCCCAGAGGCGTGACGTCTGGACCCAGATTCGTGCGACCGGCGTGGTTTTCGAAGCCGATGATGGGATCGTCGCAGATGGAGCTTGCAATGGCGGCATTGCCGATAAGGCGGGATGAGCCGCGTACCGTCTCCATATCCACCAGACCCAGACCGGCAAGCGTCTCATCCTCCAACACGTAACTGTGACCCAGAAGCTGGAACCCGCCGCAGACCGCCAGCATCACGCCGCCGTCGGCCGCATAGGCGGAAAACTCGCTTCGGCAGGCCAGGAGCGAATCGCACACCATGCGCTGCTCGCGATCGGCGCCGCCGCCCAGGATGACGATATCGGCGTCAGCCAGGCTCAGACGATCCCCCATGCCCACGTGCTGGACTTCCACGGGGATGCCGCGCCATTCGCAGCGTTTGCGCAGCACGATCACGTTGCCGCCGTCACCGTAGAGGTTCAGCAGCTCAGGGAACAGATGGATGATGCGGATGGGCTTCATGCGCGGCCTCCTTCCAGACGCAGCAATCCGGCACGCACGCCGGGCAATGCCGTGTAGTTCGCGACGAAGTATACGGGGCGGCTATCTGCCTCATCCGCGGCGAATGCAGCTGCCATCTTCGCGGCTGCATCTTCGGCACCTTCGACGCACTCCGCATCAAATCCCGCGTATTTCAGGCGAACCACCAGGTCATCCGCACGCGAACCGCCCGCATAGACGCGCAGGCCGGGCTTGTCCGCAAGACGCTCGAAATCCACGTCCCACAGCCATGACACATCCAGGCCGTCACCCTCCTGGTCGTTGACGAAAAACGCGACGGCTCTGGCATCGTCGGTGAGCACCATTTGGATATTCTGGTTGAACCCGACAGGGTTTTTAGCCAAGTTGCTGACGGCTGACAGAGGCGCGGCGCCTTCGCATGCCGGAAGGGCATAGCGCTGCAAGCGGCCGTTGTCGGGCGAAAACGCGGCCAGGGCCGCCTTGAACGAGGCCCGGTCGCAGCCCATCAGGACAGACGCGGCGAAAGCGGCCAAAACGTTGTAGACCATATAGATACCCGTGTAGGGAATCCGGATGTGGACCGTCGAGGGCGCGCCGTCAAGCGAGAAATCGACATCGAAGGCGAATCCGCGGTCAAGGCGCACCACATTGCGCGCGGCGAACGCAAGCTGCGGACGGGCGGCATCGCAAGCCGTGCAGTGCCAGGCACCCAGCTGGCCGTAGTGAACATAGTCGTAGTCCAAAGGCGCTCCGCATTGCCAGCAGAAGCGGCTATCGGCGATGCTGTCCTGCTCAAGCCCCAGGTCTTCGACAATGCCGAAAGCCAGCGTGGGGTTTTCGACCTTCGCGGCAACCGCAGCGCAGAAAGGATCGTCGCCGTTGTAGACGAAGGTGGTGTCCGGGGTTTTCGCCAGAGCATCGACGAACACCTGTTGGACATGGTCGATCTCCCCGAAGCGATCCAGCTGGTCGCGGAACAAGTTGAGCAGCATGAAGTAGCGCGGCTTGAGTCTGGGGAGGACCTGCGCGGTATAGAGTTCGTCGCACTCGAAGCACGCCAAAGCGCGGTCCATGGACCGCGGCTGGGCGAGCAGCGCCGTCACCACGCCGCCGGCAAGGTTGTTGCCGTCGCGGTTGCAGACCACCGTGCGATCGGGAAATGCCTCATCAAGGCAGTCGGCCGTCAGGTTGACCGTGGTGGTCTTGCCGTTGGTGGCCGAGATGACAATGGCGGATTCCACCCGTTCGCCCAGATGCGAAAGGATATCGGGGGCGGCCTTCATGGCAATTGCCCCGGGAAGGTTGCCTGCCGCCTTGTGGAATACGGTCCGTTCCGTCCACCTGATCGAACGGCCCAAGCTCTCAGCCAGTGATGCGCGGATGCTCACAGCAGTGCCTTTCGTCTTGCGCATCCGTTGCGGATGCCTTCGTCCCGATGCGCCGCGCCGTTTCCCGGCGATGCGCCCATGCATGCGGAAACGGGGCCCAAGCCCCGCCTCCATGCAAGGAACCCGATATTACACGCTTGAAAGGCCACATGCGCAGATGCACCGCGCTTTTCACGGAATCGACGGGTGACCTGCAGCAAAGACCCACATCAACCGCCGTGCAAAGCTAGAATCTGATGCTTTTCTTCAAGCCGTTGCACATGAGCATGGCACCGCGAACGACAAGGTAGATGCCCATGAACACCAAGATGCTTTCCGGTGCGGCGAACAGCATGATGCCGCACAGCACGCCGACGATGCCGCAGATCAGCACCACTGCCCACATGGTGGCGCCCACGCGACACATGGTGAACGAACTGGCCACTTCGAAGACGCCGAAAACCACGAACGCAAGGCCGACCAGCCACGGAAGCACGACGGAGAACAGCGAGGGGAACACCACCAGCAAAAGGCCGATCAATACATCCAGGATGCCGTAGGTGACAGCCCAGGGACGCAAAAGCGATCCGCCCGCAAGCCGATAGGACGTGACGAAGCCGAACACGCCGGAAATGAGGAACGCCGCACCGGCCATTATGGTGAGCGTGACAAGCGATGCGTTCGGCCATACGAAAAACACCACGCCCATCAGGACGAGAATGGCACCGGAGATGACCGCACCCCAATCACGACGTCCCTTGAACGAAAAACCGCCGCGCGGAGCCTCGCCGCCGTAAAGCGATCCGCCATGCTGGAAGAAACGATCATCCCCAGCGTTCCAGGAAGCCGAAGAGCACACAGAGGCAGCAGCCGATGCATCCCTTCGACTGGTTCCGGCATCGCGATCGGGCCATTCCTCTCGCGGCTGCAAAACGGTATTGGACACGTCAGCCCCCTCTCCCCTGCTGCGCCACGGATCAGGCACAGCCTCTTTAAGAGTAGAGTTTCCGCCCTCATCAGCCGAAACGGTTCGGGAATCAAGAACCGCAACCAATCCGTTGCCCGCACGGTACCGTCGGGTTGATTTGGCGAGGGGCACCCAAGCAAAGAAAGTGCAGAGCACCGCTAAAGCGCGATGGGGCGAAAGCGAATCTCCACAGGCCAACTGGATAGAAGGCGATGGAAATGGAACCAAGGGGCTCCATCTCCATCGCATCATTACGCTTCTGACAACAAGCTCAATTCAACCCGCTTTAATCGCATTGCCTTCAGTAATCGGCTCCGCATGCTCGCTTCGCCGCAACGCGACCCGAAGTAGCCGCTCGACCAAGACTCATACCAGGAATCATCATCTGATGTTCAAGGCCGCCTGAAGGGGTTCCGTGACGGCAGCCCGCTGCGCTACGACACGATCAACGGCCGCAGGACGCGACTGGGACTTGCCTCATAGGGCGGCCTGTCCAAGAAATCGTCCGCACCCCCACTCGAGCCTGCTTGCACCACTACGCGTGTTGTTCGGGTCCATAAGCTCGAAAATCACGCGTAACGGCGCAAAATACTATCCTCTCATCAGACTATTCTTACTTCACGATAATGTTGACCTGCGATTTCGAAAACCCCCGCATGGCAGTGCAGCCGAAAAACACGCAAAACTGTGCAGAAGATGCAATTCGGCGCACCTGCTGGCCCCAGGCGCAAGCGACTCAAAGCGACGGGCGTGGAAAAGAAAAAGCCCAGACAGGAATCTGCCTGGGCTTTTCTTCAACGAAGTGAATTCAGCGGCGCGAATACGCCAGCGAAATCACTCGAACCGGTAGAGGTCCTTCGTGGCTTCGCGGAACGCATCGTAGACCTGCTCGGCGATGGACTCGTCCTCGATGAGCTCGAAGGATGCGGGCTGGCCGTCTTCATCCAGGTCCGTCACTTCCAAGATGAGAACCTCGCCCGAAGAGCCGGCGGGATTTTCATCATCGACAGGGAAGAAGAAGCCGTAGCGGCACTCCTCGAAAAGCACCAACCCCAGAAACTCCAGCGCGGAAACGTCGCCGTTCTCATCCTGGAATTCGAAGACCACGCCCTCTTCCACAGGCGGGCAGAAGTTGGGGGCGCTACCTTCACGGATCTCGGTCATGACATATCCTCTCTCTTTCGGAACTACTTCTTAGCGGGCTTTTTGCCGGATCTGCCCTTGGGTGCCTGTTTGGAGCCGGATTTTGCGGCTTGCGTCGATCCGGATTCGGCAGCCTGCTTGGAAACATGCGCCGAACCCGGCTGGGTTGCATCGCCGGCATGGGACTCAACGGCGGCATCCGCTTCGGCAACGTCAACCTGGGTCTTCTTGGCAACAACGCTTTCCGGCTTATCCAGGAAGAAACGCTGGATATCGGAGCCATGGCGCTTGACCAGCTTGGCGTACCTGTCCTCGCGGGACTTCCAGATGGCATAGATGGGCGTGGCGATGGTGTAGGAAGAATAGCAGCCGCACGCCAAACCGATGGTCATGGCAAGCGCGAAGTCCTTGAGGGTTTCGCCGCCGAACAGCAGCATGGCCACAACCGGGATAAGCGAGGTGATGGACGTGTTGAGCGAACGGACGAAGACCTCGTTGACCGAGTGGTTGGCCATGCTCATGAACGTGCACCTTGCAGGCGCGTCCTGCATGTTCTCGTTGATGCGGTGGAAGACAACCACCTTGTCGTAAAGCGAGTAGCCCAAGATGGTAAGCAGTGCAGCCACCGTGTTGGGTGTGATCTCACGACCCACCAGCGCGTAGATTCCGATTACGATGATCAGGTCATGCAGAAGCGCTATGACCGCGGACACGCCCATCTTGTAGTCGCGGAAACGCAGCGAGATGTAGGCGATGATCAGCGCAAGAGACACCAGAAATGCCACGAGCGAACTCTGGATGACGGAGCTTCCCCAGTCGGGGCCGATGGTGGTCACCTCGAAGGAATCAGTCTGCCAGCCGAAGGCGGCGGCAACCTGGGAGGCGGCAGCTGCGGCATCCTCAGGAGACGTGGTGGTGGTGCGGGCCAAAAAGCCCTCTTCGCCATCGGAAACCGTGGTCTGGATGACGGCATCGGGCTCACCGGCGTCGGCAAAGGCATCACGCACATCTTCCAGAGAGACATCGCCGGTGTTGTGGAATGCGATGGAAGTGCCGCCCACGAATTCAATGCCGAAGTTGACGCCGCGGATGCCCACGATGCCCACCACAGCGGCCAAAGCAACACACGCAATGGTCAAGAACACCTTGCGGTAGCCCAAAAGGTTGAAATCGCGCTTGATGAAGCGGCCGCGAATCTTGCGGTCACGCGGCGCAGATGCGGGATTTTCGAAGTACGGCGCGGCATCCTGGCAGTCCTTGATGCCCCAGAATCCGGGGTTGCGCGTGATGACATGCGGAGCAAGCATGCGGATGATAGGCGCCTTGAACAAAAGCATCATGACGATGTCGCACATGATGCCCAGCGCCAGCGTGAGGCCGAAGCCCTTGACCGAAGCGCTGGCCAAGAAGAACAGCGTGAGCGCGGACACGAGCGTGACCAGGTCCGCGTCGATGGAGGTCATGATGCCGTGGCGCACACCCGTGATGGACGCGGCGCGCACAGAGCGACCCATGCGGATCTCTTCGCGGAAACGCTCCAAGGTCAAAATGGAAGAGTCCGCCGCCATGCCGATGGTCAGCACGATGCCCGCAATGCCGGCAAGCGACAGCGAGAACAGGCCCATGGACGAAAGCACGGCGAGAAGACCCAGGTAGAGCACGGCGAACACGGCCATAGCCGCAGCGGTCAGAAGCCCCAGACCGGAGTAGAAGACCAGCAGATAGAGCATGACCAGCGCAAGGCCGATGGCGGCAACGATGACGGCCGAATGCAGCGCATCCTGGCCAAGGGTGGGGCCGACGGTCTGGCTTTGGGCGTATTCGAAGCTCACAGGCAGAGAACCGCTTTCAAGCACGGTCTGCATGGCCTTCGCCTCGTCTAAGGTGTAGCTGCCGGTGATCTGCACGTTTCCGTCAGGGATGACGGACTGGACGGCGGGCGCGCTTTGCACGATGCCGTCAAGGATGATGACAATCTTGCCGTGGGATGCCGCCAGCTCTTCGGTAGCCTGGGCAAACGCCTGGGCGCCTTCGGAATCAAGCGTGAGGTCGACGGCGTAATCAGTCGAAGCCTCCGTGGCCTTGCCGACATTGACGCGGGTCAGGTTCTCACCCGTGACGATAGGCGTATAGGTTCCGGGTTCGACCTCCAGATTGGCGACGCCTTCACCCACCACGAAGGAATTGCCGTAATCGTCGGTGACCACCTGCTGGTTGATGTAGGCGCCGGAATCGATCTTCTGCTTCACGCTCTCATCGGTGAATGAATCCAGGCGGGCGAATTCCAGCTTGCCGGTACGGCCGATGGTATCAAGCGCCTCCTGCGTATCGGACAGACCCGGAATCTGCACGAGGATCTGGTCGGTGCCCTGCAGCTGCACGACCGCCTCGCTGGCGCCCAATGCGTTGACGCGGCTCTCAATGACCGCGCGGCTCTTCTCCATATCCTCCGGGGATATCTCCGAGCCGTCTGTGGACTTGGCAGTCAGGACGACGGACAGGCCGCCCTGGATGTCGAGGCCCTGGTTGATCTTCTCAGTCGGCGGGGTGAAAGCGAATATCGAGCCGATGACCAGCACGGTGGTGATGATCAGCAGCCAGATATTGCGGCGGTCCTTATGCGCCGACGGCTTCTTCTTGCGAACGTTGGTTTCCATGGGAATTGCCTCGCTCCTTTCCTAAACTTTTAGAGTTTATCACGCAGAAAGAAAGGCGCGGGCCGCAATGAGGACCTTTGCAGGGATTTGACGAATGCCGGCATCCGTGCAACCTGAGGCGAAATGGTCGGGGACCGGAATTGGGACGCGACCCGACGCGGCGGTAGCGTCCGCCCCTAAGACAGGACCTCCACCCGCGTGGCTATGCGGGCGGTAAGCGCAGGCGAATGCGAAACGAAAACCAGACCGGCACCGCTTCGCTCAAGCTCCTGGAGCAGGGCGGCCCAGATGCGCGCCTGGGTAAGCGCATCGAGCATGGTGGACATCTCGTCAGCGATCAGATAACGCGGATGCAACGCCAATGCGCGCACGATGCAGAATCGCTGCAGCTCGCCGCCGGAAAGCTCATGGGGGAAACGGTCCAACCACTCGCGGCGGATGCCGAAAGCGTCTATCAGCCGCATGAGCTCGCGCTGGGAGTCATCCTGCGGCATGAAGTCAGACGACCCCATGGCCTTCAAGCAGCTGCCGGCCGTCTCGGCGAGCACCTTGCGCATGCGCATGCGGGGATCCACCGCAGTTTCCGGATGCTGCCAGATCATCTGGACCGGGCACGCGCCGTGCCGCGGCAGCGGAGCGCCATCAACCAGCACCTCCCCCGCCTTCGGGCCGACATACCCCGACAGGATCTTGCACAGCGTAGTCTTGCCGAACCCCGACGGGGCGCTCAATGCAACCCTTTCGCCTGGCGAAACGGAAAAGTTGAAGCCCTCATACAGAGTGCGGTCTCCGTAAGAGAAGGCAATGTCGCGCGCCTCGAACATGGCCCTACGCCTCCTTGTGCGAATCGGTTGCGCCGGATGCGCAGGCGGTGGAGCCGCATCCCTTAAAGCCGGCGGGATCGGCGGACGCGGGATCGGTGCAGCGCATGCCGTGCTCGGGCAGCGCATGCCACAGCGCCCGCGAGAAAGGATGCGCCAGGGTGTCGGGCGAAGCGAAGTTGGCAACCGCGGTCTCTTCCACCACGGTGCCGGACTCGAACACAGCCACGCGATCCGCCACGCGCAAAGCCAGCTCGATGTCATGCGTGATCAGAAGGACACCGCCGCCTTCGTCCGCAAAAGCACGGAAATCCGCCATGGCGGCCTGAGCAAGGTCCAGATCAAGGCCCGGCGTTGGCTCATCTGCGACAATCAGGCGGGGGGAATCCATAAGCGCGCAGCACAGAAGCACACGGCGCGCCATGCCGCCGGAAAGCTCGAAAGGATACATCTGCGCAACCTCGGCAGACAGGCCGTAGCGCGCGAACAGCTCCTCGCGGCGCGCTGCCCGTTGGGTCTGGTTTCCCCGCGTTGCGCACTCCTCCACCTGGCGGCCCACCTTCATGAGCGGGTCGAGGTTGTTGATGCTCTGCGGCACAAGCGAAATCCCATGGCCGCGCAGGCGCGCCAAAGACGCCGCATCCTGGCGCTGCCCATCGAACCAGATGGCCCCCGTGACCGTGGCGTTGGGCTCGAACAACCCCATGACCGCATCGGCCAGAAGCGTCTTGCCGGAACCGGATGCACCCACAACGGCCACGATTTCGCCCGTATGGACGGAGATGCTCAGGCTGTCTATGGCGCGCACATCCCGGCGTTTCGCCTTGAAGAAGGGCTGAGAGGCGTCGTACATGCGAAAGCTCACGGACACGTTTTCCGCCTGCAGCAGATGATGCCCATGGTCGTGGCGCGACGTTGCAGCGTGCGAGTGATGGTGATGCTCGCCCGACCCATGAAGCGTCGCCTCATGGGCGGCGGTGCGGGCAGATTCGCAGCCTGCCGCGCAGGAGGGTTCGTGCGAAGATTCGAAAGCGGTCTTGCGATCCATCATCCCCTCCTATTCCTGAGAGCTGTGGGGGTCCACCAGCTTGCGCAGAGACGAACCCGCCAGATCGAACAACATGACCACCGCCACCAGGGCGATTCCCGGAAACACTGCCAGCCACCACATGCCTGCGGACAGATACGACATGGACTCGCTGAGGATGATGCCTATTGCGGGCTGCTCAGGAGACAGGCCGAATCCCAGAAACGTGATGGCCGCCTCATGCAGGATCGCGTGCGGGAACAGCAAGATCAGCCCCACCAAAAACTGCGGGAGCACATAGGGAAGCATGTGGTCTGCAGCTACGCGCCAGCGGCTTTTGCCGAACTTGCGCGCGGCGGCCACATACCCGGATTCGCGGCACTGCAGGACCTCGGCGCGCACAACGCGGGCAAGGCTTGCCCAATGCGTGAGCGCCACGCCCACGACAACGCCCCAAAAACCCTTGCCCAGCGCGTAGGAGATCAAGATGAGCAGCACGATGTGCGGCACACCCATCATCAGGTCGATCAGCCAGTTGATCACGGCATCCACGCGTCGGCCGCCCAGTGCGGCGGCGGTTCCCAGAACAAGCGCGATGACCGATGATACGCCAGCGGCAAGCAGACCCACCAGCACGCTTGTCGAAAGGCCCGCCAGCGTGCGCGTCAGCATGTCGCGGCCCATCCAGTCCGTGCCGAACAGATGCTCAGCCCCCGGCGCCAGCTGCTTGGCCGTGAAGTCGGTCTGGGTGGCCACGCCGGAAACAGCAAGCCCGCCCGCCACCACGGCAACCAAGGCCGCAGCCGAAAGGATGCACACGGCAAGCGTGAAGCGGCGGTTCGCGCGGCCCGCTTTACGGGGCGCATGCAGAAGGTTTTCCGTCATGATGCCGCCTCCGCCTTGACACCGCGCCGGATGCGCGGATCCACAACACCGTAGAGCACGTTCGCCACGAAATTGCCCGCAAAGACGAGCGCTGCCGAAACGACCGCGATGCCTGCCAGAAGCGCAGCATCTCCGCCCAAACCGGCCGTGACAGCGGCCTGCCCCAGTCCGGGATATGAGAAGACCTGCTCGACCAGAACCGATCCGCCGAAGATCTCCGATATGGAGGCGAATTGCAGCGTGAGCGCCGGCAGCGCAAGATTGCGCAGGCCGTGGCGACGCACGATCTGCCAGGTGCCCATGCCGCGGGCACGGGCGAAACGGACGTAGTCGCTTTCAAGCACGTCGATGGTTTTCTCACGGGTGTGAAGCGCAATGTTGGCAACTCCGATGACCGACAGGGTCAACGCAGGCAGCACCATGTGGTGCAGGCTGTCCGCCAGCGTCACATCCGCTGCGGCCACACCCACAGGCACGCTGAATCCCATGGGAAACCACCCCAGCGTCACGCTGAAAACCATGAGGACCAAAAGCCCCAGCCAGAAGGTGGGCACGGACGCAAGCACGAAGCAGTAGCCCTTGATGAGGCGGTCTGCCAACCGTCCGCGATACACCCCCGCGACAACGCCCATGGCGAACCCCAGAACGCCGCTTATGACCCACGCCGCCCCCATGAGCGCCAGCGAGTTGATCGCACGAGACGCGATCACCTCGGCGACCGGCGCGTTGAAGCGCAGCGAGGTCCCCATGTCACCCTGGACGAAAGCCACGAGCCAGTTGATATAGCGCTCCGGCAAAGGAACGCCGGCGCCCCAGTATTCGGCCAGCTGCGCACGCTTCGCCTCACTCATGGACACGTAGGCCGCCTGCCCCACGTTGGCCTGCACAGGGTCAATGGGCGAAGCGCTGATCAAGGCGAACGACACGAAGCTCACCGCAAGGATGAGCAACGTGAATCGGATTATGTTGGAGATGATGAAACGGACCATGGGCGAAAGTCTAGCGCACGAACCGAACCTGCGGGACTACGCCCAGCTCCAGCGGTCGACGTTGTTGACCAGGGACCAGCCGTGGCCATGGGGGTGCGGCTTCTGCTCGGCGACATTGAGGCCTTCGGCCTTGAAATACAGGTGGTCGACGTTTGCCAGCCAGATCCACGTGGAAGCGCCCTGCGGTGCAATGCCGGTCTCGGTTTCCGCATCCCACTGGGCTTTCCGGTACAGAGGATAGGAGTCCGCGATATCGGCCTGAGCGCGCGCTGCGTCCAGATACGCATCGATTTCGGGCGTTCCGTAGGACGCGTAATTGCCCCAGCCTTCGGAATACGTGAGCTCGTAGATTTCCACAGGGGAATTGGAACCCCAGCCCCACAGGACCGGCGTGCAATACTGCTCCACATAGATGTCATCCCAGCTTGCGCCGCGGACATTGACCTTGATGCCCAGCTGGGCCACCTGGTCGGTGAAATCCATGGCCAGCGCCTGGCGCACGGAATCCCCCGCGGAGTAGAGCAGGTCGAATTCGGCGCGGATGCCGTCTTTGACCAGGATGCCGTCTTCGCCGGCCTTCCAGCCGTCTTCAGCCAAAAGCTGCTTGGCGCGCTCCACATCGGTTTCCACCTTCATGTCAGGCGAGGCCCAAGGCGTGCCGTCGCTGACGCTGTAGGCGACCGTGCCGAAACCGTTGAGCACGTGCTCGATCATGCGCTCGCGGTCGATGCAGCAGTTCATGGCCTGGCGAATGGCCAGATTCGCAGTGACGTCGTTGCCCACCGCATAGCTCACCCCGTTGTCCACCTTATCAGGGCTGCCGGCGGGAACGCAGGGAAGCGAAATGCCGCGGGAATCAACGGAGGCGCAGTTCAGAAGCGTGCAGCCCTGAGGCGCAGCATCGGCGAAGACCGCCGAGGTGTACGCCACATCCGCCGAACCGCCGCTTGCCGCCGCAAGAGAGGCATCCTCTTCGGTGAACAGAACCACCACGCGCTGCATCAGCGGCGCTTCGCCGTAGTAATCAGGGTTCGCCTTCAGGATGACCTGCTGGCCGCGGTCCCACTGCTCAAGCATGTAGCGGCCCGACCCGATGGGATTCGAGCCGTAATCGGCGCCATAGGCATGCGCGGGCACAATGCCCATGACGGCCAGAGTGTAGAGCAGGGCGTTGTTGGGCCTTTCCATGTTGAACAGCACCGTGGTTGCATCCTGGGCCACCGCCTCGCGCACCATGGACAGATCAGCCTGGGATGCCTCGCTGTTGATGATGCCGTTGACGGTAAAGGCCACGTCCTCCGCGGTCAGAGGCTGGCCGTCGGTGAACTTCACATCGTCTCGGATGGTGAACGTCCAGGTCATTCCATCAGGAGAGCATTCGTAGCCGGTTGCCAGGTCATTGACGAAGTTCAAATCCGCATCCGTGGTGATGAGCGTCGATTGGATGAGCGGCTCATGCACATGTTCGCCGCAGCCCCAGGCAACCAGGGGATCGAATCCTGCAGCAGGCTCGGAGCCCGGGGTCATGGTGACCACCACCTGGTTCTTCTGCCCGGAGGAAGCCTCATTCTGGGAATCCTGCCCGCCGTTGCCGCCGCAAGCGGTCAGCGCACCGCCCAAGCCGGCAGCCGCCAAACCCAGGCCGGCAACTTTGAGGAAGTTACGGCGCGAAAGACCCGCCTTCATTCCCGCCATTCCGTTAACGCTCTCCATGGTTCCTCCCTTTCGGCGGCGCACCGGATGCGCCGCGACCATGCCCCCGGCATGAGCGCCGGTGTTACATTTTCTTGACTTGTAACACCATAAAGGAAAAGGTGTTACGTATTGCAAAAACGTAACACCTTGTGCGTTTTCAGGGGATGAACGGTAGCGGGGATGCCGTCAAGACGAAGCACGCCGCACAACGCAACCCGCAGCATGCGCCAAGCAGAAGCACTAAGCCAGCTGCTCGGTCACGGTATCGGCGATTGCGTGCGCCAATTCGTCAGCCATCTGAGCGTCTTCAGCTTCCACCATGACGCGGATCAAAGGCTCGGTGCCGCTCACGCGGACCAGCACGCGACCGGAATCACCCATCTTGGCTTCCGCATCGGCAATGGCCTGGGCGATGGGCTCGTTGCCCTCAAGGGCATGCTTGTCTTTGACGCGCACGTTGATAAGGGTCTGGGGAAAGCGCGTCATGACCTTGATGGCCTCCGCAACGGGCTTGCCGCTGCGACGCACTGCGGCCAAAAACTGGCAGGCCGTCATCAATCCGTCGCCCGTGGAGTTGTAATCCAGCATGATCATGTGGCCGGACTGCTCGCCGCCGATGGCATAGCCATGCTCGCGCATGCATTCCAACACGTAGCGGTCGCCCACCTTCGTCTGGACCACCTCGATGCCCGCGTCGCGCATGGCGTGCGTGAGGCCCAGGTTGGCCATGACCGTGCTGACCACGGTATCATGCGGCAGACAGCCGCGCTGCTTCATGTCAAGCGCGCAAACGGCCTCCACCATGTCCCCGTCGATCTCAATGCCGCCAGGAGCCATGAGCATGACGCGGTCCGCATCACCGTCGTGGGCAATGCCCACGTCAGCGCCGGTTTCGCGCATGAGCTCCGACAGCGGGCCAAGATGGGTTGATCCGCAATCCACGTTGATGTCCGTGCCATCGAAGTCATCGTTGATGACCGTCACTTCGGCACCCAGCGCCTCAAGGGCGAAAGAGCTGGTCAGAGACGAAGCGCCATGACCGGCATCGAGCGCGATGCGCATGCCGGAGAAGTCAATGCCCTGCGCCTTGATGGATTCGACCGCGTGATCGATGTAGATCTGGCACGCGTCCTCAAGACGGATGGCTGCGCCCACCGCATCACCCACGGGCATGGACGCCTCTTCGCCCTGCTCGCATGCGCGCGCAACCGCGCCTTCCAGGCCGCCGGCGTTGATGAACCCTTCGATCTCATCTTCCACGGCGTCCGGCAGCTTGTAACCCTGGGCGTCGAAGAACTTGATGCCGTTGTACTCCGGCGGATTATGCGATGCCGAAATGACGATGCCGCCATCGGCGCGAAGCTCGCGCGTAAGCAGCGCCACGCCCGGCGTGGGGATGATATCGGCCAGCAGGACATCGCCGCCCGCGCTGGTCACACCCGCGACAACGGCCGCCTCAAGCATGTCGCCGCTTTTGCGGGTATCCTTGCCCACCACGATGGTCTTGCCCATGAATACGGCCGCCGCCTGGCCCAAACGATACGCGAGCTGGCAATCAAGCTCGGTATTCGCAACGCCGCGGACACCGTCAGTTCCGAATAAACGTGCCATATGGTTTCCTTCCGATTTGAATGCCGTCTGCGTGCGCAAAACCGCGCCGCCAAGACGGTCAAGCGCTAAGTGTATCACTCGCGCAAGCGGCCATTTGTCAACGTTGCGGTATTCAACAAGTTTCCGCTTGGAAACGTTTCATGGGCAAACAGCCGTTTCACCCCATACTGGAAGACAGCGAAAAGATGCCGCCTGCGTCTTGGCATCCCGGGCTTTTGCGCCGGACGCTTCGGCATCCCACCTGAAAGGAACGCCCATGCCCCACACCGACCATACCCGCATCGCCGCAGGCAGCGCCACAGAGAACCCGGCTATCCAAACCGTTGGAGCCGCTTGCGCCGTCGCATCCGCACCGAAATCGCAGGCGGTCGAAAATGCGAAGAACATAGTTTGCGGGCTGGGACACCTTGCGCACAGCGCAGTCATGGTGGCGCAGGCGGCCGTGACGACCGGAGGCATTGCAGCACGCGAAGTTTCCGCCGGCCCCATGCAGGCGGCGGTCAAAGCCTCCAACACGAAAGCCGGCGCCGTGACCGAAATGGCAGCGGGAACCGCCATTGCCGCAGCTGGTGTGCCCATGCTCATACTCCCAGGTCCCGGGGTTGCCGCCATTGCAGGAGGGGTAGCCCTTGCCTCCGACGGCGCACGCAAGGCCTTCGGCATGAAGAAACGCCCCGAAAAGCCCCGCAGCAAGTAGAAACGGGCACGCCGCCAAGCAGCGGCACTGCGCGGCCGCGGGGCACAGGCCTAATCAGCCGGAGCAGGCGAAGGTGCCGCTGCCGATGAACCGTCCTGCTTTCGCTCCATGAGGATGAGCACGGTGGCCATGATGAACACGAAGCCCACGAAATCCATGGGCATGAAGACGGTCCCCAGCCAAAGCACGGCGAATGCGGTGGCTGAAACGGTTTCCACGCTGGCAATCAAACTGGCCTTCGACGCGCCGATGTCCGCCACACCCTGCAGGTAGAGCGCGAATCCCATGGCCGTGCCGAATACGATCATGGCCGCCACAGCCGCAATCCCCGCCGCGTCGAGCACAGGCGGGTTCTCCCACGGGCGAAGCACCACGCACAGCAGCACGCCGCCGATGGTCAAAGCCGCACCGGTCACAGGCACAGCTCCCCATCGGTCCATGAGCCCCATGGGCAGCAGCGTGTAAAGTGCCACGGCCACCGCGGCAAGAAGGCCCCAGACAAGCCCGTTGGTCGACAGCACCATGGTGGATGGATCGCCATGGGTGGCCAGAAGGTACGTGCCCGCAAGCACGCACAGGATGGCAGCCACCTCACGAAGACGAGGCAGGCGCGCGCCGCGCAGGCACACGAACACCACGATGAGGACGGGGCCGATGTATTGCAGCACCGTCGCCGTGCCCGCATTGGAGAACTTGATGGCGAACAGATAGCTGACCTGGCACGTCATGAGTCCGGCCAACGCGAACAGCAGCAGACGCGCCACCTCGGAGGTTGATGTGAACATGCCGCGCAACGACGCCCGCCACTTCGGACGAAAAGCGCATACGACCAGCAGGATGATGCCGGCGCCCGTCATGCGCACCGACGAAAGCCACAGCGGATCCATGCCGTACTGCGTGAACAGGAACTGTCCGCACGCACCTGAGAAACCCCAGCCTATTCCACCTACGAGGGCCATGAGCGCGCCTCGAACGGCCCGTGATGATGCTGCCATGTCTGCCTTTCGAAAATACCTGCGGCACGCAACCCCTCTGTGCGCCGCGAACATGCGAAACGTCGCAATCATGCCACCTTGGACCGATAAGCGCAACATCACGATGTTTATTTTGTCAAGGGTTGCTCTTCGGCGTATAATTCCGAAGTTCCCATCACATTCAACATCAGACCCCGCTACGGCACAGACCGCCAGGGCCTTGCGCGCTTTAGCCGGGTTTGCCGTGTCGTCATCCCGAAGGAAAGACATGCAGCGCGACAAAATCAAGCCCATTCTCTTCAGCGTCATCAAACACACCCCCAAAGAGGAGCTCAAACGCCAGATTCCGCAGGACATTCTCTCTGGAATCATGGTAGCCGTGGTGGCGCTTCCCTTGTCCATCGCGCTGGGCATTGCCTCGGGGGTAGGACCTGAGCAGGGGCTTTACACCGCCATCGTGGCAGGCTTCCTGATTGCGTTTCTTGGCGGAAGCCGCGTGAACATTTCCGGCCCCACCGCCGCCTTCGCCGCAATCGTGGCGGGCATCGTGGCCACCGACGGAATGGACGGGCTCGTGGCGGCAACCATCATCGCCGGCGTGCTGCTTATCTTGATGGGCTTGTTCAAACTGGGCGCCATCATCCGCTTCGTCCCCTACACCATCACCACCGGATTCACCGCGGGCATTGCCGCCACGCTGGTCATCGGCCAGATGAAAGACTTCCTGGGCCTGACCTTCCCCGAAGGCACGCCCACGGTTGACACCATGGACAAGCTCTCCGCCATCGCGGCCAACATCTCCACCTTCAACTGGGAGGCGGCCCTGGTGGGCACCGTCTGCCTGATCATCCTCTTCGGATGGCCGCGCATCAACGAACGCATCCCCAGTTCCCTTATCGCACTCATCGCGGGCATCGCCATGGTGGCCATCTTCGACATGAACGTGAACACCATCGGCGACCTCTACACCATCTCCAGCGGACTGCCTGAATTCCACATCCCGCAGCTCAGCGTGGATCTGTTCCGCGAACAGATGGCCAACGGCATCACCATCGCCATCCTTGCGGCCATCGAATCGCTGCTTTCCTGCGTTGTGGCCGACTCCATGATCAGCTCGCACCACCGCTGCAACATGGAACTTGTGGCCCAAGGCGCCGGCAACATGGCATCGGCCCTGTTCGGAGGCATCCCCGCGACAGGCGCCATCGCCCGCACCGCGGCCAATGTCAAAAACGGCGGCCGAACCCCCATCGCCGGCATGGTTCACGCGCTGGTGCTCTTGGCGGTGCTGGCCTTCTTCATGCCCTATGCCGCCTACATCCCCATGCCCACCATCGCCGCAATCCTGTTGCACGTGGCATACAACATGAGCGGCTGGCGAAACTTCGTCCACCTGTGCAAGACCGCCTCGCACGGCGCCGTGGCTACGCTTCTCATCACCTTCACGCTGACCGTGGTGGTGGACCTCGTGGCGGCAATTGCCGTGGGCATGCTGATCACCGTGGTGCTGTTCATGAAGATGGTCAGCGAAGAAACCGAGGTCAAGGGCTGGCAGTACTACTGCGACGCGAACTCCGAGGTCACGCACCTGCGCGAACTGCCCAAGAGCGTGCGCGTCTACGAGATCAACGGCCCGATGTTTTTCGGCATGACCGAGCGCATCGGCGACATCTCCGTCAAGGAGTTCACGAAATACCTGATCATCCGCATGCGGGGCGTGCCCTCTCTTGACTCCTCGGGCATGAACGCGCTTGAAAACCTCTACGATTACTGCCACGAAAACGGCGTGAGCCTCATCATCTCGCACGCCAACGAGCAGCCCATGAAGACCATGCGCCGCGCCGGTTTCGTGGATCTGGTGGGCGAAGACCACTTCCGCGCCAACATCGACGATGCCATCGCCTTCGCCCGTCAGCTTCTCGACGAAGAGGAGCAGGCGAAGGCCCATGCGCGCGCCGCCGCCCGCGACCGCGGACGGGCGCATCACTAGCACACGCGGCCGCGCTCCACAGTGATGCGCTCATCGGCCAGCGAAGACGTAGAGGCGCGATGGCTCACCAGCACCATGGCCCTGCCCTCACGATGCTTCGAAAGGGCCTTGAGGACCTGGGCTTCGCTGAGGGCATCCAGGTTCGACGTGGGCTCGTCAAGCAGGATAAACGGCGCGTCATGAAGGAACACGCGGGCAAGGCCCAGCCGCTGACGTTCGCCGCCGGAAAGAGCGCCGCCCAATTCGCCCACCTGCGTATCAAGACCGCAGGGCAGCCTGTCCAGCAAGGCGCCGAGGTCCGCTTTGCGGCACGCATCAAGAACTTGCGCATCCGTAGCGCCGGGCCTCACCATGGCAATGTTGTCACGCAACGTTCCTGCGAACAGGTGAGTCTCCTGCGTCATGAAAGACTGGACATCCCGCAAATCAGCCGTATTCACACGGCGAAGATCGCACTCGTTCATGCTGACGGATCCCGCCTGCGGATCCCAGAACCGCATCAAGAGCTTGCATAGCGTGGACTTTCCAGATCCGCTCCGACCGCAAATCTGAACCACTTTTCCGGGGCGGATATCCAGATTCACCCCATCCAGAACCAACGCATCCCCATAGGAGAAGCGAACGGCTTCAACCTTCGCCCCCTCGAAACCGTGAAGAGGCATGCCGTCTTCCACCTCCTGCACGGAAGGTGCCTCGTCAAGCAGCTCGATGACGCGGTCCCCGGATGCCAATGTCTGCTGCAAGCCCGTGCCCAGACGCGAGACCGCAAGAAACGGGCCAAACCCTGACATGATGACCGCCTGGGCAACCATGAACCCCATTGCATCCACGGCGCCGGCTGCCAGAAGCGTCGCCCCGGTAAGCGCGCTTGCCGTGATGCCCGCCAAGATCAACGCATCGGTCAAGGCATCCGTGGCGGCCGTGCGCATGTGCAGACGCAACGTCAAACGCTGCAGCGCATCCATCCGAAGACCCAGTTCATTGGCGCGATTCTGCTCACCTCTGTACTGAATGGTCTCCCCTAGGCCGCGCAAACTCTCCAGCATGAACGCATTCATGGAGCCCACAGCATCTCGCTGATGACGGCCCAGCATCGAGCACGCACGCGACGCCACCACGGGCACCGCAACAGCCATCAGCGCGTACAGAACAAGCGCAAGGATGACGAAATACGGCGATATCGCCGCCAACACCGCCGCAATGATGCACGCCATGCATGCAGCTATGAGCACGGGCGAAACGGTATGGGCGTAAAACACCTCGAGCAATTCGATGTCCGAAGTGGCCAGAGACATCAGGTCACCCTTGCCGCGGCCCTCCAATCGTGCCGGGGCAAGACGCCGCAATGCCGCGAAAACCTTATCCCGGATCAACGCCAGAAGCTTGAATGCAATGTAGTGGTTGCAGATCTGCTCACCGTAATGCAACGGGCCGCGAATCAGGGCCGAGGCGGCAACCACGCATGCGAACACACCGAAGGGTGCGGCCGATGCCGTCAGAACCGCCCCCATGCCGGCTGCACCGGCAACCGTGACCAGCATGGAAGCCGCAAATCCCGCGACGCCCAGCAGCACAGCCAAGGCCACATATCCGGCCAACGGCCCTATGAGCCTCACCATGCGAGCCATGGTCCTCAACGCAGACGGCTTGCGTCTCGACTGCCTTTCGCATGCGATGTTGCCTTCGCCCGGATTCGCGTCTTCAGTCGAACCTCCACCTGCATCAACAGCCCGGAATGCGGTCTTGCCTCCATCCTGGCATCCCGCATCGGCGTCATCGCCATTGCTTTCAGCCCGCGCAATTTCTTCGAGCTCCTGCTGCTGGGTGACCATGCGGGCATACGGTCCGGACTGCGCCATCAACTGCTCATGCGTGCCGCATTGGGCCACACGGCCATCCGCCATGACGTAGATGGCGTCGGCTGCAGCGATGGTGCTCAGACGATGAGAGATGACCACGACCGTCTTGCCTGATGCCGCAAGGCCCTGGATGGCTTCCACGATGGCCTCTTCGCTTTCGGCATCAACATTCGAGGTGACCTCATCGAAGAGGTACATGGGAGCGTCCGCCACCAAGGCGCGGGCAAGAGCGATGCGCTGGCGCTGCCCGCCCGAAAGGTTCGAAGCCCCCTCCGAGATAGCCATGTCCAATCCACCCGATGCCGCGACGAAGTTCCAGATTCGAACCGTACGCAACGCGTCTGCCAGACAAGCGTCATCAGCGTCCGGATTGCCCATGAGCAGATTGTCGCGCAATGTGCCCGAGAACAAGACGCTGTCATAGCTCACCGATACAAGCGCCTTCGAAAGCGACGCCCGCTCGATCTCTCCGAGGGGCACACCGCACACACTGACTTTTCCATCATAGCGGGCATTGCGCCCTGCGAAGATGCCCGCCAGAGTTGACTTGCCGGAGCCGCTTTCGCCCACGATGGCCGTCAAGCATCCCGGCTCAGCCTTGAAATCAACGCCGTCAAGTACGCGCAGCTCTCCGTCATAGCTATAGCCCACGCCTTCGGCTGAAAGCGCGCAGCGCAACCCATCGAGCTTTCGGCCTGCGATTTCCGGCTCCTCAAGAGCCAACAGCCCGAACATGCGCTCAGCGGCGGCCATGCCGTTCATGGCCGTATGGAACAGCGAGCCCAAAGACCGCATGGGCAGGAAGAACTCCGCCGACAGAAACACGATGGAAAACGCAGCCGCAAAACCTATCTGAACGCTTGCAAACTGCCACAGGGCCATGCAGACGCCCGCCGCAGCTCCGCCGTAGGCAAGCACGTCCATGATGGTGATCGAATTGAGCTGCATCCTGAGCACGCGCATGGTGTCACGGCGAAAGGTCTCCGCCTGCCGGTTCATGAGGTCATGCCTTGCACCGTCTGCCCGGTAGATTTTCAGCGTGGTCAGGCCCTGAATGTTTTCCAGGAAGCTTCCTCCCAAATCAAGATAGCTGCCCCAATAACGACCCATGACCCTTTTCGCCAGAGTTTGGAACAACGCGATGGACACGGGAATGAGCGGAACGCACACGATCAGCAGCACAGCCGCCTGCCAGGACAGAGGCGCCAGAAACGCAAACAGCGTAATAGGTGCCAGTATGGCGTAGAACAGCTGCGGCAGATACGAGCCGAAATAGACTTCAAGCTGCTCGACGCCCTCAACTCCGATCTGCACGGCCTGGCTGCTGGGTATGCGCTCCACATAAGACGGGCCAAGCCGCAGCAGTTTGCCGTACACCTGGGATCGGATGCTTCTCTTCGCACGGGCAGATGCCTCGCTGCCCGCCCGCTGCGCGGCGATTGTTGCCGCCATGCGCACCGCAATGGCAAGTGCGCACACCATGAGCAGCACTTGGGCGTTTGCTTCGGATACGCTCAAAAACGGCAGCGCCACCACGCTTGCCGCCGCTTCTGAAAATGCGCCGATATCAAGCAGCGCGCCCTGCATGAACAGTCCAAGCGTGATGAAAAAGACGATATCGGCCACCAAGGCAATCCATTTGAAGGCAACGGCAGCAGCCACGAAAACACCTACACCGTCAACAACCGCGAACAGGCGTCTGTCAAACATTTCAACTCCCCCGAATCTTTGTGAAAAATCAACCTTGACTCTCATCGGAATCAAAGTTAGCCTAGTGTAACATAAAGTTAGATGAGGTTGCCTTTAGTTTCTCAGTTCGCTTTCCTGCGCCAAGGACGACGCGAAGAGAGCATGGCCCGGATTGACATCGGAAAGGGAGCGCATGGCAAAACTAGGAAGAATGGCTTGGACCGCACTCGGATGCGCGTGCCTGGCCATCGGCACCGCAGGCGCCGTGATTCCCGTGATTCCCACTATTCCGTTCTATATGGCCACTGCGTTCTGCCTGGCGAAAGGCTCGAAACGACTGCATGAACGGTTTCTCTCCTCCGAATTCCACCGCAAGCACCTCAAGCCGTTCATGGAAAGCAAGGCCATGCCGCGTCGCAGCAAGGTAGTTATCATCGCAAGCATCACAACGCTCATGGGAGCAGGATTTCTCCTCATGGACGGGCTGGTCATTCCCAGGGTCATCGTGGCGCTTGTCTGGCTGTTTCACATCTGGTACTTCATGTTTCGCATCAAGACCATTCCCCAAGCCCAAAACGCCGAGCAATTGGCCCCATGACATTCGTTTTATCGCATACCCGTATGCCTGCGCACTCCTCCGCAGCGCATGATTGCTGACGGCTCCGGGTAACCCCCCTCCCCGGAGCAAAGGAAAAGGGCCCCTGACGGGGCCCTTTTCCTTCTAGAGGCTTCTGTGAAACCGAATGCTATTCCCGATCGCGACGCCTCAGGGCATATCCGCCCACGGCAGCGGCAGCCACGGCAGCGATGCCGGCGGCAGCAGCAGCGCCGGAAGCAGCATCACCGGTTGCGGCAAGGTGGTCTTTGCCGGCACCATCCGGATCGGAAGGCGCGGCGCCGCCCTGATCGGATCCATCATCCGTATCGGATCCATCATCGGAGCCGTCTTCAGACGAATCGGTCAGCTTGACCGTCAGCGTCAAGGGCGCGACAGCATCTGCATCCGCCTGGTCGCCGTTTTTGACTGCAGAGAACTCAAAGGTGTACTCACCCGAAGTGCTCTTGGCAGCAATGGCCTTGTTGAGAGCTTCAAGTTCAGTCGAATCAACGGAGATGACGTATTCGTTTTCCTCGGCGTCAACGTTCATGCCCACCAACGCCAAAAGGTCGGCCTCGGTAAGCTCCTTGCCCGATGCTACATCGTAGACGAGAACGCCGTTCTCAACCTTGTCAGACGAAAAGACCAGCTTCGCCTCAACGACTACCAGGTTTCCGTCCTCGTCGGTCTGCATACCCGATCCAGGGACAACGAAGTCCGAATCAACCTTGCCGGTGAAGGTACCCTTGGAGATTTCGACCAGCAAGCCCTTACCGTTCTCGGCAGGATTGAATGCACCGTTCGCATAATCGTATGCCGCGACATCGCCATTGACCTCAACGGGGCCGGAGATGACAACATGGGCCACGCTGTCAGAACCGTCGTAGTTGACCGCCACGACATTGCCGTTGATGGCGCCGCCTTCGATGGTGGTCAGGAACTTGTAGGATTCATCATCGATGGCTGCAGCCCACGTATATACATCGCCGTTGAACGTTCCGCCCTTGATGGTGGCCACGCACCAGTTCTGCACAGCCTGCTGGTCAGAGGTGATGACTCCGCCTTCAATGGTCAGCGTGCCGCAATCGTTTTTGACGGCGTTGAATGCCTTCTGGGTGATTTCACCGCCGGTGACAAGCATTTCACCGTCGTTGCGAATCAGCGAGCTGGTGGAAGAGTTGTTGGTCACGGCACCGCCGGCAATGACCATGCGTCCGGACTTGTTGTACACCGTGTAGTTGCCGAACGTCTTATCGTCGCCGCGCTTGATGGTGCCGCCGTTGATGGTGCAGTCACCTTCGTTCACCAACGCGATGCCACGGCGGCCAATGGTGCCCTTGCCGCCATCCGTACCGCCTACGACAGCACCGCTGAGCGCTTCGCTGGAATCTTCAATGGTCAGCGCGCCCTTGTTGGTGATGACGTCACCCATGGCGCCGCTGCCGTCAGTCTTGCCGGTCAACGTGAAGCCGGCAAGGTCGAGCACAACGGTCCTGCCTTCGGGGATGACAACACTTTCAGCCGTATCCGCAAGCAGCGTGAGCTTCACTTCACCTTGGGTTGCAGCAATGGCCTCAGCAAGAGAGGCGTACTTCGCGTCACCTGCGGCAACGCAGTAGACCTCGATTGCAGCATCGGATCCGTTGGCGTTTTCAGCTGCCTTCTGCGAAGTGTAGTAGACCTTCTTGCCGTCCTTTTCGACGAATGCGCCTGCGGCCTTCTCAGCCGAAGCCTCGTCGGAAACGGCAGCCATGCCAGACTCATCGACCAAAGCAGCATATCCGTCGGCAACCGCAGATGCCGGCAGTTCGGTGTTGAAGGTGCCGCCCGTCACGAAGCCGGTGCAATCCTCGCTGAAGACCGCCTTCACGGAATCAGGCGCGTTGGTTTCAACCGTGCCTCCTTCGATAGCGACCTTCACGTTTGCGATGGCTTCGGGCTCATTTTTCTGGGGATTGTATTCATAAAGGCCATAGGTGCCTTTGAGCTGGGCATTTCCAGACACCGTCACATTGATGGGCTGCTTTGTCGTGTGCTGAGCCACAGCGATGGCCGCACCGGAAGTGGTCGAACCGCTTTCATTGGGATTGGTTACCAGAGGACCGGTGCCGAAGGCCTTGGCATCGCCGGAAATGCTCAGTTCGCCTGCACGGATCTCAATGCCGGTTCCGCCGGTCATGATGAAGTCGACGCCGCCGTTACCCTCGCTGCCGTTGGTGCCGAAGCCGAAGATGTTGCCGTAGACTTCGCCGCCGGACACTTCGACAACAGCGCTATGGGCCGTGCCGTTGCCGATGGCGCACAGGCCGTAATCCGCCCTGACAACGCCGCCCTGCATGAGGATGCGGTCGCCATTGCATCCGTTCGTGATGTAGACGGCGTATTCAGGCACTTCAAGCGTGCCGCCCTTCATGATGAAGCTACCGCCCGAACCGGTCACGATGCCCACAGTCAGGCTTCCGGCCTTGTTGATCTTGAGCAAACCGTTGCCCGCGGAATCATCGAGCGTCAGCGTTGCGCCCGAGACCACGTTGAACGCGCGGTTGTCCGCCGTCACCGTGCAACCGTTGAGGTCGAGCACGATGCTCTTCTGCGAGAGAGAAGCGGTCTTCATAGTAGAGTCCGCAAGGACCTTGACGGTCTGCCCGTCAGCGGCAGCGCTGATAGCCTCATTGATAGACGCGTAACCCTTGCCGTCAACCTGGGCAACATCACCCGCCGCAGGAAGCGCCGCAAATGCAGCGGCCTGCTGCCCATCGGCAGCGCGGACCGAAGCATCCACCGCATCTTCAGCGTACGCGAGGGCGGGCACGCCAAGGGCCGCCGCCAGCGATGCCGTCACAACAAGCGACAGCGCCCTGCCGGGACTTGCATGCATATTTCCCATCTTCCACCTTCATTCGTCCTGATGATTGCTGTCCCCCTCATGAGAGTGCAACAGCGCAAAGGGACTTTCCCTAAACACGTGCAAAGTATCTCTCCGCGCCGCCGATGTCAACGATTCCCGCGCCATTTCCCAAGATGAAACAACGATTTTGCCGAAACAACGCAATGTCCCCCCACGCAAAGGACCCGCTCCATAGAGCGGGTCCCATTTGCAGAACACGTTGTCCGCCGCAGCAGAGCTGCACGTCCGAAGTTTAGCGCTTGCTGAACTGGGGACGACGACGGGCCTTCTTGAGGCCGTACTTCTTGCGCTCGACCATACGGGGGTCACGGGTCAGGAAACCGGCCTTCTTGAGCTCGGCGCGGTAATCGCCGGCCTCAAGCAGTGCACGGCTGATGCCGTGACGCAGAGCGCCAGCCTGACCGGACACGCCGCCGCCATTGCACAGGGCGATGACGTCGAAGTGGCCCATGGTGTCAGTGACCTTGAACGGGGTGAGGGCGAAGTTCAGAAGAGCCTCGCGACCGAAGAACTCCTTGCCTTCACGGCCGTTGATGGTGACTTTGCCGGTGCCGGGGACCAGACGGACGCGCGCGACGGCGTTCTTGCGACGGCCAGTGCCGTAGTAGATTGCTTCGCCTGCCATTAGTTCTCCTCCATCTTGATCTCACGGGGCTGCTGAGCTGCATGGGGATGCTCAGCGCCAGCGTACACCTTCAGCTTCTTGCCCATTGCGCGGCCCAGGGTGTTCTTGGGCAGCATGCCCTTGACAGCATGCTCGATGACGCGCTCGGGGTGCTTCTGCATGGCCTCTGCGAAGGTTTCGCTCTTCAGACCACCCGGATGACCGGTGTGGTGGAAGTATTCCTTCTTGGTGGCCTTGGTGCCCGTCAGACGGATCTTGTCTGCGTTGACGATGATGACGAAGTCACCGGTGTCAACATGCGGGGTGTACTGCGGCTTGTGCTTGCCCTTGAGGATGGTTGCGGCCTTGGCGGCGACGCGACCGAGAACCTGGTCCGTTGCGTCAATCAGCACCCATTCGCGCTCAACCTCTTGCGGCTTTGCGTAAAACGTCTTCACTGTATCCTCCAATAGTGTCTTTGTTCAGAATCAAAAGTTGCTTGCACGTGAAACCGCCTGGTTTCCTACGCCTGGCCGGCACCTTGGGATCTGGACTTCCTTCGGTTCCGTGTTCCACTCATGTGCATGCGGCACGGGGCTTTTGAAAGCGAACTTCTGAAGTTTACGAAGTTTGCAAGACGCTGTCAATGCACCCAACGCGATAAATCCACATCTTTCGCAGCCCCGTACCGCGCCATTCACCGCTCGCATCTTCGATCTTTTTGCACCGAAATCCAAGTGTTTCGGCCGGCCGGCAAGACCCCTTCGGATAAGAGAGCTTGCCTTGCGCATAAAACACCAGGTCACAGCCTTGCGCATGACCTTGCGGAGAAGACCCGGACGCAATCCGCCACCGCACAACCGCCCCAAAACCCGAAACACTTGGCTTTTGCGGCAGATTCCCGCCTTGCGGCTGATTCCCGCCTTGCGGCTGATTCCCGCCTTGCGGCTGATTCCCGCCTGGACCCCAGGACCCGCAACACCGAAGACGGGCGGAGCAATCCGAGGAGAACGACGGCCGGGCTCGCAATTGAGCGACTTGCGCGCAGATGATAAATGCACCACCATTGCACCATCAAACGAAGGAGAGCAGCATGCACGACATCGCAAACGCTCGCACACCGCAAGCTCGCATCGCAAGCTCGCATGGGGAAGGGCCCCGTTCCGAAGACATCCGCTCCGAAAATGCCCGCCCCGCTGCGCCGCAGGCCATCGAGGTCCGCGGCGCGCGCGTCCACAACCTCAAAAACATCGACGTCTCAATCCCGCTGCACCGGCTGGTGGGCATCGCGGGCGTCTCAGGGTCGGGGAAAAGCTCGCTGGCACTGGGCGTCCTCTATGCCGAAGGGTCGCAGCGCTATCTGGACGCGCTTTCCACCTACACGCGCCGCCGCATCTCGCAGGCAGGCCGCGCCGATGCAGACGAAGTGCTGCACGTTCCGGCCGCGCTCGCGCTGCGCCAGAGGCCCGGCACGCCGGACGTGCGATCCACCTTCGGCACCTCCACCGAGCTTCTCAACCACCTGCGCCTGGCGTTTTCGCGCCTGGGCAGTCACGTCTGCCCCAACGGCCATCGCGTTTCACCCTCAACCTCCGTGGCGGCGGGCCTTGCGCTGACGTGCCCGGAATGCGGCGCGAGCTTCTTCGGGCAGAGCGCCGAGGACCTTTCCTTCAACGGCGCAGGGGCCTGCCCGGAATGCGACGGCACGGGCGTGGTGCGCCGCGTCGACGAATCCACGCTGGTGCCGGACGAATCGCTGACCATCGAAGAGGGCGCCGTGGCATCGTGGCGCCAGCTCATGTGGTCGCTCATGCCGCAGGTTGCCGCCGACATGGGCGTGCGCATAGATGTGCCGTTTCACGAGCTTTCGCCTGAAGAGCGCGAGATAGTCTTCCATGGACCGGCCGAAAAGCGCCATATCCTTTACCAGGCGAAGACCGGCACGTTCGCCGAGCTTGACTTCACGTACTACAACGCGGTCTACACCGTGGAGAACTCGCTGGCCAAAGTGAAAGACGAGAAGGGCCTGGCGCGTGTGGCGAAGTTCCTGACCGAAGAACCCTGCCCCGCGTGCGGCGGATCGCGCCTGTCCGAACGCGCACGGTCAATACGGCTTGCAGGGCTCACGCTTGCCCAGGCGGCGCGGTTGTCCCTCGATGAGCTGGGCGAATGGGTCGAGGGCATCCCGGAATCCCTGCCGGGAGACATGCAGGCCATGGCGCGCGCCATCGTCGAAGGCATGCAGCCCACCATCCGCAGGCTGCGCGAACTGGGACTGGGATACCTTGCGCTCGACCGCGCGGCATCCACCCTCTCCACCGGCGAGCGGCAGCGCGTCCAGCTGGCGCGGGCGGTGCGCAACAGGACCACCGGAACCCTCTACGTGCTCGATGAGCCCTCCATCGGGCTGCATCCCGCAAACAACGACGGGCTCGCACGCGTGATGGATGACCTGATTGCCGACGGCAATTCAGTGGTGATGGTGGACCATGATGTGCGCATGCTGCGCCGCTGCGACCACATAATAGAGATGGGCCCCGCATCGGGCGCCCACGGAGGCACCGTCATAGCCCAAGGCCCGCGCGAACTCGTGCAGGCGGATCCGGCTTCTCGCATAGGGCCCTTCCTCTCCGGACAGGCTCATGTGCGCGTGCGGCAACGCGCACTCGAAAGCGAGCTGTTCGCCCACGGGCGCATCCATCTCGAAACCGAATCGCTCCATACCGTCAAGCCGCTTGCGGTTGACATCCCCCGCGGACGCATGACGCTGGTCACAGGCGTATCCGGCTCCGGCAAGACCACGCTCGTGCTGGAATGCCTGGTGCCCGCCTTGCAAGCCGCATCTTCGGGCGCGCCGCTGCCGGCATCGGTTCGCGCCGTCGAAGCGAACGGCATCGTGCGCGCGAACCTCATAGACGCCAGCCCCATAGGCATCAACGTGCGCTCCACTGTAGCCACCTATTCCGGAGTGCATGACGAACTGCGGCGGGCCTTCGCCGCACAGCCCGAAGCGAAAGCGCGCGGGTGGAAGGCCGGCGCGTTCTCCTACAACACCGGCGCCTTGCGCTGCCCCACCTGCGACGGAACCGGACAGATCACGCTCGACGTCCAATTCCTTCCCGATGTGGAGATCCCCTGCCCGGCCTGCGGAGGTGCGCGCTACGCCCCCGAAGCGGATGCGGTCAAAATAGCCGTCCCCGGATGCGGATGCGGCCTTTCGCTTTGCGACCTTCTGGCCCTGCCTGCCGACGAAGCCCTGGACAGGTTGGTGCGCGCGCTTGAGGAGCGGCCCGCGGGATCTGCGGCTCTCAAGAAGGCGGCAGCCAAACTTGAAACCTTGTGCGATCTGGGACTGGGATACCTCACGCTGGGCGAAGCAACGCCCGCCCTCTCAGGAGGCGAAGCGCAGAGGCTCAAACTTGCAAGCGAGATGGGCCGCGCCCAGGCCGATGCGCTCTTCGTCTTCGACGAACCCACCATTGGCCTGCATCCGCTTGACGTGGCAACGTTGCTCGGTGTGCTGGAACGGCTGATGGAGCGCGGCGCCACCGTGGTGGTGATCGAACACGACCTGGACATGATGGCCAACGCCGACTGCATCATAGACATGGGGCCGGGCGGCGGAGACGGTGGCGGACGCATCGTGTGCGCGGGTACCCCGGAAAAAGTAGCGGCCTGCAAGGAAAGCCTCACAGGCCGCTATCTCGCGGAAGAATGTGCCGAAGAATTCGGCCGAAACTCCTTCTAGCCTACGGCCAAAGAAGCATGTCCTCGTAGGTGTCAGGACGGCGGTCACGCAGATACGGGCTGGTCACGCGGTTTTTCGCCACCTGAGACATGTCCAAATCCACATAGAGGATGTCCTCTTTCTCCTCTTCGATCTGAGCGATCTTCTGGCCGCGGGGTCCGCACACCATGGAGCCGCCGTGCATGTAGAGGTCGCCGCCCTCATGGCCGAAGCGATTGACGGCCGCCAGATACACGGTGTTCTCAAGCGCACGGGCGGGCACGTTGATCTCCCAGATGTCGCGGTCCTCGACGCACCAGGCCGACGGGCACAAGATCAGCTGCGCGCCGTTGAGGGTCATCATGCGTGCGGCCTCGGGGAAACCCATGTCGTAGCAGATCATGATGCCCACCTTGCCGAATTCCGTCTCGAAGACGGGGAATTCGCAGCCGGCACGGAAGTAGAAACGCTCGAGCGCCCACAGATGCACCTTGTCCATGGTGCCCTGCAGCGAGCCATCGCGGTTGATGAACACGGCGGAATTGTAGGGAACACCGGGCAGATCATGGTAGAGAGCCAAACCCGCAACCACGTAGCAGTCGCCTTCACGGGCGGCATCCTGCAGCGCTCGCACAGTGGGACCGTCCACAGGCTCGGTGAGCTCGACGATGTCCGGGCCGATGGTGTTGAGATGGTAGCCCGTGGAGAACAGCTCCGGCAGCACCACCATATCGGCGCCGTTTGCGGCGGCTTCGGCAATCATCTTGACGGCTTTGTCGCGGTTTGCAGGCACGTTGCCCAGCTCGCCCTCGAATTGGACGAGCGCGATCTTCATGGTCTTGGATTCATCGGCCATGTCATAACCTCGCTTTCGGTTCAGAATGCGCAATCGCCGCTTATTGTAGCGCAAGGCGAAATCGGACGGCCGATGAAGGCCTGCGGGCATCTTCGTCGGCCTTGCGTGCGGCATTCGTCATACAATAGACGCGACCGATTCGTCCGGGACCATACGCCCCGGATGCCTGCAAACCCGCAAGAGAAAGGCGTGCAATGCTGCTGAAACACCTGATGGACCTCTACGAAGTGCTTGACACCCCCGGCGTGGACGGCGAAGCGGTGCTCGCGCACCTGCGCGGCATCGACCCCGAATGCGACGCCGAGACCTTCCCCATCACAGGCCCGCGCGGCACCACGCACATGGTCCGTGTGCGCATCCCCGGCGCCCACGGCAAGGCCTGCGGCGGCGACGCGCCCACCATCGGGCTTCTGGGACGTTTGGGCGGTTTGGGTGCGCGCCCTGAGCGCATCGGCTTCGTCTCCGACGGCGATGGCGCCCTGGTTGCGCTCTCCATTGCCGCGAAGCTTCTTGACATGCGCCGCAAGGGCGACATCCTGGACGGCGACGTCTTCATCTCCACGCACGTCTGCCCGGACGCACCCACCTCTCCCCACAAGCCCGTCCCGTTCATGGGCTCCCCTGTGACCACCGCAGAGATCAACCAGCAGGAGGTCACGCCCGAACTTGACGCCATCCTGGTCTGCGACACCACCAAAGGCAACCGCATCATCAACCACCGCGGCTTCGCCATCAGCCCCACCGTCAAAAACGGCCTGATCATGCGCACCAGCGAAGACCTGCTTGACATCATGCAGATTGCCACCGGCCGCCTGCCGCAGGTGTTCGCCATCACCACCGCCGACATCACGCCCTACGGCAACGGCCTGTACCACCTCAACAGCATCATGCAGCCCTGCACCTGCACCGACACCCCCGTGGTGGGCGTGGCCATCACCACCGAGACCGCGGTTCCCGGCTGCGCCACCGGGGCAACCCGCCTGGGTGATCTGGACGAAGCGGGCACGTTCATGATCGAGGCCGCCAAGGCGTTCGGCCGCGGCGAATGCTCCTTCTTCGACCAGAGCGAATACGACGCCTTCGCCGAACGCTACGGCACCATGGAGAACCTGCGCACGTTCGGCAACCTGCCGCCCGTCGAGCTGAAATAAAGCCATGGAAGCGTGCAGCGGGAAGCCCTGCGGAGAACAGCCAGGCGGCGCACATCCGGACGCCGCCTGGCCCATCGTGGGCGCCGTAACCATCGGCCAGTCTCCACGAACCGATATCACCGCAGATGAGGCGGCAATTCCTGAGGGTTGTCGCCTCATCGAGGCCGGTGCGCTCGACTTTGTCGAAGACTTCGCCCCGCTTGAACCCGAGCCCGGAGACACCGTGCTTGTCACCCGTCTGCGAGACGGAAGCAGCGTGCGCGTGGCCGAGCGCAAGGTGCTGCCGCTGCTCCAGCAAGCCATTGACCGGCTGGAAGACCAGGGCGCGAAAGCCGTGATGGTGTGGTGCTCGGGCCAGATGCCCGGATCTTTGCACTCGCGCGTGCCGCTTTTGTTCGCCCACCGAGCCGAGCGGGCCGCCGTGCAGCAGATGGGCTTCTCCCGCATAGCCGTGGTTCTTCCCGCCGCCGCGCAGATTCCCAAGGTCTCAGGCGAATGGGAACGCATCGTGGATTGCGTCCGGGGCTACGCCGCCCTGCCCTATGCCACTGAGGCGGCATCGGACGGAAAGGACAACGAGCTTGCCTGTGCAGCGCGCGCCATTTCCAACACCGATGCGCAGGCCGTGGTGCTTGACTGCATGGGGTATTCGACGGACATGCAGCGGCTGGTCGAACGACTCAGCGGCAAGCCCGTCTTCATTCCGCGGACGCTTCTGGCCGCGCACGCGAACAGCATCCTGAGCCAGGATGGAAGCTGCACCGAATCGGCGCTTGGCCCGCAAAGCTTCGACGCAACCGAAACTGCGAAGGGCCATGCCCCGAATACGAAAGGAGCCGTCATGGGCAAACATGACATCAAGGAAGCGCGCCTGAACCGCGCCAAGACCATCATCGAAACCGCTTTGTGCCTGCAGCAGGGAGAGCACCTGCTCATCGTCACCGATGACACCACCAAAAAGGTGGGCAAGCTCTTCTACAAGGCTGCCAAGGAAATGGGCCACAACGTGGGGATCATCCGCACCCCCGACCTGGACAACGACGGCCAGGAACCGGGTCCCCTGGTTGCCGCAGCCATGAAGGCGTCGGATGTGGCCCTGTGCGCCACGGACAAGTCCATCACGCACACCAATGCGCGCATAGAGGCCGCCGCAACGGGAACGCGCGTGGTCACCATGCCCGGCATCACCATGGACATGCTTGACGGCGGGGCAACCTGTGCGGACTACACCGAAGTTGAGCGCCGCACTGCGCAGCTCACCCAGATGCTCACCGAAGCCAAGACCGCCCGCATAGAGAAGGATGGCCATGTGCTGACGCTGGGCCTTGAAGGCCGCGACGGCGTTGCCAGCCCGGGCGTGTACCGCACCCCCGGCGCAAGCGGCAATTTCCCTTCCGGTGAGGCGTACATCGCGCCGGTTGAAGGGTCGTGCGAAGGCAGCGTGGTCATCGACGGCTCCATGGTGCCCATCGGCAAGCTGGAACACCCCATCCTGGCTGTCATCGAAGAAGGCGGCCTGACCGAGCTTGACAGCGAAGGCTGTCTGGACGAGCTGGACATCCTGTTCGAGCGCGCCGAAAACGGCATGGTGGCGGAACTTGGCATAGGCACCAACGAGGCGGCGCAGCTGTGCGGCATCATCCTGGAAGATGAGAAGCTCTTCGGCACCGTGCACGTGGCCTTCGGCACGAACACGTCATTCGGCGGAACCAACAAGGCGGACTGCCATTTCGACGGCATCATCCTCAAGCCCACGCTCTACTTGGACGACACCCTGGTGATAGACAAGGGCGATTTCGTAGAGTAAGGGACCGTTGCGTCTGCGCAAGGCGCCGTTTGAACCCCTACGGATTCAGAGCCTGGCATATGCCGGGCTCTTTTATTTCCTCCGGGGTTCGCTTTCCTCCGAATTGCGCATGTTCACGTAGTCGACAAGATCCGCCCGGTTGTGGATGGAGGTCTTATCGTAGATGTGCTTGATGTGGGTGTTCACGGTGTTCGGGGAAATGACGTACTTCTCAGCTATTCGATTGGTGGTAGCACCCTGGGCCAGCATCTTGAGAATCTCAGCCTCACGGGGAGACAACTTGAACTCTGCGGCAATCTCTTCGCAGATAAGCTCCGCCTTCTCCTTCGACACGGGATCGCTCATGAGCTTGGTCAGCAGGAATTCCTGCCTTACCAAAGGAACAAGGACAATCGAAAGAAGCAGCATGCACACCAGGCAGGTGCCATGGACGAGCGGCGCGGACATAGGCTCGGGCATTGCCTCATAGATCAGCGACAGGCCATCGCCCAAAGCGAATCCGACATACGTGCAAAGCATGGATACCGAGAAGGTGACCGTCGGGGGAAAATAGCCCTTTGAGGCCAGCTTGCCGAAATACACCACCAGCAGCACCTGAAACACCATGGGGCAGCCAAGCGTGAGCAGGCTTGCGGGGCTCAGCGTTTCCGGCCCGCAAAGATAGAGGGCATACGCCGCAATGCAGGCTATGATCACCCACGGCGCCAACTGGAAAATACCCAACCGCTTACGGGAGAGCCCGTAGATGGCAGCCAGAATCAGCAAGATGATTCCGCCGGAAAGCACGCCTGCAGCCAAGCCCATGGGAAACAGTATGCCATACGACGGGATGATCCCGCACAGAAACGTGGCGGCCGCAGAAGCCGTGAACACCACGCTGCTGACAATGAGCATGTTCGGCTTGACCGAAGCCGCCAGCGAACGAGGCAGAAGAGCCGGGAACTCCGTACCGCAGCATCTCCTGGTTCGACATAGAAACACACCCGAGAGCAAGGGGAACACGGACACGAGCAGCGGGATGGCCCCCTTCGGCATGATGGCCACCAGCACATACGCGCACACGAAGGTCACGCCGAACGTGACGCCGACATGGCCGAGCGAATAGCGGGATCGGGCGCAAGCCGTACATTCCGCCCACAGCGACCACATGATAACCTCGAACACCCCCAGGATACCGGCGCACACATAGAAAAACGCCGTGGCACCGGCCCCTTCGGGCGTATAGCACAGCCCCAAAGTCAGCACGCAGGTTGCAATGGGGATGCCCATGACGAATCTGTCGCTCACAATCAGGTGACGCCCCTTGCTGGTCATGAGCACGACAAACGGAATGGTGGCCGCCATGGTGACCAGGTTGACCAACCAGGCAACCGTCACCTCCCATGTCATGAGCCCCCGGAAGTAGAACACGCCCTCGGTGAGCCAGAGCAGGTAGCCATAGCACGTAAGCAACGCAAGACCAATGTATTTCGCGCCGTGCCAACGCCGATCGGAAGGAGCGATCCGCTCTGCCTCGACTTTGAGGCGGGTGGAAACATCTTCAAGCATGAACTGCACCCTCCGTAGTGTCCCTCTGCTGAAACAAGCGTTGCCAATCATCCCTCAATGGCATTGGTGATGCATCACCAATCATTGGTGAACGGTCGTTTTCCCCATCACTTCGTGATGATTTCCACGCCGCGGCGTCCGCATACTGGTGGCCATGTGCAAAGGGGACGCACAACAAGAAAGGGGGCCTTCATGGCTATTTCCAGAACAGAAGAAAAAAGCTATACCGACCTGTCGAAGGCAAGGCGCTGGTTCTTGCTCATCCTGGTCAGCATGGGATCATCGATCATCTACGGACCCATCTACCTGAAGATGGTGTTCTACGATCCCCTGATGCAGGCACTCAACTGCACCAATGAGCAGCTGGGTCTGCTGGTGAGCCTCTACGGCATCGCCGCCGTCATCTTCTACTTCCCGTCCGGCATCATCGCCGACAAATTCCGCGTGCGCAACCTCAGCTGGATCGGCTATGCCGGCGTGGCGGCGCTCACCTGCGTCTATGTCATGCTGCCCTCCTACGAGGTGCTCATGGGCGTGTTCGTGGGCTACGCCGTGTTCTCCATCCTGATTTGGTGGGGCACCCGCTACAAGCTGGTCCGCCTTATCTGCTCCGAGGAGGAATACTCCCAGAAGATCGGCCTGTCCTACGGCATCTACGGCGCCATCGGCCTGGTCTTGAGCTTCATCCAGACCGGTATCGTGGCCTCCTTCCTTGATGCGGGCCTGGCCATCCAGGTTGTGCTGGGTGTTTCCGCAGCTCTCATCGCTCTGTGCGCAGTTCTCTCCTTCTTCTTCATCCCCAACTTCAAGGGCGAGATCAAGAAGGACAAGACGAAGGCATTCGACTTCAAGGAGACCTTCGAGGCCCTCAAGAACCCCGGCGTGTGGCTGGCTGCCCTGACCATGTTCTTCATCTACTTCGTCTACATCGGAACCACCTTCACCACCCCGTTCATGACCGCATGCCTGGGCGCACCCGTCGTGGTGGTCAGCATCATCGGCACCATCCGCTCCTTCGGCGTTTCCATCATCTCCGCTCCCCTGTTCGGCATCTTCACCAAGTTCACCAAGACCACCTCGAAGGCCATCATGATCGGCACCCTGGGCGCTGTCGCCTGCCTGCTGGCCCTCATGTTCTGCCCGCGTGAACCCGGCATGATCATCCTGATCGCCGTCATCGTGTGCCTGCTGTCCTTCGTTACCAACGGCCTGTACGGCATCGCTTCCGGCCAGCTCACCGACGCCCACATCCCCTCGCATCTGTTCGGATCCGGCGTTGGCCTGGTCTCCGTCATCGGCCTGATGCCGGACGCTTTCATCCACACCTGGTTCGGCGCGATCATCGACGCGCAGGGTGTTGCCGCCTACGACACCATCTTCAGCATCATGCTCGGCGCAAGCGTCCTGGTCGTGGTCTTCGCATGGCTGACGCTCAAGGTCGGCAAGCGCAATGCCGCCAAGGAAGCCGCGAAGGCAGAAGCCGAAAGCGCTCAGAACTAACGCGCTTGACAAGACGGTTGCAAAACACCGACGAAACACCGCTTCCGCCACCGCTGGGAGCATACTGAAAGAATCATCCAAGGCGCGCTGGATCAGCCGGCGCGCCATCATCCGAAAAGGAGGCTGGACCCATGGAGAACAAACTCGACGTTGCATCTCTTATGAACGACCAGATGAAAGCCGTCGTGGCAAAGCAGGTAGAGCTTGCCGGCGACGCCTTCGACACCAACGTCGGCTTCGAGGAGATGCGCGACAACTACGTGAAGGAGCGTGCATTCTGGAATGAAGGCGGCCCGGTTATGGCCAAGACCGTCGACCAGGTCATGGAAGGCCCCGCGGGCGAATTCAAGATCCGCTACTACTACCCCGTCGAAGCGGAGATGCTCCCTGTGATCGAGTTCATCCATGGCGGCGGGTTCGTCGTGGGCAACCTTGACACGCATGACCGCGCATGCCGCCTGCTGGCCAGCCTGACCGGTGCAGCCGTCGTGGCTGTCGACTACCGCCTCTCCCCCGAATCCAAATACCCCAACAACATCCTCGAATGCGCCCAGGTTGCCAAGTACCTGCACGAGCATGGCGCCGAGCACGGCATCGACGGCAACAACCTGTCCTTCGCAGGCGATTCCGGCGGCGCAGTGCTGTCCATGGCCACCAACCTGTGGCTGCGTGACGAAGAGGGCGACAACTCCTACGTCAAGACGCTGCTTCTGTGGTACGGCTTCTACGGTCTGACGGACTCCAGCTCCATCAGGCTCTACGGCACCATCGAAGACGGCATGCGCCGCGAGGACATGGACTACTACATGTCCTGCTATCTGGACGACATGTCCGAACTTGAGCGCTCCCCGTACCTCAACATGCTGGCCAACGATCTGGCCACCAGCATGCCGGCGACGTTTATCGCCTGCGCCGAGCTCGATCCGCTCAAAGACGACAGCTCCACTCTGTACCAGGTTCTCAGGAAGAACGGCGTGCCCTGCGAGTTCGTCGAATACAAGGGCGTCCTGCATGCGTTCATCCACTACACCAAGATGCTTGACGAAGCAAACGCCTGCATCGAGCACAGCGCAATGTTCTGGAAGGCGCACCACAACGCGTAATGCACCGATGAACCGGGTGACGGCAAAACGCCGGACCCGGTTCTTTTTCTATCCCCTTGAAGCCGCATGAGGCTTCACACCTTGCACCTGGCGTCGTCAGGCCGAATGCCCGGCGCACGAGCGAAGGAGTCCACATGTACGATTTCGAAACTTTGGTTGACAGGCGCGGCACGGGCGCCTCGAAATGGGTCGGGGTCTCCGATGACCTGCCCCTGGAGCAGGCCGTCCCCCTGTCTGTCGCCGACATGGAGTTCATTGCCCCGCCCGAAGTGCGCCAGGCCTTGCATGACCTGGTCGATCGCGGCGTCTTCGGCTATCAGAACTCCGACGAAGCCTACTTCGAGGCCTGCCGCGGCTGGTACACGCGCCGCCAGGGCTGGGAGCCGAAGTTCGAGTGGCTGGTCCCCGCCCAGGGCGTTGTCCAGATGATCTGCGCCGCCACCAAGGTCTTCACCAATCCCGGCGATGGCGTCATCATCCAGGAGCCTGTGTACTATCCCTTCCGCATGGCGCCTGAAGGCTACGGCCGCACCATCGTCAACAACCCGCTCATCGAAGAGCTTGGCGAAGACGGCCGCCTGACCTACCGCATGGACTTCGACCGCCTTGAAGAGCTTGCATCGGAATGCGGGACCAAGATGATGCTTCTGTGCAACCCCCACAATCCCGTGGGCCGCGTTTGGAGCTATGACGAGCTTGTCCGCGTTGCCACCATCTGCAAGAACAACAACGTCATCCTGCTTTCCGACGAAATCCACAGCGACCTGATCATGGAGGGCAACCGCTTCACGAGCGCCATGAAGCTGCCCGAAGACCTGCTGCAAAACGTCATCGTATGCAATTCCACATCGAAGACGTTCAACCAGGCCGGCCTCATGAACTCCAACATCTGGATCCCCAACAAGAGCATGCGCGACTACTTCAACACGCATATGTACGGCCTGGTCATCAACGGCCCCAGCAACTTCGCCCGCGAAGCGCTCATGGCCGCCTACAACCAGGCGGAAGGCTGGGTGGACGAGCTGCTGACCTACATCCGCGACAACGACGCGCACGTGAAAGCACGCCTGGTGGAGGCCTTCCCGAAGATGAACTACTCGCATCTGCAGGCAACGTATCTGTCGTGGACGGATTGGCGCGCCTACAGCACCGACGCACAGGCTTTGGAGGCGTTCTTCCGCGACAAGGCGAACGTCCGCTTCGACGAGGGCTATCTGTTCGGCTCCGGAGGAGTAGGGTTCGAGCGCTGGAACCTGGCCTGCCCGCGCCGCGTGCTCGATGGCGCCATCGACCGTATCATAGCCGCCGCCGAACACGACCCGCTGTTCGCAAACTAAGCCGGGTTAGCGGACAAAATGTGTGTCTGCTCAATTATTCAACCGAGTATGGATATG
>CALBGP010000012.1 GCA_937892845.1 uncultured Eggerthellaceae bacterium | reverse complement strand
AAGCAGGACGAAGCCCGCGAGGAAGGGCATGATCGACTGCTGAGGATGCGGCGGCGTCAGCTGCTGGGAATGCTCCGCACTGGTCGATGGACGGCTGTCGCACGACAGAAACGGAGTCGCCGACTGCTCGCAGCCCAAACCCTCGACCTGCTGCGCCGTCAGCGCGAGCTTGATGCGAAGGAGGGGCGATGAACCGAGATGCCGAACTGGCCGCCATCGTCGGCTGGCTGCAGGGATTCGCGCCGACCGTCTGGCTGCTGCCGTGGGCGCAGGCCGACGGCAGGCCGCTTGTGGCCGACGAGGGATGCATGGAGTACGAGGCCAAGGTCAAGCGCCTGGCGGAACTGATGGAGGTGAACCGATGAACTGCGAACTGAAGCCGTGCCCGTTCTGCGGTGGGGACGCCTCCCTGCACGCAATGCGCGACATGGTGTGGGTGCAGTGCCAAGGATGCCTTTACGGGACCGCCCGCCACGGCCCCATCCTCGGAACGGCGAGGGAATGCGCCTTGAAGGCGATGGCGGACTGGAACCGACGCGTGAGCGAGGAGGAGGGGCGATGAATATCAGGTACATCACCAAGAGCGGCGAAGTGCTGTCCCATTCGACCGACTCAACGGACTTCGACAAGTGGGTGTCCGATAGGCTGGTGCACGAAAACGGCCTGTTCCCGCATCGCGGCGGGTACATAAGCGCCGATGCGATATTGAGGATCGACCACGTTTTGGCATTTCCGAAAAGACTTGCCGGCTATGAAGCCGTGCAATGGATACGCGATGAGCTCGAACCGAAGGAGAAACGATGAGATTCGACTACGAAAAAGTAAAGCGCGCGGCGGAAGAGATTGCAGCTTGCGGCGATGCGAACAGCATCCTTGCCGCCTCGCACATCCTCGCAGCGTATCTGGCGGGCGTCATCGATGCCGCGGATGCGGCCGATGGGGGCGAGGAAGCGGGCGCGGCATTGGATGGGATCATGCATGAGGCGAAAGAGAAGACAGCCGCCTTCCTGTCGGCCGCGCTCGAAGCTGCATTTCCCGAACCGAAGGAGAAACGATGAA
>CALBGP010000011.1 GCA_937892845.1 uncultured Eggerthellaceae bacterium | reverse complement strand
AAGCAAGAAAGATTATAGGAAAAGTCCCAGTATCCAAAGTGGTCTAACACAACGACTGCGTAGTGCTCACGCGGGTCGTTGCGCATCTATGATGCGAACCATGATTAAGGGGTGCTGTGGGATTCTCGCAAAGGGACGGAGGCGTGTTTCGTGAGTCTGGGGTATGGCGGTGTGGCGCATCTTGCTCTCAGCGATGGCAAAAGCGCGGTCTACGCGTACAGTTGCACGAATTGGAATAGGCCTGATGACGACCCCCGTGAGGATGGGGAGATATACATCGAGTTCGGCCCCATTGCGTCTGCGTATGTTCCGAAGAGGACGAAGCGCTATCCAGATGGAATCCCAATCAGCTCTGCGGAAAATGTCGATTTCGAGCAGATGCTTGCCGGAGGGACGTTGAGGGTGAGGAATTGCTCGAATGCTTCCCGTGTGGGGTCTGACGGGATCGATGTCCAGGCATGGAATCTTATCTTCAAGATTTCCTTGCGGATTCAGCTTGACGGTGAGTTTCCCTCGATGGTCGCTTACCTCAAGTGATGCCGTTATCTCGGTCCGTCGCAACGATTTCAGTCCGCTACGGTGTAAGCGGTCAGGGCGTAGCCTTGAATTTACGGTCGAGTCATGGAAGGGGAGGCAATGGCCACCATCGATATCGAAAAGCTGCGAGAGTATATGATTGACTGCTGCGGAACCGCCATGTTCGGCGGTTTTCCTGCAGCGGTAATCGATTTGGCCGATATTGAGAGCATGGATGGATACCGGCTGTGCGAAAAGGCGGTATCGCTCGGAATCGATTTGCGTAAATTCGAAGTCAAATAAGATGAACCCGTTCGGCAGAGCCCGCACTAGCTGCTTGATACCTGCTTCAGGAGCTTGACGACATCGTCCAGCTCACTTTCGTGTTCGAGCACAACCATGGTGCGCATGCCTGGGCCTATTCCGCCAGCGGCGCGCTTGTCGACGCAGATCCCCTTCGGGTCATCGAATGAGTCGATTGAGTCCCGGAAGCCCAGAACGAGCTTGCCGGTTTTGCGATCTTGAACGCTGAGCGTGAGCCTCTTTCCATCCTTGAAGCCTATGTAGTATTTCCTCACATCCTCTTTCCAGGTTGGGAATTCGTCATAAAGGCGGCTTTTCAAGGCGGCGAATAGGTCGCGGCAGGGGCCACCCTCCGCCATCCATGGATGGTGCTCCTCGATTGTCCATGTGATGCCGTCAGGGGTTTTCTGCGGCCTGTATTTCGCGATTACGGATTCATCGATGATGGGGTAGGGCCAAATCGTTTTCGCGTCCTCCATGAGTTTGCTGGCGCGCCTCTTGATTGAGTCGGCGTTCCAAGCTCGCTCTTCTGCGATAAGCCTGTTGAGGTACAGCGGACTGCATGCGAAGCCGTCGTCGGGCTTGTTCAGTTTGAATTCGAAGGGTTTGTTCGAGTATTCCTGGTTGTATCCGGTGAGCGTGAGATTGCCCAAATTGTTGCATAGCAGCTCATGCAGGTGCTCCCAATCTTCGCCCAGGGCGTTTTGCCATTCAGGCGAATTCGTGATGGTTTGCGGCAGCACATGTTCGATTTGGTAGCTGGATACCGAGATCGGCTCCTTCGGACGATGGTGGTTCTCGATCGATTCAAGGAAATAGGCGCATTTGTCCCCGAATCGGTTGTAGCAGTCCCTTGAAAGAAATTGCTCCTCGAAGTACTCATCAGTTGGGAAGTACGCCGTTTTGTTCTCATCTTGGGCGAGCAGATTTCCGATGATATGCTCGACGATCTCCACCGAATCGAGTTGTTTGGCCAGTCCGGCGAAATAATGGTTCAGACCCGTGGTCAGACGTCCGCAGATGGATCGTCTGAAAAGGAATGACTCGATGGTCTTGACGAGATATATGAACTCTTCTTTCGACAGATTCCCGCTATCGTATTGGGTGTAGAGTTCCATGAGCAGGAGGCGTGCCGCATTGACATCGAGCCTGTTGAAGCTTTTGAAGGCCTTTGCTAGATCCTTGTCCGGCTCTCTGTCCCCAAAAATCCTCGTGTAGTGATCGGCGCTTGCCAGCAGATCGATCAGAAGGTCTTCTGATTTTGTTTCGGGGTTATCGCCCAGGTAGATTTTGAACTCGTCGTAAACTTCATCTTTGCGTGGTTTTCTGTTCGGGATCTTGAGCCATAGCCAGTTCCAGAAGAATTCGTTGATTTCCCTATCGTGGCCTTGTCCGAACATCTGCTCCATCGGATGCCAATACGACTCGTAGAGCCTGGTTTGTTCGTCGTTTGGCAGCGACATCAGAATATAGTTACGTATGAGGTCAGTTGCCGTAAGGGGCTTTCCCTTGGAATTCATGGACTCGAAGATGAGTTGCGCGTTGTCGTCTGCGCCGAGCTTTGTGTCGACGATGAGGAGTTGGCCGAGGCCCACCCAGAGAAGCTCGGGGTCGAAGGTGGGTTCGGCCATCTTTTCGACGAAGTACTCGTAGTTCTCTACGATGAGCCTGGAGGGGTTTGCCGGCATGGCGGCATCCCCAACTATGCTGAACAACGTTTCGCGATCGTCTTGGGAGAGGATGAGCTTGTAGCGGGAATCACCTTTGCGGTCGTTGTCGAAGAGGTAGAGGCGGCGTAGGCCCCCGACGGACATGTCAAGGAAGTCGGCCTTGGATTCATTTGCGGAAAGGTATTGGATCAATGCGGCAAGAATCAGCGTCAGCGTTGTCATTCGCTGCTGTCCGTCGATCAGCAGATATCGATTGATTCCGGTGAGGGTCCCGCCTGCTTCAGGGGCGTACAGCATCGATCCGACAAAGTGCGTATGCTGGAATTTACCTGCCCTGACGATATCGTTCCAAAGAACTTCGCAGTCTTTCCGTTCCCATGAATAGAGGCGCTGATAGACAGGGATAACGAATTGGGCATTGGCCGTTCCGAGGAACGGGAGAAAATGCGCGTCGTTTGCATTCATGGATGTGCCTCCTGTCTCATTGTGCAGCTGCGGCTCTATTATATGACTGGATGCTTGACGCGGAATCGGGGTCTGGTTTCCGGGGTGTAGGTCGCCGTGCCTGAATGCGGATGGACGATTGCCGGGCGGACGATTCTGCGAAGGGTGGACGAGTGGCAAGATGGTTGAAAAGCGAGATCGACTCACCCCACCGCCCTTCATCTCGCATGGTCGCTACGAGCGCTCTTTTTTCGGTTCGTCTATCCAGTTCGGAGCGATGTTTGGATATTGGTCCCTGAGCACATCTTTCAGGCATTCCAGGCCATCTTCGATAACCCAATCGAAGCAGTCGGGGTCGCATGAGCGCCGGATCAGGTTTCTTATCTCGGTGTTGGTGAGGATGGATTCGTCGTTCAGTAGTTTGGAGAACGTTCTTTGGGCTATTTCCGCAATCGGGGTGTCGGGGTCGAGGATTTGCGCCGCATCAGCTAGGCCGCAAACGTAGCCTATTGCCTCTGCTATTTCGTGGTGTCGTCCGGGAAGATTGATGGTTTCGACCCTTGCGTCTCTGCTGCCTCGTTCATGGATGAGGTCGAGGATGGCCCCTTCGAAAGCACTGGCGGATGCATCGTTGACGTTGTCTCGTAGCAGTATTTTGCCGTCTACGGATTCAAGGGAGGTCCCGCATCTCAGACAGGTGATCCTGAGGTCCCTGTCGTAGGCGCCGCAGATCCCGGGAAGCACTTCGTAGGAAAAATCCCATCCTTTGGACCCTTTGGGAAATTTATGATGGCAGTCCTTGTGCGCCGCCTTGAATTTGGCCATGGCCAGGGCTTCTTCGTCGGTCAGATACACTTCGACTTTTTCCTGGATCGGAAGATCGTCCTCTAGGTTCCAGCGGAATACTGTCTCCCCGTCTTTGTTGATCCAGGCTGCGCGAAGGAGTTCTCGCTGCTTGAGTTCCGCGACTTTCTCGTCGAAATAATCTTTCATCTCTTCGAAGGTGTCAAACGAATGGTTCTCGCAAGACGTCCCGTTGTTCCAGGTCGTATAGCAGAACCCGGTCGATCGCTCCATCCCGAGATCGCTATACCCGTAGATGTAGCCTTTCCATCTTTCGCCCTCTATTGGGCCGGTCACCATGGAGTTTTTGCCTTCCGGTGCAAAGGAAATGAATTTGCGGGGGTCTTCGGGGTCGTCGAAGAACAGACGCCCGCATTCTTCGCATTGGTAGATGATCTGCTCGTAGTCCATTGGGTGCAACAGGACTCCTAGGGATTGACCCCGCCCCGTTCGCTCCCAAGCTTCCCAGTAGCTCTCGATGTCGACATCGGCCACGACATGGGCGACGTAGGGCAGGCAGTCCGTTGTGTTCGTTATCGTGTTTCCGCATGGGCAACGAAATCGCATATGGCCTTCTTTCCGATGGCTTCCTGTATAGGTTATGGTTGAAATCATTCTAGAAGGCGCTTTGTGAATATGCGTACACCGGAGTGGACAGTATCGTTCGTCAGTTGCCGTGGTATGCGATTCGGAAATAGTCGAGCATGGCCTTGAATCTGTCCTGCGCTGCAAGGCAGGTGTCTGCAAGAAAGCCCTTTTCGCGGTCCCATTCCGCAAGGCCACGATAATAGAAGGCCTTCATGTCGTCGGTGATGATGAAGGGAACCTCGCTGCCGGCAAGGCACTCCTTGAACATAATGAGCCTGCCTACGCGGCCATTTCCGTCCTGGAAGGGATGGATTCGCTCGAAGGCTACGTGGAAGCCGAGAATGTCGTCGAGAGGGTGCATTGTGCGGGGGTCGTAGTCGCGCAGAAGGCCCTTGACCTCTTTGCTGACGTTTTCGGGCAGGGTCGTCTGCCGTCCGCCCACTTCGTTCGGCAGGCGCTTGTAGTCGCCGACGGCGAACCAATCCCTCGTGGAGTCGGTGGTGCTTGCCTTGAGTATGCGGTGCAGTTCTTTGATCATCCCTTCGGACAGGGGTTCCTGCGCGTGGTCGATGATGTAGTCGATGGCACGGAAGTGGTTCTGGGTTTCTATGATGTCGTCGACTCGGATGGGTTCGCCTTCGATGCCGACGGTTGCCGTTTCGAAGATGAGCCTTGTCTGATCGAGAGACAGCCTGCTTCCTTCGATGTGGTTGGAGTTGTAGGTGAGCTCGATTTGGATTTTGTGGTAGATTCCGCCTTTTGTTCCAGAGGCCTTCTCCTCTCGCAGGCGCTTGAGCAGGGGGGTGGTGGCGGAAGGTTTCGCGTTCGACCGTTCGGGCTTCGCCGCTCCTTCCGGGATATTCCACGTTTTCCCCGTAAGGAAGGCGCCTGGCACGCGGCCCTGGGCGCAGTAGTTGCGGACGCTCCTTTCGGATACGCCCCATAGCTTTGCAATCTCGGCGACGGAAAGAAATCCCATCGGGCTCCACCTCCTTATCGGCAAAAACCTGACAGGGTTATTGTAATAGACTTTAGTTATATTGCCGATATCAGCAAGAAAGTAACGGGGTTATCCGATCGAGGGCGTGATATGCGTGAACTGGAAGTCTGGCGAGATTAATCGCGCCCTTTTCGCCGAATTTCGTAAGAAGGCGGAACCCGATGCGTTGGTTGATCTTGATGAGCACGTTGCCAGGGAGCTTCTTCAGGGCGGTCGTGAGCGTCTTCTCGCCGATCTTGATGCCGGTTTGCTTGACGACGTCGGTGATGACGGCGTAGTCGCTGACGAGCCCATCGATGGAGCGACTGACCTTGGGGCGCCGTCGAGCGGAGCCGTTATCGCGGCGATTCTTATCTCCTTGGCTCGGCAATGCCAAGGAGATAACGGCTTTTCTTGCGATTGCTACCGTCGGCAGCTGTCCTAATTATGGTACTCGTAATATTAACGACCAGGTGCAACGTTTTCTCTGGACGAATTCGGTGCCAGGTTGGGCTAGTATGGGATTATAGCGATTTGCATCTACGGAAGGGGAGCTGGCGATGCTGTGTCCATCATGCAATGCTGAGGTCGATTTGGATATGAACTACTGCACTAGCTGTGGGGTTTCATTGAAGGAGCATGACGGCGATGAGCAGGGATGTGTTTTTGATTCGGCTGCAGCGCAGGCCTTTGCTGAATGTGAAGTGCATCCTGAAATGCATGCTGTGAACGGGGAGATGCTGTCGGGTAATCGGTTTGACCAGCCTACGCCCCCGAGTGCTTCACCTGAGAAGAAAATCCCGTGGGGCGTGATTGGCATCGTTGGGGCCGTCTTGGCGATGGTGGTTCTCATCGGGTTTGTTGTTTCGGGCATTGCAACCCCGCCCCAGACTCTTAATGCCCGTATTAACGTGAATGGCATGGTGGTGAAATGTGATCATGGCTGGAAAATCACCAATGCATCTGACGGCAAGTATATCTATCCGACAAATGAAAGCCTGATCTACGTTTTTTCGGATACGATTGGGCCTGATACGGCTTCCAAGTCTGATTCTGAAAAGCGCGTCCTTTTACGGGCGGTGTTCGACATGGGCGACATGAAGGTTAAGGATATTGCCGATGCTGAAATCGATGGGTGCATTGCGGAACGCTACGAAGTGGAGCAGGTTATTGATGGCGTTACATTCCAGGGCTATGTAACCGTTGTGCTCTACGGTGATTCTTACGGCGGTGTTATAGCTTTGGCGCCTGCAGGTTCCGATGGCTCTTTGATGGCGACCTTGAAACAGGTTGCTGATGAGGTTTCGATTTCGGTAGTGAACTGCGTCTTGACCTTTGAAGATGAGCAGGGAAAGGTGCTCGGGGATATGACGGTGTTGGATTTCGGCGACGGCGCTACTGCGGACTTGCCTTCTGAATTCGCGGGAAGCTCTTTGACGGTGATGGGCTGGACATGCAGCGACTCGTCTGTTTCCATCGAGAAGTCGAAAGAGAAATACACTGCGAGCGGAATCACGGGAGATGTCACCTTTGTTGCCCAGATGGGCAAAATGTGGACGGTTACGTTTACGGACGGGCGGGGGAGGACCCTCGCGGCGGTAGAGGTGAAGGATGGGGAGTCGGCGGAGAAGCCGTCCGATCCGCATCGCTACGGATATAGCTTTGCTGGCTGGGATGCTGATTTCTCCGCTGTTACCTCCGATTTGACGGTTAATGCAACTTGGAAGGAGGAGCCGAAGAAGTACTTTTCGGGAACATATAAGGTAGGGACTGATCTTCCTGCCGGTGAGTACGCAATCATGTCCTCGTCCCAAGCTTACTTCTGCGTGTATTCCGATATCGACAAGGAATATATTGTTGGGAACAATATATTCAGCGGCCGTGCATATGTAACAGTTTATGACGGTCAGGTTCTAGAGGTGTCAGATGCCAGCTTCATGGATGTGAAGGATGTCGAGCCTCGCGTCGATTGGGGTGAGGCTGAGGGTGTTTTCAAAGTTGGCTTCGATATTGAACCTGGTGAATACGGGCTGGCGGCCAATCAAGGAGGACATGGGTATTACGCATTGCTAGATAGCTCTAACCCTGATCCAAACATTATTCAGAATGATATTTTTGAGGGTCAAAACTATGTTTACGTATCTAATGGTCAATATCTTGAATTGAGCGGATGCAAGGGTGAGTGATTTCATTCCGCGTTCGGGGTGTAGCCATGCGGTTGGTCATGGACGTTTTCAGCGGAAGCGATGCGTGTTGGACCTGCGATAGAAGCGAGCCGACCGAAGTCGGCTCGCTCGTGTTGACCTCAGGATGGTGTAGGGTTTAGTTACAGGTCTAACAGCTTAGCCTTCGCAGCATCAAATTCAGCTTGCGAAATTACGCCCGCATCGCAGAGGCCCTTGAGCTTTGTCAGTTTTTCGTAGGGGTCTTCTGCCGACGGAGTCGAGGTTTGCGTCGGTGTCGCCTGGACGGGCTGCTGCATTGCGCCAACGGCGCCTCCGGCGTATTGCATACCCATGCCCATGAACCCCATGCCGAGCGCACCGCCATCGGGGTTTGCCCCTGCGGATTGAAGACCTTCGGCGAAAGAGGCCTGGAGGTTCGCATTGCCGCGCGCACCCATAAGGGCATCGGCCTGTTTTACCTTGGAAATGAGCTGCTTGGTGTCGTCGTCGTAGTCGATTGCTGTAATCGATGCGTTGACAATTTCGATACCCCGGTCCTGTCGCCAGCGGTATGCGGTCTCGACTGCGGCTGCGAGAGACTGTGCGAAGCCCACGCTGTCGCCCTGGATGCTAGTGATGCGATTGCGCTTTGCGGGGTCATTTGCGTAGAGGCTGAAGGCTGTTGCGAGTGACCCGACAAGCTCGGTGAACAGCTGGGTGGCCGCGTCGTTCGCGAAGTCGTGCATGTCGAAATGTCGCGCAGAGGCGGAATAGAACGCTGCGGGCAGAAAGCTCTTGACGAACAGAATGGGGTCGGTGATGCGGAGAGTGTAGGTGCCGCGAGCAATTGCGCCGACCTGTGTGTTTAGGTAGGCGTCATCCCAGTAAATCTGGCTTTGCGTGCCGAACTTGTTGTTGGGAATCTCCTTCAAGTTAACGAACAAGGCAATCTGGCTTGTTGCAGGTTCGCCTCCGAACTTGAAACGTTCCCAGGATTGCCTGACCACAGAATCGGAGAACGTGTTGCCCGAGAAGAACGATTGCGAGTTGATGTCGTTCGAGACCCATTGGTAGCCGCCAGGCTGGTCGACATATCCCGTAATGCGTCCGCTCTCGAGCGTGACCAAGGAGAATCCTTCGGGAACGAGGATTAGGGAGCCGTTGGTGATGACACCGCCTGACCCTTCGTCGTTTGAACTGCGCCCCTGATTTGCGCTGGAGCGTACGGCTGCGCAGGTTGCGACTCCGGCATCGAGTCCGCAGGGAACGGTGTAGAAGTCTTTCCATTGGTCTGCGAAGCTGCCGCCGAGGCCTCCCGTGAATGCTTGTATGAATGCCATGGATTTACTCCTCGATCTTTTCGATTATCACGGCGTTTCCGTTGGCTGTAACGCCGAAGATGTAGGGTTGGTAGGTGGTTCCGCCGTTCCAGTTCGCTGTTTCGGGGTCAAGGGTCAGATAGTCGAAGTCGACGCCGATGACCGCATTGCAGCCCAGCGCGTACGCGGCCTCTTTCAGCTCATTGAGCGCGTTGCGCCTGATGACCGTCAGGGACCTCATCAGCTCGGCGCCTACGTCCGTTGCTCCGCCGAAAATACCGTCTGTGCCGCGGTCGACCTGGATGGCGTCATCGCCTGAGATGTAGCCGGAGTACTTAACGATGCGGTAGCCTTCGAAGTTGAATCCAGAGCTTATGAGCATCTGGGCCATGGCCATTTGTTTTGCTTGTTTCTGTTCCTGCATGCGGGCCGTCTCAGCCGCTGCGGCCGCTTCAGCCTCTGCCGCCTTAGCCGCTGCGGCCGCTTCAGCCTCTGCCGCCTTAGCCGCTGCCGCTGCTTCAGCCGCCGCAGCCTCAGCAGCCGCCTCGGGATAGAATGTCTCGAGGAAAAGTCTTTTGATGTCAGGAACGAATTCATCTGGAATGGTTGTGGTGAGTAATCTGTAATCGACGTCGTAAGGGGTTGATGTGGCAATGTAGTTTTCCACAAATTCCTGAGTGGTGTTGAGCTCTGCCGCTAGGTCTTTAACTTTCATTGGCGATTCCTCGTTTCGGGTTACAGATACCGAAGTGCTTCCTGATTGAATGGGTCTAGCTCGAGGATTAGGTTGGCAAGCTTTGGCGCCTTGGTGGGATCGAGGCGACATTGCGCGAGCAGACGCTCTACGTCGTCATTCAGAGAAATTGTTGATTGAGGGGCTTGGATTGCGCCTATGTAGAGCGAGCGGCAATACGCGCAATGCTTTTTGCCGTCGATCATGACGAACTCTGAACTCCCGCATTTTTCACAGGTCGGTGTAGCCATGGAGCTCCTTTCAATGGGTTGATCGTGGGCTAAAAATGCGTTGTGTTAGACCGCTTTGGATAAGTGTCCTATGCACAGTACACGCAGC
>CALBGP010000010.1 GCA_937892845.1 uncultured Eggerthellaceae bacterium | reverse complement strand
GCCCGCTGAGCTGGGCCTATGCCGGAATCTCTCCCACAGAAACCACCGAAGAGCCCTTTTGCGCTATTGCGGGACGATCTGCGGGAAGGATTTCGCCAGATACGTGTTCATCTTCCCAATGAAAGCCGAGCTGCGCGTTGCGGGATGTTTGGTATTGAGTCGGCATTCTTGGAGCACCTCCATGCTCATGCCGCCTTTCTTGCGCATCAGTCCGCATCTGCTGATCATGATGATCATCCTCCTTGGTTTATCAGATACGTGGGGCCGCGCAAATTCTCAGTCGCCTGCGACCATACCCACAAAGCCGCACGAAACCGCTTTGCGCACTGTTCTCGAAGACGAACACGGTCTTCATCGCTATATGATGTTGGTATTTGGAGAGTCCCTCAAGAAGGCACTTCAAAGTTAGATGGGACCCCGAAGACGAAGACTCGAAGCTCTTCCGATGCCCAAAACCCTTACTTTTGAGTGCGTAATTGTCGAATAACACCGCTTTGTATATGGTTAGCGGGACATCTGACATGATTGCCGCGCGTATTCGCCTGCATTCTTCTCATCACCAATGGAGTACTGACGAATGGGAGACCTCTCAAGCGCCATTTCCCAAATGGCCATCTTAATCATCATCGCCTGCATGGGATTCGTATCCGCCAAAGTAGGCTATATAGATGCCGACATGCGTACAAAATTGACAAAAATCCTGGTCAACATCACATTACCGTGCATGATCGTCATCTCGGCCAACGACCTGGATGCCTCCGCTGTGCAGGATTCCATTCCTCTGGCATTCATTTTGGCCACAGGGCAGTTTTTTCTTCTCCTGGTATGCGGTTGGCTCTGTAACATCATCTTGCGCACGCCGGCAGAGCAGCGGTCACTATACCTGTTCATGGCAACATGCACGAACAGCGCTTTCATAGGCTTGCCCATCATCTCTTCACTCTATGCCGGAGAAACCGTTCTGTTCGCCAGCATCTTCGTGATGGTTCTCGCGTTCTTCATGTACAGCATAGGATTCGCAATTTTGGCAGGACGCAAATCAGCTCATGAGCACATCGAACCGCGCAATGTGCTCCACCGCTGCTGGCAGACAATCAAAAGCCTGCCTTGGAAATCTATCGCCAACCCATCCATGCTCTCGTGCGCCCTTGCGATAGCCATGCTTCTTGTTGGGTTCAAGGTTCCATCCGTCTTGGCGGATGCCATGAGCACGATGGGGGCCGTTACATCCCCCATCGCCATGATGTTGGTCGGATCGATTGTGGCTGACGCGGATATCAAAAGCATGGTCAAAGAACCGCGCATGTATCCGTTCATCCTCATACGTCAGCTGATCGTTCCCATCGGGCTGCTGTTCGGGTTGCGCATGCTGGGCATCAACGAATCACTCATTGTCGTATTCGTCATCATGTTCGCCATGCCCATCGGTTCGATGGTATCCGCCTTTGCCGAACAATTTGGCCGTGACTCCCTGCTCGCAGCCAAAGGAACGGTGCTCTCCACAACGGCTTCATTCATCATCGTGCCGATTCTCGTCGCCGTCATGACGCTTCCCTGAGGTTGCTCCGAAGACGAACGGTCAAGCGGCACGATGGAGCGGCTTCAGTAGATATCCCCAGCCAAGGGTCCGTTTTGAGTACCCCCCCCCGCCTGAGTATAATGCTCGGAGAACCCTTTCATGTACCAAAGGATGCAATCGCCGCCGCCGAGTCGATCATCTTGGGTATCGGGATGTCCGTACATCGTGAAATCATCCTTGCGGACGCCTTTCGACCTCAACACGACATCGTCCGAAAATTCCCCGTATACAGAGCCCCAGTCCCTGAGAAATGCCAAGACATTGGCAAAGCTGGCACCTTTTTTCGTCAAATCATAATCAACCCGGAGAGGTTTTGTCTCGATGACGATTCGCTCGATGACACCGGCATCTTCCAGCTTGCCAAGATGCTGGATGAACATCTTATGGGAAAGATCATAGGGAATGGCTTTTCTCAGTGCGCTGTATCCGGCGCGTTTTCCTGGCATGAGATCGAGATACCAGACAATGTAAGGTTCCCATTTTCCTTTCAGCAATGACATCGTATACCCAAGAGCACACGAAGTGAAATCTCCAGACTTTTCCAGCATGCATTACCTCCTTGTTTCCCCTCAATCCTACCAAAAAACCCGAGGGAAATAAAATCGGACCCGGTATGCTCCGAGTCCGATTCGAGTTCGCAATATGCGCGGCAGGGAATTATTCAGCAGCAGCTTCGGTCTCTTCGACAGCCTCGACAACCTCTTCAGCTGCAGGCTCTTCGACAGCCTTTGCTTCGCCGACCGTGATGGTCAGGTAGGCCTTGATGTCGCGGTAAGCAGCGATGACTACCTGATGCTCGCCGGCAGTCTTGATAGCACGATGAAGCTCGATACGCTTCTTATCGACATCAATGTCAAGCTCAGCCTTGATGGCATCAGCAATCATGGCAGTGGTAACGGAGCCAAACAACTGACCCTCTTCGCCAACCTTGGCAGCAACGAAGACGTTCTTCGACTCGAGAGAAGCCTTGAAAGCTTCGGCATCAGCAATGCGAGCAGCCTCACGCTTGGCAATGTTGCCCTTGCGCTGCTCGAGCTGCTTGATGTTGCCCTTGGTGGCCAGGACGGCCATCTTCTGAGGGCCGAGGTAGTTGTTGAAGAAGCCAGGAGCAACTTCGACGATGTCGCCTTCGCCGCCCTTGCCCTTCAATTCGGTAAGCAGGATAACTTTCATCGTATACCTCCTAGCGGCTACGACGATCGCCACGGCCGCTCACTGCAGGAACAGCGTAGGGCATGAGGGCCATCTCGCGGGCGTTCTTGATGGCGGTAGCGACGTCTGCCTGATGCTGGACGCATGCTCCAGTCACACGACGAGGCTTGATTTTGCCACGGTCGGTCATGTATTTGCGCAGCATGGCCGTATCTTTGTAGTCAACATACTCAGTCTGCTCCTTGCAGAACTGGCAGAACTTACGGCGAGGCTGCTTGGTGTATTCAGCCATTATGATTCCTCTTTCAGATACTTACAATTCATCGTGTAATTGAACGGTTCCTAGAAGGGGATATCCTCATCGTAGACCGAGGTATCCACGCTAGGCATAGCCGGAACGCTGCGAGAATCACTCATAGAGGATGCCGGAGCATAGGACGAGCTACCCGTGTAGCTGCCATGTCCGCCATTACCTCCATCACGGTTGGACAGGAATTCGATCTCATCCACCACAACTTCGATCTTGCTGCGCCTCTGGCCATCGCGCTCCCATGAGCTGTAGCGAAGTTTGCCCTCGATAGCGACCTTGGAACCTTTGCTCAAGTAACGAGACACCCCTTCAGCGCGAGTGCCGAACATAGTGCAATCAATAAAGTTCGGGTAATCCTCCCATTCGCCGGTTTGCTGGTTCTTGCGACGATCGTTGACAGCAACGCCGAAGCCGAGAACGGAATAGCCAGCTGCAGTGGAACGCAGTTCAGGGTCACGGGTCAGATTGCCGGAAATGATTACTTTATTGATGCTCATGTCTTTCCTCGTTTCTTGAAGTCGGGGACATCAATGTCCCTCACATCGGAAGACCGAATTAATCACGGTCTGCACGATGGACGATCTTGTGGCGAACCACCGCACCGGTGATGCGCAGCACACGATCCAATTCTGCGATGCTTGCGGGATCTGCATGGAAATCGATCAGAGTGTAATCACCCTCGGTCAGACCTGCGACCTCATAGGCCAGCTTACGCTTGCCCCAATCCTCAACGTTGTCGATCACGCCGTTGCTTTCTGCAACAGTGGTCTCGATACGCTTCATAACTGCCAAACGGGATTCGTCGTCGATCGTAGGCGCGACAAAGAACAACAATTCATAAGCCTTCATTATGTCACCTCCTCTGGACTTACGGCCCCGGGACGCATGAAGGCATCTGCCCGGGACAGGAAACCGCCCTATAATACCAGACTTCGCAACACACCGTAAGAGTCAATTCCGTTTGGTGATTTCCTTCACATCTCGTACATGAAGAATAGCAAATCAACCTTACAGTTCAACCTCCGCGTTCCAACCGGATTCTTAACCGGGTCCATTGCTTTTCTTACCCTGATTGATAAGACAATCCCTCTCACAGCAATCATATGTCTACGCGAAGCCAGACCTCTTTCATGGTTTCATGACACAAATCGCCACCCATGACTGTTTCGCAACGCTTTACTTGCAGGTTGACCTCCGCATCAGACTCGTACTCTATACTTCCTATCAGAAGATACTGCGCCGCCAGGGCGTAATCACCCCCACAGCGTCTACACACGCAGAATGGAGTAAAAAATGGCCGACCGCAATGTTGAAAGCGATTTGCTTGGAGTTCCTAAAATCGATGAAACACTCGAGATTCTCATGCTGCAGGCTATCGATGACGCCCAGAAGCGCCTTGAAGTGGGTGCAGATATCATTCCCACCACATCATTGATCATGGGAGACAAAGTCCTTATCGAAAACCATGTTGGAACGACCGATGAATGCTTCGCTTCTGCGGAAAATACCGTTTCAGGAGCCCGTGGATCCGCTGCTTATGCATTCTGCTACGACGGCTACATCGACACCGATGCCGGTCAGCAGGATGCCATTATCTGCGAAGGCGGTATCCCCGGCGCCGAGGATGGTGTTGCATTAGGCCTTATGTATAGCGTTGGAGAGGATGGCAGCTACACGTTTGAGGAGGATGTATGTTACATCGCCGCAGCTCCCAATTTCCTAGCAAACGCTGAACCTGTCGACCCCATCATCATGGATGACGAGGATGAAGACCAATAGTATTCGCACATTTCCCGTGACCGAAAAGGCCGTTTCACATGAAACGGCCTTTTTATTTCATCGTCGATTTGCACCGTGAAGCTGATCCAAGATGATCCAAGAAACTACTTTTTTCGAAGCCAAAACGATGGTAGAAACAAAAAAACGCTCCGACGGGAGCGCACTTTCCGTGATGGCGGAGGAGGAGGGATTCGAACCCTCGTTACCCGGGTTACGGGTAAAACGGTTTTCGAGACCGCCGCATTCAACCACTCTGCCACCCCTCCGTAAAGGTGACGCCGCCCCGAAGGGCGGCGGTGATATTCTGGCGGAGAGATGGGGATTCGAACCCCAGATACCCTTTTGGGGCATACACGATTTCCAATCGTGCTCCTTCGGCCAGCTCGGACATCTCTCCACTGCGTCGATTGGCTGTTGTTAACAGCGAAAGTGAAGTATATCAAAGATTCAAATCTTGTGAAGACCTTTTCTTGGCTTCACGACAAGACCATGTCTTTATTCAGCAGAAGGTTCAGGGGCTGTCTCCCCATCCTGAGTCTGCGCACCTTCGTTGCTCTCCTCAGAATCCTGGACTCCTGCGGTTGCATCCGACTCCGTCTTCGTATAACCCGTCAGATCGACGTTGTACGCAATATCCTGGGGCATATCGCTGATTGTGATTGCAGAATTTGTCTTAAAATCTTCCATCCATTTGCTGTAGCTTTCATCCTTGCTTGACTTCTCAAGAGAGGTCTTGATGGAATCGACGAACTCCGAAGGAATTTGATCGAGCGATGTCACCGTCTCAGGTGCTTCAAACAATTCGGTGCACTTAATGATATGAATTCCGAATTCGCTGACCACCAACCCGCTCACTTCCCCCTCTGAAAGTTGAGAGAGAGCATCGGAGTATTCAGTCACAAACGTAGTCATGCAATCCCAGCCAACATTTCCGCCGTCAACCGCAGAGGCGGTATCGGTGGAATACTGGGCCGCCGCATCCGCGAAATCAAGTTCTCCGGAATTGATCTTATCAAGAACCTCTTGAGCCAGGGCCTCATCGGAAGAGCCGAAGAGGATATGGCTTGATTTGCGGGCCCCATCATAGGCTGAGGCATACATCTGGGCATAAGGGAGCATTTCCTCTTCACTGGGTTCAGTTGATGTTGCAACCTTGTCGTACAGACCTTGTTTGAGCATTTCCTGTTCGAGCATATCGCGATACAAGGCTTCCGTAGTGCCCGTTTGCTCCAAGGCCTGCTGCCAAGCCTCATCGGAATCGAAATTTGCCTTCATGCCATTGATTTGCGCATCGATATCTTCCGTAGACACGACAACATCCTGGCTCTGGGCTGCCTGACGCAGAAGTTCCTGTTCAATGTAGAAATCAACGATATCCTCACGAGCGGATTCAACCGTGTAATCCCTATCAACCAACCACTGCGCCCAGGCTGAATCATCACTCAGACCATTCATTTCTCGGAAGTTCGAAGCATACGAGGTCACGGCGTTTTCGCCGATTTCAACTCCATTGACGACAGCTGCGACGCCACCGGATAGATCGGACGGATCACCCAACAAAGACGCCTGAGATTCTTCATCCTGCTTGCTACACGCAGCAAGAGATGAAGCGAGCGCGGCGGCGACCACCGCGGTACACGCGACTTTGAGCACCTTAGAGGTTTTCATACATACAGCCCTTTCCAAGATTACACCGATCCGTTGTCATGCGGATTGCAATGCAGAATTCATCGGGCATATATTCTCATAAGGCAAAATACGAGGTCATGCATACACCATACAACCATATTCGATTCACAAGGTATCGCAGATGAGTGCACTTTAAAACAATCAGGGCCATACCGGTTATGGTACAGCCCTGATTTCGAAGGTATCGAAGGGAAAGCCCTTTCGCTTGTTTATTGCTTGTTCGCCTTACGACGGTCGACGGCCGAAAGGAGACGCTTGCGCAGTCGAATGCTCTTCGGGGTAACCTCGACGAGTTCATCGTCTTCGATATATTCCAACGCCTCTTCAAGAGTGAACGTGATGGGAGGAGTCAGCTGAATGGCCTTATCGGCGCTTGAAGAACGCTGATTGCCAAGCGATTTCGCCTTTTCCACATTGACAACCATATCGCCTTCCTTGGCGCTTTCGCCGACAATCATTCCCTCATAGCACTCGTCGCCGGGGCTCACAAACAAGCGGCCGCGCTCCTGAAGGGTGTCCAGGGCATATGCCACGGCCTTGCCGGTGCTCATGGCGATCATTCCGCCATTCTTGCGGCCAGTCATCTCGCCGGAAAACGGACCGTACTCACGGAAATGATGGAACAGAATGGCTTCGCCATGGCTGACATTGAGGACGCGAGTTTTCAGACCCATGGTGCCGCGAGAAGGAATGCGGAAAGTCAGATGAGTGGCGGCCTCGTCCGTCACCATATCTTCCATAATGCCGCCGGCCGTGCCCATGACCTCGATGACCTTGCCAGCGTAGTCATTGGGAACATCAACCGTTGCCTCTTCGATGGGCTCAAGCTTGTTGCCGTTCTCATCAATCTTATAAACAACCTGAGGACGGCCCACTTGGAATTCGAAGCCTTCACGACGCATGGTTTCCATCAGAACGGAGAGGTGCAAAACACCACGTCCTGCAACGCGGACACCGGAGTGATCCTCGGTCTCCTCGATGCGCATGGAGATATTGCTCTCTTTCTCGCGCATCAAGCGCTCTTTGAGCTGGCGGGCGCCCACGATGTCACCTTCGCGGCCGACAATGGGGCTGGTCGACGCCTCGAAAACGACGGCCATCGTAGGCTCTTCCACGGCAATGGGCGTAAGTTCGACGGGATTTTCACGATCAGTGATGACATCACCGATGTCGGCATCCTCAATGCCGATGACGGCGATGATGTCTCCCGCTTGCGCCTGGGATACTTCAGCCTTCCCAAGGTTTTCGAAGGTGTACACCTTGCGAACCTGCGCATTGTATTCGCTGCCATCGGATTTGCGAACAAGCACGAGCTCTTTTTCGTGCATGACGCCGGAGCGAAGACGACCGATGCCGATGCGTCCTTCATAGCTGCTATGGTCGATGGTGCAAACCTGAAGCGCAACAGGTGCATCCACTTCGACATCAGGAGCGGGAATCTCTTTGAGGATGGTATCAAGCAGGGGAATCATATCCATATTGTCGTCACCGGGCTCGAAACGAGCATAGCCGTTGACGGCGGAAGCATAGACGATGGGGAAGTCCAACTGCTCATCGGAAGCGCCAAGCTCAACCATAAGATCGAATACCTTGTCAACAGCTGCATGGGGGTCGGCATTCGGGCGGTCGATCTTGTTAACAACGACCACAATACGCAAGCCCTGCTCCAGAGCATGGGAAAGAACGAAGCGGGTTTGGGGTTTGGGTCCTTCGTAGGCATCAACGATGAGCAAAGCACCATCGGCCATATTCAAGACACGCTCCACCTCACCGCCGAAGTCAGCATGGCCCGGAGTATCAATGATGTTGATCTTCACATCCTTATATTGGATGGAAACATTTTTCGACAGAATGGTGATACCGCGCTCGCGCTCCTGATCGTTGGAGTCCAAAACGCGTTCGGCAACCTGCTGGTTCTCACGGAACACGTTTGCAGAGAACAGCAGACGGTCAACCATGGTAGTTTTGCCGTGGTCGACATGCGCGATGATTGCTACATTGCGGATGTTTTCTTGTTTCATGAATCTTCTTCCAGTTGTTCTTCCAATTGCCTTCTTTGTAAATCTATCTGCTGAATATTGTCATTCAGAGCTCTCAGATTGCCCAACGAACCTATGAAATTAACAATTCCCCAAATAATGAACATGCTGGCCAAACCTGCAGCAGGAAGGAAACGACGAAGCAAGAGAGCCGCTACGACGCCTAGACCTATCATCACACATGCGTTGCGGCGCTCATCATATACGGCATCGCACTGTGAAACCAACTGGGTTCGCGCTGCAGTCAGACCCGCAAGCTGAGCTTCCACATAAGCTTCCGTGTTTCGAAAAGACGAAGCGCGCGAAGCGGAAGATACGGCGGACCCTTTGCTGCCACGGCCGTTAGTCAAATACTCATAGGCTTCATTCAAATGCTTGAACTGATCGGTGGCCCGATCCTGCAATTTTCGATTCGAGGCGAATCGGTCAGGATGCAAAATCTGGGCGCTTTCCTTATAGGCTGCCTTTATCTCTTCGGGGGAGGCCCCCTCATCAAGACCAAGCGTATGCAGGGCTTCGATGCGATTCATCCCATATCCCTTTCTTTGGCGCTCCGCTAACCGGCAACCCGTGCTCTCCTGGCATACTGGCCTGAAAAGCAAAAAGGGCCTTGCGGCCCTCGTTGAATCATGATGGTGGAGCTTAGGGGGATCGAACCCCTGACCTCAGGCTTGCAAAGCCCGCGCTCTCCCAGCTGAGCTAAAGCCCCACATGGCACTCTTACAATAAACGCTCCACCGGCTTCTCGGCTCACGGTGGAGCGTTCATTATTGCGGGATGGTGGGCCTGACAAGACTCGAACTTGTGACCTCACGCTTATCAGGCGTGCGCTCTAACCACCTGAGCTACAGGCCCCCAACGAAAAGTGCCTGATTATATTACGATGAATAATCTTTCATTGCAAGCATTATTTTCGAAAAGTTTTCTTCTTTTCCCCAACAGGCTTCGAGAGCACCCCCTCCGTGCCGATTTTTTCTCACGTTACACTCCTTGCGGCAAGTTGCCATGACACGCCCATTCTCAGGGTGGTACATTGTGACCTGCAGTTTCGCTTCAAGAAAACAGAGGAATTAGAAAGGAGACTCATCCACATGGAGCAGTTCTTCAAAATCAAACAGAGAGGATCGACGGTTTCGACTGAAATCCTCGGCGGTTTGACCACATTTTTGGCCATGGCCTACATCGTTGCTGTCAACCCGTCCATCCTCTCTGCAGCCGGCATTCCGTTCGATGCCGCACTGACCGCCACCTGCGTCGGCGCCGCCATCATGACCATTGCCATGGGCATCATCGCCAATCGACCCATCGCACTGGCATCAGGCATGGGCATCAACGCCGTCGTTGCCTTTGGAATGTGCGGATCAGCTGGTGTCGACTGGCGCGTTGCCATGGCTGTCGTTTTCCTGGAGGGCATTGTTATCCTCATTTTGGTCATGTGCGGACTGCGCAAGGCCGTCATGGATGCAATTCCCGTAGGATTGCGCCAAGCCATCGGCATCGGCATCGGTCTGTTCATCGCTTTCATCGGCCTCAAGGGCGCCGGCCTCATCATCAGTGATGAATCCACGCTGCTCGCTCTCGGGGACCTTGCCGCTCCTACCGCCATCGTAGCTCTCATCTCCCTGGCAACCGCAATCATCCTTCACATTCTCAATATCCGTGGAGCCTTGCTGATCTCCATCATCGTTTCCGTGATCATCGGCATTCCTCTGGGCGTTACCGTCCTTCCCACGGAATGGAACTTCGGACTCAATTTCGAAACGTTCTTTGCTCCCTTCCAGCAGGTTGACGGCACCTTGGCTATTGTTCAGGTGTTCCTCCAGCCCGCACTCCTGCTCTTCGTCTTCAGCTTGCTGATGAGCGACTTCTTCGACACCATGGGTACTGTTGTCGCAGTGGGCCAGCAAGGCGAATTCATCGACAAGGATGGCAACGTCGATGACATCCAACCCATCCTCGCCGTTGACTCCGCCGCAGCAGCTGTCGGTGGCCTTGTCGGCGCAAGCTCCATCACCAGCTTCGTCGAGTCCACTTCGGGCGCGGCGGCGGGTGCACGCACCGGCCTTTCCAACATTGTCATCGGCGTACTGTTCCTGGCCTGCGCGTTCCTTGCTCCGCTCTTCGGCATGGTCTCCAGCGCCGCCACCTGTGGTGCCCTTGTGGTTGTTGGTTACCTGATGATGAGCGAAATCGGCGGAATCGATTGGAAGACTCCCGAAATCGCATTCCCGGCATTCTTGGTTATCCTCGGAATCCCTCTGACTTACTCCATCACCAATGGCATTGGCCTGGGCTTCATCTCCTATGTCATCCTGATGATCGCCCGCGGAAAGATCAAGGACATCAAACCTCTCATGTGGATTGCCGCACTGGCCTTCCTGCTCATGTTCATCTTCGCTTAACAATAAGCGCAACTGCATCTCACAAAGCCGCCTCTTTCGAGGCGGCTTTTCTTTTGCTTCGAAGGCAACGATTGTCCAATCTATAACTTTGACGAAAGCCAAATTCCCTCATGAAACAAAGAAGGCGCATCCTTGCCGGATACGCCTTCAGCTCAGCATTGAATTCAAAACCCTTAGTCGTCCGTCGTGATGATTTCCTCTTCATCATCGTCATCTTCCGCGGCCTCAACCTGGTCGGGAAGCATGGACATCTGGTTGGGATCCTTCTCAACGACAGCATCGCCATCTTCTTGGACTTTTGCGCGCTTTTTCTTCTGCGAATCCGTAGCGATCGCAACAGCGGTGACCTTGTCCTCATCCGCGACATTCATCACACGCACGCCCTGAGTTGAGCGTCCAAGGCTGCTGATATCGGAGACGGGAGTACGAATCACGACACCCTCTTCACTGATGATCATCAGCTCATCGGTGGGGCGAACCACCTTCATGGCAGTCAGCAAGCCCTTCTTCGCGGTCATGGTGATAGTGAAGACGCCCTGTCCACCGCGATGATGCTCAGGGTATTCGCTGACAGGAGTACGTTTACCGTAGCCCTTTTCAGTGATGACGAACAGCTCGCAGCCTGGTTTGGCTATCTCCATACCCAGCACGTTGACACCGGCGGGAACAGTCATGCCACGCACACCCATGGTGTCGCGACCCATTGAGCGCGCCTCGCCCTCATCCCACATGATGGCCTTACCGGCACTGGACACCATCATGACCTTCTCACCAGGCTTGACGCGGCGAACAGCAATGAGGTTGTCATCATCCTTGAGGTTAATTGCAATCAGACCGTCGCGGCGCGTGCGGTCATACAAACTCATGGAGGTCTTCTTCACCATGCCCTGAGAGGTGCCGAACATCAGATACTCATCTTCAGGGAAGTCCTTGGTGGCGATGACTGCGCTGATGGTTTCGCCCTTCTCAAGCGGCAGCAGGTTCACGATAGCCGTTCCTCGTGCGTGGCGTCCGGCTTCGGGAATCTCATAGACCTTCAAGCGATACACCTTGCCCTTGGTGGAGAAGAAGAGCATGTAGCTATGCGTAGATGCCACGAAAAGATGCTCGACAAAGTCATTGTCCTTGAGGTTCACACCCTGCATGCCCTTGCCGCCGCGCTTCTGCTGGCGGTACGTCGCAACCGGAAGGCGTTTCACATAACCGGCTTTGGTTACGGTAACGACCATGTCCTCATCCGCAATCAAATCCTCGACATCAAGGTCTTTGGCTTCCGAGGAAATCCTGGTGCGGCGCGGAGTGTTGTACTTCGCCTTGATTTCCAGCAATTCCTCTTTGATGATTTTCTTGACCAGATTCTCATCACCCAGCACAGCGCGGTAGAATGCAATTTTCTCACGCAGCTCCGCCAGCTCATCCTCCAGCTTATGACGTTCCAATCCCGTCAGTCGGCGCAGTCGCATTTCCAGGATTGCCGTGGTCTGAGCATCGGAAAGACCGAATCGAGACTTCAACTTCTCAGCTGCTTCCTTATCGGTCTGCGAGCCGCGAATGATCGAAATCACTTCATCGATATGGCCAAGAGCAATCAGCAAGCCTTCCAGGATATGCGCACGCTCTTCAGCCTTCGCCAAGTCATATTTGGTACGGCGGACAATGACATCTTCCTGATGGAGAATATAGTAATGAAGCATTTCCTTCAGAGAAAGGGTGCGGGGCACGCCATTGACGAGGGCGAGCATGATGACACCCCAGCCAACCTGAAGCTGCGTGTGCTTATAGAGCTTGTTGAGGACTACCTGGGGAATAGCGTCCTTCTTGAGTTCGATGATGATGTCAACCGGAGAATTACGGTCCGCACCATCATGCACATTGGCAATTTCCGGCAGCTTTTTCTCACGAATGAGCTCACCCAGCTTCGTCATCAGATTGGTTCGGTTCACCTGGTAGGGAATCTCCGTGATGACAATGCTGCTTTTGCCGTTCTTACCCTCTTCAACCTTGGTTTTCGCCCGGATGGTCAGGCTCCCTCGTCCGGTTTCATACGCATCGACGATGCCTTTGCGGCCCATGATGATACCGCCAGTGGGGAAGTCAGGGCCGGGAAGAACTTTCATGAGTTCTTCAGTAGTCACATCAGGGTCATCGAGCATCATGCAGGTTGCATCGATGGTTTCGCCCAGATTATGAGGAGGAATGTTGGTTGCCATGCCAACCGCAATACCATTGCTGCCATTGACCAAAAGGTTCGGGAAACGCGCAGGCAGCACGGAAGGCTCCTGCAAGCTTTCGTCATAGTTGGGGTTCCAATCTACCGTTTCCTTCTCCAGGTCGCGCAGCAATTCCATCGCAGGCTTAGCCAGGCGGGCTTCCGTGTAACGCATTGCTGCGGCCGAGTCGCCGTCGATTGAACCGAAGTTGCCATGGCCGTCAACCAGCGGCACACGCATGCTGAAGTCCTGAGCCAAGCGAACCATGGTGTCATACACCGCCGAGTCGCCATGGGGATGATATTTACCGATAACATCACCTACGGTACGTGCGGACTTTGCATGGGGTCGGTTCGGAGTAATGCCCGAATCATTCATCGCATACAGAATACGGCGATGAACGGGCTTGAGACCGTCACGCACGTCCGGCAACGCGCGGGCAACAATAACGCTCATCGAATACTCGAGAAACGATGTGCGCATTTCCTGCCCGAGTTCAGCGGGTTTGATAGTGCTTCCGCTGAAGTCGAAGCTGTCTGTTTTCTTATCTGCCACTTACTTGCTCCTTATCAGATGTCCAGGAAACGCACGTCTTTGGCATGCTTCTGGATGAATTCCTTACGTGGTTCGACAAGGTCTCCCATCAATTCGGAAACAGCACGTTCCGCTTCGGCGGCATCCTCGATGCTGACCTGGAGAAGCGTTCTGGTCTCCGGCTCCATGGTGGTCTCCCAAAGCTGTTCGGGATCCATCTCGCCCAGACCTTTGTAGCGCTGCATCTCATACTTGTCGGGATCATCCAGTTCGGCAAGGCATTTATCCTTCGCCTCATCGTTGTAGAGGTACTGAAGAATCTTGCCGGTCTTGCTGTTCTTCTTCTTCAAACCGTACAGCGGCGGCTGCGCGATGTAGATGTATCCGCGGTCGATCAAGTCGGGCATGTAGCGGTAGAAGAACGTGAGCAGCAGGCAGCGGATATGGGCTCCGTCGACGTCAGCATCCGTCATGATGATGATGCGATGATAGCGAGCATTGTCGCCGTTGTAATCTTGGCCGATATTGGTTCCGATGGCCGTGATGAGGCTGGAAATGGTATCGCTGTTCAGGGCGCGATGGAGGCCGGCACGTTCCACATTGAGAATCTTTCCTCGCAGAGGAAGAATAGCCTGGTATTTACGGTCGCGAGCCTGTTTCGCGGAACCACCTGCGGAATCACCCTCTACGATGAAAATTTCGGAGAGGCTTGGGTCTTTGCTCGAGCAGTCTGCAAGTTTTCCGGGCATGCTGAAGGAATCGAGAACACCCTTGCGACGCGTGCGTTCACGGGCCAAGCGGGCAGCTTCGCGCGCTTTGAGCGCTTGCGTGGCCTTGCCGATGATCCTTTTCGCAGGAGTCGGATTTTCCTCGAGATATTCAGCCAGGCCCTGCATAACCGCACCCTGCACCAAGCCGCGAATCTCAGTGTTTCCGAGCTTCGTCTTGGTCTGCCCCTCAAACTGGGGATCATGCAGCTTAACCGAGATGATGGCCGCCAGACCTTCTCGGGCGTCATCACCGGTCAGGTTGCTGTCCTTCTCTTTGAGCAAACCCTTCGCGCGGGCATAATCATTGATCGTCTTGGTCAGCGCATGCTTGAATCCCTCAAGATGGGTGCCACCTTCATGCGTGTTGATGTTGTTCGCAAAGGCGAGCACACCGTTCGGAGAAAAGCCGGTAGTCCACTGCATGGCCACTTCAACTGTACCATCAGCGTTTTCAGCCTCGAAGTAGATAGGCTTATTCAGCGTTTCCTTGCCATTGTTGAGATACTTGACGAAGTCAACGATACCACCCGAATACTGGAACGACTCGAAACGGTAGTTACCCTCTTCATCGGTTTCTCGCTCGTCGGTAAGCTCGATATAGAGGCCCTTGTTCAAAAAGGCCATTTCGCGAAAACGGTTGGCAAGGGTGTTGTAATCGAATTCTGTGGTGTCCGTAAAAATCTCAGGATCAGGCCAGAACGTGATGGAGGTACCGGTGTTTTTTGCGGTTCCCACCTGATGCAGCTTTTCGACGGTTTTTCCCCGTTCGAAAGCCATTTCATGGATGCCGCCGTCACGTTTGACCTGGACTTCAAGGCGCGAAGAAAGCGCATTCACGCACGACACGCCAACGCCATGCAGACCGCCTGAAACCTTATATCCCTCACCGTCGAATTTACCGCCGGCATGCAGGATGGTAAGAACCACCTCAACCGTGGGAATCTTCTCCTTGGGATGCTTACCGATAGGGATACCTCGACCGTTGTCCACGACGGTGATGGAATTATCTTTATGGATGGAGACTGAAATCTTGTCGCAGAAGCCCGCCAGAGCCTCGTCGACGGAGTTGTCTACAACCTCATACACCAGATGATGCAGACCTCGAGGGCCCGTTGAACCGATGTACATGCCAGGGCGCAGTCGAACAGCCTCAAGCCCTTCGAGAACCCTGATGTCCCCTTCATCATAATGCCTGGAGTTGGTTTGGGTCACGTGCGTGCTCCTTTTCGAGTTCCGTTGCAGTGATGCTCTCACTCGCACATTCACAAACTGCGGGAGTCCCGTTCAGACACCATGCAGTTCAAAGCCCTGCAAAATCGTGCAAAATGAAGTAACCGCCTCGTGGCGGTTTTTCTTTTTATCGTCGACTTCGCATATCAGGCCTGCAATGCACGCCTTGGATAATGGGCTCTTTATTGGGGTAGATTTTACCACAGCTAGTATCAGCATGCCATCGAATTGAACGTCATATAAGACGCTCCACAGGGCCTACAAGGGTCGATTATCGCTCTTTTCGACATCAATGCCCATTTTCCACTCCAAATCGGAAACCATGGCTTTCAGGAGTGATTTTCGCAGCTTTTCATCAGGGATTTGGGCAGCTTGGTTCTCTAGTTCGGCAAGCTTTTCGGCAGAAAGGGGCTTGGAGCGAACATTTTCAATGTAAAACGGCTCTTCCTTATCTGTTCGGTACGCATAATGGGTGCGATACTTACCGCGTGAAACCAAAATCCTGAACTCATCCAATTTCTCATTGAACCTCTCCAGAAATTTCAGCTTTATAAGTTCTCTGCGAGCATTGAGCTCCGTTGCAAATATGCTTTCATCAACGTAAACGATCAAGATCTTACGGTCATTCTCCCGAATGATGTACACGGAATTCGTGTGGTCAAGAAAGACCGGCTCCACCACTTCGGCCCACATCTTCTTCACCTGAGCCGCCCTACGGGCCTTCGCCGCAACCACAGCTGCATCCGACATCGAGTCAAGGACCGATTTCATGGCTCCGGAGAACGCTTTCATTTGACCCATGACCCCTCCTGACCTTCGGGCAGCTCTATGATTCGAGCCCTCTCGATAATCGATGGTTCGAAAAACGACATGTCGGTTGTGGTTATGAACGTCTGAATGTCCTGCAACAGAAAATCAACCAATGCATGGCGGCGGTTCGCATCCAATTCGCTCATGACATCATCCAAGAGCAGTACCGGTTTAACACCCGCAATCTCCGTGATCAGCTCAACTTCCGCAATTTTCCACGCCAACACGATTGAACGTTGCTGACCCTGCGAAGCAAACGAGGAGGCATCCCTTCCCCAAATCTTCACGGTAACCCTGTCGACATGAGGACCCACCACGCATCTACGGCGGGCTTTTTCCTCCTGCCGCACTAGATGAAGAGCGGAATTCAAAGCCTCTTGAGGGTCGAAATCACCCCCGTTGAACCCGTAACTCACCCAAGACGGCTCATATTCAAGACTGATAGCCTCTTTTTGATCGGAAATGCGGGCATAGACCTCAGGCAATCGTGCGGCTAAATGATCAAACAGAGCAATCCTGTAACGGTACAATTGCGAACCTGTCAACGCCAGCATGGCATCCACTGCATCGAGGAGAGAATCCGATGATTCCTCTTTCAAAAGCGCGTTCTTATGTCGAATGAGTTTTTCATAGTCACGTTTTATCACTCTGTGGTTCTTCGATAGTTGACAGCCAAGAGCATCCAGAGCGTTCCTGCGCAGTGAATTCGACCCTTTCACAAGCGCAAGATCCTCCGGTGAAAACACCACCGAAGGGAGAAGCCCCTGAACATCTTGGGTCGTTTTCCGCTTGCCGTTCAACAGGCATAGTTTCTGCCCTGGCTTAAGCTCGACAGAAACGTCAAGATCGCGGACTTCAGACACTAGACGAGCATCAATCCGGGCGGAAGAACTTCCCCACCCGATCATTTCCTCTATATGTGCCGAACGAAAAGACGAAAGCGTCGTCACCATGCGAATCGCTTCGATGATATTGGTTTTTCCTACCGCGTTCGGACCGACAAACGCGGTTAGGGGCCCTATGTCCCCTAAGCAAAAGGCTGGATAATTCCTGAAATCCTTCAGCCTCAACTCCCTCAGGAGAAGGCCATCACCGCTTGCCGGCACTGTTTTCCACCGTAACTTACGCGATGCGGACAGGCATGACCAGATAGAGGAAACGTTGTCCCTCGGCGGCTTTGAAAATGCCCGGCTTCATGGATGACTGGGTCTCCAGGAATACTTGGTCGGTTGTAATAGAGGACAAACCATCGATGACGTACTGATGATTGAATGCGATTTGCATGTTCTCACCAAGAACCTCGCATCCAAGGGTCTCTTGGGCCATACCCACATCCTGCGACACCGAATCGATAACCGTATTACGCGTATCGGCATTGATATCAAATTTCACAGGCGAAGACATATTGTTAATAATGCTCACACGCTTTACGGCGGTTATGAGCTCCTGGGTCGTGAAGCATGTTTTGGTCACGTACGTGTCAGGAATGAGTTGACGGTAGTTCGGGAAATTTCCCTCAATGCGACGATTGATCAGAACCATGTTCTGGTAATAGAACACGATTTGGTTTTCAGTGATTCCCATAGTGATGATCTCATCGATTTTGGGAAGGGATGCAACTTCCTGGAGGAAGGAGCCTGAAACAATGACCTCGAAATCATCAGGGACATTTTCGACCTCAACCTCCGCCACGGCCAATCGATACGAATCCGTTGCAACCATCTTGATTCCCTCATCGGTTGTGGAGATAAGCACGCCGGTCAAGACAGCCCTCGTCTGATCCTTCGAAACCACTTTCGCTACGCGTTTGATCATATTCGAAAAATCATTGAAGGGAATCGCCACTCGCTTGGTAACGTCTACTTGCGGGAACGAGGGGAAATCCTCAGCATCAAGCGTTCGCAGCGTAAAGGAAGATTTTCCGCAGTAGACAGAAACTTCGCCATCATGCGTCTCAATACTCACAGCTGCATCGGGAAGGTTCTTAACGATGTCGAAGAGAAGCTTTTCAGGAATGACCGTTCTTCCCTCTTCCTCAACCAGGGCATTAACGCTGTAGCGAATCGATTTTTCCAAGTCTGTTGTTTGGAGGATCAATCCATTTGCTTGTGTTTCAATATATACACCCGAAAGGACAGGAAGAGTTGATCTTCCCGATGTTCCTTTCGCTACGATGGTCAATGCATTGAGAAGTTCGCTCTGGTTAATGCTGAATTTCACGTTTCTTCCCTTCTTCTCTTTTATATTAAATAAAAGGTTGTTGTAGTTATAAGGTCGGTGGAAAAGTGGAATAACTTGAATCCTTGCAGGTCATCGTCAAAAAGTTATGACTCAAGGTTCTTACTAAAACCTGTACCGCTTTCCACGGTTTTTATTGATTTGATTATCTTTCCCCCGATTTGAGTCGTCTTTGAGTCAGCTTTCCCTGATGATTTTGGTAATGATTTCAATCTCCTCTTGGAGATCCCTGTCTGTTTTCAGCCTCTCTTCGACTTGTCCTACTGAATACATCATAGTGCTGTGGTCTCGGTTGAATTTCTTTCCGATGTCGTTGTAGGGAATGTCGAGCATATTGCGACACAGATAGATGGCCACCTGCCGCGCTTGCATGATATTGCGAGACCTTTTTGTTCCGACAAGATCACTGTGGCTTACCTTGAAATAGTTTTCCACTTCTTTCTGTATGAGTTCCACCGTAAGGCGCTTCGAGATGCCTGAGGAGAAGTGATTCTCCAGCAGTACGCGCACATCGGCGAGCGTGATGTTGGGGTTGTTGAAGTACCTGATTTGATAGATCACTTTTGTGATAGCGCTTTTGAGCTCTCGAATGTTCGAGCTTGATATCTCCGCAATATGGAGCTGGATGTCTTCCGGTATGTAGAGGTCGTAGGCGTTTTCGGAGCGTTTGTATTCATCGATGAAGCTTTTTACGATTGCAAGCTTTGTCTCTATCTCAGGCGGTTGGATGTCGAAGGTTCCGCCTTGGTTGAAGCGGCTCTTGTATCGCTCATCGATATCAATGTTTTTCGGCGCGCGGTCCGCAGAGAGCACGATCTGCTTGCCCTGGGTGGTGAACTTGTTGAACAGCTGAAAAACCATGTCCAATGTTGCGGATTTGCCGGTGAAGTATTGCACGTCATCTATGAGCAGGATATCCGCATTTGCATAGCGGTTCTGGAAGTTTTGGAAGCTGGTTTTGTTCTTGTCGTGTTCTGCGCTTGCGGAGGCGTATTCAGAGAGAAACTCCGCTGAGTCCGTGTAGACGACTTTTGCACCTGGTCTGGTCTCCAGGACGTAGTTTTGTATGGCCCTGAGCAAATGGGTCTTGCCGAGGCCTGATTTTCCATAGATGAACAAAGGATTCAGGTTCGGTTTTCCGGGTGCTTCGGCAACAGCTACTGCCATTGAGTATGCCAGTCTGTTGGAATCGCCTATAACATAGTTTTCGAATGTGAGTTTAGAGGACAGCCCTTCCGCCGTAGGATGGCCCGCTTGCTGCTGTTCCTGATGGGTTTCCTCTGCGGATGTGTGGTTCGATACGGGTGCTGGTTGCATCACTTGCACGGGAGCCGCCTGGGGAGCCACCGGCTGACCTGGCGCATTCTGCGAGAGCATCCCAGGGATGCCTGTCGGTTCGATTCTTTGGGCCTGTGCGTCGACGAACTGGTTGGCGTTTTGCGGCACAGACGGTGCTGAGGCTTGTGCGGGGGTGTTTGATTCGGGGGTCGCATAGTTAACCGCAATGGGCTGGTTCTGGGTGAACCCGTCTTCGTCCACCTCTATCTCAACGATGTAGTCTGTGCCGTGAACAGCAAGAAGCGCCTGCTTGATGGCCGGCATGTAGTTGCGCTCTATCCATTTCTTTATGAAAGCGTTTTCCGCGGTCAGCATCAGGTATCCGTTGGATATGGCTTCAGGATGGAGGCGTGCGAAGAATGCATCAACTTGCTTTGCGTCGATTTTCTGCACGTCTTTGATATGGCTGCAGACGGCTTTCCAGGTTTCATTGAGTTCGGGTTCCATCGGATCCTCTATTCTCTGCTACAAAAGACAGCTTGATTTTTAGAACAATGCGTCAGCTACCTTGCTGCCCAGTTCAGACAGCAAGCGCGTTTTGTTGGCTGCCGTGTCCAGCAAGCCGTACTCTTCGAGCTTTGCAAGTGTGCGATGTGCGCTGCTGGGGCTTAGGTCAAGGCCTTCTTTTATGTCGGTAAGCCTGAGTGCACCCTTTTCATAGAACAGATACAGTGCGTCTTTTTCCCTGTCGTTGAGCGGCGGTATGACTATTTTCTTTTCGACCTTTTTGGGAGGTTCGGGTTCTTCATTGTTGATGGAGATGGTGATCACTGCGCCTGTATTGAGGTTATCCTCGATCGTGATTCGCCCATGGGAGAACGAGAGATATTCCTTGACGATAGGCAGACCTGACCCTACGCCACGGATATAGCGCTTCATAGGTTCGACTGCGGACGAGAAGCCGGGCATCTGGGCCTTTCCTTTTTCCGCAATGCCGGGGCCTTGGTCGGAGAATCTGATGGTGTTTCCCTTGTCGAAGATAGAAACCACGATTTCCCTGAATTGGGCATGGATAAAATTTTCGCTTACTTCCCTGATTACGGTATAGGGAATTCCGCCACCTGCTTGCTGTGCTTGCGTATAGATGGTCGATGCAAGATTCTCGATGTATTCAGCTGTTGTGGTCGGTTGTATTTCCGTGATGCGCGGCGCGCTGCGGAAGTCGTCGTAAAACGCTATTCGCGCAGTTGAAAGCGCCTGAGTATAGTCTGCACTCAGGGTTGGCCGGGATACGTTTTCTGGTGTGTTTTCTGGTGTGTTCACGTTATTTCCAAGCACTATTCCATTGTTTTCAATCAATTCCACCACTTTTCAACGAAACGTGGAAAAGTGAAATTCGGTTTTCCCGAGTGGACTGCCTATGATAGACCTTGGTTTCCAATTTTCCAACTATGCTTTTCCACGGTTCCGAAATATTCCACTAACGATTACCTCGTGTTTTCCAAGTTTTCAACAATTGTTTCAGAAAATGTGGAAAACAGAGGAAACCGAATGGAATTCGTTGTTGGAAAACTTGAAAACTCTTTCTGAGAGCGGAAAAAAGACTTGACTTTATTTAAGAATATGGGCGAAACACGGGCTGATCTTTTACCGGATTCGTTTGTTTTCCAATACGAACAAGGTGCTTGGAAAAAGACTGGTATGACATAAAACACCAGGTCAGATGAATAAGTACAACGAACGGGGGCGTTCTCTCGCTGCGTTTCCTGAAAAGCATTCCAGTTCGTTTTCCGTTTTTCCTCACGGTTTTCCACTGAAAATCATTCGTGATGACGTTGTTTTCAACCTTTTCCACATTTTTCCATTGTTGGAAACGGAAAAGAACGGGACGGAAATGTTGTCGGTGTTCTCTATAATGCCTATATAAAGAAAGATGTTGACATCGACCTTGAGTGGTGTACAATCTTAGGGCTATTATTCACTTCTGAATGAAGTTGAGATACGAAAGGGAAGATGAAATGAAGCGCACTTATCAGCCGAATAATCGCCATCGCCATAAGGTTCACGGCTTCCGCGCTCGCATGGCTACCAAGGGTGGTCGCGCCGTGCTGGCTGCTCGCCGTGCAAAGGGCCGCAAGCGTCTTTGCGTGTAGGAACAGGTATCGGTGTGAAATCAACCATAAAGGCTGGCACCGAAGTTTCGTCCCTCTTCGCGCGAGGCAAACGTTTCAGCACGCCGTTCTTCACGATCATCGTGCTCAAACAGCAATCCCAACACGACCTCGATGGTCGTGTTGCTTTTATTGCGGGGAAAAAATCCGGGAATGCCGTTTGGCGCAATAGCGCAAAACGTCGCATGCGCGCGCTGGTGCACGATTTCAATGGCCCCTGGAAAGGAATGGACGTTGCTTTCGTGGCAAAGTCATCGATTTTGAGGGCTTCATATAGTAAAGTATCGGATGCTTGCGCAAAAGCCTTGAACAAGGCGGCTTTGACTGCGCCAGCGCCCGAAAAGGCGTTTGCGCATCAAGATACAGCAGAGTAAGGATCCTTGTTCAGCCGGCAATGCCGGCTTTATTTTTTAGTTTGCTTCGTGATAATGCTCCGGGCGAACGGATAGGTTGAATGGATGGAACGTTTTGCAGCGTTCGTGAGAGCCCTGCCTTCGAAGGTGGCTTTGTTTGTCATCACCTTTTATCGTGCTGCCATTTCACCTCTGTTTCCTTCTTGCTGTCGTTTTGTTCCTACATGCTCCGAATATGGATACATTGCAGTTCAGCGTTTTGGATTCTGCAAAGGATCCTGGCTTGCAATCAAGCGAATCTGCAGGTGTCATCCCGGAAATCCCGGCGGCTATGACCCTGTTCCGGAAAAAGAAGAAAGGTAAGAATCAATGTGGGATGCGTTTAAAGATTGGATATATGACTGTATCCATTTCTTCTACAATTTTTTGGGTGACTGGGGTCTGGCCATTATTGTTATCACGGTGATCTTCCGTTTGATTGTGGCCCCTATCATGCACAAGCAGATCAAGTCGAGCAGGCAGATGCAGAAGGTTCAGCCTCTCATGCAGGAAATTCAGACTAGGTTTGCAAACGACCCCGTTCGCATGAACGAGGAAATGCAGAAGCTGTACGCGGAGACTAAATTCAATCCCTTGGCCGGCTGTCTTCCCATGCTGCTTCAAATGCCTATCTTCCTGGCCATGTTCCAGACTCTCCGTGAGTTGGGAGGAGATGGATCCCAGGGTGTTCAGTACACCTTCTATGGTTTGGTCGGAGACTTGACGAAAATGCCTGCTGATATGTTCTCTCAGGGATTTGGGGCATTTTTCCCGTATCTGGTACTCATGCTGGTTTTTGCTTTCGCGACGTTCTTGCCTATGATTCTTCAGAATCTTAAGAGTGATAGCCCGCAGCGTACTCAGATGCTGATTATGGGCGCTGTAATGTCTGTTTTCATGCTTTGGATTTCCTGGTCCTCCCCTGCTGGCGTTTTGTTGTTCTGGGGTGCATCTTCCGTCATCGGTATTCTGCAACAGCAGATCACCACTCATTTCCTTAAGAAGCAGGAGGAGGCTCAGGAGGCAATTGCCGCCGCTGCTGCTCCCATGCCCGTTAAGGTTGATGTTGAGCGCAAGGTCAAGAAAAAGCGCCCCACCAAAAAGCGCTAAGTCTTTTCAATTCGGATGAGAAAGAAGAATCTCATGGTTGAAGAATTTGAAGTCGAATCGTTTGATGATTCAGTTGTTCTCAAAGGTGATGAACCTCATAGCGATGTCCCTGAACTTTCCGATGAGGAGCTCGATAGGATTGCGGATACCGCTATTGATGCTTTGCAGGGTATCTTGAAGCATTTTGATGTGGGTGAAGTCACTATTGATGAATATGAGGGTGATGAAGGTGAGCTGATTCTCGACATTACCGGTGACAACCTTGCTATCCTTATCGGTCGTCACGGTAAAACTCTCGACGCTCTTCAGTTCATCATTTCAGCCATTACCACTCGGACTCTTGGGTTCCGCTATCCTGTGGTTGTTGATGTTGAAGGATATAAGAATCGCCAGCGTCAGAAATTGGAATCTATCGCCCATTCGGCTGCTTCGCGCGCAGTCAGCCAGCATCGTAGCGTCAAACTCCGTCCTATGACTCCCTATGAGCGTCGAATTGTCCACTTGGCTCTTCGTGATAACAAGAGGGTAGATACCGTCTCCGAGGGTGAAGGTTCTGCCCGTCACGTCGTTGTTATTCCCCTGTAGTCAGTTGCTATTTATTTCATCTTTGCTGATTCTTTAAGGGAACCATTATTGGTTCCCTTTTTATATTTCCTTCAATACAATGATATGTGAAGGAGGATGTATGTTGAAACTTCAAGAACTTATGGCCTGTCATGGTATTGAGATTGATGATGATCTTGCAGCTCTGTTAATGGATGATTTGAATGCAGTTATCCGGATTAACGAATCTATCAATCTAACCAGGATCGCATCTGAGGATGCCGGTGTGGTTCGTCATCTTGAGGATAGTTTACTTGGATTGAAGTATTTGAATGAGGCACCTGAAGGGCGATATGGTGATCTTGGTACCGGCGGCGGATTCCCAGGTATTCCTCTTGCCATCATGACTGGTAGAGAAACTGTTCTCATTGATTCTGTTCAAAAGAAAATCAATGCTCTGCTTTCCATTGTTGATGAGCTTGGATTGAGCTCCCGGGTTTCTGGATATGCTGGTCGTATTGAAGACCTTGCTGTTGTTGAACCTGAATCATTCTCGGCATTAACCGCCCGTGCTCTTAGCTCTCTTCCTTCTTTGATGGAACTCGCCTCTCCTCTTTTGAGTAAAGGTGGATATTTGATTTGCTATAAAGCCAAGCCTGAACAAGAGGAAACGGATTCAGCTATTAAACTTCAGAAGAGACTTGGATTGAAACTTGTTTCACGTGAAACATTTACCCTTACAGATGGATCGACGCGATGCTTCTTTGTGTTTGAGAAAGTTGACAAGCCCAAGGTAAAGCTTCCGCGAAGAGTTGGTATGGCTCAAAGGAATCCATTAAGTTGCTAACGTATGCCGTGTGGTGTTGAGACGAACTTTTTAGGTTAAGAATGTAAAGTGTGCTCTGATATGGGGTGTTGACTCAGGTCAGCACCCCTTTCTTGTATCCCAATTTCGACTTGATTGAAAGGACATGATCAGACAACATGCGTGTCCGATAATTGATGTGCTCACATTTCAGTAACCTTGAATCAGCTCAATAATTCAATTGATTCAAAAGGTGGCGATGCGGTCCAAAATGCGCCATGCCTGCAGCTTTCAGATGAAGAGAAATGGCGGGACCAAAGCGGGTGCGCAGGGGTGGCCCTGCATGGTCTGCAACGCCTTGATGACGCTCGCCAACGATATCCCGCAGTGTGGGTTCGCGCCCTTTCTCAAATGGCTGTCATCCAAGGAGCGCCAGACGGACATGCCGGGAGGGGGATGCACGTTTAGAAGGCATGCCGTGAGGTTCTGGAAGGCGTGGACCGTCTACGATTTCGTCGATGAGATCCACCGTGTCGTCTACTTGGATGGGATCTGCCTGGGGAGGGACTTCGTCGTCCTCATGGCCAGGAGCGATAGGCGCGTGCTGTCCTGGCATCTGATGCCGAGCAAGACGTTGAGGGCCCGCTGGGCACTCCTCTCGAACATTTCCCTTCCCGATATGGCCGCAACCGACGGCGGCCTGAGCTTCGCAAAGGCCGCGGAGCCCCCATGTCCCTCATCAATAACTCGATGTGAGGCGGGACTAACGTCAAAATCAGAGATATGTTCAGGAATTATCCCAGCATGACCGTATCCGGAAGGATCAAGGCTGTGTTCCGATCCTGTTGCATGGATGATGGATATTCAAAACCGCATTTTGGATTGCTGAAGTCCATGCCGACCTATGTCTACATTGGACTCCTGTCTGACATGTGCAGAATTTAACCCCAGGATCCGGACGAGCGCTTCGGATGAGGCATCGGGTTCGCATGGATGGGTTGCGTCACTGGACCCCTATCACTTCTAAATGGATTGGGTTTCAGGTGCGCTATTTGTCTCCCAATCCAATATTGTTTTGCTTTGAAGGTCACCCATGTCATGAGTCATGGGTGATGTTTCACGTGAAACATATTTCGTAATCGAGCTATGACAGAGATTGACCAGGATCTCAACATTATTCCTTACGGTATGAAATCTGCAATTTAGGTTGAAAATGACGATATTGATAAGTGATTACTTTTTTGTTGAAGACGGAAAGGCAGGCATGAAGAGTGGGAAGTGCTTTGCTGCTAATCGGATGTATGTCCAATGATCGAGCAATCTAGGGATACAGTTAATAGGTAAGGCAAACAATGGCGTGATATCAGGTAGTTCTGATGACAGATGCAGTGAGATAAGGACTTGCTGTCGTATAACTGCGATTAGAGAGGTTCTGGACTTCCGTCAATGGTGTCGTGTCCGTTGAGTATTGGTATATGTCACGATATCCAATTGAAAAGAAAAGTCCTTGGAGGGTTATAAAGTTTGACAAAAACTTTCGATGCAAAAACTTTTGTCAATATCAAATAGGGGATGTGGACCTTTTCTTTGATCAGCGAAGGTGGTCGATCCGATCCGTCTTTTGTGGTCGCATGGGTTCAACCAGCCAAAGATCCATCAAACCATTGTTAATTGTAGTGTCTGGGATGTTCATCGGGTGCGAAATGAGCTCATCTGACGGAGTGTCGCATCAGTTGCAGTAGAGAACTCTCTCCAGCCTCCCGCTGAAACAGTCGAGTGCGGGACCCAGTTAGAATCGAGCGCAGCGGGTCAGCTTGAATTCGTTGATGTTGGTGAGTCAGGCTTGATTGGGCTCATGCATATTGAAATGTCTCCTCATCAGGTTTTCCGGTGCCTAGCAGATCTCGCCTATATATGAGCTGTGGGTCCTCCAATACTTGAGGTTGATGACCTGCAGCCCTTCTTTGCCCGCTACGCGGCGGATGATCTTCTCGCTCATACGCGTTCCCGATCTGAGTAGCCTCGCTCAGATGGTGGGTGACCCCAGCGCCCGCTGCCCTCTTCGGAGAAGATCTTGGTATTGCGATGAGTTGGGTGTACTCGTCTTCGTATTACGTCGCCGCGCGCAGGTGCTTGTATGAACTTTTCGATATTCCCAGGAGACCTGTGAGTTCTTTTAAGGGGTGGCCTGCTTTCAAAGGTTCCACCATCCTGCTTGATTTAATCGATGATCCGACGAGCCGGTACATGCGGATGGTCTTTATCTCCTGTTTTGCCGAACATGCTGCTTTCAAACTGGACCGATTAAATCCAGCAATTTGCCCGGAGCGTCATATACGGAACGTGCGTCTTGAATGGTGGTTATGATGATTCAAGCAAGATGCAAGCTGAACATCATTAGTTCAGGCGTTATCTGAAGGAATTGATAAGTAAGACTAAACTAACTTATATTAGAAATATGTAGCTGTTTCACGTGAAACACAATTGATTGGTGATGAATCATATTAAAAGATGTGAAAACTTGTAAATCTGAAGCGTCGAACTTACGTCAGACGCATGTGGATGAATGAAGATGTTTCACGTGAAACATGAAGCATCAGAATTCTTATACCAGTTTGAAAATATTGGTGCTGTTTATTATTTGGCGGCATATGTACACCGCCTAAGCCCTATACTATACAGAACCTCGTAAACGAACAAGAATTGCAACAGGAGGGGTTATACCGTGGGTATGTTTAGCGGTTTTCGTCGTGGTTCTAAACATGAGCCAGCTTCCCAAACAACGCAATCGAGCTCCGATGAAGTAATCGAAATCCATGATGAAGAGGATTTCGAAATCGTAGAGCGCGATGTTTCACGTGAAACATCGGTGGATGAGTCTGAACATGAAGTGAAGCGTCCTCCGGTCAAGAAATATACCGAAAAAGAACCTGTGAGGACTGTTGTGGGGACTACGAAAGTAATTGCAATTCTTAATCAAAAGGGTGGGGTTGGGAAATCGACCACCTCTGTAAACCTGGGTGCAGCGCTTGGGGCGAATAATAAACAAGTTCTGCTGATTGACCTTGACCCTCAAGGTAATACGTCTAGCGGTCTTGGTATAGAGAAGAATCAACTCGACGCATGCATCTATGATGTGTTGCTTGGTGAAGAGCCTTTGACTAACGTCATCATTCCAGATGTCTGTCCAGGACTCGATGTTGCGCCGGCAACCATCAACCTTGCGGGTGCTGAAGTAGAGTTGGTATCTCAAATGGCTAGAGAGAATCGCCTGAAGGAAGCAGTCGGTGCGTTTCGTGGCAAATATGATTACGTATTTATAGACTGTCCTCCTTCGCTTGGTCTTTTGACTATCAACGCTCTTGTTGCTGCAGATAAACTTCTTATACCGATTCAGTGTGAGTTCTATGCGTTGGAGGGTGTGACGAAGCTTCTTGACACCATGAAGCGAGTTAAGACCCATTTGAATCCAAGTATTGATATATACGGAGTTCTGTTGACCATGTACGACGGTCGCACAACCTTGTCGAAGCAGGTCGCAGAAGAAGTTAGAGGTTTCTTTGGCAAGCTTGTGTTTGAAACTGTGATCCCCAGAACAGTTAAACTGTCAGAGGCTCCTAGTTTTGGGCAGCCAATCAATGAGTATGATCCTACAGGCAAAGGCGCTGAGTCCTACAATGCCTTGGCGAAAGAAGTGATTCGACGTGGCTAAAAACAATAAGAGCGGTCTCGGGCGCGGCCTGAATTCTCTGATGGGCGGATATGAAGCTCCCTTGGAACAGGAACTCCGTCAAGCGAAGCAAAGTGCGGCTACTTCCTCCCCTGTTCCTCAGCAGGTTCAGCCGGTAAAAAAAGTAGAACGACAGATAATTCGTGAAGAGGATCTTGCACAAGATGAGAGAGAGACTATCCAGCAGGATCAGCAGCCATTAAACAAGCCTGTCCAGCGCCTTAAAAACACTGACGTGACTTCCATTAAGCCAGAAGCTGAAAGTGTTACATCGGTAGCATCTGAAAAAAAGATCGAGATACCTGCGGCAGTGACACCTGTTAAGAGTGTTGTTGCGAATAAGGAATATATCGAAGAGGATGATGGGGTTCGGATTAAAGAGGTGAAACCTCGAGATCCTATGGTAAAAAACGCAAATGCCAGTGTTTCTCAAGCGACCCCAGTCCTTCAGAAGCCTCAGGTTGAGCCTGTAAAGGAAGCAGACCATGAGCAAAATGATGAGAAAAAGGCTCTTGATGAAGTTCCTTTGCGTCTGATAAAGCCAAATCCGGATCAACCGCGAACCAACTTCAAGCCTGAAGAAATTGAAGAGCTTGCTGCTTCGATTGAGAAAGATGGTTTGCTCCAGCCTATCTTGGTGAGGGAGATGGGTGATGGATATCAAATCATTGCAGGTGAACGTCGTTGGCAGGCATGCAAATCCCTAGGTTTGACCCAGGTTCCAGTTCGCATTAAAGAAGCGGACGATATGAAGGTTCTTGAGCTTGCACTGATTGAGAATCTTCAGCGTAGCGATCTGAACCCTATCGAAGAAGCTTATGGGTATAAGCGGATGATGGAGCGCGGTGGAAAGACACAGTCTGAAGTTGCTGCCGCTGTTTCAAAAGGCCGCTCGACCATTGCAAATGCACTTCGCTTGCTTGAATTGCCTGAAGAGGCTCAGCAGTTGCTTTATGAAGAGAAAATTACTGCTGGCCATGCGCGTGCGATTCTGTCTATTCCTACCGCAGACGGTCGCAAAAAGCTCACTGACAAACTTATTGCAGAAAAGCTCACCGTTCGTGAAGCAGAAGCAATTGCAAGACTTCTAGCTGGGAAACCTAAAACTCCTGCGCAGGAGAAAAAACCTCCCCTGCCTAAATCTTTTAAGGTTGCTGCGAAAAACTTGAGTGAAAGCCTTGATACGAAGGTTCGTATCAAGAATGTAAATGGGAAAAACAAGATTGAAATTGAATTCAAGGACGAAGACGATCTGCAAAGGCTTTTCGAGTTGATTAATTCGTAGTCAATCGGCGTATTTTCGGTTGCGACACTGGGTTGAGTCATCGTTGGAATCAATTGATTAGATCTGCAAAGAAAAAGCGGCATCTCCGGATGCCGCTTTCTTCAAACGAAGGAAAGCTCGAGATATTGAGGAAGCGGGTATTTTGATTTTGGATACTTTTGAGAATGGAAAACCAATAAAAGCATATTCAAAACAAGGGCTTGAGCAGGTCTTATCTTCTCTGGGACAACCAATGTTTCGCGTGAAACAATTGTATGATTGGCTATATGCGAAGCATGCGACAAGCTATGAAGAGATGACAAATCTTCCAGCAAAGCTTCGGGATCAGCTCAAAGAGGTAGCTCCTGTATACGAGTCGAAAATAATAGAGCGTAGAGTCTCGAGGGATGGAACACGAAAGTATATCGTGGAATTCAATGATGGAAATACCACCGAAATGGTGGCTATGCCTTCTGATGATAGATTGACCGTGTGTTTTTCAACTCAAATCGGCTGTCCAATGGAATGTTCATTCTGTGCAACAGGTAAAGAGGGATTCACCAGGAATCTGCTTCCCGGTGAGATGGTTGATCAAATTGTTCTCGCAGAAAAAGACATGGGAATGAGAGTCAGCAATGTTGTTGCCATGGGCCAAGGTGAGCCATTTTTGAATTACGACAACGTTCTCGCTGCTTTAAGGATATTGAATGATCCGGCAGCAGTTGGAATTGGTGCTCGTCATATAACGGTCTCGACATGCGGACTTGTTGATGGAATCCGCAAGTGGATGAAGGAGCCTGAGCAATTTACTTTGGCGGTGTCGCTTCATTCGGCAATACAGAAGACTAGAAACGAATTGATGCCACGTGTTGCAAACCAATCCCTAGAAAAGCTCCAAAATGCTTTGGTTGATTATACGGTGGAAACCAACAGAAGGGTGACCCTCGAGTACATCATGATCGATGGAGTCAATGATGATGACGCTCATCTGGATGCATTGCGTGATTTCTGCGAAGGCATGCTCTGCCATGTCAATTTGATTCCGATCAATTCCGTTGAGGGTTCTCCTTTGCAGCCGCCTACTTCGAAAACGATGCAGCGGTTTGTTATCGTCATGCAGAAAGCCGGAATTGAGACTACGGTAAGGAATTCCAGAGGCCAGGATATCGATGGAGCGTGTGGACAACTGAAAAACAAAGCATCGCTATAGGTTTGGAGTCTAATCAGTCTGCAGAATTCCGATATTTGGAGTTTTTAAAATCAGCATTACAACATGATGCCATTAAAAAAGGGCGCCCAAACATTAGGCGCCCTTTTTGCGTAAATGAGATATCAGGGATTACTGAAGTTTGGCAGCAGCCTCGGCATAGCCCTGCTTGTGCTGACCCTCAAAATGAGCAGTCATCTTGAAGAAATGAGCAATCTCGGGGAAGCCTTCTTCTTCAGCGACCTTAGCGAATTCGGGGTACATGTTCTCTTCTTCGTAGCGCTCACCTTCGGCAGCGTTCTGAAGGTTGGTCTTCACATCGCCGAACATGCCAAGGTAGATTGCCTCGGAAAGTGCATGGGCGGTTTCTTCGGCCATGGGGCGGTCGAATGCTGCAGCGGAGGCTTCGTCTCCGGAATCCTTGGCAATCTGCTGCCACAGGGTGTACTTGCGGTTTGCCTGGGATTCGCCAGCGAAAGCTGCGGCAAGGTTTTCGGCGGTCTTGGTGCCGGCAACGTTGGGAACCTCGTATTCAGAGAACAGGCTCTGGGGACCGTGGCACATGGGGCACTCTTCAGGTGCGGAACCAACGTGCAGATAGCCGCAAGCTTTGCAACGATAAACCTTCATGATGTCTCCTAACCTTATTGGGACTAAATATCAATAAGTATCAATAATGATACTGCTTCAGAGCTTTCTGTCAACGAAAATCACCGAATACGCGTCTGTTGCGTTATATTGTCGGAGTCGTAAACAGCGGTTTGCATGGGCTCCCATGTTGGACTCCGTAGACCGCGTCAACAAGAAGATTGGTGAGATGATGGCATATTCAGGGAATGCTTCTGATTATAAAGTGGCCGTGGTCTACGGAGGAATCAGCGGAGAGCGTGAAGTGTCTCTCAATTCCGGCAAATCCAGCGCCGCTGCTCTGAGGGAAATCGGCTTTGAGGTTGAACTCATTGATTCTGCAGAGAAAGCCGATCTGGTTCGCTTGCTGGAGGGTGGCTTCGACGTGGCATTCTTGGCGTTGCATGGCCGTGGCGGCGAAGACGGTACCATTCAGGGGTTCCTGGAAACGGCGGGGATTCCCTATACGGGTTCTGGTGTGCTCGCGAGTGCAATGGCTATCAATAAATCCAAGGCAAAAGAGCTCTATGAGCTGGCAGGACTTCGTGTGGCCCCTTCTCAGACGGTTGGCGCTGCGGATATCCTGGACGATCAAGATATGGAGGAGATCCTGGAGTCGGTTGGTGGACTTCCGTGCGTAGTGAAGCCGGCAACCGAAGGCAGCTCTCTTGGCATGACCATTGTTCGAGCTTCCGAAGACCTTCCGGCTGCACTTGAAACTGCGCTGTCCGTCGATGAGGAAGCTCTGGTCGAGGGTTTTGTTGAGGGCACCGAATTGACTGTAGCAGTAATGGGGAATGAAGAGCCTGTTGCATTGCCTGTGATTCAGATTGTGGCAACTGAGGATGAGTTCTACAACTACCATGCTAAGTATGCAGCCGGCGGCAGCCGTCATCTCTGCCCTGCTCCCCTGACGCCTGTTCAGGCCGAACAGGCTCAGGATATGGCACTTGCCGCACATGCTGTCCTTGGCTGTCGAGGGATTTCTCGCAGCGACATAATCCTTGATGCTGAAGGTCAGTGCTGGATTCTTGAAACCAACACGCTGCCAGGTATGACTGGAACGTCGCTGGTTCCTGACGCGGCTCGCGCTGCAGGCATCGAGTTTCCGCAGCTTTGCGAGAAGCTTGTCGCTCTTGCTCTTGAGAAATAATGGATGGCGAAACTGCAAGCTTCTATTTGGAAGCAATCGCATCAAGGCACAGTGTCCGTCAATATGAGGAAGAACCGTTGGCGCCGCAGGATATTGCGGCGCTCCGTGCTTGTGTGGACAGGTGCAACATTGATGGCAACTTGCGATTTCAGCTTGTTACGGGAGAGAAGCAGGTGTTTAGCGGCCTGATGGCTCATTACGGAACATTTCGTGGGGTGACTGACTATGTTGCGTTGGTGGGCAAGCGCGCCGAAGACTTGGATGAGCGTTGTGGCTATTACGGCGAAAGACTTGCCCTGGAAGCACAGATGCTTGGCTTGAATACTTGCTGGGCGGCGCTCACATACAGGAAAATACCAGGGGTATTCACGGTAATGCCTGATGAGAAGCTAATTGCGGTTATCGCATTGGGTAAAGGCAAGAATCAGGGGAAACCTCGGCGCTCGAAATCGGCAGATCGGGTATCGGTGTATGAGGGTGAATCTCCTGAGTGGTTCTCGAGAGGCGTACGGGCTGCGCTTTTAGCGCCTACTGCCCTCAATCAGCAGAAATTCAAAATCATCGGCCGCGGGGACACAGTATCTCTCCGAGCGGGAATTGGTCCGTGTGTGAAGATTGATCTTGGGATAGTGCGATTCCATTTCGAATGCGGCGCAGCACCTCATGAGGGCAATGGGAGTGAATAAAGCTCTTCTGATAGGGTGACGAAGCGGTTTGAAAATACCACATACCATTACCCATTTGGGTAATGGGGGTAAATGATTGGATTAGATATGCTTTCGGCTATGGGAAGGGGTGTCTCATGGCTGTTTGTGAATCTGAATCATTGGTTATCGATGCTGAGTCGAAGCAGTGTGCGCTTCAGGTGCGAATTCGGTTTGGATCAGAACAGCCCCATGGCGTGCAAAAGCCATGCAGCGCCGGCCACCAAAAGGACGATGAACGCAATGGAGATGATGTAGCAGCCGATATTGCGGGAACGTCCTTTATCCAGCACCTTGTCGTGTACGGTGCGGTGGTCTTTCAGGATGACCGTCTTGCCACCGGAACCGCCGGGAATCTTGACTTTGTTGGTGGGTTTCCACGATTCGACGTCATCGAGAACCTGCTGCAGGCTTGCAGCGCGAAGGTCGGGGTCGGGGCGTGAACCATCAGCGGCAACCTGGGCGAACTTCTTGACGAAGGGCTCGAAGCGGTCCGCATAGCGCGGCGGATAGGCGATGATGGCAACCTGGCCCCAATAGCTTCCGCCTTCGTCCTCTTCCGTGTAGGCGGTAAAGCTCAAAACGTAACGGATGGTCCATTCCTTAGCGTGGTACACGGCAAGCTTGTAAGAGGAATGGGCGTCCAGAAAACCCATGCGCGCTCCATAGGGGTTGCGCAGCCACGCGCGCTGGCGCCCCTCTTCGTCTGTCTCCCATTCGATCTCGCCGATGTCACCGACGGCAACATCGGGGCCGGCCAAAGCGGCACCGGATTTCTGATCGACGGTGTTGAAGCGTGCGTAGCAGCCGAAGTACAGGTCTGCAGGGTTGAATGAAGCCATGAGAACCTCTGTGGTCTTTCTGCCGCTGTTCAATGACAAGGCGGCATTCATGATAGTCTGTTTGGAATCATGCACGCGCGCGTGATGCGCGGATGAGCGCCTGCCGAAATGGGCGGCGTGCTCCATACCTTACAACAACTCGCGGATTGGGTGAATATGCAGAAGACACGGATGGACGCATATGTCATTGACGGCACGCCGTTGGACATACGCGAACGCTACGCATCGTTGGCGGAGTATGCCGCCAAGGCGGATTTCGGCATCCTCGACCGCAATGTGGTGGTTTTGGATACCGAAACCACGGGATTTTCCTTCAAAAGCGACGAGCTGACCCAGATTGCCGCCGCAAGGATGGAGCGGGGTGAAATCACGGAATGGTTCGTGACCTTCGTGAACCCCGGCCATCCCATCCCGGAAGATGTTGCCCGTCTGACCGATATCCATGATGAGGACGTGGCTGATGCGCCTTCGCCCGCTGAGGCTCTGGAGCGCCTGGTGGAATTCGTCGGCGATTCCATGGTTGTGGCCCATAATGCCGAATTCGACCGCACGTTCACGGCAACCCGCCATGAGGAGGGCTCTCCTTTGACGGAAAACCTTTGGGTCGACTCGCTGGATTTGGCGCGCATCGCCCTGCCTCGTCTGCGTTCCCATAGGCTTATCGATTTGGTCCGTGCATTCGACGCGCCCATATCGACGCATCGGGCCGATGCTGACGTCGAGGCTTTGTGCGCGGTGTACAGGATTCTTTTGGCTGCTATTGCAAACATGCCCATTGACCTGGTGCGCTGCATCTCCGAACTGACGGATGCGCAGCAATGGCCCACCGGGGAGGTCTTCGTCCGAATCGCTGACTTGCAAGAAGCTGTCGCGGAGGCGGAAAATCCCGACGGCCCTTCCATCGAAAGTCGCCGCTACCCCTTCAATCTGCGTGCGACCCGTGCCACTCGTTTGCGCAAGGTGATGGGGGAAACCTCGGCTCGCGCCGCCCGCAATTTCGAAGAAGCCCTAGAGGCCGTGGGAATACGTGAGGCGGATGCGTCGGTTTCCAATATTCGCCTTGCAGCCCAGCGCCAAGCGGAGAAGGTTTTGGAATTCCCTTCGCCTGAAGAGATCGAAGAGGCGTTTACGGCACGCGGTCTGGTGGGACGCCTGTATGAGGATTTCGAACCCCGTCGTGAGCAGGTTGCCATGGCCGAAGAGGTGCTGCGCGCGTTCTCAACATCGAAAAATCTTGTGGTTGAAGCAGGGACGGGCGTGGGCAAGTCCATGGCGTACCTGGTACCCTCGGTTCTCACCGCCGTGCGCAACAATGTGCCAGTGGGCGTCGCCACCAAAACGAATGCGCTGCTGGATCAAATCGTGTACAAAGAGCTTCCCCTGCTTGACGAGGGCCTTCGTGAAACGGTTGGCCGCAAGCTGACTTACGTTCCGCTCAAGGGTTTTTCGCATTACCCGTGTCTCTACCGCATCAATCGCATGATGCAAGATGGGGCGAAATCTCCCCTGATAGCGGGCAAGCCCATCAGCCAGGCACCGAGCATCGGCGCGCTGCTGAGTTTCATCGAACAGACCGAATACGACGATATCGACGACCTCAAGCTGGATTACCGTGCCGTCCCGCGTTACGCCATCACCACCACGTCGCGCGATTGTATGCGTCGCAAGTGTCCGTTCTTCGGAACGAATTGCTTCGTCCACGGGCAGCGCAAGCGGGCCGAAAACGCCGATATCGTGGTTACGAACCATTCCCTTCTGTTCTGCGACATTGCTGCTGATGGCGGTCTTCTGCCTCCCATCAGGTTGTGGGCGGTCGATGAGGCCCATGGAGCCGAATCCGAAGCGCGCCGAGCGCTGGCTGTGCATCTTGAGGCCATAGACATGGTGCGCCTGGCGAACAAGCTCGCATCCGAGGATGCGAAGCGCAACGTCTTCGTGCGCTGCGAGCGTCAAGGTTCCTTCGACAGGGAGAAACCGACCGAGTCTGCAACCCTGTTCTTCACCATGACGGAGCGTGCCCGCCGCAGCGCAGCGGCGTTCGCTCAGACTGCAACCGAGTTCGCCCACCACATGAAAGACCTGGTGGCATGCGATAAGGAACCGTCAAATCGCCACTATGAGACCATCGAGCTGTGGATCAATGACGAAGTTCGCGCGACGGAAGAATTCCAGGCGCTGCGGGGATTCGCTGCGGAGTTCTGTGAATCGGGCGAGCGTCTGGTTCGCGATGCAAGCGAATTGGTCGCGTTTTTGGAAGGCGTGGGCGGCATGGAGGATTGCCAGCGCGAAGCGGCTGCGGTGGTCATCGAAGCCAAAGAGATGCTGCAGGCTGCGGAGCTCATCCTGGAAAAGGCCGATCCCCGCTTCGTCTACTCGGCGAAGCTGTCCCGCAAACCCGACCGCGTGGTCGAAGAGCTTGCGGGCGCTCCTGTGGATGTGGGTGATGTTCTCAATCAGACGCTGTATGAGCATACCGATAGCGTGATCTTCGCCAGCGCAACCATAACGGTTGGCGAAGATTTCGGAACATTCCATAGTGCGTTGGGTTTGAACTGCGGTGAAGCGAGCCGCGCAAATGACCGCATGTTGGGCTCAAGCTATGACTTCGATACGAATATGCGCGTTCTGGTGATCGATGATATCCCAGAGCCGTCCAGCAAGGACTATCTGCCGGCGCTTCAAAGTCTGCTGGCCGAGTTGCACCTTGCCCAAAACGGAAGCATGCTGACGCTGTTCACCAATCGTCGGGAGATGGAAGCGTGTTTTGATGTCGTGTCCCCTCAGTTGAAGGAAGCGGACCTTCGTCTGGTGTGCCAGAAATGGGGTGTGTCCACCAAAGGGCTGCGCGATGACTTCCTGGCGGATGAACATCTCTCGCTGTTCGCCCTCAAGAGCTTCTGGGAGGGATTCGATGCGCCCGGCGCAACGCTTAAAGGCGTGGTGATTCCCAAGCTGCCCTTCGCCAAGCCCACCGATCCGCTGTCCTGTGAGCGCGCTTTGCGTGATGACCGGGCATGGGCCCATTACACCCTGCCTCAGGCCGTTATCGAGATCAAGCAGGCAGCCGGCAGGCTGATCAGGTCTTCGACCGACACAGGAGTGCTGGTTTTGGCTGATCGCCGCCTGCTGACCAAGGGATACGGAAAGACGTTCTTGAATTCGCTGCCGTCGAAGAACGTGACCATCTGCTCTTCGGCCCGTGCGGCGGAAATCATCGCCGATGCCGCCCAGAAGGTTGGCAATCGGGCGTCTGTTGACGGCCGGGCCGGACATTCGCAAGCGTAGGCGCAGGCCGAGTAGGACGGGTTTTCAGCGCCATGGCTGGCAGAAACGGGAAGAAACGGTTTTCGCGGGGGGCGGGCCCCGCGAGCCTTCATATCAAGAAGAATACGGCGGGCACCTCCAATGAGCTGTCCTTGTCCGTGATGGACGCGTTGTCGTCGAAAGCCGATGAGGCTGAAGGCCAGGCGCGCTTGAGCGGTTTTTTGGGCGACGTCTCGTTGTTCACGTTCCCGGGCAAGCGTTTGGGAGATCCCACTCCGAAAACCACGGATTACCTGCCCGGCTCCGATGCTCCGGCGCCGTCAACATCGGGGAAGGGCTATACGGCTGCGGATATAGCAGGTTTGGCGCTTGAGCTTTCCAGCAGAGAAGCATCACGTGACCGGCATAGGGCTGCGGCCATCGCAGACCCCGAGGCGGAGATTCGCCGTCGAAAGAAAGCCCGCCGGATTCGCCGCGTTGCGACAACGGTGGCGGGCATCGTGTGCTCCGCGGCTATTGTGGGCGCCTTCGGCATGTATCTCTACAAAACCTATGAGGACCATGCCGGCCAGATGGAGTTGCTCCATCAGGGAATTTCCGCATTGGAGAGCGCAGACGAAGTCATTGTGGCAATGGATGCATTGGTTACATCATCTGTTACCGAGGAATCTCTGGCGCAGATGGCTGATATCGAGACCTTGGTGGGCGATGCTGAAATCGAGTTGAACGAAGCTGAAACGCTTGCGCGCAAGGCGGGCAGATTCATGTTGCAGGGCGCCGACAAGGAGGCGTGCAACCAGCTGGAGGCCGCCGTCGCCGCCCGCCGCGATATGTTGGGGCATGCGCAAAGCCTGATGGAGGCCGATCGCAACGCCGCAGCCGCAAGTGCCTCAATTGAGGAGTGCTGGGATCTGGTGCTTGAGGCTGACGCCCTTGCCCGCGAAGCAGCCGGTCTTGTGACCGATACGACGAATGAAAACGTTGCGGCATCCCAGGAGAAGACCGAGCAGGCCCTGGAGAAATTCACGGCGGCGCGCTCAAAGCTGGACGAAGCTTCGGCAAGCTACGCTTCGGCGGACTTCTCGGTGCTGCGTTCGTATATAGATACGCGGATCGAGGCGATGGGTTATGCCATTGCCAGCGACGAAGCCATCTACATCCAGGACAAGGCAACGGCGGATGAGCAGAATGCCCTGTACAACGAGGCTGATGCGAAAGCTGCCGAACTTGCAACCCAGCTTCCTGCCAACCCCACCGACCCGGTGGTTCAAGCGTACGAGACGAATATCCAAGGGCTGTTAGAGGATTATCAGGCGGCCCGAACCCGCGCAGGCACCGCCGACGCGTTCTTGCGTGATTATCTGGGAGATTCGACCGTATGAGCCTTGGTGTATACTATCCAGCACGTATGTCCTCATGCGAGGCGAATGATCTGCGAAAGGCGCAGTTATGACAAAACCGATGGACCATATAGCGTATCTCTCCCAGGAGATCGGAGCTCGTCCTGCGGGCACCGAGGAAGAGCAGCAGGCGGCGCTCTATATTGCCGATCAGCTGCGTTCCGATGCTCACCTTGAAGCGGAAATCGAAGATTTCACCTGTTTGACCAGCGCGAATCTGCCTAAAGCGCTATGCGGGGTCTTTTCGGCCGTGCTGGCGGTTCTGGCAATGGCGGTTCCGCAGATGCTCATTCCCGCGCTGATCGGGTCCTTGATTGCGTTGGCGCTTCTGGTGTGCGAGATAATTGACAAGCCAGTGCTCTCCCGTCTGTTCATGAAGGGAGTCAGCCAAAACATCGTTGCGCGCTACGTGCCTGCGTATTCGCCCGAGACGTCCGGAGCCCGCCGCCGCAAGATCATCATCACGGCGAATTACGACTCGGGCAAAGTGCGTCGCGAGTGCTCGCATTCGTTGGTCAAACTCATTGCACCGTTCAAAATCGCAGCCTTGTGCGGCATGGCCCTGCTACCTGTCCTGTTGGCTCTGCGTGCATTCGTGTTCGCCTCTGCCAGCGCTGAGATCATCATCACAATCAATGTTCTCATGGGCATTTGCGTGCTGCTGGTGGCGGTTCAGCTGGTCTTCATGGCTATGGAGAAGTTCGCTCCCTACAACGAGGCGGCCGTAAGCAACGCTTCCGGCGTAGCGGTCATGTTGGAGGTTGCCCGCCGCATAGGCAACGGCGAGGTTTCCGCTTCATCGGTTTCGGACTCTGGCTATATGTATGGCGAAGAGACCGCTCGCGCTTTGGGTGTTGTTCCCGAGGGTGCGGGCGTTTCCTATGAGGGTGCTGCCGAAGAACCCGTGGACGGTCTTGCTGCAGCGAAGGCTGCGATTGCCGCCATGACCGGAGAGCCCGTTCCCGGCGCTGCCCGCAGCTTCGACATTGCTGCGAATCTGGTGCAGGTCAAGGACATGCCCATCGCCCAGCCTACTGAAGAGGACATGACCCGTTCGCGCGAAGAGGCGAAAGCTGCGCTTTCAAGCGTTCCCGCCGATACCATCGCTGATGCGTTGGAGAACGCTTCGGCCACCGAGGCTACGGAAGCCGGCGAAGATTCGAAGTCCGAGGTGGCTGCTGCCGCCAGCGCCGCCGTTGTTGCGGGCGCTGCGGCTGCCAGTGCTGCTGCGGCCGTTGGTTCGGCTGCCGCTGATGCGTCTGTGCCTGATTGGTACCGTAAGGCGACGGAGAAAGCCAAGAAGAAGGATTCCGGCCCTGTTGCCTCCCAGCGTTCCCGCTACGCCGATGCACCTGCAAGCGGCGTGGGTTCGTTCGCCGCCGCTGCTGCGGCCGCCAAGGGTGCGCAGGATCATGCAACGCCCGCCGAGCCCATGCCTTCTGCGGCCGCCATCCTGGGAGCCCATCCCGAACGCCCTGATCAGATGCCCGTCCAGGCTGCGCCCGTCAACGTTACGGCCCATCCTGCTGCGCAACAGGTCGAAGCGGTTGTTGACGCGACCGCGAAGACGCAGGTCATCGAGTCGGTTCCTGCCGCGGATCCCGACAAGACCGTGCCGGTGGCTCCCGTTGTGGCTGAAACCTTCGCCACAGGCCCCATGGCACCTGTTGCCGCCGAGCCCGCTTCGACCGGTCCCATTGCTCCCGTTGAAGCTGCATCTGCTGCAGCCCAGCCGGGTGCCACCACGGCCATGCCTGCCATCGATGCGGGAAATCTGGACCTTGACGCCTTGAGGGCCCAGGCCGCGTCCCTTGCAGGAGAATCCGCACCGGCCGAGGATGCCGACGTATCACTGCCCGCTTCTGCTGAAACCACGCAGGTGCTTCCCGTCGAGGTGCTTCAGCAGCGCATGGCCCAGGCTCAGGCGCAGGCCCGCGCGCGCGAACTGCGCAAGCAAGCGGCGAAATCCGATCAGTCCGTTGCCCCTGGGGATGGTCGCCCTGTCGCGCTTTCCTCGGTCGTCCCCAGCATTGAGGGGGAGGCACCCGCTGTTGAGCTGCCCAGCATGAAAGTTGGATCTCTCGACTTGCCGCCGTTGGACCTTCCGCCCATCCTTACGCCCAACGAGCCTGCGGTTCCTGCCATTTCGCCCAATGATTTCAAACAGCGTGCACCGCTGGCGTTCACCACGGAAGAAGAGGGCGGCCAGAATGCTGCGAAAAGCCTTCTTGCCATGTCGCTTCCCGCCATCGACCTGGATGGCGCGGAGGGCGAAGATACCCCTGAGCAGGTGAAGCCCGTGGGTGCCACCAGCGCTTTCGCCCCCATCGCGACCACCGGGGCCGGCAGTGCTGTGGGAGATGAGCTGCTGCAGAACGTCTCTCCTGAGGATCTGTATGTGGACGACGCGGATGATTCTGCGTATGAGACCGACATGACGGAGACCGGCGCCTTCGCGGGTCCGGGATATGTGGACGTGCCGCAGAGTCGTATCGGTAAGTTCTTCGGCAAATTCCGTCGCAAGAAGAATGACAACACCACCGCCCAGGAATGGCTCGGCGTCGATGATGACTTCGACGCACGCCGCGGTGGCAGCAAGAGCGGTGGCTGGGAGAGCTTCCGCGACGACGATTGGGAGGGCGGCGGATTCAGCAACCTACGCTCACGCTTCTCAAAGAATGCGGATTCGCACGAGGATGCTGCCGCAGAAGAAGATGGGGCTGCGTATGATGCAGAGCAGCTTGACGCCGCGCTGGATACTGCAGTTGACCCCATGGCTGCTGCGCTTGAAGTGTTGGAGGCGAACAAAACCCAGCCGCGTCCGCACGAGAGCGCTCCCATGCAGCAGATCTATTCATTTGCCGCAGGTGACATCAATACAGAAATCTGGTTCGTGGCTCTGGGCTCCGAGTTGATGGACAACGGCGGAATCAAGGCGTTTTTGGCCGAACATGCAAGCGAGATGCGCGGCGCGATGGTTGTGAACCTTGAATCGCTGGGCGCTGGCGATTTGTGCGCTCTCGAGAAAGAGGGCCTGGTCAAGACGCGCCAGGCATCATCGAGGACGAAGCGCTATCTGCATCATGCATCGCAGGCAAGCGGAGTGTCGGCAGGTTCGGCTTCCATCAACTGGCGTGAAAGCGCTGCATCCTTCGCCTTGAAGCATCGTGTTCAGTCGGTGAGCCTGGTTGGTATGGACGGATCGAAGCCTGCGTACTTCGCAGAGGAGAACGACGTGATTGAGAATGTGAGCTCCGAGCTTATTGATCAGCGCGCCGATTTCGTGGTGGAGCTGCTCAAAAACATCTAGCCAAAGCAGCTGGAAAACAGCAAAAGCGGCTCTCATCTGCAGATTTTGCGTCAGTATGTGGAGGAATGCATATTCCGATGGCATTTCCCCAAGTTGGGGTATCATAGTTGCGTTTTGTGTACGGCCGAACGGCTGTGATAGATGGGGCCTCGGGCCCCGTGAGTAAACGGAGGTTCGATATGGCTATTGAGGCATATTGCGTGAAGTGCAAGGCTAAGAAGGAAATGAAGGATCCCGTCGAGGGCACCATGAAGAACGGCAAGCCCATCACCAAGGGCAAGTGCCCCGACTGCGGCACCACCATCTGCCGCATTGGCGCTGTGAAATAACTCGGTCAAGACAACCGAACGAAAAAGCCGACTTGCATGAGTCGGCTTTTTCATGTGCGGGATGCAGGGTTGGAGTTGATGCAATAAAAAAGCTGCGGCGAACCGCAGCGTGAAAATTTCTGGAGCGGGTAACGGGACTCGAACCCGCGAATGTCAGCTTGGGAAGCTGATGCCTTACCACTTGGCGATACCCGCAATTTTACGAACGACAGTATAGCGCATCGGTTCGCCTTGTCGCCAAATTATTCCGTAAGTCCATGCTTTCCTTCGTTGCCGGGCCCATCAGCCACGAGTTTCGGGACGAGCCTGCCGACGTAGCGGTTTGCGAGCTCTCTCGTGGAGGTCGGGGTGAACCCGCCGTACGGATCGAACCCAATGTCGACGCCGACCTCGCCCGAAAGCTCTACGTGAGACGCGTCACGGTGAGCCATTGGGAGACGTCGAAGACCTTGCCCGATATCCAGAGCATACTGATTTTCGCGATAGGCGGCATGTTTGTCGATTGGTAGGCACTTTACCGACCACAGAGTACGCAAAGATTCTAGTAGGACGCATCGGCGTGAAGGAGGTGGGGAACATGCCGAGAACCGTCAAGGACCCGGAGGAGCGCAAAGCGGAGCTTCTCGACACGGCGATGCGGCTGTTCGCCGAGAAGGGCTATGACAACGTCTCCGTGCGATCGGTGGCGCGCGAGGCCGGGGTCGCGCCCGGCCTCGCCTACCACTACTTCGACTCGAAGCAGCGGCTCTTCGACGCCGCGATCGCGTATTACGCGGAGGAATGCTCCGAGGGGATGCGTGCAGCCCTCGACGACAGGGGGCTCTCCCTCGATGAGAAGCTCGAAGGCGCCATAGCCGCCGCGACCGACCATTCCGCGTTTCCCCATGCGGACAGCCTCCACGCCGAGAACAACGGCACGCTCCATGACAGGCTGTCGCTTGGGATATGCGAGGCGGTTCGGCCCCACATGCAGGCGGCGCTTGAACTCGATGCCGCCAGGCGGGGGGCGCCCGCCGGCGACGCGGGGCTCCTCGCCTCGATGATGGTCTACGCGTGCGTGGGCCTTGCGTCTGGGCCGGGCATGCCCGACGCAGCGGCGGCGGATGCCGCCAGGCGCTACCTCGGCGCGCTCGTCACCGAGTACCGGCGCGGCCCCTCCGGACGGTAGGGGCGCCATCCCGGCCCAGGCCGGGTTTTTTTCGGCAAAGCATATTGAACATTGCTCAATAGAAGGGAGTGGAAGATGACCACGGAAAACGATAAGGCGCGCGAGGCGAAGAGGCGCTCCAAGAATGCCTTCGACGGCCAAGCGGCCACGTACGACGAGGACATGCACGGCGCCCACGCGAGGGCCCTCTACCCCCATGTGGCCGGGGAGGTGGCGCGCGCCGTCGAAGGCAACCCGGCCCCGCGCCTGCTCGATCTGGGATGCGGGACGGGGGCCCTCTCCGACCTGGTCCTCGGCAAGATCCCCGGCGCATCACTCACGTGCTTCGACCTCTCGCCCAACATGCTCGACGCCGCGCGGGCGCGCCTCGGGGGGTCGGCGGAGCTCGTGCTCGGCGACGCGGAGGGGCTCCCCTTCCGCGACTGCTCGTTCGACGCCGTGTGGTGCAACGACTCCTTCCACCACTACCCGGACCCGGAGCGCGCCGCCTTCCAGGCATGGCGGGTCCTGAAGGCGGGCGGCGCCCTGGTGGTCGGGGACGTCTGGCAGCCGGCGCCGGCGAGGGCCGTCATGAACGCCTGGCTGCCCCATTCGGCCGAGGGGGACGTGCGCATCTACTCGGAAAGGGAGATGAGGGAAATCCTAGGGAAGTGGTTCGACGATGTGAACTGGCGGCGGGTGGGGTCGACCGCATGCCTCGCCGTTGCCCACAAGGGGAGGTGAGAAATCATTGCAGCCGCCTTCCCGAAAGCCGTTACCGCATCGACCTCATAACCGTCGGCATGGAGCAGGTATGTTTCGAGCGCTGCGTATCCGTCGTGAGGCTGTGCGGGGCGCTTGGGCTGGGGGCCGGGGACTTCCCTCGGTCCTTTTCGATCTCGACCGTCAGAAGCGAGGCCCTTCCAAAGAATCGTATCGGCTGCCAGCGACCATCGCATTGAAGCAGGAGGATGGCATCCCTATGAACTCGGGCGCGATTGGCTCGCGTTCGTCGGAAACGCTTGCGAGAAAGCCGTAAGCTGCGATCGCCCTCGACGGCAGCTCCTCGGCGCACTCGCATGCCTAGGACAGGGAAGCGGCGTCGACCAGTTCTCCTGCAATCCTGATGAGCACCGTCTCCCCATCGACGGTCAATCGGTTGATCCGCTCCAGATCGTCTGCGTCCGCGAACAGGAAGCTCCACCCGTCTCGCCTGCGGGCGACCGGAAGGCCCGTCGGCCCCGGCTTCTCCCGATATACATCTGCCGCCTCGTGATAGTAAGAGCGCAGCCAAAGCCCATCTCCTGCGACGTCCGACAGGTCGAGCGTGTAGTTGGCGAGGAGGTTTCCCCTCTGCGGCACGGCATCGACATGGTGGTCGGTGTCGAAGACGTCGATGCGGCCTCCCGAGTAGTACGCCTTCAGGATCATCTCTGCCCGCCCCTCTCCTGCCTTTCCGCGCTTCGCGCCGCTGCCACGGAATCGTCCCCGCCAGGTTCACGGCCCCCGCCACCCTTCTGTGCCCGGGCTTCGAAGGTCCGGCGCCGAGCCGGGGCTCGGGGCGCTTCTCAGGGAGAATCCCGATGCGTCGCGCGTAAGCCGCGAGCTCGGCGTTTCGGCCGTCCTCCGCCAGGCGGTCGAGGTCGGCGGCGCATATCGCCCTCGACGACTCGACGAGCGCCACGGCTTCGGATAGGGTCCTGAGCTCCTCGAGGCCCCCAACTCTACTGCGCTTCGGGCGGCTGCGGCTATCGCTCTCTCACCGGCATCCGCTATCCTGCGGATTCCTCCCGCTCGAAGAACGGGCTCCAGCCTCTACCGGCTGTAGGACAGCCCCAGCCGCTCTCCGCCCACCCTGCGTGACGGCCGGTCGGCGAACGCGTACACCCCGCCTCGGCGCATGGGGGGAGTTCTCCGACACCGTGACGCCCAATGATCCGAGGAGGCTCCTGAACTGCGTCTCGCTCCTCGCCACCGAGCGCGCCACCCTCACCCTGGCCCGTATGTCGGCAACCCACGAGTACTCCCCGCGGTCGGAGAGCTCCTTTTCGGCGCGTCCGACATATTCTCCGCGGCGCGTTCTGGCGGCAGGCTTCGGATGCCGGCGCTCCGCCCGAGCGCGGGACCGCCTCCAGCGGCGACATGCCTAGGCTCTCGGCCGCCCCCTGCAAGGACCTTGCGAGCGCCTTCGGGTCCGGGTCCTGGAGCCTGCGGCCCGTCTCGAGGTTCGTGTTGTTGACGACGACGTGGGCGTGCGGGATGCCTCCTGCGTTGTCGTCGTGGTAGACGATGGAGACCTCGTGGTCCGGGAAGCACTCCCTTGCCCATCCGGTCGCGAGGGCGCGCAGCCCGTCGAGCGAGACGCGATCCTTGGGATCCGGGGAGACGACGTAGTGCTTGTAGGTGCGGGCGCGCCGCCCTCGCCAAGCGGAGTTGTTGCCGTACAGGCGCCGGGTCCTGTCCATCGCCTCGGCCCAGTCGAACGGCCTCCCCGGCACAGAAGGTTCGAGGTTGATGTAGTCCTCGGCGAGCGCGCGGCCCTCCTTCGTCAGGTACCGCCTGATCCCCCTGGTCGAGGTGTGCCCCGATATCGCCTTGAGCATGGGCACGCCCCTCACCTCCCCAGCCCGGCGAGGACGCTTCCGGAGAGCTCCACAACCGTCCGCCTCAGCAACTCGACTCCGGGCTGCATTTCGGCGAGCTTGCGCTCCGCCCGGGAGAGCTCCTCGACCACCTCCGAGGTCTCCATGTCGTTCGCCCTCAGATAGTACGCGATGGCGTTGAGCGCGTGGACCGCCTGGTTGTAGTGGTGCCCCCAACGCGTCATCTCGCGGGAGAGCCGAGCCGCCGTCGTGCGGTCGACCACGACGAGCCTCGCCCCGCCTCGCACCTCCTCCGCAGGCAGCTGCAGGAGGACTCGGACGAGGTCGGAGACCGTCATGCCGAGTTCGCGGGCGAGACCTTTAGCGGACTCCATCTCCCGGTCGGACATGCGCACGTGAAGCTGCTTCGGGTGCCTTTCCATCTTCCGGCTCGCCTCCTCGAACCTCGGAATCGGGGGCGGGCCGACGCCCGAGGGGCGCGGGGTATCCCCCGCATGGAGCGTAGCCGAGCCGCAGGCGGGCTGCGCTCCCGTCGCCCCGGTTCGGGACGTTCCGTTCCGAAGGAGGGGACGCGTCCCGGCCCTCCTCCGAGGGCTTCGGGACCGGCGCCGGGCGGGGCGGCCAAGAGCTATTCCGGGGACTGTGTACACGGAATAGGCCTCTTGCTTTGCTCCGGAAGCGTACGGATCTCACGACCCGCACAACGCGTCGAAGGCTTCGAATCTTTTCCTGAGAACGCAATCGGCCTCCAGCGACGATACGAGCGCGGGGTGCAGGTCGGCAGCCCTATCGATTAGCCTTCGGATGGTTTTCAGATTCTCCAGCGCAATCGGGTTATGGGCGAAGACGTCCGGATTTCGATCGTCGGCCCACTTGCCGAGGAACCTGAAGCAGCGCGACAGGAGCCCCACCCAAACGTCCGAAAGCTGCACGAACAGGTTCGACTCTGAATCCACGAAGTCGTAGTTGTCCCCGTCGACAATATCCATGGAAACATGCGTTTCGTCGTCGAAGCAGTGGAATGCCTTGGGGAAGAAGAGGCAGACCTGCTGATAGTGATCGGAGAATCCCTCCACCAGGGTGTCGGGAGGGTTGTCCTTCAGGAGCGCGAGGGATTCGCTTCTCGACGACGCTCTCGCCATCTGGCGGAGCGTTTCTATGAAAAACCGATCTTCGAAGGAGAGAGATTCCGAACGGGTTTCCAGGAAATCGAGAAGGGAATTCTCTATGAATTCGCAGAAAGGACGGACCTCTCCCGGAGGCACGTTGGGGAAGCCGAACGCGGCGAGATTCTCCAGAAAGCCGACGGGATCGATTCTGGCGCATAGATAGAGGGCGTTCTTCAGCTCTCTATGAAGAGCAAACATATGCCCGTTCCCCGAACCGGCGATCATGGAGTCAACGATGTCCACGATTGCATAGTAGAGGTTGTCCTGCGAGTGGTAGTGGACGGCGATCCCGGGCTGGTCGATCGACTCGAGGAAGCGCGTGGTTTCCCTCCTGCGAAGGACCCTTGCGAAATCGTCGCTGCCGCCGAGCACCGTCCTCGCCTTCATCTCGCCGCTTCGGGGAGCGAAGGATTCGATGCGTGCCGACAGCTCGTTCTCGGCGCCTTCGCCGAGGATGGCGATTCCGCCGAGGATGAACGTTCTCTCCACCGTCCGCGCATCCGCTATCGCGCCGTTCCTGTACGCGATGGAGCGGCAGTTCTCCGTTTCATCGTAGTAGATGCGCCAGAGCTCCTTGCAAATTTCAACGCCGGCGAGGGCCGTCACCATCTCCGAGAGCCCCGCGGCATTTTCGTGAAGCGCCGCCATCTTCCGCCCCTTCCTTTTCGCTTCCCTACGCAAGTTACCACTCCTTCTGGGAAGCAACGCGGAAGAGGCTCGCGACCGAGTTTCGCGGCACCCCGATTGGAGGGCCGGAGCGTTTAACGCTTTGTTGCTGAAGCCCCCGGCCCGAAGGCCGGGGGCGCCCCTCGGAGGGGCCAGGAGGTCTTAGGCGACCCCCGAGGGAAGCGTGTTGCCGGCGATGTCCGGGATCGCGTCGGAGAGGGCGTTGATGTGATGGCGGAGGAAGGCTTTGCTCTCGCCGAAGACCACCAGGCTCACGTTGTCGAAGCGGACAGGGCGGTCGACGCCCTCATGGTCCGCCAGGTATGCGATGGCGGCCGTCTCGCGGCGCCCGCGGTCTTTGGGGCCGCTACCCTCCGGGAAGCCTCCCTCGGCGGCGTCTCTCACCGACACCTCAACGAACACGAGGGTCTCGTCGTCCGTCGCCACCACGTCGATCGCGCCTGCCGGGCACTCCCAGCCCGTCTCGATGACCTCGTAGCCGCGGCGCTCGAGGAAGAGCTTCGTCGCCTTGATCGCGCGTTCCTTCAGATCTTTCATTTCGACCTCCTTCGTCGTTCGGCGGAGCCCCTTTCGCCCCGCCTCGTGACCCGTTTCCCGCCGACTGCCCCTGCGGGCGCAAGGGGGATAAGCGAAACCCCGGAGGGGCCTCGAGTTTTCGCGCATGGTCCGATCGCACCTTGGCGCGAAAAGTTTTCGCGGCCCTTGCGCCCGCAGGGGCCGGCGGCGAGGATGGAGGGTCGAGGCAGGGAGGGGCAGCGGCGAGAGAAGGTGGGCGGAAGCAAAGGCTCAGGGCGGGCAAGCGAGCAAGCGCGTCCGGAAGGCCCGCCGGCGGGGGCCGACGGGCCGGGCGTCGCTAGGCGGTCTTGCCACGGGGCTTTATGCAGGCCGTCTCCCCGTGCACGTAGTTGTTGGAGTTCCAGGAGAAGTCGCCGCCGTGGTCGTAGCGGGCGACGTAGGGCAGGTCGGGATACGTGATGCTGACCCGTCCGTCGGGCGTCTCCACCCGGACGGCGATCGCGTTGCCGGCGGGCTGCCCGAAGCCGACCACGGGGTAGGCCCTCCAGCCGTTCTCGTGCTCGCGCAACCACACCTCGTCGCCGACCTCGAGCTCGCCCACCGGCACCTCGACGGAGTCGAGGAACTCGCCGAGGCGTAGGCCCTCCGGCATGGACTCGTCGAAGGAGCGCAGCATCTCGTCGAAATCGTAGGAGCGCTGCTCCTCGCACGGCTCTACGTCTCGGACGCCGGCGGGCTTCCAGCCCTCGTCGTACTCCGTCGTGAGGCGCTCGACGATTCTCCAGCCCTCGATGACGTAGATGCCGTTGTCCCCGGGGTCCATGCCCGCGTCGTCGGTGTAGGGGCCGATGCCGACCGACAGCGTGCCGCCGAAGAAGTTGCCGACGACCTGGCAGATGCGGGCCCACCCGTAGTTGTCGGAGCTGGGCGGGCGGTAGCCCTGGAGTTCGCAGTACCGAAGCAGCGGCTCGACGGTGTCGCGGCCGCCGTTCCAGTGCAGGTAGAGCCCGATCTTCCTCTCGCGCGTGGTGATGATCGCCCTGTTTCCCATCCGGGACCTCCTTCTCTTTCCGGGCTCCGCCCTGTGCCGAGCCCCGTTGGCGGTCGCAGTCCGCGAGGCGCTTCCGGGCGCAAGGGAGGAAGGGGAAACCGGAGGCTCGAGCTTCCGACGCAGGAGGAAGGTTTTCCGCGGCCCTTGCGCCAGCGAGGGGCCTTGCGGTCGCATGGCGCCCGACGGGGCTGCGCGGGGCGGGGCGGAGGGAGGGGATCGGTGGCGGAGACGCGATGTTTCGACGAGTGAAGAGGCTCGATGAAGGCTGGAATGCGGTCGTCGCTTCGTCCTGGCATGCTGAGTTCGTTTACGCTGACGTAAGCTATTTCAACAAGGAAAGGAAAGCGCCGTATCTGCGCCTTCGTGAATGTTGCGAAGAGCGATTTGCGCGCTGCTCGTTTGCTGAGGACGGCACGCACCGGGCGATGTTCCCGTTTGGCGGATGGTCGGCGAGAACGCCTCTTGCGGAACTGGCCTGCCTGCGGAGCGGCTTCAAACGGGCGTTCCGAATTGACTGCATTGCCGGGGAGGAGAGATCAATCAGGACAATATCAGGACATGTCCTGATTAATTGAGACTTGTCCTGATATTGCCCCGGAAATTGGCCTATCGGGAGACCTCGTAATGGGCTCCCGGCCCGCGCCCGACAGATACGAGCTCGCCGGCGTCGACGAGCTTCGAGAGCTCGCGGTAAGCCTGTTTCGTCTGCAGGTGCAAAAGCTGCTCGACGTCGCGCCTTTTGATTGTCCCGCCCTGCTGGTGTGCAAGCTTCATTATGAGTTCCGGGTATCTAATCTTGTCGATGTCGGATTGGCGCACGAAGTCGGCGTCCTTGCCGGATCGCGAGTACACCCTGCCGCTGAGCATGTAGGCGCGGCCGCTGGCGTTCCCCACTCCTTCGACGAGACCCGCCTCGACAAGGTTCTCGACGGTTGAACGCGTCACGGAGTCGGTTGCGTGGATTTGGGAGCACAGGTCGGCGAGCGTTAGTCTCCTCTGCCGCTTCAGGGCGTCCAAAACGAGGAGCGACCTGAGGGAAAGAGGCCTTCCCGTCCGCTCGCGCTCTTCGTTGATCATGCGCATGAACAGCTTGTCGGGGGCGCTCCTTGCGATGAATACCGTGACGTTGGCAGACGTCGAAGCGGAGTAGTCCGGAAGAGGGCGTCCGCAATAGAGGGAGCCCTCGTAAATCCTGTCGACGCCGCGCCCCGTTTTCTCCGCGAGGCCGATCCTCTTTAAAGCCCCCATCAGGCACTCGTTCCGCCCATGGGGCTCGACGGTCAGCAGGTTGTCGATGGTGACGCCCTCCACGAATCCTCCGGGGTTCGATATCGTGAGCCCCTCGTCGTCGACAAGGACGCGCACCCTGCCCAGAGAGGCGTAATCCCTATGGCCGAAGGCGTTCAAGCGCCTCCCTGAACGCCCTGTGGTCGAATTCGGGCACAGGCTGTCTGAACAGCCCTTCTTCGTATTCTCGCTCGGGGTTCCACGGCTCGAGCATTTCCCTCATCTTTTCAATCGTGTAGAGCAGGGGCTGGTCGAAGTCCTGGTTGACCCGAACCTCCGTCCCCTCGAGGACCTGGAACGCGGCTCCCGAGGTGGGCACGCACCGGGCGATGGCCTCGCGCTTCCCGGCGAGAAGAATTCCGGTGACCGTGGGGACCTTCCTGCCGTCCACCATCGCCACCATGCGAAGCGCGCTCAGCATCTCGTCGTCGGGCAGTTCGAGGAGGGCCTGGTCTCCGTTGTTCCGGCTTCTTGAGAGAATGTCCCTCAAGCGGGCCAGCTCCTCTTTGCTGAAGTCGTCCATGCTCGCGTCCGGCAGGGGGAGGGACGAGTAATCGAGCTGCCCGATGGTCGAAAGGCGCGTGATTATCTCGTACGGGTACATGGGGACGCTTTCTGGGGATCCGTCTGATTTGATTAGCCTCCGTAGAATCTTCCCGTCCCTCGAGGCGACGATCGCCGTGGATTTCGGAACCTCGAGGGCCATGACTCTCACGCCCTCCTCGTCCGGCGATCCATCCGCGGCGAGCCGCAGCATGGTGGCTCGGGCGGGGACGGGAGGCATCGTCTTGTTTGACACGAGGGCCGAAAGCCCCGTGGCATCAGCGTGCGCTTCATGGATGCCGGTAGGCGTGCCGTCGTCCTCGACGCCTAGGTACAGGACGCCTCCATCGGTGTTGCTAAGAGCGACCACTGTATCGATGAGTTCGCTGTCCGGCAACCTCTTCAGATCGCTCTTGAATTCGCAGCCGAGGTCCTCTTTTTGGGGAATTTCGCGCTTGCCTGTCATAGACGTCCTTCGGTGGTAGTGCGGTGGTGTCCTGATGATGGAATATTATCAGGACATGTCCCGATAATTATAAGACCTGTCCTGTTGCGATGGAGGTTTTCATCCAATGCGTATTTTGAAGCGGCAGGCGCCTACGGAGATGACCTGAGCTTGCCAGACCCAATTTGCGCCACAGCACCTTATTTGGGCGCATCGCCGACAAGGGCAGTCAAATCCTTCATGCAAAGAGTTCCTTGCCATTCGAAGACGCTTGGCGCTCGACCGCGCGCAAAAGGACCTCCTGATTTCGGATGCGGCGCTCCAATCGGCTTCATAGCAAGAAGCCGATCGAAGGCCGGAAGCCCACCTGTGCGCGGCGGCTTGCAGCGAGTCCAAGGGCGACAGACGGGGATGGAGTCTCGGATAACTGTCGTCCGATTTATCTGGCTTAATCCGGATTGATCCGGCTATTAATCCCCAAAGAAACCGATAATCGCAGGTGAGGCGCGGTTCGCATTCGTCAAATTATCCGGAACGGTTCCGCCGAGCATCCGCGAGGCTGCCGCGCGGAAATCCTGCGGAGACCGGAAAAGCGGCGTTTAGGCCACAGGGAAAGATTCTCGTTTTCACGCTCGCGCCCAGGCTCCATCCAGCTCCGCCGCGCAGCTCTCGAGCACGCACCTCACGGCGGCTATCTCTGACGGGGTCACGCGCCCTCCGTCCGCCTTCTCCTCGAGCATAGCGAGGATCGATGCCGCGCCTTCGATTCGCTCGGTCGAGCGCACGATTGCGTCGACGGATTCTTTGGGTAGGGTGTTCAATGGGGTGCCTTTCATAGGGCGTCCTTTCCTAGGCGCTCGTCACCGAGGGAAGGAAGCCTCAGGGGCATGAAAAGAGAGGCATCCACCTCAGTTGTCACCCTGTTGGGAAATGTACGCCAAATACCCAAAACGGCAGATGCCCCTCTGTCCGGTATTTGGCGTACGAGTATTCAATTAGGGTGACCGTCACATTATAAGCGCTGCCTTCCCGTCCCTACGGAAAATCCGCGGGGTGCTGCAGTCCGGGTCTGCGCTCGGGAAGAGGCCGGCGGGGCTCCTACATGAACCTGAAGACGGCCCTGAAGAGCCACCGGGCGAAGCGCACGGCGATCCTCACGACGCGACCCTCCTTCCCGCGGCTGCGCCGCCCTCCATCGAGTCGCACAGGGCGAGGTAGCGCCCGTAGCGCTCCTCGCACGCCGCCATGTGCCTCGCGAGTGTCTCGTCGGCCTCGCACTCCGCCTCGAAATCCTCCCTCGACGCCCCGGGATTGCGGTCGTAGAGCAGCGATAGGATCACGTTGCGGCGCGAGGCGACCCTGCGCCAGAGCTTCGCGAACCCCGGGTCCGCCTTCGCGAGGCCCTCCATGTCGAGGGGCTCCCCGTCGCAGCCCAGGGCGTCCGGGGGTATGGGGTCGTCCGACCACACGGGCATGCCGTCGTCGCCCTCGAGCCACCTCGCCAGGTTCTTCGCCAGCCTGCCGTCCTCGCCGTTGCGGCCGCGGTAGCTCTCGGCGTAGGCGGCGTAGGCGTCCGCTATCTGGGTCGGCAGGTAGCCCTCCGCGACCCTCTTCTCCCAAGCGGCGAGGCAGGACCTCTTGAACTTGAGGGATGCGACGGGCTTGATCGACATCGCGCAGAGCCTCTCGAACTCCTCGGGGAACTCGCCTCTCCTGTAGGGCCCGCAGCCGTCGCCTTCCCCTTCGGCCCCGGCTTCCCGCGGGGAGGAGGAGAGGGGCGGTTGATTGGATTCAGGGGCTTTATCCCATGAGTAATTTATAGCGCCGGGTTCTCCAGATCTGGGTTTTCCGGATGTGGCTTTCCCGGATGTGGCTGGACCAGATACGGATTTTTCCGTTCTGGGGACAACCTGGGCTTTCTCGGCGCCGCAGCCTTCCTCCGCGGAATCGCGCGCCTTCGGGGCGCGGTCCTTGCGGACGAACTCGGAGAGGATGGCGAACCCCTCCGCGCGCAGCTCGTCGGCTACGGAGTCGTGCATCGCGGGGTCGTCGAGCGTGATCCAGGTCGCCTCCTCGGCCTTGAGGAACCTGCCGGCCTCCCCGCGCCTGCGTGCGCGGATGACGTAGCCCGCCGACTTGAGCTCCCTGATGCCCGCCGACACCGAGTCGACGCCGTCCTTCACGAGCGAGGCGAACCCCCTGATGGTGAAGACCCACTTGGGGTTGCCCTCGAGAGAGCGAATCTGGCCGTAGATGCCCTTCGCTTGAGCGACAGCTCGCGGTCGAAGAACACTGTGTTCTCGACGTGTGTGAAGGAGCCCTTGCCCCTGCGGATCACATTGTCCACGGGTCCCCTCCCTTCCCCTGGGCGGCGCGCTCCTCCTGGGACGTGAACAGGTCGTCGATGCTCGGCAGCGGCACCGCCGTCCTCCTCCTAGCACGGCGCATCTCCTCCGCGAGATGGGAGAAGCATCCGGTTCCCCGTCTTGGCGAGCGCGACCCCCAGGCTCAGCGCCGTGGCGGTCTTGGCCATCCCTCCCTCCTGGTTGGCGGCGGTTATCGTCTTGCATGTCATCTTTCTTCCTCCCATCTGCGGCGCTGCCGCGTTTCGGGAGGTCAGGAGGTTTCGGAATCGCAGCCTTGTCGCCCTGCGGCTTTCGCCGACCGTCCGCGCGTTCGCGTATCTCCTTCGGGAACGGTCGTCCTCATGCGGAATACGCGGTTGGAAAGCACGGGAGGTATTCGCCTATTTTTTCGAATCTGCGCCTCCAGGGTAAGAGCTGCGCTCCCATGGCGGCGTGGCGTCGAAGAAGTCATCGGAGTATCGCCACCGGTGTTGGAAATAATCATCCAAGGTGCCGATTGCGTGGTAGGACTCATCTTCGATGTATGTGGAAACCGGCTCAGAATAATCGACGCGACGTTGTTTGCGCTCCGCCTGTGATTTCGCACTCTGGATTGACCGGCGCTCGTGCTCTTGCGGCGTGACAGGGTCAAGCTGGGGACAGAAGCGGGACCCGAAAACGGGCGTGGTGTCATGCGAGCCAAGGATGCGCCCGAACGCCCTGATTGCGGCAGATGCTCGTTCGATGGTCGTTGATGCATCGCTGCAGCATTGGAGCAGGGAGGCATATGCCTTCAACATGTCCAGCCCGAAGTCATGTTGCGCAATCGCGCTTGCGCGCAGACCTTTCCACCCCTTCCAGAGGCAGTAAACGCGCTGCACTTCGTCTTGGTACGCTGTCCATGCACGAATGAATTCCTCTGTCAGATCCGTCAGATTCCCCTGGTTGGAATCGTAGATTGACCCGACGGCCTGCGTGAGGTTGGGCAGAGGGTAATCCGCAATCCATTGGCAACCGCAGGCCTCAGCCCAGGTGTTTCGTGCATCGGCGAAAGCGATGACCTTCATGGGGTTGAATCCGCAAGGGCCCAGAGCTTGCATGAGGCAATTTTGGGCGCGCAGATACCTTGCGCGTTGGGAAAGGTCGGTACGCCAAGGCTGCTCATGGGAGGAATCGGCCATATGTTCCAACGTTTCGAAGTCGAGCCAAAGACAGCGACCCTTCTTTTTGCGATCGTCTGAAAGGCTGAGCTCATGGAAGCGCTCACGTACTTCGGACGTGCAATAGCATGCAGGAAGAGCATCGCATGCTTCAGGGGCATGGGCGATAGCTCTCGATGCACCGTACGTTGAACCGAGTCCGTAGTCTATCTGTGCATCTATGGTCTGAAAGATGTTGACCGTATCTGCATCCTGTGATTTGAGTGAACAGGGACTGATGCCCAACGACTCAAATGCATCCAACGCCCCACGTGCGGCGTCTCTGGAGAGGCGTTGCCGTTTTCCCGAGAAAAGGCGCGGTTTCGCAAGCTCTTCAATATTGAAGTCGAGCCAAAGGTCGCGCGTGCGGGCAATGGTCTGCAGTGCGTCAAGCGGATCCATAATCCTCCTCTACGAAAATGCCTGAGGAACGTATGCACGCGGCATACGCCTCAGGCATTGCAATTGTACACCCGCGCGGAGGGGTTCACAGTCGGCGCAGGTGATGGACGTTTGGCATGCGGACATCTCAATGGGAATTGCACGTCTGCACGGGGAAGGCGGCGTCGGTGATGTATATTTCAACGGTTACAGTGAAGCAATGAGGCGAAAGCAAGAGGGCGTGCATGCGTGCGGAGAAATCTCAAGGTCGAAGGAATGAGTCCGGCGATAAGCTGGCGAACTACCTGACCATGACGGGTCATGCCTGTTCGGACATCAACCAGGGTGCGCTTTCTGCCATATTGCCGTTTCTGGTTGTGGGAAGCGGATACTCGTATTTCGAAGCGACGATGCTCGTGCTTGCCGCCAATCTTGCATCTGCGGTGATCCAGCCCCTCTTCGGCTGGTTGGGAGACAAGCATCCGGCTCCGTGGTTCATGGCGCTGGGTGTTTTTCTGGCAGGTCTCGGCATGGCGGCCATCGGCTATGTGGACGGATATGGTTGGGTGCTGGCGTCGGCTACGGTAAGCGGCATAGGAGTGGCGATGTTTCATCCTGAGGGCGGGCGCCTGTCGAATTTGGCGGCGGGTGAACGCAAGGGCAACGGGATGAGCATCTTTGCCGTGGGCGGAAACATCGGGTTTTTCATCGGCCCCATTCTCTGCGCTACGTTCCTGACAGCTTTCGGATTGCCTGGAACCGCCGTGTTTCTCATCCCCGCAACCGGATGCGCACTGCTCTTGCTTGCGTTCAACAAGCGTTTCAAAGCTTTGGGGACATCCGTCCAGAAGGCTGGCGCGGATGATGCGGTTGAGCACTGGGGACTGTTTTCCGTGGTTATGGGCGCGCTTTCGATTCGCTCCGTATTAGACTACAGCTTGATGGCGTTCATTCCGCTGTTTTTGGTGGGAATGCTGGGACAGAGCGAAGCTTTGGGTGCGGGCGCGATATCCCTGTTCGCTGTTGCAAGCGCCTGCGCTACCGTGCTGTCGGGACGGATGGGCGAGCGCGTGGGGACAATCCGGCTCATGACCGTATCGTTTGCGGTGGCGGCGGCCGGAATTGCGCTGTTCGCGTTTACCGGCTCCGTTGCCGTGGCTCTGATTTTGACCGCAGTGTTGGCCATAGCGGTGAATGCGTTCTATCCCTCCACCGTGGCGTTGGGGATGGAGTACGTGCCGCGTCACCTTGGCATGGCGTCAGGGCTGTCCTATGGAGTGGCCGTGTGCGCGGGCGGCGCCGTGGAGCCGTTGCTGGGATTGCTGGGCGATAGCGCGGGCTTGCCTTGGGCTATGTTCGCCATGTCCGGCGCGGCTGTTGTTGCAGTGGCGCTATCGGTGCTGCTCAAACGGCTGCACAATGCGTTGCCGCAACAATGATTGCCGGCGCACCCGCGCTAAGCGGTGATGATCCGGTCTATCTTGCGGTCGTGGAAATCGAACGGGACAGCGTCAAGCTGCTGTTCGGCGAACGCCACGCCCGCAATGCGGGTGCGATGCGAGAGCCTGGGCATGAACGTGTCGTAGTTGCCTCCGCCGTATCCAAGTCGCATGCCTTCGGAATCGAAAGCCACCATGGGCACCACCAGCATGTCGATCTCCTTCGGATCGACGATGGGGAAGTCGCACACGCATTCTTCGTCAGGCTCGAAGGCCTCGATGGGCGAGGAGACGAAGGGGACGGCGCATGTTTCATACGAAGTGGCATCGACGGCTCGCATGACCATGGGCAGTCCGTCGATGGGCTGGCGGTTCATGCATGGGAACGCCACATGGCACCCGCGCGCGTAGGCATGGCGGATGAACGCGTCTAGTCGAACTTCGTTCTGGAAGGCTGCATACACCGCTACGGTGAAAGGCTTGCTCGCGTCTTGCTTTCCGCCAATGAGCACGCCATCGCTGAGCGCATCATCAAGAAGAACTGACAGGTCGTTGCAGATGGATGCGGACTTGGCATCCTTGCAGCTGGGTGAAATGGCATCGCGCTGCGCCAGGGCGCGGGCGCGTGCCTGCTGTTTCTGGGTTGTAGTATCCATGCTTGTCATTGTAGCGGTACGCTATGGAGCCTCTGTGCTGACAGGGTGTTTGTATCCTGTCTGTAGCTTGGCGGCTACATTCCCAGCGCTTGCATGACAAGCAGCGCAACGGTGAGGACGGATACGATGATGACCGTCGCCCAGATGAGCACCTTGCCGACAGGACCCGAGGCGTGCTTGCCCATGATGCGTTTGTCCGCGGAGATAAGCGCCATGAACACCAGCAGCACAGGCAGGATGAGGCCGTTGATGAACTGCGTGGTGAGCATGATGGTCATCAGGTTCAGATTGGGAACCAAGATGACCAGGGCGGACAGGATGATTACGCCGGTGAAGATGCCCTTGAACGTGGGGGCTTCCTTCCAGGTTGCATCAAGCGATGCTTCCCAGCCGAAGGCTTCGCAGATAACGAAAGCCGTGGTCAGAGGCAGAACGCAGGCCGCAAGGAAAGAGGCGGCCACAAGGCCGGCGGCGAACAGGATCTGCGCGTATTGCCCGGCGACGGGAGCCAGGGCATTGGCGGCGTCTGCAGCGCTTTCGACGGAAATGCCCTGGGGGAACAGCACGGCACCCGTGGTGACGATGATGAACCAGGCAACAAGGCAGGCCACTACGGACCCAGAAATGGTGTCGACCTTCTGGGAGAGCAGCTCGTCATCGGAGTCACCCACGCCCTTGTCCACCACGTTGCTTTGCGTGTAGAACATCATCCACGGCGCAATGGTGGTGCCTATCATGGCAATGATCACGGAGACGAAATGCGCATTGCCGGAAAGTTGCGGCACGAACGTGCTGTGGGCCACCGCACCCCAGTTGGGACCGGCCAGAAATGCCGCAACGACGTAGGTGAGGAACACGAGAGAGATTGCCAGGAAGATCTTCTCGACGCTTTTGTAGCTGCCCTTCACGACCAGCGCCCAGACAATGAGCGCAGCGATGGGTACGGAGACGTACTTCGATATGCCGAAAAGCTCCATGCCCGAAGCGATACCTGCGAATTCGCTGAACGTGGTTGCAACGTTGCCGATGAGCAGGGCGCACATGGCCAGGGCGGCAAGGCGAATGCCGAAATTCTCGCGAATCAGCGCAGCGAACCCCTTGCCCGTGACTGCGCCCATGCGCGCGGCCGTCATCTGCACCACGATGAGCAGCAGGCACATGACGGGGATTGACCAAAGCGTCGCGTAGCCGAAGTCTGCACCCGCAGTGGAATAGGTGGAAATGCCGCCGGCGTCGTTGCCGGCCATAGCGCTCACGATTCCAGGACCCATGGCCGCCAGGATGACCCAGGCTTTCGACCTGTGTTTGGGTTGCTCTTCGGCGTAGAGGGCGTCCTCGGGCGCGGCTTGGATGTTCTTTTCGGCCATCTAGATCGCCCCCACTACGGTGAGCAGGACAAACGTGTAGAGGGCAAGAAATGCGATGGCGCCCACGCTGATGCCCAGTACTTTGAGCCAGAGGTTGGTGGTCTTTTCGCTTTCGGTGCTCTCTTCGATAACGTCCAAAGCGTCATCGACGGTGACCAGGCCGAGCATGCATCCGGCCTCATCGACTACGGGCATTGCCAGAAGGTCGTATTTCGAAATGTCCGAAACAACATCGTCTTCGTGTTCGTCGGGGCCTACGCTGATCATGTCGGTGTACATGACGCTGCCCAGGGCGTCGCTGTTGTGCGCCAGGACCAGCGTGCGCATGGACAGCACGCCCACAAGTTTCTCCGTGTCCTCCTTGAGGACGTAGACATAATGGACGGTGGGGAAGTCATCGTCCAGTCCGCGCAGGACCTCGATGGTGTCTCCCACCGTGTCGGTTTCGTTCATGGCGACGAACTGGGTGGTCATCAGGCCGCCGGCGGTGTTCTCCTTGTAACCGAGCAGACTGCGGATTTCACGTGCGTCCTCGACACCCATCAAGCGCAGCAGTGTTTCGGCCTTTTCGTAAGGCAGATCGCGGATGATGTCGGCAGCGTCGTCAGGGTCCATCTGGCCCAGCAGGCCCGAAGCCTGGGATTCGTCGAGATCGTCCAGTGCTTCTGCCTGGTATTCATCTTCGAGCTCTGCGATGACTTCAGCGGTTCGCGACTCATCAAGGTGCTTGAAGACTTCGGCGCGCTGCTTCGGGTCAAGCTGCTCGAGGATGTCGGCGACGTCAGCGGGGTGCAATTCGTCAAGGCGCTTGTGTGTGACGGACAGCTGCACCTTCGAGAGGTCTCGGTCGAGCAGGTCCATGTAGTTCCACGCGATGATCTTCTCGTCGATCTTGCGGTGGAACGCCTTGGCTATGCCCACGACGGCGCGCTCGATTAGGGGATGCAGTCCGCGCAGGATGCCGCGCACGCCCACCTCGGCGCCGAGCAGACGGAGCTGGGTGCCGGAGGGCGAGAGCTTGAGGTCGTTCACGCGCACGATTTTCAAACCCTGCGTGTCAACGATCTGCTGATCGAGCAAATCGCGCGCAAGAAGGACCTCATCGGGCTGCAGATAGCTAAAGCGGATATTGTAGGCTTCGGTGTTGAGGACCACCTGGTCTTCGTCGAAGTCTGCGACGTATTTTCGCCAGGAAATCATGAAAGGCGTACGGCCGGGGCCCTTGAACGCCAGTGATGTGATGCGCGGGAATACCTCTCCCGTAGAGATTGCCAGGTCGCTGACAACGCCGAGTTTCTCGCCTGTGGAGTCAAGCACAGGCTGACCCAGCATGTTGGATAGATAGAACATAACTTCCCCTCATGCGTGCGGATCTTCCGCTGACGCCGGGGCGAAGAGCGGAAGGTGATTAACAGCAGTTGTGTTTTCGAACCTTCAAGTTCAACCTATTCTCTCGGATGCGCACGGATACGTGCATCCATCGAGTTTACCACGATTCATGCAGGTGGATGACTTGGGATTGGCGCAAATGGCATCAGTATGGAACGAGAGGATGTCATTGGCGCGTTGCTGGAGACGGGCCGGCTTCCGTCTAAGGGTTTGCACGATATTTTTTAAAATGAGAAAAATAATACTTGCAATTGCCCAATACGGGGGATATTATAAACAAGCTGCTTATGAGATGCGCCGTTACCTCAGCTGGATAGAGGGACTGACTACGAATCAGTACGTCGGGGGTTCGAATCCCTCACGGCGCACCACTTGAAACTTCACCCGCTGATTGCGGGTTTTTGTTTCCCGCTTTGCGGGCTTGCAAGTGGAAAGCCTCAACGCTATCATAAGCAAGCACAAAAGGACGTGCGCCGTTACCTCAGCTGGATAGAGGGACTGACTACGAATCAGTACGTCGGGGGTTCGAATCCCTCACGGCGCACCACTTGAAACTCCACCCGCCACCGAGCGGGTTTTTCTTTTTCCGAGTGGATTCTGCATCGCTTTAGGCTTAGCGGACAAAATGTGTGTCCCGTTTCGGGCGCTGGCGCAGGTCAGCGCC
>CALBGP010000009.1 GCA_937892845.1 uncultured Eggerthellaceae bacterium | reverse complement strand
ATATCCATACTCGGTTGAATAATTGAGCAGACACACATTTTGTCCGCTAACCCCCAAACCCCTCCCATTCTTATGCTGCAAGCTCACCGCCCGGTACAAGCCTTATCCTGTAAATGCAAAAAGCGGAGCCGAAGCTCCGCTTTCGTCATTGCATCCAGTCACTTTGCACCGTCGGAAAGTTCAAAGCACGCAGTCAGGCCGCTATCGCAAAATCTCCTTGATGCCAAGGCCGTTGACGATATCATCCATGGCCTCCTTGAGCTCCTTTGCTGCCGCAGAGGTCTCACGAGCCAGATCAACGCTGTTTTTCACACCCTTCTTGACATCACCTTGAGTCACACCCTTGAACAGCACCTTGCTATCAGGATCCACGGGCTCCTCGATTTCTTCTGCGGGGCAGTAATCATAATGCTCGCAGGTTTCGCATTCGCCGTCGCAGCCCTCTGCATAATACGCCTCCGCCGCTTCGAAGCGAGCGTATTCCTCTTCGGACAAAGGTTCGTCGTCTTCCGCTTCCGCATCAGTCCAAGGATCGTCCCCGGAAGCAACGCCTTCTGCGTCTTCCCCCTGCTGGCCCTCAAGCTCCTCAGGCTCATCGGGGCATACGTCATAGTATTCGCAGGTTTCGCATTCGCCGTCGCACTCATTGGCGTAGTACTCATCGAAGCCGGCCTGGAGCTCCTCGAGTGTTTTCTTGCGCTTCGGAACCGCATCTTTGACGGTCTTGAGCGTATGCTTGACGTTTTCAACGTAGTCAGGATCCTCGATGGCCTTCTTGGTGACCCTGCTGGCCACCCGACCCACCTTCTTGATCATGCGAAATGCCATTGTTCAACCTTCCTATCGGCCAATCGCCAAACCGTCGGCGCCGCAGGCGTCAACGCAATCGTTCCTTCAGGGCACGCTCAACCTCACGCTTGGAGTCACGAGCTGCCAGAGACTGGCGCTTATCATAGAGCTTCTTGCCGCGTGCAACCGCCAACTCCATCTTGACCAGGCCGTTTTCGGCAAAATAGGCATTGAGCGGAATCAGGGCCATGCCCTTTTCACGTATCTGCTCTTCAAGATAGCGAATCTGATTGCGATGCAGCAGTAGCTTGCGCTTGCGGTCTGGATCAGGGTTGGCGATGTTGCCGTGAGAATACGGCGCAATGTGAAGACCATGCAGCCAAACCTCACCATGGCGGATAAGCGCGAAGCAGTCCGTCAGCTGGCAGTTGTTCTCTCGAAGCGAGCAAACCTCGGTTCCAGACAAGACGATACCGACCTCGAACGTCTCGATGATCTCATACTCATGGAATGCCTTGCGGTTCTTCGCTATCTGTTTGCGTTCGCGCGCCATACGGCCGACCAACCTTTCACTCACAAACTCAGAAGTTTAGCAAAGCAGGAAGGCAGCGCGCAAGATGAAGCTACAAGCGTTTGCCCGCAAGCTCGAAATCAGCTCGATGCTCATAAGGATGGACATCCTTGACCTTGATGCGGACCGGCTTTCCCAACCGGTACTTCACGCGCGTTTCCGAACCGGTCAGCTGGTGGCGCACCGGATCGAGTATGTAGTAATCATGGGCGCCGCGCACGGAGACGAAACCTTCGGCGGTATTTTCCAGACGGACATAGAAGCCCGATGTGGAAACCCCCGATATGATGCCGTCGAATTCCTCGCCGATATGCTGGCCCATAAGCTCCAAGAGCTTGAGCTCCTGAGAATCGCGCGATGCCGCTTCCGCCACCCGTTCCGCTTTGGATGCATGTTCGGCAATCCAGGAAAGAGAGTCGGCCTGCGCGCTGTACGTCCCATCGCGGCCCTTCAGCAGCATCTTGAGCATGCGATGCACCATCAGATCGGGATAGCGCCTGATAGGACTTGTGAAATGGGTATAGGCATCACTGGCAAGGCCGAAATGCGGTTCGCAAACATTGCGATAGACCGCACGCTTCATGCATCGCAGCACAAGCGAAGAGACCAGGTATTCCTCCGGCCTTCCTTGGGCAGCCGCCAGCACGGCCTGGATGGCTTTGGGCGCCCCGGCGCTGAAAGCGGCAGCGGAAACAGTGCGGGTATAGCCGAATTCCTGCAGAAGAGGAACAAGGGATCCCAGCTCATCTTGGTCAGGAACGTCATGGACGCGGAAAATCGAGGGGAACTTCGCATCACGCAGCAAACGCGCGACTGCCTCATTGGCGGCTATCATGGCCTCCTCGACCAGCGCGGTTGCATCGTTGCGAACCCGCAGCTTGACATCTACGGGCACCCCTTCCCCATCAAGCACCACCTTGGCTTCCACGCTGTCGAAGTCAAGGCCGCCGCGATTCTTACGGTCGGCATGGAGAGCATGGGCCAAAGCATTGAGCTCAACCAGATTCCCGAAGATGTCTTCTGCCAACTGCCGGTCACCGGCGAGCGAGCGACGCATCCAATCGTTTCCTTCAAGGGCTGCTTGAACCTGATCGTAAGCAAGGCGCGCCTTTGACCGAATGATGGCAGGATAGGCGTCCGTACGGACAATGCGCATGAAGGAATCGAAACAGATGTCCACCGTCATGGTCCGACGATCCTCATCGGGGCGAAGAGAGCACACGTCGCAGGAAAGCTTTTCCGGCAGCATGGGAATGACCCGATCCACAAGGTAGACGCTCGTTGCGCGGCGACGGGCATCCAGATCGACGGATGAGTTCCACGGAACATAATGGGAGACATCGGCGATATGGACGCCCAACCGCACGGTGCCATCCTCAAGACGCGCAAACGACAACGCATCATCGAAATCGCGGGCATCCACCGGGTCGACGGTGAATACAAGACGATTTCTCAGATCGCGGTAGCCTTCTGATTCGATTGCGTGCTGGGCGGCAACCTGAGCGCCCGCCACATCGGAAAGCGCCGCTTCGCTGAAATGGGTTTCAAGCTTGTGACGGGCAACGACGATGGAGACATCGACACCGACGTCGCCCTCATGTCCCAAAACCTCTTCGACAACGCCGCTTGCGGGCTCACGGCCACTGGGATAGGAATTGATGCGAACACGGACGATGTCGCCATCACGCACATGGGGAGCATCCGCGCGCAGGGTGAAGATGTCATGGTGGATGCGGGGGTCTTCAGGGATGACCACGCCGAAAGGTTCGGCCACCTCGTAGCGGCCGACAAGCGTTTCGTGGGCGCGAATGGCAACGGAGACAACACGGGCCATCCGTCTATCCGCTGCAGCAACACGGGCGCCGCGCGAAGGCTTGTCCGTAGGGGCCAAGGGCACGATATCCACCGTATCGCCATCGAAAGCGTCGGCGGTTTTGGAAGCCGGAATGAAGAATTCGCCTTCAGCCGTCTGGACGAAGGCATACCCCGCGGAAGTGACCTTGATGACACCCCGAGGATGAACGCGCGGCGAACGGCGCGTCTTGGATCTGCCGCTACGATACCGGGCCATATCAGGCGCGGCCCTGACCTTGGGCAAGAGAGGCTGCGGTTTCCACGGCGACCGCCTTCTGGTTGTCGACATCGGTCTTGTCGTTGGCTACGGTGATATTGGGAACAACGCCCACGCCATCGATGGAATACCCGCTGGGAGACTTGTAGCGCGCAACCGTATAGCGAAGCGCTCCGCCGAAGGACAGCGGAGTGGTGATCTGCACCGAACCACGGCCAAGCGTGGTGGTGCCGACCGCCGTAGCCCTGCTACTATCGCGCAGCGCTGCCGCAATAACCTCGGCCGAACCTGCAGTATTCTCATTAACCAGCACCACAACGGGTGCTTCGGTGGCAAGATCGCCGGTTGCCTGTTTCGTCGTAACGGAATCTTTGGTATCGATCTCAACGATCACGCCGCTCTTGATGAACAAAGAAGCCAGGCCCACCGCTTCGGTGAGATATCCGCCGGCATTATCCCGAATGTCGAAGACGAACGCCTTCGCTCCCCGGGAGGACAGCTGTTCGATGGCCTTGCGGACCAGATCGTCTGAATCCTGGGTGATCTGGCGAAGGCGGACATAGCCCACATCATCGATAAGCTCCGTGGAAACGTTGGCCTCAACGGCCTCGGCGCGCGTAAGCGTGGTGGTGAACTCCTCGCCGCCCTCGGAATCAAGGCTTGCCGGCCTGCGCCAGGTCACCACAACCGTGGTCCCGGCCTCACCGCTGACGGCGTTGATCACTTCGACGGCGCTCCAATCCTGGCTGCGATCTCCGTCGATGGCCACGACGAAGTCGCCGGAACGAACCCCGGCATCGCTGGCCGATGAGCCTTCGAAGATATCGAGGGCATAGGCCTTGCCATTGTATTCGGAGAAATACACGCCCACGCCAGGATACTGGACCGCATTGGCGTTGACATATTCGCTATAGCGCTGGGCATCGAAATAGCGCGCGTACTTGTCATCGGTGCTTGCGAGAAACGCGTTGATGGCCTCTTCTGTGGAGGTGTTGACGTCATAGGTGTCTATGCTTCCGCCAAGCAGAAGTTCGACCTCATTGAGGCGCGAGGACACGACGACGGAATCAGGATCGACTACGGAAGGGTCGGCAGGTTCCACGGGATCGACACCGAACCCTTCCATGAGCACATGGTTGCCGCGGACGAGAAACCCAGCGCAGAACAACGACACCGCAACTATTGCAGCAACGAGAATCCTCAGGTGCTTCTTATTGTGCGCATTGACGTCGCTTTGCTTGCGAGCGCGATGCCTCATGGAGGGTTTCATCCGGGTTACCGCCGATCAGGTTAAACCTTGAGGTAACGGCGCATAGCGAAGAACGCACCGATGGCGCCAATGACCAGGCCCGCAACCATAAGAATCGCATAGATCTGGAAATAGAGGCCCGATGCAAGGTCAACAGGCAGCCAAGGCAGCGCCGAAGAGATGGTGGGCAGGGCGAACCTGCGGATCAGCTCAAGCGACAAGACGGCCAGACCTGCACCGATAATGGCATGCAGGGCGCTTTCCATCAGGAAGGGCCCTCGAATGAAGCCATTGGAGGCGCCCACCAGGCGCATGATGGCAATCTCCTTGCGACGGGCGAGGATTGCCAGGCGGATGGTGTTGTTGATGAACACGAGCGCGATGAATACCAGCAGGGCGATGAGCGCAATGCCGATGTAGCGGATGTAGTTCGTCAGGCTGAAGAGCTTGTCAACCGTGGACTGCCCGTACTTGAGGCTGTCGGAGGGATCTTCGGGGTTATCGCAGATCTTGAGGAATGTGGAGTCGGATTGAATCTGCTGGGCGATCACTTCGACTTCCTGAGCTTCGGAAAGCTGCACAAGGATGGAAGCGGGCAGCGGATTGACCCCATCGAGCTGATCGACGATATCGGGGTTGGAGACCATGGAGTTGCGGAAGTTCTCAAGCGCTTCCTCCTTGGTGGTGAAGTCAACCGACTGCACGCCCTCCATGCCGGAGATGTCCGACATAAGCGAATCGATATCGGTCTGAGCAGCCTCATCGGCGATGTAGACGGTGATGGAAACCTTATCCTCAATCGAGGAGACGATATTGTTGACCACGGCACCGCACACCAAAAAGACGCCGATGATGAGCAGCGACAAGAAAATGGTGACGATGGAGCCGAGCGTGGTTCCAAGATTGCGAGTGAACCCTGTCAGGGATTCTTTGAAGAAATAGAACAGACTAGACATCGAAGCCGTACACCCCCCTGCCCTGGTCACGCGTCAACTGACCGTTGTCAAGGGCGATAACGCGACGACGCATGTTATCGACCATCTCACGGTCATGCGTGGCAACCAGCACCGTGGTACCGGTTCGATTGATTCGTTCGAGAAGATCCATGATGCCGCGAGAAGTCTGGGGATCGAGGTTTCCCGTAGGTTCGTCGCAGACAAGCAGCGGCGGACGGTTCACGATGGCGCGCGCGATGGAGACACGCTGCTGCTCGCCGCCGGAGAGCTGGTCGGGGCGCTTGTTGAGCTTGTCCTGAAGGCCGACAAGGCGCAACACCTCAGGGACCTGCGTGCGAATTACATGGCGGCTTTTGCCGATGACCTCCAAAGCGAAGGCGACGTTTTCGAAAACGGTCTTGTTGGGCAGAAGCTTGAAGTCCTGGAAAACGCAGCCGATGTTGCGGCGCAGATAAGGAACGCGCCAATTGCGCATGGTGGTCAGGTCTTCGTCCGCGATGAGGATCTTGCCGTCAGTCGGCTTGATCTCGCGGGTGATCAGCTTGATGAGCGTGGATTTGCCCGATCCGGAATGCCCGACAAGAAAGACGAATTCGCCGGCATAGATGTCAAGGGAGACATCGTGAAGGCTGGGTCGGTTCGGCTGCGCGGGGTAGATCTTGGTCACGTGATCGAAGGTGATCACGGGCGTGCCCTTGGGACGCTGGACCTCTTCAGGTTCAAGCGTGGGCAACGACTGCGAAAGATCCGGGCTGGCAGCAGGGGCCTGGGCACGAGAATGCGCGGCGCGACGGCGCGAGGCCGGCGCGACAGCCATACCTGCAGTTGAATCAGCGGAAGAAGGGGAACCGGCGCGGACGGGCTGCATGGCGCCGGTGCGGGCAGCGGCGGCTGCTCGGGCGGGAGCCTGGTTGCGGCGCGTCAGGGGCACCGTGGGTTTAGAAGGCGCATCGCCCTCCGATTCAGCACCGGCATGCCTGCCCTGCCGCGAAAGCGGTACCGTCGGCACCGATTCGGGCGCACGGGAGGCCCGACGCTGCACATCGTTGGTGTTCGTCACAGACTGCTCCGTTCATTGATCGATTGCTGGACATCCACATTTTACAAGACCCTCATGCGTATGGCATGCCGGACACAGAAAGTTCATGCAGGCCAGAAGGATGCTTCATACGAAAGAAAACCCTGGACCGGCGTACCCGATCCAGGGTTTTCGGCTCCTCGAGTTGAGGCGGACGCGCGTTATTTGCGGGAGATGGCCTTCAATGCGGCTTCAGCGATGGCGGCGGCATCCAAGCCGAACTTCGCCACCAGCTCATCCGGTTCGCCGGACGTGCCGAAAGTATCCTGCATGCCGACGCGCTCAAGCGGAAGCGGGGTGGTAGAGCACAGAAGCTCAGCGACCGCTCCGCCCAGACCGCCAATCACGGAATGCTCTTCGCACGTGACGGCGCAGCCCGTCTTGGACAAAGATGCCAGGATGCCCTCCTGGTCGAGCGGCTTGATGCTGTAAGCGTCGATGACCTCGGCGGAAACACCCTTCTCAGCAAGGATGTCAGCGGCCTTCATAGCCTGATCAACCTCGATGCCGCAGGCGATGAGCGACACATCGGAGCCATCGCGCACAACCTTGGATCCACCCAGGCTCAACTCGCAATCCGCATCATAGATGCACGGCACGGAGGCGCGGCCCAAACGGATGTAGACAGGACCGGGCGTGGCGGCTGCAAGACGGATGGCGGCTTTGGCGGCCGCGTAATCAGCGGGCACGATGACGCGCATGTTGGGCAGGACGCGCATAAGGGCGATATCCTCGACCATCTGATGGCTGCCGCCGTCAGGGCCAACGGTCACACCGGAATGCGTGGGTGCGATCTTGACGTTGAGATTGGAGTAGCACACCGTATTGCGGATCTGGTCATAAACGCGGCCGGTTCCGAAGACGGCGAAAGAGCCCGTGAATGCAACACGGCCCGTCAGAGACAGTCCGGCGGCGACATCAATCATGTTCTGTTCGGCGATGCCGACGTTGATCAGGCGCTCGGGATATGCCTCCCCGAGTTTTTTCGTGGTGGTGGAGCCAGACAAGTCGGCATCCACGGCTACGACATCCACGCCCTCAGCCACAAGCTCGACAAGGGTTTCGCCGAATGCGGCACGCGTTGCCTTCTTCGGGGCCGCAGCGGCGGCGGTTCCTGCATTAGCCATTGACGGCCTCCTTTTCTCCAGCGGTTTTCGATGCGGAAAGCTCTGCAAGCGCAGCCTCGGTCTCTTCGGCATTGGGGGCCTTGCCGTGCCAGCCGGCCTTATCCTCCATGAAGCTTACGCCCTTGCCCTTGACCGTTTCGGCAACGACGACACGCGGACGGTCGCCTTCGGCGTCACGCGCAGATTCCAGAGTGGCCAGAACGGATTCCAGGTCATTGCCGTCGCAGACGAAAACCTGCCAGCCGAACGCACGGAACTTATCCCCCAGATCCTCAGGCGAGCAGACATCGGCGACGTTGCCGTCGATTTGCAGGTGGTTGTGGTCCACGATGGCGACGAGGTTGGATAGCTTCCTGTGCGCCGCGAACATGGCGGCCTCCCACAGCTGGCCTTCCTGGGTTTCGCCATCACCCATCAGAGTGAAGACATGGGCATCGGAGCCGTCCATCTTCATGCCAAGGGCGATGCCCGAAGCAATTGACAGACCCTGGCCCAGGGAGCCGGTGGAAATCTCCACGCCCGGAAGCTTGCGGCAATCAGGATGGCCCTGGAGCCTGCTGCCGAGCTTGCGCAGGGTGACAAGCTCTTCGACGGGGAAATAGCCTGATTCGGCCAAGGCCGCATAGAGCACCGGAGCCGCATGGCCCTTGGAAAGGACGAAGCGATCGCGGTCGGCGGCATCGGGTTGGGCGGGATCGTGGCGCATCACGCCCCCGAAATAAAGCGCGCACATGACCTCAACGGCAGACAGGGAGCCGCCCGGATGCCCGCTGCCTGCGGCGGAAACCATGGAGACTATGTCGACACGCAGGTCGTTGGCCTTCGATTTCAAAGCTTCGAGATCCACTGTTATCCTTCCTCATCGAATGTTCGGAGCGCACCGGCTTCGATGCGCGAAAACTGCACCGCGCGCCCTACTGGGACACACGCCATTTATGGTAACCCACTACGAATTCATCGATATCGCCATCGAGGACCGAATCGACGTTTCCCGTCTCGATTTTACTACGAAGATCCTTCACAAGCTGATACGGGTACAGCACGTAATTTCTGATTTGGGCGCCAAAGCTGTTCTCCATGCGCTCTCCGCGCAGAGCGGCAAGCTCTTCCTCCCTCTTACGGGCCTCAAGCTCGTAGAGCTTGGCTCGCAGAACCCTGAAGGCAGCCTCCTTGTTCTGGAGCTGGCTCTTCTCGTTCTGGCAGGTGACAACAATGCCCGTAGGAGCATGCGTGAGTCGGACGGCGGAATCCGTGGTATTGACGCATTGCCCACCAGGTCCGCTGGAGCGGTAGACGTCCACGCGCACATCGGCGGGGTTGATCTCGATTTCGATGGTGTCGTCGACAACGGGCAGCACCTCGACGCTTGCGAAGGTGGTCTGGCGACGCTTCTTATCATCCGTAGGTGAAATGCGCACGAGGCGATGGACGCCGTTTTCGCTGCGCAGCATTCCGTAGGCGTTCTTGCCCTCAATCTGAATGGAGGCCTTATCCAAGCCGATGCCTTCGCCGGGAACGACATCGAGCACCTTGACCTTCCAGCCCTTTTTCTCGCCGTAGCGCACATACATGCGATAGAGCATCTCCGTCCAATCCTGGGCCTCAAGACCACCCTGACCCGGATTGATGGTGATGATCGCATCATTGTGGTCGATGGGCTCGGAGAACCAGGATTCAACCTCAAGCTTGTCGAGCATCGCAGAGAGACGGATGCAGGCCTCATCGCGCTCAGCTGCGAAAGCCTCATCCTCGCCGCTCAGCTCATCTGCGGTCTCCCCCTCCTGGAGCAAGTCACAGGCATCGGCGAAAGCACCGAGCGTGTCCCGGATATCGCTTGCCTGCCGGGACACGGCCTGTGCCGTAGCCTGATCATCCCAGAAGCCGGGTTGGGCGATTTGGCTATCAAGATCAGCCAGAAGCGCCTCATTGTCTTCTATATGCAGAAACAGGCGCGCCGCCTCTATGCGTTCGCGCAGCTCATCCAAAGACGGAATCAGTTCGTCTGCCATTCAGTCCATTTCCTATCGTCTGGCACGGCTTACATGTTCGCGCCGTGGCACTTCTTGAATTTCTTTCCGCTGCCGCAAGGGCAGGGATCGTTGCGTCCGACATTCGCATACGGATCGTTTTCATCCTTGCGGATGGTCTGCACCTTGGCAGGTGCTGCAGGTTTGGGGGCCGCCGGAACACCCTGCGCTGCCGCGCGGGCCGCCTGGGTGCGAGCCGCAACACCCATGGATGAGCCCTCGAGGGCAGCTTCGGGCGAAGAGTAGCTCACCTTACCTTGGAGAATGGAGTCCGGCTGGGCCGATTCGTCCTCTTTCGGAACGATCTGCAGGCGCAGAAGCGTGCGCAGGAAGTCTTCGTACATGGTAGCCGTCATGGCGGCGAAAGCCTGATGCGCTTCCTCGCGGTATTCGGTCAGGGGATCGCGCTGGCCGATGGCACGCAAGCCGATGCCCGTCTTCAGGTAGTCCATATCCTGAAGGTGCGCCATCCATCGCGCGTCGATGATCCGCAGCATGACCTGCGCTTCCAGGTTCCGCATGGCATCATGGCCCAGCAGCTCCTCCTTGGCGCGGCTCATGCCTACCAGATGCTCTGTGACAAGCTCTATGAGGGCATCGGGGTCATCGTCATGATCGAGCTTCGCAGCATCGAAACCCTGCTGGCCGGTGATGTCGGCAACCCAGGAATTCACGGCCTTGATATCCCAGTCGTCGCTGGGCGCACGGTCAGGACAGCTCTCGCGAACCACGGTCTCGACCGCATCGTGCGCTATGGCGCTGAAGCGCTCCGAGAGGTCCTTGCCATCGAGGATGGCGTTGCGTTCGGCGTAGATGGCGCTGCGCTGCATGTTCATGACGTCGTCGTATTCGAGGACGTTCTTACGTGCAGCGAAGTGCATACCTTCGACCTGGCGCTGGGCGCTTTCGATGGCCTTCGAGACAACCGACGCCTGGATGGGCATATCGTCGGGCATGTCGGTCTTTTCCATCATGTCGGCGATCTTGTCCATGCGGTTGCCGCCGAACAGACGCATGAGGTCGTCTTCGAGCGAAAGGTAGAACTGGGTAAGGCCGGGATCTCCCTGGCGGCCCGCACGGCCGCGCAGCTGGTTGTCGATACGGCGAGATTCGTGACGCTCGGTGCCGATGACGGCAAGACCGCCCGCCTGGAGGACCTGCTGCTGCTCACGGGCACAGATGTCCTGCGCTTCACGCAAAGCGCGCTCGCGCTCATTTGCCGGCGCGGGAAGAAGGCCGCCTTCGGCGACTTCTGCACCGGGCTCAAGATCAGGATCGAAGCCTCGGTCGCGCAGGATGTCTTCGGCCAGAACCTCAGGGTTGCCGCCAAGCAGGATGTCGGTACCGCGTCCGGCCATGTTGGTGGCGATGGTAACGGCACCAACACGTCCGGCCTGGGCCACGATATGGGCTTCCCTCTCATGGTTTTTCGCGTTCAGGGTCTGATGCGTGATACCGCGCTTGTCAAGCAGGCGGGAAAGGCGCTCGGAACTCTCGATGGACACGGTACCGACAAGGCAGGGCTGACCGGCCTTGTGTCGCTGGGCAAGATCGTCTGCGACGGCATTGAACTTCGCATCGACGGTGCGATAGACCAGGTCGTTTTCATCCACACGGGCGACAGGCTTGTTGGAAGGCACGGCCACGACGGGCAGATTGTAGATCTGACGGAATTCCGCATCCTCGGTCATGGCGGTGCCCGTCATGCCGGAAAGCTTGTCATAGAGGCGGAAGTAATTCTGGAGCGTGATGGTGGCCAGCGTCTGATTCTCTTCGCGGATGGCCACATGCTCCTTCGCCTCAAGAGCCTGATGGAGACCCTCGGAATAACGGCGGCCTTCCATGATGCGGCCCGTGAACTCATCGACGATTTTCACTTCGCCGTTGACCACGACGTAATCGACGTCGCGGTGGAACAGGAACTGGGCCTTGAGTGCCTGCTGGAGATGATTCGCCAGCTGCGCCGAGGGATCGGCGTAGATGTTCTCTATCCCTAGCTGGCTTTCGATCTTGGCCAAACCCGTCTCGGTGGCCACGATGGTGCGCTTCGCTTCGTCCATTTCGAAATCGACATCGCGGACGAGGCCGTTCATGGCGCGGGCGAATTTCTTATATGTCTCCGCAGCCTTCATGCCGGCGCCCGAGATGATCAATGGAGTACGGGCCTCGTCGATGAGGATGGAGTCGACCTCGTCGACGATGGCGAACCAGTGATCGCGCTGCACGCGCAAAGAGGCGCGTGTGACCATGTTGTCGCGCAGATAGTCGAAGCCGAATTCCGAATTGGTGCCGTAGGTGACATCGGCCTTGTAGGCGGGAATCTTGGCTTCGGGACGCATGCCGTTCTGGATCAGGCCGACTTCCATGCCCAGGAAGCGATAAATCCGACCCATCCATTCGCTGTCTCGGCGAGCCAGGTAATCGTTGACGGTGACGATATGGACGTTGCGGCCGGTGAGCGCATTGAGATAACCGGCGAGCGTGGAGACAAGGGTCTTGCCTTCGCCTGTCTTCATTTCGGCGATCTGACCGTCATGCAGAGCCATGCCGCCTATGAGCTGCACGTCGAAATGGCGCATGCCCAGCGTGCGCACGCTGGCTTCGCGCACCGTGGCGAACGCTTCGGGAAGCAGACTGTCAAGGGTCTCGCCATCCGCATAGCGCTGCTTGTATTCCTGGGTGAGCGCGGCCAATTCGGCATCCGTCCGCTCCTGCATGCGCGGCTCGAGCGCGTTGATCTTCTCAACGACGGCCTGGTAGCCCTTGAGCTGGCGACCTTCGCCCATCGTGAGCAATTTAGAGAGAAAACCCATGGCACCTCGCATCTATTCCTGGCCCCGCGCAAATCCCAACGAACGCTCGGGGCCGACTCAAATCAACGTCCCACTCTAACATACAACCGCGACGCAACCTTCCTGCAGCTTCCTTTGACAGGAAATCATCACCACGGACAGCATGCCGGCGAATCCCACAACGAACATGGAAGGCCTAAACCCCCGACAGCACGAGAGAGTCGTAAAGCGCCTGCGTCTCGCGGGAAACCTCCATCCCGTAGCGATCTTTGAGGATCTTGCGGCAATGCAGGTAGGATTCTATGGCGGCCGCTCGCTGGCCGCTCATGATCTGGGCCCGGATAAGGGTCCGGTAGACATCTTCGCGTCCGTCATCATGGTCCGCCGCCGAACGGATGAACCAAAGGGCCACCTGGGGCTCGCCTTCGTCAAGCAGGCCGTTGCCCGCAGCCACGAGCGCATCCACCAACCTGTTGCGGAACTGGGTGCGCATGGCCATGATGTATTCGTTCTTCATCTCCGAAGGAAGCAGGTCTCCTGCATACATGCGCGACATGGCCAAATGGATTTCGGACCATTCGGCGGCATCGGGCTTCTCGAAAAGAAGCTTGCGGCAGAACTCGTCGAAACGGTCCACATCGCTTGCCACATAGCGGCGATCGAGCATGCAGCTTGCCTGCTGTTTGACCAGATACGGGCAACTGCCGTTTTCCAGGGCAAGGGCGCGCCTGAGCACCGACCACATGGAATAGAAGTTGTTGATGGCGGAATCCCCTACCAAAGTGGGCCACATGATATCCATCACGCGCCGACGGGGGACCTCCTGCGCTCCATGCAGGATCAAAACAGCCAGCAAAGTCTTCGCCTTCTGCTTGGTGAATACGCGGGGATCGAGCTGTCGATCGCCCAGCCACACTTCCATCCCGCCGAACAGCCTCACATAAAGCGGCGGAATGGATTCGCTGACGAATGCAGCGGACGTGCACGCACGGTCTGCCGCAGCCGCCGAACCGGGAACTATCAAGTGCGGCGTTTCGGGCACGATGAGATGCGGGGAAGACGCCTGCTCCGAAGCGCATCCGCGGTCATCGGCGCAAAACACGGTCTCGGTCCGCCCCTCGCCCCGACGGCGCCGCTGGGCGGTCAAGCGGCCCAGCAGGGAATCGATCGACTTGATGCGCGATGCGGAAAGCAAGGGCACCCGAGCCGAAGGCAGAACCGTCGAAGCAGCGGCGACCGAAGAGAACAGCAATGCCTCGGCCAAATCAGGCTCCTTCGTGGCGGCCGCGCGCATCTCAAGCACGGTGCATGCAGCATTCGCGAATGCAGCATCGGAAACGAGACTGCCTCCGACAGACAGCAGGGCTGAAAGCACATAGGAGCCTGCGGCGCTGCGCGAGAGCGCACGCGGAGACCTCCTGACCACCTCGGCCATGCGCGAAGCATCACCCGCGGCGGCAGCGCAGACAAGGGCGGCAACGGCCGCATCCGCATCCCCGGTCGCTTCGACAGCATGCGTGTCCTTGGCCGCCAAAGCGTCCCGCCCTCGCTGCGCATGCCGGCTCCCAGCGTCAAGCATGCAGATCAGTGCGGATTCTACTCTCTGGGCATCCCCGGCGCCCGCCTGCCCCAAAACCCTCGCAGCGAGTCCGGATGCCCGCTCCCTGTCACCGAGAAGTGCGCTGCGCAAGGCGGCATGCAGCAACACGGAAGGCTTGAGCTTCACCGGATGGTCGCCAAGGCTTGCAAGAACCCCTTCCGCCTCGAGCAGCGAAGCCGAGGCAAGCAGGGCGTCCTGATGCTCTTCGAGCCAAACGCTGCGCCTCCTCCTTCCGCATGCGGCTGAGATCAGCTCGCAGGCCCTTGCATGGTTTCCCTTGTGGACCAACTCTCCCGCCAGGCGCATGATGAGCACATCCTTGCTGGCCATCGACGACGCGGCCGCCATGCGGTCGAGCTTGGACCCGAACGCCTCCATGAGCTGGCCGACCGACAGACGGCAGGCGCTGAATTGCTCCTCTATGGGGTCGATGCCCGCATATGGGAAGCTCACCGCGATGAACGTCCGGACATCCTGCTTCAGGGTACGCACGAACATGGCCATCTCTTCGAGAAGCCCATCTTGCAAGGCAAGCATGACGAAAAGGGCAAGCTGCATGTCGGCAGGCATCTCCTCAACACCCATGCCGCAAAGAAACGATTCCATCCCCCGCTGGTCTCCCCAGACCACAGCGCCGATGCGCTCCGACGGCCTGGCAATATCCCCCGGGTCCAAGCGGCACGATCCGGCTAGCTCCGCATCGTCGAGGAGGAAATCGAAGGCCCCAATGAGAACCCTATCGGCCTGCCGTTCGGAAAACGAGTCATAGAGGGGAATCGTGGTAACCACCACTTCCCAGCCACGTTCCAGCATGTCATCGATGACCTGGGAAAAGGCCCGCGACCTCTCATCATCCAAGTATGGGACGTCCTCGAAGACGGCCAGATCCCCCTGAGCCGACATGCCAAGGACCGATGCGCGAATGCGTCCGTTATCGAGGTCGCGCAGGAAACACGGGTCTTCGGCATCCATCCACCATACATGTGACAAGCCGACGATCTCCTCTGCATATTGCAGGGCAAGAGAGGTTTTGCCGAATCCGGCGGGCGCAACAAGAAACCGCGCCACCGCACGCTCCCCCATCATCTTCTGGATGAGGCGGGGCCTGACCACCTGCCTCCCGCTTCCCAAGCCATGAGGCCTTCTCCCGTTGCAGGCGGCATTCAAGAAAAATTCCTTCATCTTCCTCCCCTTTCAGTCAAGCGTACCGGCGCGGCAGAACCTCCCCCCCCAATGCGATTTCGCACGCCGACCCCAGCCATCCTTGAGCTGCAGGAATTCCCATTGTAGGTGTCAGCGAGACATAACTCGGACAGCCATCCCAATCATTTCGAAGCCCTGCGAACAGACGGCGGACGAGCATGCCGCCAGCCTGCCGAAAACAGTCGCTTCCGCAATGACTTTCCACCGATATTTCAACTATGATTGCAGCATGGAAGAGCAGCATCGCAACATCCCGGGCATCGCCGCGGCGCAACGATCCGTTACGCACCCTTCATGCGCCCCCGATGCCTTAGAGCGCATCGCATCTCAGATCCCCCCGGATGCGCGTGCCTGCATCGCCGCGCTGGAAGCAGGCGGATACTCCGCATGGCTTGTCGGAGGGTATGTGCGAGACCTCTGCATGGGACGCAGGCCATCCGATGCCGACATCGCAACCTCCGCCCCCGTCCATACGGCAGCGGATCTACTCGCCAAAGCAGGGTGGAAGATCATCCCCACGGGCGTCAAGCATGGCACCATCACCGCCTTATCCCCCGACGGCAGACTTGAAGTGACCACCTTCAGAACCGAAGGCGACTACGCAGATAACAGACATCCGAGCTCGGTGCGTTTCGTCGATTCGATCGATGAGGATCTCGCACGCCGAGACTTCACCATCAACGCCATGGCACTCCACCCTCTGCATGGTCTCAAAGACCCCTTCGGCGGCATTGAGGATGCGAGACGCGGCGTGGTCAAGGCGGTCGGCGACCCTTGCCAGCGTTTCTCCGAAGACGGGCTGCGCATCCTCAGGTGCCTGAGATTCGCAAGCCAGCTCTCCTTTTCCATCGATGGCGACACCCTGGATGCGGCTGCCGCATGCGCGCCTTCGATAGCGAACCTCTCTGCCGAGCGCATTGAGGCCGAAGCCAGCAAGCTCCTCTGCGGACCCGACGCTGCGCGCGTGATCCTCGAATGCCACGAGATCCTTGAATTCGCCATACCGGGAATCGAGGCGATGGCCGGCCTCGATCAGAGATCCCCCTATCATTGCTTCGACGTGCTCGAGCACACGGCCCGCGTTCTGGGCGCCGTCCCGCCGGATCCGGAGCTGCGCTACGCGGCGCTTTTCCATGACATGGGGAAACCCTCATGCATGACCGTAGATGAACGCGGACGCGGCCACTTTCCCGACCATCCGAGACGCAGCGAAGAGATGGCGCGGTCGACCATGGCGAATCTGAGGTGCCCCCGGCGCACGCTTGAGCATGTGGCGCTGCTGGTCAGAGAGCATGATGAGGAGCTGCACGCAACCGAGAGCAGCATCCGGCGTATGGCCGCAAGGCTTGGAGGCGATGAGGAGCTCCTGAGAAAACTCATCTGCCTGAGACGGGCCGATGCCCTCGCCCACGCCCCGGAGCACACAGGCGGAGCGGAGGAGATGGCGAAGACACTCGAAGTGCTTGATTCCATGGATAGGGCATCACGAGTCTTCAAGCTGAGCGATCTGGCAATCACAGGAGCAGACCTTAAGGCAGCGGGGATGGAAGAAGGACCCGCCATAGGCGCAGCTCTCTCTGCCCTGTTCGAAGATGCGGTTGAGGGCCGCATCGAAAACGATCGGGAGGCGCTGCTTCGAAAAATCCGCGGAACCAAAACCGTTGAGAACATTCACGCCGACTGAAAGATGCAAGGGCAAAACATGAGCCCGGCGAAGCAGCAAGCCCATTCGTTCAGGGACGAAAAAAGCGAACACCCGATCATTGGTTTCGAGGTGTTCGCTGTAACTGACTTTGGTAGCCCGGAGGGGATTCGAACCCCCGATCTCCGCCTTGAGAGGGCGATGTCCTAAACCGCTAGACGACCGGGCCACATTATGTAAGCGCAAGAGATGGCTGGGGTGGAAGGAGTCGAACCCTCACATACGGCACCAGAAACCGCTGTCCTGCCATTAGACGACACCCCAGTGCGGTAGTGCGCATCTCACAAGCGCGAGTTGTTATAATACGCGCCTAACCTATGTCCGTCAATAGCCTTTCTTAACTTTTTGAAATATTTTTCCTGCCAGTATTCCAAAACTCCCCACGTGTTGAAAAAATGGCAAATCAGCGACGATAGCCATATCAGAAGGATCCCACGCCCGCATCATCTTATACTGGGAACCTGAACGGCTCGGGAGCCGAGCGCGCATATTCCGAAGCGAAAAGGTAGCAACCCATGGAAATAGCCATCATGATCATAACGGCCGCGGCCATCGCAGCCATCTCCATCTTCGTCGCAATCAAACTTGCGAGCAAACGGATCCTTTCGGCTGCCCTCGCCTACCCCCACACCCCCGCACCTGTGCCGGCTGTCGAAAAGGGGGCTGACGGGCTCTACCCCGAACCACCCGCCGGACCTGAGATGTTCTATGGAACGCTCGATGATCAAGCGCGCGCGATCATCGACCGCAACAGAACGGAGCTCGACCGCGCAAGGCGCATCTGGGCTGAAACCCATCAGCCCGAAAAGACATTCATCACAGCCGAAGACGGCTGCAAGCTTGCCGGCTTCATCTATCTCTCCGACACCCCCTCCAACCGTTGGGCGGTCTGCGTACACGGCTACCGCGGCAGCCACGACGAGATGGAAGCTGTCGCCATGCACTACTGCATGCATGGATTCAATGCGCTCGCCATCGATTTGAGGCACCATGGCGAAAGCGAAGGAGACTCAGTCGGCCTAGGCTGGCTTGACAGACGAGATGCGGTGCTGTGGTGCAAGATGCTTGTTGAGCGCTTCGGTAGCGAAATCGTGATTGTGATGCATGGGTGGTCCATGGGTGCGGCAACCGTCATGCTCGCCTGCACTGAGGAAGATGTGCCCGCCCAGGTTGCAGGCTGCATCGAAGATTGCGGATTCTCCTCTTACGACGCCATCGTCGACACTGTTGCGCCCACCATCCTCGGTCCCCTGGCAAAACCCGTGGGCGCCGCAGCCAAATCAGCCCTCCGCAAATCACTCAATGCCAGCTCGAAAACTCCTACCGTCGCCGAGCGCATCAGCCGCTGCACCGTTCCCGTCTTCTTCCTGCACGGCGACCATGATCCGCTCATCCTGCCCGCCGTGCTCGATCAGCTGGCCCAAGCATGCACCGTCGAGGGCTGCAGGAAGTGGCTCGTGCCGAACACCGGCCACTGCCAGGCCGTGGTATCGCACCCCTCAGAGTATTTCGAACGCGTCCTGGACTTCGCCGATTACGCCGTGGCTTCCCACCGATAGATTCCGCCGAAAACCGCACCTGAACGAAAAGCCGGCTCCAGAGCACTCTGGAGCCGGCTCATTTTGCGAAAAAACTGTCCGAAACCTTACCTATCCACCATGGAAAACCTTACCGAAACCTAACCGGTTTCCCATCGAAAGTCTTACTGATTCACCTGGAAAACCTTACCTCGATGCAACGCATCGAACAGGCATTCAGTCCAATCCACGGTAACGCCACATGTGATCCAAAGGTCCGCTACCGGAGCCGAGAGAAAAACCGGCCGCAATGGCGCCGGTGACAAATGCCTTCGCCTCGCGCACCGCATCCTCCAAATCAAGGCCCCGCGCGAGACCGACGGCGATGGCGCTCGAAAGCGTGCACCCGGTGCCGTGGGTGTTGGAATTATCGATTCGCTTTTGCTCGAACCAGATTGCACGATCATCGAAGACAAGAAGGTCGTCAGCGGAGCCGATCGCATGACCGCCCTTGATGAGAACGGCAGCGCCCTCGGATGCACGCATCAGGGCAGCGGCAGCCCTCTCCATTTCGCGCTTGCTGGAAATCTCATGCCCGCACATGACCTCGGCCTCAGGCAGATTGGGGGTAATGACGTCAGCGAGGGGCAAAAGACGACGCATGAGCACCGCGCGCGCATCAGGGCTTATGAGCTCTGCACCGCTGGTTGCGACCATGACGGGGTCGACAACCACGTGCGCCGCCCCATGCGCCGCCAGCGCATCGGCCACAGCCTCGATGATGCCGGGCTGGGAGACCATACCCACCTTGACTGCATCGGGAACGATATCAGCGAAGACCGCATCGATCTGGGAACGGACGAATTCAGGGGCAACATCGAACACACCGCTCACACCTGTGGTGTTTTGAGCCGTCAAGGCGGTGATGGCAGTCTGGGCGAACAGACCCATGGCCTCGATGGTCTTGATATCCGCTTGGATTCCCGCACCGCCGGAACTATCCGATCCCGCAATGCTGAGAACCGACTCCACGCTATAGTGCTGCATCGATTATCCTCCTCAGTTCACGTGCGGCCGCACAGGTGTCGGGCGCCGCGAAAATCGCTGACACGACGGCGGCTCCTTCCACCCCCGTACCCGCAAGGCAGGCGACGGTGGCTTCGTTCAGACCGCCGATACCCACAACAGGGACATCCACCGCAGCGCATATGGCGGCAAGCTCCTCCATGGAAACATCTGCGGCCTCGGGCTTGGTCGCCGTCTTGAACAGAGCACCCACGCCAAGGTAATCCGCACCCTGGGAAACGGCATCAAGCGCCTGCTCGACGGTCTGCACGGAAACCCCCACGATCTTGTCAGGTCCAAGCAGGGCGCGCGCATCGCGGCAGGCCGCATCATCTTGGCCCACATGCACGCCATCGGCATCGGCAGCCAAGGCGGCCTCAACCGAATCGTTCACCACGAACACGGCCCTCTCGCCGCAAACGGCACCGAGGCGACGTGCGGCATCGACCAGCCCTTCAACCCCGGCATGCTTATCGCGCAACTGGACAAATGTCGCGCCGCCTTCGACAGCTCCGTCAACGCATGACTCAAGCGAACGGCCGTCCAGCCAAGCGGAATCCGTCACAGCGTAGAGACGGAGGCACTCTGGGTGAGACCGAAGATAGGACCTGGGATTGCGCATCAGAAGACCTCTTCGACGAGAGCTCCCGAGGCAATCTGATCAGGAGTCAAGGTTGAAAGCGCATCCATAAGGTAGGTATGGAAGCTGCCGGTGCCATCCTGGGCCCCCATGCGAGCACGTGCCGTCTGGCCTGCAAGGCCCATATGCACAACCGCAGCCAACGCCGCCTCAAGCAGACCGCCCTCCTTGGCAGACCCGGCATAGGCGCCCATGACTGCCGAAAGCATGCAACCGCAGCCGGTGATGCGGCCCTGCAAGGGATCGCCGTTTCGCACGGCGAATGCACGGTCCGCAGAAGCAACCACATCGATGGCGCCTGTCATGGCGACAACGGCCCCGGTCTGCGCCGCAACGCTGCGCGCAAACGCCGCCGCCTGCACGAGGGTGTCGCCGGTGACGGCATCGCCCGGATCGGCATCGACGCCCTTGGTGGATGCCGCAGACCCGGAAACGGCTTTGACCTCGCTCACGTTTCCCCTGATGACACTAACGGGAAGCGAGTCGAGCAGCTCACATGCAGTGGCAGTGCGCAACGGCGAAGCCCCAGCTCCCACGGGATCGAGCACGATGGCGTGGCCAAGCTCGGCAGCAACGGACCCAGCGGTTCGCATTCCTTCGATGGTGGCTTTGTTGAGAGTTCCTATGTTGAGAACCAACGCGGGGCAGATGGCGGTGATATCGCGCACATCATCCGGCTCATCGCTCATGATGGGGCTACCGCCTACGGCCAAAACGGCATTGGCGCAACTTTCTACCGTAACGTAATTGGTGATGCAGTGCACAAGCCCGCCGCTTTCACGGACGGCGCGAGCGGCATCGAAGATGCCGTCTTTCACGGCAGCATCGCAGCAACATGCGGAAATGGTTTCAGAGCATTCCATAAAATCTCCCTTCGCTGGCATTACCCATATCAGGTTCAGCGGGTCGAAGCGAACAGCTTCCTCTCAGCCCGTGACGCGGACTCCCCGTCTCTTCAATTGCGCATCAGCCGCGCAGCCGATGCGATTCACGATTATAGCCACGCCGCAGCATCAACCGGCAGGAAAACCGCCAATGCGCCGCATTCCACAGAAATACGGGAAGCCCTACCGGTGAATTCATTGGAAAGCCCCAGGGAAACCGTATTCGGCAGGTCGGCTCCTTCGAGGGCGTAGAGCAGACCGGCCTCGCTTACGCCCCGCGACACGTCGCACAGCGAAAAGACCGAAACGGTGCCGCGAAAGCCGGCGGGCAGATCGAGGATGCCCGCGCTACCGTCTTGGTCTCCATCACCCTGCACGCAACCGCCGACCACAATGGAAACGCAGCAATCCTTCCCCACGGCGAAGACATCCATCCCGCGCTTCGCCATCCCATGCAGCGTCTGGAGCGTCGCCATGGTCTGGTCCAGTCTGCCTCCCAAGGCGCCGAATACAGCCACATGGCGAAAACCCCGTTCAAACGCCCATTCGAGTGCGAGCTCCAAGTCAGATGCATCTTTCTCGCATGGATAGCGCAGAACGCACTCGCCCTCGGGCACGAATCCCAGTGAATCGAAATCCCCTATGGATGCGCAGGGCCGCATACCGCACGCGACGATGCTTGCATATCCCCCATCGACGGCGACCACGGCATCGCCTGGGCGAACAAGCGATCTAAAAGCGGCCTCGTTGAAATCAGAAGCGGCAACCAGAATGCAGCGCTTCGCCTTCATTGCTTCCTCGGTCATGGCCGACTACCTCCCCATTGAATCAGCGGGATTTCGCACAAATCACCGCAACAAGGTCTGAAAACCGAAAACCATGCGATACAATATCACAGCCATGCGGGCCGGACGGTCGCGCGGAGCCTGGCTCCGTGAGGAAAGTCCGGGCTTCTTGGGGCAGGATGCCGGCTAACTGCCGGGCGGGGAAACCCGACGGAAAGTGCTGAAGAAACTTAAACTCCAACTGGCACGGCAACGTGCAAAGGGAAAAGCTGAGAAGGTGCGGTAAGAGCGCACCAGCACGTCAGCAATGGCGTGGCTTGGTAAACCCCATCCGAAGCAAGGGCGAATAGGAACGCGATACGGTTGAGCCCCTCCGTGCGTTCGGGTAGCCTGCTAGAGGCATATGGCGACATATGTCCAAGATAAATGGCCGTCTTCAACGACAGAACCCGGCTTACAGGCCCGCTACGGCAAATGGAAAAGCCCTCCTGAGAGGGCTTTTTTCGTACAACTGGAACCTGGGCCGAAAAGTCGGCAGACAGGACGGGCTAGTCCACATCCCCCAGATCGAAACCGTCATTGGCATCGCCGAATCCGGAAAGGTCCTTCTCCACCGCAGAGGGCTTGACCGAAACCGGGGAAGAAACGGCAGGAGCGGCACCCTTTGCCTGGGGATTGACGGAAACCGGCGCAGACACACCTGCGATAGGCGCAGTGTAGCTGGGAGAAACCGCACCCATGGGCTTGGAAGGAGCGGGCTTATGGACAGGAGCCTGTGCAGGCGAAGTGTAGCGGCCATGATTGGACTTCTTGCCAGCGGCACGGGCAACGCCCTTGGCGTTTTCGATTCCGGCAAGCTTCTTGCTTGCATCCTCGATGAACTCACGCAGGGACTTCGCATACATGTCGCAGGTCTCATCATGCGTCTTATCGAGTTCGTCGATATCCTTCTCGATGGTTTCTTTCTCGGTATTCGCCTTATCGATGATATCGGCGGCGTCAGCCTCGGCTTCCGCGATGATGCGATCGGCCTTCGCCTGAGCGCTGGCGATGACCTCCTTGGCAGAGCGCTGCGCCGTAACCAGCGCGTCAGCGATAGCGGAGGAATCGGTCATCTTCTGCTGGAGCTGTTTTTCGAGCTCAGCGATGCGGGCGTCTTTCGCAGCAAGGTCTTCGCTGCTCGGCGCAGGCAGGGCGGGCTCGGCGAACGCCGCGTCCATGTCCATTTCCCCATCTTCATCCTCGATGACTTCGGCATGCATGTCATCGAGCTGCGCCGCGAGGGCATCGAGTTCCGCATTCAGCGCATCGATTTCGGCATTCAAGCCATCGATTTCTGCGGCGACATGCTCCAAGAACACATCGACTTCGTCCACATCGTATCCCTTGCGGTCGATGCTGAAGCTCTGGTTCTGGATATCTTCGGAAGTGATGGCCATGGATACTCCTTACCCGCAAGGACGGCACGAACAGCAAGCCGCCTCCTCTTGCCACGCGAAACGATGCTAGAAAATACTGACTAACAGTTGTGCCCCGAATTGTAATACAAGAAGGGCGAAGATGGGCGAAATGTCCATCACACCTCCAATAGGGGGTATGAATCTCCTGAACAGGCCCAGGTACGGTTCGCACACCTTTGCAAGGACATTGTCGATGTCTGCAACGAGACCGCGCTTCATGGGAATCCAGGACATGAGGATATACACGAGGATGATGAGCGAGTACGCCTCAGCAAGAGACAGAATGAGCATCTTGAAAGCGTACATGTCAGATCACACCCTGGTTATGCAGGCGCGTGCGCTCGTCTTCGGACAGCGCCGTGCCGCGAGAGATGGCGAAGACCTGGTTGCCCATGAACTCAACACGTGCATCAAGGGCGCTTGCCGCACCGAAGCTGAAGTCCAAGATGCGATTCGCAAGCTCGGGCTTGGTGGAATGCAGCGCAAGCACAGCCACATCCCCGGCCTTGAGAATCTTCGCCACGCGCTCCGCCTCATCATATTTCTCGGGCTCGAGGACAGTGAGGATGCGCGTGGGCCTCTGGATGACCTTCGGTTCATCGAGCGCGGATCGAACCGGAGGCTTGACCGCAGGAGTCGCTGATGCGGCCGAGGAAGAGGCGTATGGACGAACCGGCGCCGAAGAAGAGCGCACGGCCGGCGTCGTGGAAGTGAACAAGCTGTTCAAACCCTCAGAACGCTGGGCCTCGGTTCCATTCGACAGCGACTGGGCGGCCAATCGCTGGGCGCGCGTGGGATATGGCTCCGCATCCACGCTGGGGCTGTACTGGGTATGCGCACGGACATCGTCGGCGGTAATCAGGGGAGGCATGCTGCTTACGGAAGACGAAGAAGCCGCGGTCCCGCGGGGTTCCTCATCGTAACCGTATTCCCCGAAGTCGTCATAGCTGCCGCCGGCATACGAATCGTCGTCTGCCGCATAGCCGTCAGAATCTGCAGGATAGCGATCGTCGTAGTCGGCATCGTAGCCGTATTCGCCGTAATCGTCATAGTCATTCTGGACGGTCCTATCCGCACCGGCATGGCGGCCTGCACGCGCAGTCCGATCAGGCTGATCGGAAAATCCCAGACGGTCTTTGATTCCGTCGAATGATGGAAGCTTCAAATCCATGAAAGGTTCCGTTCTCCTCGATCCGACAAGGTCATCGGTAGTCTTCGCTGAATATGGCACGGCCCACACGGACCATGGTCGACCCTTCGGCAATGGCCTGGGCGAAATCATCGCTCATGCCCATGGACAGCGTAGCCAAGGCGGTCGACTTCGTCTCGGCCGGGTATCGGTCCAAAAGACCGTCGCGTAGAATGCGCACGCGCTCGAAAGTCCTACGGGCCGCCGTAGGATCTCCCGCAGGAGCCATGGACATCAAGCCCTCGATACGGACATTTCCAAGCTGGGAGACCTCCTCGAACAACAGCGGGAGCTCCCGATCGGATACCCCCTGCTTGGCCTGCTCGCCATCATTGATTTCGAGCAGAACGGCCTGGACGATGCCGGCCTGTTTCGCAAGAGCATCGATACGACGCGCATGATCCGCATTGCACAGAGAGTGTATCAGAGAGGCCCGCCCCACCACATGGCGCAGCTGCCTCGACTGGATATTACCGATAAAATGCCATCTTTCCGTTGAAAAGGCGTCATGTTTGCGAACAAGTTCTTCCGGGCGATTCTCTCCGAAATCATGGATTCCGGCAGCCCGCGCCTCAGCGACCTGGTCAAGCCCAACAGTCTTCGATACCCCTATCACCGTGACATCGGACACATTGCGACCTGCTGCCTCGCATGCGCGCGCGATCTGCTCCAAAACGACTTCGTACCTATCTTGAAGAGCCATCGGACTCCTCCTTTCGCATTGAGTCCCCAGCACCGGAAACGCGGACTGCGAAAGCGCCATGCCTGCCGCACACGCCGCCCGACCCACGATACGAAAAGAACCTGCCCTGATCGCAGACCGTGCAAACCCCCGCATCGGCGATACGGGACGGTTGAATGCCCGCCGCGTGAAGCTGGACGCGCATGGCTTCGCCCAAATCCACAGACGAACCGTCATCGGACACGCTGACCACGTGCCGGCCGAAGGCGGTCGCGAAAGAATCGGCAAGGTCATCAGAGACCTGGAAATGGCACGCATGGATGAAGGGGCCCATGTACACGTTGAACGATGAGGGCGCATGTCCCGAAAGCCGGGATAGATGCTCTGCCGAACGAACGGCGATGCGGTTGGCAACACCACGCCATCCGGCATGGACCACAGCGAAAGAACCGTCTGGCGAGACGATGATCACCGGCATGCAGTCCGCAAAGCAGAGCAGGGCCGCAACGTCATCGCACCCGACGACTATGGAATCGGCGCCTTCACGAGCCTCTTCCCCCGCACGGGCAAAGGAATCCCGGGATCCAATCGACACGACGACGTCCCCATGAACCTGAAGAGGATTGACCATGTCGGCGCCTTGAGCCCCGAACGCCTCAAGCAGCAAACCCCTATTGCGGGAAACGGATTGGGGATCATCATCAACATGATCGCCCAGATTCAGAGAGTCGTACGGAGAAAGACTGACGCCCCCCATCCTCTCGGTGAATGCGATGCGGACCCCAGTTGCCGAGAACAGGTCCTCATCCGTCAAGGCATCGATGGATGCAAAACGACCCTCGACAAGCCGAGGGTACGGCAATTCGAGGGTCGAAGCAAAACCCATGGTTCCTACCGCCATTCAAACGTCACCGATTAGCGACGGCGAAGGAATTCAGGGATGTACTCTTCGTCAGCAACGCGCGTCGGCGCGGGCTCCTGGGCGGTCGCGCCAAAAGAAGACGGCGTGCCGTAAGCACCTGCAAGCGACGCTGCAGGAGATGCGGCATGGCTGGTATTGGCGGAAAGCGTCTCGCGCACGGGCATGCTGGCAGCGGCGGCGTAAAGATCATTGCGCGCGGTGCCGAAGTCCATAGCAGCCTGGGTATTCCGCGTGAATCCGGTTGCGATGACGGTGATACGGACCTGGTCACCCAGGGTCTCGTCGATAATCTGACCGTAGATGATATTGGCGTTTTCATCCACAACGGATTCCATGGTGCGCGCGGCAGCATCCACTTCGGACAAGGTGAGGTCCGGGCCACCGGCAATGGAGAAGAGCACGCGGCTGGCTCCATTGATGGAAGACTCGAGCAACTTGGAGTTGATGGCCTGCATAGCAGCATCGAGAGCGCGATTCTCCCCGGTTCCGACGCCGATGCCCATCATGGCAGTACCGGCATCCTTCATAACCGTGCGGATGTCCGCGAAGTCGAGGTTGATGAGACCGGGAATGGTGATCAGGTCGGTAACGCCCTGAATACCCTGGCGAAGCGTGTCGTCGGCGATGCGGAAGGCATCGAGCATGGACGTCTTCTTCTCAACGATCTCAAGCAAGCGATCATTGGGGATGACGATCAGGGTGTCAACCTTCTGGGAAAGCAGGTCGCAGCCCTGTTCTGCCTGATTGCGGCGCAGGCGACCTTCAAAGCCGAAGGGCTTGGTCACGATGCCGACGGTCAGAGCGCCAATTTCCTCACGGGCGATTTCGGCAACGACAGGAGCGGCACCGGTGCCGGTTCCGCCGCCTTCACCGGCGGTGACGAACACCATGTCGGCCTCGGCGAGCGCATCGCGGATTTCGGCACGAGACTCTTCGGCAGCCTGGCAGCCGATTTCAGGATTTGCACCAGCGCCCAGACCGCGGGTCAGCTCTTCGCCGATATGGATGGTCTTGTCCGCATCGGACATGAGAAGTGCTTGCTTGTCGGTGTTGATGGCGATGAATTCGACACCGCGGATGCCCGCTTCAACCATGCGGTTGACAGCGTTCGTTCCGCCACCGCCGACACCTACGACCTTGATGACGGCCAGGTGCTCAGAACCAATAGTTTTAGGCATTGTTCCTCCACAAGTGCTGCGTTTTCAGTGCTGCGTTTATCTGAGTATCGATGAACGTCCTCCCACACAGTGTCCCACGTGGGAAAACATATCAGGCTTACTTTACACGAAGATAGCGCGTTTGCAAGTATAGCAGGTGGCGAAAGATGCCCGCCTCCCGCCAACCAACACACAACAACTTCCCCAAAACCCGAGCAGGCAGCACTTTCAGCCCAAACGTTCACTCCTGCAGGCCCGATACCTCCCGTCAGCGTTCGGCGCCCTCTTTGGATGCAGAGGTCTGGGCGACAAGCACCTGGTCGAACATGGACGCGGTGCTGCTGAAGTCCGAAGGGAGGACTATCGTAGACTGCTTCCCGTTCTTGGCGAATTCGGTCATCATGTCGGTCCATTGGGTGAACAGGAACAGCTGATTGGCCTCCGCCGTGCTCACGCCGGATTGCTTGATGGTTTCCAGGGATTCGGCAATGCCGTCCGCGATGGCCTTGCGTTGGGCGGCGATGCCCCGACCAGCCTGCTCCATGGCCTCTGCACTTGCACGGGCCTCCGTCACGATCCTGATGCGCTCCGCTTCAGCGATGGACTGCGCGGCAACCTGATCGCGCTGAGCGCTGTTGATGCTGTTCATGGACTGCTCCACATCCTTGGGCAGCCCGATGCTGGTGATCAGCGTGGATACGAGATTGTAGCCATAGGAGACCATGAGCGCCGATACCGTGTTGTTGACGTCTGCGGCGATGGAATCTTTCTTGTCGAAGACCTCATCGAGGGTGTAGCTGGGAACAGAAGAGCGCAAGGCGTCGATGATGTAGGCAGCCATCTGCTCGATGGGGCTGGAGAGCATATAGTAGCTGCGGAAGACGCCGGAGTCATACTGCGCCGCTCCCCTGTCCAGGCTGACATGGTACTGGGCGGCGATATCCATGGTGACCGTCACGTTGTCCTTCGTCTTCGCATCGATGCGGAAGGTGGACTGCTGCGTGCGCATGTCCACCGTTGCTGCGATGCGTTCGATGAGGGGAATCTTGAACTGCAGGCCAGGGCCTAGGATACGGTTGAATTTACCGAGGCGCTCAATGATCACCTCGGTCTGCTGGCGCACGACGAACATGCCCTGAACGACAACGACGATAAGCGCGATCAGCAGAATCAGCAGCAAGAGAAGCATGATGGCCCCTTTCGACAGTTTGCGAAGACCTGGACATCATAGCATCTGAAAAAGAATCGAGAGTACCAGATAAGGTACACGAGCACATTCGCGGAACAGACGTCAGAGCGCTCTCCATGTAGGGCTGTTCACAACGCGTACGTTGATATAGGAGACGGAACCGGGATTCTGCTCCATGATCTCCAGGCAGATGCGTTCCTTGGTGCGGATATCTTCGGCCTTTCCAAACGCAATCTCTATACCCGACTCCAACGTCAGGGTGGTCGTCTCAGGAGATGTGGCGGAAACCTTGACAACCTGATCCTTGAGCTCGGTGGTAAGCCCCGTCACAACCTGCATGGCGTTATTGATGGAGTCGTCAGAGCAATAGCTGCCTATCTCGGGGACAACGCCATAGGCCACATCGACAATTTCGAAAACCGACGCGGCATCCTCATAGATTCTGGGGCTTATGCTGCGCCCCGCTTCGGAATCCTGCTCGGGAATGGGACACAGCCACATGCCGTCGGAGGCGAGGGCCCACCTTTGCGTAGACTGCCCCTGATCAACGCCGACGATGACAGTGGCCCCAATGGCCCGTTCGGTAACGGCCAGATTGAGGGTGTCCGGGAAGATGCGCTGCACGTCAACATCTTCGACCCATGCATCACGCATGATGTTTGCCCTGATGCCCGAAGCGTCGACCCTCAAAAGCGTGGTGTCGGCAGGAATGTTGGCAAGCGCGCTCATCTCTTCTCCCGTAAGGTGCTCCACGCCCGAAACGGTGACCTCCTTGATGGAGAAGGCACTGGACCAGTACAGCGCCACGGCGCCTATCGCCAGAAGCCCGATGAGCACGAACACCGTGATGACCTTGATCATCCAAGAACGATACGTCTTGCGGACCCGGTCTGCGCGGGCGCTCTGGGATACGGAGCCGACCTTGACGCCGCCGCGGAAGTCCTGCCCGGAATAGCTCACGGGATTGCCCAGTCCATTGCCGGAATACGGATAACGCGAAGAAGCCGACCGTGCCGGGGAAGGTGAAGGCAGCGCCGCAGAGCCCCGCTGGGAACGAGGACGCGGAGAACCCGCAGAGCGCCCCGCCGTTTTCCGCGTATGGGACGTTGCGCGCCTATTCGAAGCCAAGGAACCGCACCTCCGGAGCAAGATCTATGCCGAACCTGTCTCTGACGGCATCTTGGACGAAATGGATCAGCGTAAGCACCTCATCGGCCTTCGCCTCACCGGTGTTGATGATGAAATTGCCGTGCAAAGGCGATATCTGGGCACCGCCGCACGAAGACCCCTTCAGCCCCGCCTCCTCGATGAGACGGCCCGCCGAATGGCCTTCGGGATTCTTGAAGACGCTGCCGCACGAGGGAGCCTGCAAAGGCTGGGTGCGCTTGCGCCGGGCCAAAGCCCCCTCCATCTTCGCGCGGATCATATCCTCTTCCCCGTCGAGGGAAGCGAGCTCGCATTCGAGCACCACCTCATCGTAGGGAAGCGAGCTTGACCGGTAGGACCAATCGATGTCGGTGCCCCGATAACGGACCAGACCGATTCCAGGACGCAGCGATGTAACGGACAGGACGCGCTGTCCAAGGCTTTCCGTACTGGAACCTGCATTCATGCGCAAAGCGCCGCCCACCGTTCCCGGCGTGCCCACGGCGAACTCATAGCCCGCACGACCGTTGCGAAACGCTTCCTGCACGACATGGGAAAGACGAGTGGCCGCGCCGACGCAGAACACCCCGTCGCCCTCATCGAAAGCGCACTGGGAAAACGATGGCCCGAGCGTGATGACCGCACCTTTGAAACCGGAATCGGACACGAGCAGATTGCTGCCCTTCCCGATGACAATCCAGGGAATGGACGAAACATGGCAGTACTCGATGAACGACGTGAGCGAACCCAGGGAATCAACCTGGGCGAACAGGGACGCCGGACCGCCTATGCGATACGTCGTGTGCCTGCTGAGGGGCTCATCGACCAGGACGAACCCCGAAAAATCATTTCCGAGAAGAGCCCGGGTGTCGAACTGGGCACCCGAAGCCGAACCGTGATCAGCCATCATGCAGACCTAGCGAGACCGCAGAGCTTCGACGGCACGAGGGGCGAACAAGGTCACGTCGCCGGCACCCATGGTGATGAGCAGATCGCCTTCGCCGACCTTGGACAAAACGCAGCCAAGCACTTCGTCCCTGTTTTCGACGTACGTCACGGCAGGAGCCCCGTCGTGGGCCGCCAAGGCGTCGGCGATGGTCTGGCCCGAGACGCCCTCGATGGGCGCTTCGCCCGCAGCATACACATCCATGAGCACAACCTCATCGACGGCATCGAAGGCGGAGCCGAACTCAGCGGCAAGGCTCTGGGTGCGAGAGTAACGATGGGGCTGGAACAAAACCACGACGCGCCTGTATCCCAAAGCAGCCGCCGCAGCGGTGGTTGCTGCGATCTCGGTCGGATGATGGGCGTAGTCGTCAACGACGGTGACGCCGCCCGCCTCTCCTATGAGGTCGAACCTGCGTCGCACGCCGGAATACGACGAAAGACCCTGGGCGGCGGCGGTCACATCGAGCCCGAGGACCCACACCACGCCAAGGACGCCCGCGGCATTGAGCGCGTTGTGGCGCCCCGGGTTGCTGCCAAGACGGCATGACGCGCAGGTGCCATCGGGGAACTCGAGATCGAACAGCGTGGCAATCCCTTCGGTGCGAAGGTTTCGGATGGAGATGTCGAAGCCATCGCCGAAACCGTAGGTCACAACGCGGCGGCCTGAAGCCTTTGCAGCCTTGACCAGGCCTTCATCTTCGCCGCACACCACGCATGCACCATCTTCGTCGACAGATGCCATGAAGCGGGTGAACGTATCGTATATCTCCTCAAGGCCTCCGGCGTAATGGTCAAGATGATCAGCCTCGATGTTGGTCACCAAGGCCACGTACGGGCTCAGATTGAGAAACGAGCCGTCAGACTCATCCGCTTCGACAACGTAATAGCTGCCCGTGCCGCTCACGGCATTTGTCTGGTACGCATCGACGATGCCACCCACGACGAAGGTGGGCGACAGACCCAGGGAGTCGATTGCCGTGGCCAGCATGGATGACGTGGTGGTCTTGCCGTGGGTGCCTGCAGCGGCAAGCGTCTTGCGACCCTCGCCCAAAGCGGCAAGCATCTTCGCCCGCTGCCACACTTCGATACCGCGCTCGCGAGCGCAGGCAAGCTCCGGATTCGATTCGGGAATGGCTGTCGAGACAACAACGACGTCGCAATCTTGCGGCACGTTGTCGGCACTGTGGCCGATATGGATCTCCACGCCCGCCTCGACGAGCTGGTCGGTATAGCGGGAGCTCTTCATATCGGAACCGGAAACGAGCATGCCCGAATCGGCCGCAACACGAGCTATTCCGCTCATGCCGACACCGCCGACACCGATGAAATGGACGCGGCGCACACTGCTATCATTGCACATGGAAAAACTCCTTGTCGTTTCTGTATCGACCGCTAATTGTATCCCCCGCAAGCCCTACTTGGACCGGGTGACGCAACGTCTCACAACATCTGCCAAGTTGGCCGCAGCATCGCGCGCAGGCAAAGACAATGCCGCCTCATGCATTGCGGCGCGGACCGATGCATCCTCCACCAGCGCAAAGAGCTTCTCCTGGAAGCCGGGCGAACCCAGATCGTCGTCGGAAACGGTGAACGCAGCACCCGCTTCGACATACGAACGGGCATTCATGGTCTGGTGGTCGCCCGTCGCAAACGGAAACGGCACCAGCAGCGCGGGAATTCCCAGCGCGGCAATTTCCGCCAGGGAGGTGGCACCGGCGCGCGAAAGGACGCAATCGGCGGCTGCAAGCGTTTCGGCCATGCGGTCCTGATAGGCCATCACCTGCCAACGGTCGCGGTCTGCAGAATCGATCTTCAACGCCTCCGTGACGGCATCGAACTCCTTGGGGCCGGTGATCTGGACGATATGCAGGCTTTCGACCGACAACAGGCGGTCCTTGAGCGCAATGACGGCTTCGTTGATATGGCGGGCACCGAGGCTTCCGCCGAACACGAGGAGCATGACGGCATCTTCGGGGATGCCGAGCATTTCGCGCCCCTCGGCACGCGTGGCACGCAGGACGGATTGGCGTACGGGATTGCCGGTGATCACCACTTTGGAGGCATCCTGCACAGACGAAGCGGCTTCGCCGTACGTCAACGCCACAGCCGAGGCCGATTTGGAAAGCTGCTTGTTCGCCATGCCCATGACGGAGTTCTGCTCATGGAGAATCACCGGGATGCCGAGTTTTTCCGCAGCCATGCACACCGGGATGCACACATAGCCGCCGAAGCCAACGACGGCGTCAGGCTTTTCCGCAGACAGCCACGCGCGCGCCTTGCGGGCGGAACGGTAGATGGTCGCACTGGAGGTGAAAAGCGTCCAGGGACGCTGACGGTTGAATCCAGCAGCCTCGAAAGGAGTGAACGGGATTCCCGCCTGAGTGACCAAGCGCTCCTCAATGCCCTGAGGAGTGCCTGCGAACAAAACCTCATCCCCATCGGCGCGCAGCACTTCGGCAAGCGCAAGGGACGGATTGATATGGCCGGCGGTTCCTCCGCCGGAAAGGACTACCTTCATCGTCGGGGCCTCCTTGATGAGTGGCTATGCTGCTGCGAACGCGACGTGCTCATCCTCCGTGAACCGCTGCTCCGCCCGCTGTTCGTTCGACGGACGCTCCGGGGCGCTTCGTCACGACGGGTGCGCGAGGATGTGCGACTGGATGGCGAAGGCTCGTTTGCACCTTCGCCGCGACGGGCTCCGCCGCTGATGACAACCAGGTTGTTTCGGCGTCGCTCGGATTCCGAGAGCTTGTTGGAATCATACGAGACCGCAAGGATTATGCCGACCATGATGAGGGTGGTCAAAAGCGACGAACCGCCGGAAGAAATGAACGGCAGGGGCTTACCCGTCACCGGCAGGGCTCCAATGGCGCATCCCATGTTCAAAAACGCCTGAACCACGATGGCGACGGTCAGGCCGCCTGAGACCATGCGGCCGAAGGGATCGGGGCATTCATGGGCGATGCGC
>CALBGP010000008.1 GCA_937892845.1 uncultured Eggerthellaceae bacterium | reverse complement strand
GCCGCCGCATCCTCAGCAGTCGATCATGCCCTTCCTCGCGGGCTTCGTCCTGCTTGGTCATCTGGTTCCTCCAATCGTCACGGCCAGCGCGGCTGTTATGCTCCCGTGCCGCGCCTCCGCCTTGTATCGTTCATGGCGCAACGCCGCCGCGCCGTTTGTCGCAGCCTCCGCCGATTCCGCGCCGTCCTGCCAGCCCGTCAGATAGGCCAGCTGCTCGCGCGGAGTACGGTAGGCGGCCGCGTTGGTGCTCGGGTCTGTCATCGTTCCCCCTTCTCCACGTATGCGACCGCATGCCCCGCGTACTCCGTCGCGCCCGCCTTGAGGGCATCGCGCAGCTTCTGCGGGTGCACGCCCATCGACAGCGCGGCGTTCTGGGCGCTGTCGAACACGAGCCCGTCCACGGACACGGGGCCCGCGCTGCCCGGCCGGACCGCGAACCTGCCGCCGCCCCTGCGCCAGGCGCTTGCCGCCGCGTCGGGGTTCCTCACGCGGTTCCACCTGCCGCCGTCGTAGCTGGCGAGGACGGCGCACGTGCCCGCCTCGCCAGTCCCCCTGTAATCGGGGTCCGACGTGCCTGATATCTTCACGTCGAGCCGCCCGTTGCGCAGATGCGAGAGGCACTCCGCGCACAGCGAGACGGAACCGCCCGGCACATCGACCTGCTCGGGGTCGGCCCCGCCGCACAGACGGCAGCGGGGGGTCTTCAGGGTTATCAAAACCCGCCGTTCTCGTCGGCCTGCGTGTAGAACGCGACATCAGGCGAGAACGAGGGATCGGCGTATGCCTCCTCAATCTCGCTCACGGTCATGGCGGATACTTCGGAGAACGTATGCTGGCCGTTGTCCGCAAGCATCCACGCTTTCTCCCACCAGGACGGATGCGCGGACCAGACGCTGTTCCACGACTCCTCCGTCACGCAATCGCCCCTGTCGTTGATGCGGTACACGCCCTGGTACGGCGATGCGCAGTCGATCGCCATGGCTTCCAGCTCGCCTGCCGCGTCCGCTATCGAGCACATGGTTTCGGCACCTATGGGTTTCATGTCTTCCATCTGTTCCTCCGTCAGAATAGTTTTTCCTGCATGTACGGTTCGGCTGCATCGGCCTGCATGAGTCGGCCTTCGGCTATCCCGTAGTAGTTCTCCGAAAGCTCGATTCCCACGAAGTCGCGCCCGCCCATGACGGCGGCGACCCCCGTAGTACCGGACCCGGCGAACGGGTCCACGATCGTCCATTCGCCGGGTATGACGCCGAGGACCCACCTCATGACATCGAGCGGCATCTGGCACGGATGCCCCGTCTTGCACTTGCTCCTGTTCTTCACCTGGTCCGCATATCCCCAGTCGTAGCTCCTGGCACCGCCCGTCTTGGCGAGCATCTCCCTGCACCGCTTGTCCCCCATCGAGTAGTAGGGGCGCTTGACGAGCGATGGATTCGGTTCGATTCCCCAGAACGCTATGTCGCGGTGCTGCCTCATGGTGTTCGAGTTGTAGACCCACGACATCACCCTTGCGGGGGGGGTCCCGATCTCCATGCTGAGGCGGTGCAGCGCCTCCGGGTAGTGGACCATCACGACGGGCGCGTACTCCATCAGGGACGCGAGGTCGCGGTAGTAGTCGCCCTCTTTGCGCGAGTCCCTGAATGAGTCGTACCTGTACCCGATGTTGAACGGCGGGTCGGTGACGATGATGGGGTTGTCCGCCTCGTACATGATCTCGTCGATGACGTCATGCCAATCGGCGTTGTACAGCTTCCACACGTTCACTCACCGTCCATGAGCGCCTTCTGGCGTCGCATCAGGCTGTCAAGCTTGAGGAACGTGCGCTCCGTCTGCGAAAGCGCCTGCACGGATTCCATGTCCATCCCGCCCGCATTGAGCAGGTACCAGGTCGATGATCCCTGGCAGTCCCTGTCGATGGCCTCCTGCGTGTCGGCCTCCTTGTGCTCCGCCTCGGCGAGGTTGGCCAGGGCCGCGTCGCATTCGCGCATGATCGACTCCAGCGACTCCCTGATGTACGCGAGCTCCCTCATTCGGAGTCCTCCTTGCCTGACCCCATCGCCATGGCGAGCGCCCTGATCGTCATGCGCTTCATCGCCTCGTGCGCTTCTTCCATGCGCTCTGCCAGCGCATCGGGCACGTAGCCGTGCTCCTTCATCGCTTCCGCGAGGTCCATGAATCCCGCCGCGTAGGCCGCATAGACGGCACCGGCCGCCACGGGGTTGTCGGCCGCCAGCCTCTCAGTGATCATCTTCATATCGTCGTATCGGTATCCCATGCCTTCTCCTCACCAGTCGTACGGCACATGGGGGTTCTCCTCCTCGTGCCTCCTCTTCATCCTGTCCGCCATCCCGCTGCCGGCGGGGTTCTCCCTTGCGCGGTTGCGCATCCGCCTCACGGCGTTCTCCGCCTCCTCGCACAGCGGGCACCGGCATCCGCTCGCATACCCCGTGTGCGTGCCGTGCAGGGAATCGGGGATGGCCTTACGCCTCGCCCTGTACACCTCGCCTCACCAGCCTTCCCGAAGGGGTCCTTATCTCCCAGCAGCCGTAGCGGTAGAGCTCGGGCGAGTACGGTCCGAAACGGCGCAGGAGCGTCCCGTCCCACCATGCGCCCCCCGCTTCGGGCGAGTCCCATCTCCAGCGGACGAACGCGCTGCCCGCATGGAGCATCCCGTGGCAGCCCGTCGTGCCCGATCCGCACAGCGTCGCAAGCGAGCTCATGAGCACGTGGCCGTGCAGCCTGAACTCCCTGCCGTTGCGGAGCGGCTGGATGTGGTGCACGGAGCCCGCGGGCCTTCCGCACAGCGCGCAGAACGGGATGTCGTGGACATGGGAGGCCCCCTCGTAGTGCGCCCCGAGATGCGGCTTGCCGTAGAGCTCCGCACGCTCGATGCTCATCCCGCGCAGAAGCGAACGGTCCATCTCAAACCTCCTTGAAAGTCGCGGCAGCCGGGTCTATCGCCGTGCCGCACAGCTCGCAGACCATCGCCCTGCGCTCGACGTCGAACCGCATGCCCGCGTCGCAGACGGGGCACGACGGCGTCGCCCTCGGCGGAGCGGGGATGGCATTCCAGAGCCCATCCCCGCTGCCGCAGGGGGAGGGGTTACGGACTTCCGAAGGTCCGTAACCCTCCCCTTCCTTATCCGTATCCCTATCCCTATCCTTCTCCATATCCTTATCGCTTGCCTTTTTTTCGGAAGCACCCTTGCAAGCACCCTTGGAAGCACCCTTTCCAGCCGTGTTCGAAGCACCCTTGCAAGCACCCTTGGAAGCACCCTTCGCGTGTTCGTCGGAAGCCTGCCTCGCACCGCCCTTCCGGCCTGCCTCGGACTGCCGTGCCGACGAATCCAGGTTCGGCTTCGCAAGGACCCACGCCATTGCGAGCATCCCCTCGAACGCAGGCTCGACGCCGTCGAACGCGTATGCGAGGATGCCCTCCAGGAACCTCCCGCGCTCGTCGTCGGGAAGCATCTGCGCCGCCTCCCAGTAGCTCCTGAAGAACGTCATCTTCGCCGTCATGTCTCACCTCTAGAACGGGATGTCTGAGTCGTAGTAGGGGAGGTCGGGGAGGTCGTCGTCCATGCGCTCCGCCCGCCTCCCCTCGCCGCGTGCGGACATGAACTCGATGTCATCGGCGACGACCTCCAGCTTGCTGCGGCGCTGCCCGTCCTTCTCCCACTGGCTCCACCGCAGCCTGCCCGAGACGGCCACCTTGGAGCCCTTGGACAGGTAGCGCGACACGGATTCGGCGCGCGTCCCGAACATCTTGCAGTCGATGAAGCTGGGGCGGTCCTCCCACTCCCCCGTCTGCTGGTTCTTGACGCGCTCGTTCACGGCGACGGAGAACGCCATGACGGCGTACCCCCCTGCCGTGCTCCTGACTTCGGGGTCTCTCGTGAGATTGCCCGTGATTGCCACTTGGTTTACCGGCACTGGCTCCACTCCCTTTCGTATTGGGCCCTGTTTACCTCTATGCACTTCTTGAGGGTGTTGATGATCTCCCTCTGGACCTCCCAATCCGACTCTGCGATGTCGCGTGCGAGCAGCAGGCCGACCACATCGGGATGCCCTTTGACGGTCGCGCCTATGACCGTCGCGGGGACGCCCTGCGTGCGGAGCCTCAGTGCCACGGAGTACTTCCTGGCCTGGTATTCGGACTCCGCCCTGGCCTTGGCTCGCCCCATCTCCTTCATCTCGTACGTTGCACGGCGGAGCTCCGCCGCGTCCCGCTCTATGTCATTCCACAGGTCCTGCATCCGACCTCTCCCTGTCCGCTATGAGGGTCTCGATGAACCCCTCCGCCTCCCGGAGCTGCGATTCGTCCAGGTCCAGGAGCTTCTTGCAGGGGAACCTGCTGCGCATCCAGGACGAGATGCCCTCGGGCTTGATGCCGACGGCGATCGCGTGCTCCTTGAGCCCCACGTAGCGTTCGAGCCTCGGGGGCACGCGCCCCTGCCGCTGCTCGGACGCGCCCTTCGCCGCCGCCCCGTCGTCGTCTTCGCCGCACAGGCCGAAGACGCTTCGCAGGGAATAGCGGCGCATGTACGTCTCCCATGAGCCGAACGCCTGCGGGTCGGAGGTGTTCGGCACCTGCCGCTCGTCCATGACGCGGATCTCCGAGACGTCGAACACGGCCGTGCACAGGAAGCCGTCCCTCACGTACTGCGTGAGCCCGAGCCCGTTGCGCATCAGCGCGGGTCGGACGATGGCGAGGACCTGGTCCAGCGTCTCGTACTTGTACGTGTACTTCCCGCCGCCCTTCGTCGGCACCGTGGCGACGGATTCCTTGGTCGGGTTGACCATCTCCCGCATCGCTTCGAGCAGCCGCTCGTTGAAACCATTCCGGTCAGGCATCCGCTCCCCCTTCCAGCAGCGCGGCAAACCCGCGCCCGCCGAGCTTCGGGGACATGGCCGCGATGACGTCATCGGGCTTGAGCCCCCGCACGGCCGCGCCCTTGGGGCGCTTGCCCTCCCATACGGCCCAGTCGCACACCGCCCCGCTGTCGGCCTCCACCACCGTGTCGGCCACGTGCGTGAAGTGCTTCTCCCAGCCTGTCACGGGCACCTCCGCGGTGAGCCCCATGCCCCGCAGGTGCTCCAGCGCATCGGCCTCGCGCCCCGGGATGATCGCGGGCTTGGCCGCCGCGTACGACATGCCGACCTCGCCGACCTTCTCCCCGTTCGCGATGATCGCCCGGCGGTCGGTGCCGTCCACGGAGAAGGACTCCATCAGCGCAGCCCTCGCAGCCGCCGTGGAGTCCTTCAGCCTCGGCTCTATCGTCTTCTGCAGCGCGGCCAGCATCGCCAGCTCCTCGTCGGGGGTCAGCATTGCGCCAGGCCCAGCCGTTGCAGCACTATCCCGCGCAGGTCCGTCAGGCGCGGTCTGGGGTTCTCGTTCCATTCGTTCACCTCTCTGTCGAAGATGTAGACCTCGATGCGCGGGTTCTCGGGGTCGCAGAACCACAGGTCGGCTATGTCGCCGACGTAGCGCCACCCGTCGTTGGCGATGATCCCCGCCTCCTTGAGCGCATCGAATATGAATTTGTGCCCTCCTGCGGACACGTTGTCCTTGTCGCGGTTGCGCGATTTCTCGAACCAGACGAATCCGAAGTCCTTGCACCCCTCGCAGGGGACGAGCCCCTGCTGCCCGATGCATATGGCTATCTCCTCCTGGTTCGCGCGTTTCAGGCGGTTGCCGCCGTTGCTGCCGAACCTGCCGCGGTTCGCGTCCGTCAGCTCGTTCATGCCCGCAAGCCGCCCGCTTATCGTCAAGACCTGCATCACCGCTCCTCGAACAGCTCCGGGAAGAAGCGGTCAACCTTGGAGCGGTTGAGCCTCACGGAATGCCGCAGCTCTGGCACCTCCGTGCACATGATCCTCGTGAGCGCGGGGGTGATGGCGTTCACCACGCCGTGCTCCCCGTCCCCGAACGCGCGCGCCGCATGCTTTCGCAGCTCGTCGCGCATCGAGAACGGCCTTCCGCATCTGGCCGCCTGGACGGCCGCCCTGCGCACGTCCTCCCATATGCCGGGGTTGAGCGCGATGAACGCCCTCGCCTTGGCCATGGTCTCCTCGGCGGTCATGCCGTGCTCCCGCATCGAGAGCCGCTCCAGCTCGCGGCCCATCCACCGGACCTCGTTGCGGAGGGCTGCGACCTCCCCGTCTAGAACATCGTCCATCCGAACTCGTCCTCCCATGTCCGTGCCGTTTCGGTCTCGCCGCGCAGGTGCTCGACGTCGATGGTGCCGCCAGTCCCGACACGCTCCCAGTTCTCTGCGACCCACCGCCAGGCGTTGCCCACGGTGTACTGGTCGGGGCATCGGTAGCTGTCGTAGCTCGCGAAATGCGCCGACGGCCAGTAGCAGTGGACGTACTCGTACGGCATGTCACCGAAGCCCATGCGCTTGAAGAGCGTGCGCTCGTTGGCCGTGTCGGGCGAGTAGCGGGTGAACACGACGACGATGCATGTCGCGCGGTCGAGCAGCGCGACGACCTTGGTTTCCGTCGTCATCACAGCCACCTCACCAATGCGGCCATGCCGAGCAGCATGGCGTACAGCCCGCCGACGGCGAGCAGCGCACCGAGCGCCATCTGCACCATCTCCGCAGGTTTGAAATATCCGAATGGCGTGCTAACATAGATTCGCTTCTTGTTTTCGGCGCGTGCTCCTAGGCATGCGCCGTTGCTTTTTCCGTGCATCTTTCCTCCAGCATGTCCTCTAGTCTGTCTTTGCTTACGAGCCACTTCCTGCCGACCTTCGCAGCCGGTATCTCGCCGTTCATGCAGAGCTTCCTGCATCCGTTCTCCGAAACCCTCAGCAGCGCCGCCGCCTCGGGTATGGTCAGCCACTCCACGGCCGACCTCCTTCCATCTGCGTTTTGAAAATGATTGGCACACGCGAGCTACGGCCTCCGCCGTGCTTACCTGCACGTGTGCTGCTGTGTTTTCAAGGTGCCCATCCACCACGTTGCAGGCAACCCGTTCACGAACGGTTGGAGGAACGTGACACGACGGCAAGCAGATGATTTGGGTTGCCTGCGGCGTGGTGGATGTGGTGCGGATGCCGCTAACGGCTCCGCGCGAGGATGCCGACCGCCATGCCCGCCAGCCAGAAGGCGGCCATCAGCAGCGCCCCCGACAACGGCTTGGAGTCGGAGAGGCAGGCCGCGATGACGAGCATCACCGACGTGACCGAGCAGACTGCGCCCATCGAATCACCCCTTCTCTAGCTGCGAACGCCATCACGCACCGCCAGGCGGTCGAGGGGCCAACCGAGCGCATCGCATACCTTGATGGCGTTCTCCAAGGTCATCCCGCTGCGCCCTCCGCACCATTCCTTGACCGCGTACTCGCTCATGCCGATGGCGTCTGCCAGGTCCGCATTGGTCATCCCTGCATCGACGAGGCCGCTTTTCAGGCGACGGCCCACAATCTCCTTGCTGTACTCGCTCACTTGCTCACCCCCTTTACGGAAAGAACTAACGGTTTTCGTTAGTGTGGTTACAAGTATCAACGGTTTTCGTATGTTGTCAATATGTCATTTACGGATTTCGTTATTTTCTGTACAATTTCGGTATTGATACATACGAAATAAGGTGGGTTGGAACTATGAAGCTGCAACTGCGCTGGCTTAGAAGCTCAAAAGGTTTGACACAGGCCGACCTTGCTGCAAAAGTCGGCACAACTTCTCGCGTTGTCAGTTCGTGGGAACGTGGAGAATCTGCACTTTCACTAGAAGATGCCGCATTGATCGCCGACGTTCTTGATTGCAGCCTGGACGAATTGGCGGGTCGCGAATGGCCGCGCGATTCAGTGTCGCTGGACCGCGACGAGATGGAGCTGCTGGGAAACTACCGGGCATCCACTCTTGAAAGGAAGCGCCTTCTCTCTCTGACCGCGCAGGATTGCGCGGCGATGTCAAAAGAAGCTGCCGAACGTGTTCAGGCCGTGGCCGAGGTAGCGTCATGAGTGAGAAGGTGCTGACCATTGCAGGCATCGTAGCGAGTGTGCTCTTCGGAATTCCTGCTTGGTGGGCCCTACTCATCGAGCACCCCGACGCGATAGGACCTGCAATCTCTGCCCTCAGGGTCGCATCACCAATCGCGATATTCCTTCTCGGGTGCTTCACCGGGTACCATCTAAAGGCATGGAGGAACAGAGCAGACAGGTACAAGGCGCTGGCACGCCGCATACCGACGCTATCAGTTCCTGAAAAGGCCATACTGCTTATCACGTTCGCAGACGGTTCGGTATGGGCGAACGGTAGGATGACGGGACCCGCATCGAGCCTGTATGCCAGCGGATATCTCGAAGTGACGCATTCTGGCGGGTTGAGGGGGACATGCTACGTCATGCCGGCGGAGCTTCGCGATGAGATGACAAAGCGAGAGAAGATCCTTGACTCACTTGGTGAAGCCGAAAACACCGCACGTTCGATGGTATCCCAGAGCGGATGATCGGCACCTGCTACGAGAAATAAAAAGCCCCCGCATGGGGCGGGGGCTGGCCGTACGTGGGCACACACGACGGCTAGGTGTCCTACACGACGACGAGGAGGACAGGAGGCATTATACCATGCCGAAAGACGTAAACGGGACGGGCTGCATCGTGCAGCTCGACAAGTCCGTACCCAAAAGCAGGTGCAGGAGGTGGCAGCTGCGGGTATCCATGGGCGAGGACCCCATGAACCCCGGCAGATACATCACCAAGACGCGGAGGGTGCGCGGGACGTTCACCGAAGCGAAGTCCGCGCTGGCATCCTTCACGCAGGAGCTCTCCGAGGGCTTCACGGGGGCTGGGAACGCGAAACTGGCCGACTTCGCCGACGATTGGGTCGCGAGGAAGTGGGAATGCGGCTCCGTCGTGCGCTCCACTCATGAGCTGGACCTGCAATTCTCCAAGCTTCTGCGCCATTGCATGGGCAACCCGCGCCTGGATGCCGTCGATAGGCGCATGGTGGAGTCCGGCATTGCGAAACTGGTGCAGGAGGGCGGCATCAGGGGCAACAGGCTGTCATCCGCCTACATCCTGCGCTTCCGCAAGTGGCTTTCGAGCGTCATGAACGAGGCCGTGGCCCTCGGTGCCGTCAAAGGCAACCCCGTCCCCGGCTCGGCCAAGCCCGCGTCCGATTCCATGGAGCGCAGACCGCTCTCCAACGCGCAGATACGGGAGCTCGTCGCCATGTGCGGCCGAGATGACGGCAGATTCGCCCTCGCGGCGTGCATATCGGCGTTCGCAGGCCTGCGGAGGGCGGAGATATGCGGCCTGAAGTGGTCGGATGTGGACTTCGGGACGCACACCGTGGCCGTGGAGCGGCAGCTGACGGTGCACATGGAGGAAACGCCCACGAAGGGCAAGCGCGGACGCCGCGACGGCCTCGGCGACACCCTCACGAGGCTCCTGATAGAGCGCAAGATGCGGCAGAGGGCCGACTGCGAAGAGCGCGGGCTTCCCTGGAGCGAGGATTCCTATGTGATCGGGCGCTACGGGGAACCCGTTTCACCCGCACGCGTGACGGAATGGTGGCGTTTCGTGAGAAACGGCATCGGAGCGCCCGATTCCAGGTTCCACGACCTGCGCCACACGTGCCTGACCAACCTCTCCAAGGCTGGCGTTCCCGCCGCGACCATCAAGGACTTCGCAGGGCACACGGATCTCGCCGTCACGCAGGGGTACCTGCATTCGGGGGACGCTATGGCCGATGCCGCGAGGGCGGGCGAGCGCCTTGTCATGGCCGGTACGAATTCAGCGTGATTCCGGTACGAATCCGGTACGAACGTTAACGTGCGCAAGAGTGCGCAAACATGAGAAAACGCCACCTACCAGGAGCGAAAACGCAGGTAGATGGCGTTAATGTTGCTTATGAAACATCCGATGCGAGCGGAACGGCCTATCCTCCCACGGACTGCACCGCAGTAC
>CALBGP010000007.1 GCA_937892845.1 uncultured Eggerthellaceae bacterium | reverse complement strand
CATATCCATACTCGGTTGAATAATTGAGCAGACACACATTTTGTCCGCTAACCCGAGATGCCGCATCCTCTGTCCCAGGGTGCGGCTTTTTTTCAGCCGTGTCTTGATTGCGGTGAAAATACACCTTTCACCTCGATGAATGTAACATTTGCGCATTTTGTCGATTGATGCGTGTAATATGTTCGGGTCATTGTGAAAGGAGTTGATATGTCGGAAACTCAAGATCCCGATTTCAAGGAACTTGTCGAAGACGCGAAGCATGAGGCGAAGGAGATTGCGGATGGCAATGCCGTCAAGCCGTGGTATAAGCGTCTTTCCCTCACTACGTGGATTTTCATTGCCCTGATCTTGGGTGTTGCATGTGGTCTTGCTCTTCAGGGGGCCCCTGAGGTTGCGGATACCTATATAAAGCCTATCGGAACTATATTTCTGAATCTTATCAAGATGATTGTCGTCCCCCTTGTTGTGTTTTCCATCATGGCGGGCGTCATTTCTCTACAAGATATTCGCAAGGTGGGTGCCATCGGCGGAAAGACTGTTTTGTTTTACATGATCACCACCGCCTTCGCTGTCACGCTCGGCCTTTTCTTTGCGAACCTTATGAATGTCGGCGCGAATTACACGCTGCCCGTCGGTGAGCTTACCTACGAGGCTAAAGAAGCACCCTCGTTCATTGATACTATCGTGGCCATTTTCCCCTCTAATTTCGTGCAGCCCATGTCTGATGCTTCCATGCTTCAGATAATCGTTATCGCATTGTTCTTCGGTTTCGGTGTCATTGCTGCCGGAAAGAAGGCTAAGCCGGTTGCTGATTTCATTGATGGTATGTCCGAGGTTTGCATCAAGGTCATGCATGGCATCATCTGCTTTGCTCCTTTCGGCGTTTTCGGCCTTATTGCTCCTGTGATCGCCAGCAATGGTCCTGACATCCTTCTTCCTCTGTTGTGGTTGATTGTCGTTGCATATGTGGCCATGCTTTTGCATGTGGTTGTCGTGTATTCCGGCGTGTTGAAGATTTTCGCCAAAATGAACCCCATGAAGTTTTTCAAAGGGCAGCTTCCTGCTTTCGCCTTTGCCTTTGCTTCCGCCTCTTCGGTGGGTACGCTTCCTGTCAATATGGACTGCTCGACGAAAATGGGTTGTTCTAAAGAGATCTCCAGCTTCGTTTTGCCCTTGGGCGCTACCATCAATATGGACGGTACGGCCATCTATCAGGGTGTTTGCGCCATTTTCATCGCGCAGGTTTTCGGCTTCGATCTAACCATCGGTCAACAGGTCACCATCGTTTTGACTGCCGTTTTGGCTTCTATCGGCACTGCTGGTGTTCCTGGGTCCGGTATGATCATGCTTGCGATGGTTCTTGTTTCCGTGGGTCTTCCCGTTGAGGGCATTGCTCTGGTTGCAGGCGTTGATCGCGTCCTCGATATGATGCGTACTGCGGTTAACGTCACCGGCGATGGTGCGGTTGCGCTTTGCGTCGACGCGATGCAGAAGCGCGCCGAGGAACGTAAGGCTCAAGCCGCATAGTTTTCGTTTCTTATTGGTGCAGGGCGGCTTGACCATTTGGACTGAAGCCGCCCTTTCTATTCTATGGTCGGTCGGTGTTGTGTTGTTGCGCCAGCCTCTTGCCTGCATTCGAATTCTCTGAACTATGGTATGCTTCGCCGCATACTGATGTTAGGAGCATACATGCGTTGTCCTGCTTGCGGCTATTCCGAGTCCAAAGTTGTTGATTCCCGTCCTTCCGAGGAGTTCAATTCCATCAGACGTCGTCGAGAGTGCCTTCAGTGCGGTAATCGCTTCACCACTTATGAGCGCTGGGGGGATAACCCGCTCCTGGTGGTCAAGTCTGATGGTTCCAGCGAGGTGTTCGACCGGGAAAAATTGTTTCGGGGTATCAGCATAGCGTGTGCCAAACGAGCTGTTTCTTCCGATCGGATTTCAGAGCTCATTTCCGATATTGAATCCGAACTCCGGAATAAGGGCCGTGCTGAAATTCGTTCTAAGGATCTTGGGGATATGGTGATGGCGCGGCTCCGTGCGTTAGACGAGGTCGCATATGTTCGATTCGCCAGCGTGTATAAGGACTTCAAAACCCTTGAGGAATTCCAGGATGCGCTCTCTGGTTTGAAATAGCTGTTTAGATTTGAAAGGTTTGCCTGTGTCAGCTTCCATCGAAGTGTCCATAAAGATTCTTGACCAATCAGCGGTGTGTCCCTCATATGCCTATCCCGGTGATGCCGGGGTTGATCTTCGTTCCGTTGAGCGTGTTGTCCTCAAGCCATTTGGGCGGGCTTTGGTTTCGACTGGTATTGCTTTAGCTATTCCTGAGGGATTTGCAGGTTTCGTTCAACCCCGCAGCGGGCTTGCCGCAAAGCACGGGGTGACTGTGCTGAACACCCCCGGCTTGATAGACAGTCATTACCGTGGTGAAATCAAGGTGATCCTTATCAATTTGGACCCAGAGCATGAGTTTGTCGTAGAGCCTGGCGATCGAATTGCCCAGCTTGTGATACAGAAAGTTGAACACGTTGCATGGACGTGCGTAGATGCGCTCGATGACACCGAACGGGGTTCAGGGGGGTTCGGAAGCAGCGGCGTTCATTAGCCGATATTCTGACGAAAACACCCGGCAAGATTGCCGGGTGTTTTCGTTCAAAGCGATTACTTATGCGCTCCGATGAAGAACAGAGCCAGCGTACCCGGCCCGGAATGGGCACCGATGACCGGATCGATGTAGTTTTCGACAAAGTCAACTGGGCCGAATTGCTCGGTTATGAGTTCTTCGAGATACTGCACGTCCTCTATGCAATCACCGTGTGTGATGAAAATGGGACCTTCTATGGGTCGATCGGCTGTTTTCTCCATATGATCGACGAGGGCTTTGACGGCCTTTCTGCGTCCGCGCATCTTTTCCATGGGGATCAGCTTTCCCTCGTCATCAACGTGCAGAACCGGTTTGATGTTGAGCATGGTGCCTGCCCATGCGCTGGTTTTGCTCACGCGACCACCGCGGAACAGGAACATGAGATCATCCACGGTGAACCAATGGCAGATTTTGTCCTTCATGGTCTCGACATAGGCTGCTGTTTCTTCAAGCGTGGCACCGGATTTTTTCTTTTGGCACGCGAGGTAGACGAGAAGTCCCTGTCCGCCGCTGGCTGCTCGCGAATCAATCGAGATGAAAGTCTGGTCCGGATAATCCTTTTTGATTTCTTCTATCAGCAGATCTATAGCGCCGAACGTTCCCGACAGCCCGCTGGAGAATCCGATGTAGAGCACGTCGTCCCTGGCTTCTGCCATAGATCTGATGGTAGCTTCGCTTGCGTCAAGCTTGGGGAGGGATGTGGTGATCATCTTTCCCTCTCGCATCATGGTGTAGAACTGCTTCAAATCCGTCTTGCGACCTTTGAGGTAGCTTTGGTGCTCTTCGCCATCGACCATGAACGTGAGCGGAAGAACTTCCAATTCGAATTCATCGATCATCGTTTCTGTCAAATTGCAGGCAGAATCTGTCAGAATTCTAAATGTCATAAGCGCGAACCTCCTTCGTTATTCGGTTGCATCAGCGCAATAAACATATTATATCGCAGCATTTTTTCTGCTGCATTCTTCCTCTTGGGCGGTGTGCATTCATCACGTGTTCATCACGCTGGCTATCGTGCCTGTTCGTGAGCCTTCTTTTGACTTTCGCCCGTGTGTGCGGTTTAGGCCGTAAGCGGTCCGGCTTTCATGTACAATAGAATGACTTGTGTTGAAAGTACAGTACATGAAAGGTCGGAGTACACGATGGGAAACGATTACAAGCATTCCATGAACCTCCCGAAGACAGACTTCGCCATGCGCGCGAATCTGCCTGAAAACGAGCCTAAACGCTTGGCGAAGTGGGCTGAGGAAGATATCTATCACAGGGTCCTGGAGAAGAATAAAGACGGACAGCCCTTCATCCTCCATGATGGTCCTCCGTATGCGAATGGACCCATCCATATCGGTCATTCGTTTAATAAGATCCTTAAGGACTTCGTTGTTAAGTCCCATGCCCAGCGGGGTTTCTACACCCCCTATATCCCGGGCTGGGACTGCCATGGTCAGCCTATCGAGCATGAGGTTGAAAAGAAGCTCGGCACTGAAAAGATGCGCGAATTGCCGCAGTCCAAGGTGCGCGAGCTGTGTCGCGAATGGGCTGAACGTTTCGTCGATGTGCAACGTGAGGGTTTCAAGCGTCTCGGTGTCAATGCCGACTGGGATCGTCCGTATTTGACCTTCCAGCCTTCCTTCGAAAGCGCCAATGTTGAAGTCTTCAAGAAGATGTACCTTGACGGCGCCGTGTATCGCGGCCGCAAGCCCATTCATTGGTGCAAGCATTGCCATACCGCTCTGGCCGAAGCTGAAATTGAGTACGGTGATGAGAAGTCCCCGTCCATTTTTGTGAAATTCCTGCTCAACGAAATCCCCGAGCCCTTTGCTAAGGCGGGCGTGAATCAGGGCGATGCCTATGTGCTGATCTGGACCACGACCCCTTGGACCCTTCCTGCGAATACCTCGGTTTCCCTTGGTCCCGACCTTGATTACTGCATGGTCAAGGTGGATGGCTCCTATCTGCTGTTCGCTCATGAATTGGTTGGCCAGGTTGCGGAAACCCTTGGTTGGCAGAATTACGAGGTTGTTTGCGATGGTGGCGAACCCGTCATCATGAAGGGCAACCAATTCGGCGGCATCACCTACGTATGCCCCATCATGCAGGATCGTGTCGGACGCATCATCTGGGGCGACCATGTTACCCTCGAAGCGGGTACCGGCGCAGTCCATACCGCTGGCGGACATGGTGTCGATGACTACTTGGTTTCCATGGAATTCGGCGTGGATATCGTCATGCCCGTTGATGACGATGGCCGATTCATGGACATGGTGCCTCATTTCGCTGGCATGGATACCGATGAGGCCAATCCTGAAATCATCAAGTGGCTTGATGAGCAGGGTGTTCTCGCCGGCCGTATGGATATCAACCACAGCTATCCGCACTGCTGGCGCTGCCATCAGCCTGTCATCTTCCGCGCCACCGATCAGTGGTTCGTCTCGATGGATAAGACTGGTTTGCGCGATGCGGCAACCGATCAGATCCGCAACAAGATCCAATTCATCCCTGAATGGGGTGCCAACCGCATCGGCGCCATGGTTGCCGATCGACCTGACTGGTGCATTTCCCGCCAGCGTAGCTGGGGCGTTCCCATCCCCGTGTTCAAGTGTGCTGCGTGCGGCGAAACCGTGGCAACGGAAGAAACGTTCGATGCTGTCATCGACCTCTTCAATCGCGAAGGCGCTGATGCGTGGTTTACCAAGAAACCTGCCGAGTATCTGCCCGAAGACACCTGCTGCCCTGCATGCGGATGCAAGGACGTCATCCCTGAGAAGGATATTCTCGATGTTTGGTGGGAGTCCGGTGTTTCGCACGTGGGCGTCCTGAGACACCGCGCCGAAGAGGATCATCTGCGTTGGCCCGCTGATCTCTATCTCGAGGGTTCCGACCAGCATCGCGGCTGGTTCCAGAGTTCCCTGCTCTGCGGTGTGGGCGCGTTCGGCTCTTCTCCCTACAAGGCTGTCATGTGCTGCGGATTCACGGTTGACGAAGAGGGTCGCAAGATGTCCAAATCTCTGGGCAACGGCGTCGATCCCGCAGAAGTGATCAACAAATACGGAGCTGACGTTTTGCGCCTGTGGGTTGCTTCCACTGACTACTCGGTGGACGTGAGCATTTCCGATAACATTCTCACGCGTACCTCTGACGCGTATAGGCGCTTCCGTAATACCTTCCGTTTCCTGCTGGCCAATCTCTATGATTTCGACGATGCGAAGGATATGGTTCGCAATTGGGAGGACTTGGAATCCATCGATAAATGGGCAATGCTTCGTCTTGCCCAGCTGCTCGGCGACGTTGAGCGTGGTTATGATGAGTATCATTTCCATCAGGTGTTCCGTGCCCTGTATGACTATGTAGTCACCGATTTGTCGGCAGTCTACATGGATGTCATCAAGGATCGACTGTATGCCGAAGCCCCCGATTCGCCGCGTCGTCGCAGTGCGCAGACTGTTCTCATGAACATCCTGGAGGTTCTTGTGCGCGTCATGAGCCCCATTCTCTCCTTCACGTGCGATGAGGTTTGGGAGCATTATCCGGAAGCCATGCGTAATCGCGAGGGTCGTCCTTCGAGCGTTCAGCTTGCCGGATGGCCGTCTGTCAAGGACTTCGTTCCCGGTTTGGGTGAGGATGCAGAGGATCTCTCGGCTTCCTTCGCCGCGCTGCTCGATGTCCGCGATGTCGTTACCAAGGCAATCGAGGACGCCCGTAACGAGAAGATCATCAATAAGAGCCAGGAAGCTGCATTGCGCATCACTGCTCCTGCTCAGGTTGTGTCTGCCCTGTCTCGCTTCACCGCCGCTGAGCTCGAAGAGTTCTTCATTGTCGCGGAGGTTGTTGTTGAAGAAGGCGGGGAAGAGGCAGCTGCCGAAGTGACGAAAACGACTGCGGCTAAATGCCCGCGTTGCTGGAATCATCGTGAACTCGGCTCGGATGCTGCTCACCCTGATGTGTGCGCCCGCTGCGCGGCAGTGCTTTCCGGTATGGGTGAATAACGTGATCGGTTCCGAACAGGAAGCTCAAGCCGCAAAGGCTGCTTCTTCTGAAATTGAGAACACCGCAGAGGAGGGGAGACCTTCTTCTGCGGTGCCTTCTGGTGAGCATTTTGCTGTTTCGCGTCCGGATAGATACGGTTTCAAGGATCGTGCTCTTGTATTTTTCGGGATTGCGTTCGTCTGGGTGCTCTACGATCGATTGACCAAGCTGTATTTCGAAAATTCGTATGCGCTTGGGCAAGTTTCCCCCCTTGACTATCTCGTTGTGCGTTTCCGTCTTGTCCACAACACGGGTATGGCGTGGGGTCTGTTCGGGGATTCGACTTTCATGCTCGGCATCATCTCGCTCCTTGTTTGCGCGGCGATCATTGCACTCTTCCTCATGTACGAAAAGGTCTTTCTCCGTCCTCCCACGCTTGTGGAATCGGCGGCGTTGGGCTTGGTGCTTGCGGGCGGTGTCGGTAATGCGATAGATCGTTTCCTGCAGGGCTATGTCATTGATTTTCTTGAATTCACTTTCATTGATTTCCCGGTGTTCAATATTGCGGATATCGGTGTCACATGCGGTTTTGCGCTGATTTTGATCTGCATGTTCATGCCCAAACGTCAATCTGGCGGCGGTGTTAAGGCTCATAATCCGGTGGAATGCAACCCCGAAGAATCGGGTGGTTCCCGTGGGTAGTGCTTCTGCTTATGTAAATGAGTCTTGCGACGGGATGCGCCTGGATGCATTCATGGCGGCTGAGGGGCTGTACCCCACAAGGTCCATTGCAGCTCGATATGTGGCCGATGGGTGCGTTTGCATCAACGGGCGTGTTGCGCGTAAAAGTTCGACTGTGCGCTACCGCGATGTTGTGGAGTACGATGAGTACGAAGATCCAACCGTTCCCGAGCTTTCGGCCGCAGAGATACCGCTCGACATTCGTTATGAAGATGATTACCTGCTTGTGCTCTGCAAGCAGGCAGGTCTCGTGTGCCATCCCTCCGAGGGGCATTACGGCGATACGCTCGTCAACGCGCTCATTGCCCATTGCGGCAAGGATCATTTGTGCAATGTCCAAGGTGAGCACGATCGTCTGGGAATCGTTCACAGGCTGGATCGGGATACGAGCGGATTGATGCTTGCTGCTAAAACCGATGAGGTTGGCTTGGCTCTCATGGACGATATTCGTACGAGGGATGTTGATAGGCATTATCTTGCGCTTGTGCATGGATGGATTCCCCTTGACACGGGATACATCGATGCACCCATTTCCAGGAGCGACAAAGAACGGCTGCGCATGACCGTTTCCGACAAGGAAAACGCCCGTTCCTCAGTGACCACATTCACCGTATTGCGGCGTTTTGAGCCAGGCCGCAATGACGATGGTTACACGCTCATCGATTGCAAGCTGTTCACGGGTCGTACCCATCAGATTCGCGTTCATATGGAGTACATCAAGCATCCTTGCGTGGGCGATCCGGTGTACGGCTGGAAAAAGAAAGACAATCTTGGTCTTGAGCGCCAATTCCTTCATTCCTATAAGGTGGACTTCACCCATCCTGCAACTGGGGAAAGGCTTCACTTCGAGGATTCTCTCCCCGACGACCTCCAGGCGGTCATCGATGCCTTGAAGGCACGGGAATAGCGTGACGGTTCTTGTTGGATTGCTTGGATCCTCGTCGGTTCAAATTTCTATCAAATCACTGTACTTGGGGTATGATTGGGCTGTCGGAATTATCCGACGGCCCAATTTTCTCTATTCGTGAATGGATGTGCAATGGATCAACAGTCTCAGCCCCAACAGCCTGTACAGCCTGCTCCGGCACCGCAGCCCGCTCAGCCGGTTCAGTTCCAACAGCCCGCTGTACAGGGGCAGCCGTACCAGCAACCTGCTCAACCCTATCAGGGTGCTCAGCCCTATCAGCCCGCTCAACCGTATCAGCAGCCTTACGCCGCTCCATTGCCGCCATCGGGCGTGTATTATCCTGTTTCCGACCGTGATCGTACGTTGCGCATGGTTGCGTTCATCTTCATCATTGTGAGCTGTGTAATCAATGCATTTCTGATCGTTCCTTTGTTCTGGCTTGTCCCTATGGCATGGTGGTCTTGGGGCATCTATAAGGGGAAGAAAGCCAATACCGTGCTTTTCGGTGTTTTGACGTTGATTTTCGGAAGCCTTGTTTCGGGTATCCTGCTTCTTGTTTCAACCAAGGATAAATAGGTTTTATCTGAGATGGATTTGCATGGGCCGCTGACCAGCGGCCCTTTTCGTTTGCATGGGATGGTGTGGGTGGGAGGTGATGCAATGTGGGGTTAGCGGACAAAATGTGTGTCTGCTCAATTATTCAACCGAGTATGGATATG
>CALBGP010000006.1 GCA_937892845.1 uncultured Eggerthellaceae bacterium | reverse complement strand
CCGAGTTCCTGATTCCAGATGCGGTGACAAAATCAGCAAACTTACGCTGTTCCCAGGTAATTGTGGGTATGACCTATAATGATTGCCAATGGTCGGATACGTGTCTTTTCCGTAATTTCGTAGATAGGTTTCGCTATGATTTTCGACAAAGAAGCTGCTTTTGAAGAGGCGGTAATTGCTGTACTGGAGCAGCACGGATGGAAAGATGGCCTTCTTCGTTATCCGACCGAGCAGGATCTTATCGATAATTGGGCGAAAATTCTGCTTGACAATAATGCGGATATAGACCGTCTTAACAATTGCCCGCTCACGCTAGGCGAGATGGCGCAGGTTATCGAGCAAGTCGAGACGCTTAAGACTCCGCTTGCACTCAACGGTTTCATCAACGGCAAGACCGTTGCCATCACGCGAGACAATCCCGATGACACCTTGCATCTGGGAAAAGAAGTCAGCCTGAAGATTTACGATCGCCAAGAGATTGCAGCTGGCCAGAGCCGCTACCAGATAGCTCAACAGCCAGTTTATCCTGCAAAAAACAAGATTCTGAACGATCGACGCGGTGATTTATGCCTGCTCATCAATGGCATGCCGGTCATCCACATTGAGCTCAAGCGTAGCGGCGTTCCTGTGAGTCAAGCTACTGGCCAGATTGAAAAATACTCTCATGAAGGTGTTTTCACGGGCCTTTTCCGTTTGGTGCAGATTTTTGTTGGGATGACGCCTGATGAGGCGCGCTACTTTGCCAATCCGGGGACAGGTACGTTCAACCCCAATTTCTATTTTCACTGGGAGGATTTCAATAACGAGCCTATTTGCGCGGGCAACAAGCCTGGTGCTGACGAATGGAAGCGCTTTACATCTGCTCTGCTCTCCATTCCTATGGCGCACCAGCTTATCGGCTTTTATACCGTAGCTGACAGTTCGGATGGCTGTTTGAAGGTCATGCGCAGCTATCAGTACTATGCGGCGGCGGCCATATCCGACAAGGTACGCAGGTGTAAATGGGATGAACGGCCCAAGAGCAGCGCTCCAGGACGCCCCGGTGGCTACATCTGGCATACCACCGGTTCCGGAAAGACCATGACGAGCTTCAAATCAGCCCAGCTTATAGCGGATTCTCACGACGCTGACAAGGTCGTGTTTCTTATGGATCGAATTGAGCTGGGAACTCAGTCGCTTTCTGAGTACCGCGCTTTCGCTGACGATGCCGATGATGTGCAGGGAACCGAGAACACTCAGGTGCTGAAGTCGAAAATCGCTAGCGATGATCCTAAAAACCGTCTTATCGTCACGTCGATTCAGAAGATGAGCAACGTGAAGGTTGGTGAGGGTGGAATCACTCGGGCGGAGCTTGATTATCTGGCCGCCAAGCGGATTGTGTTTGTCATAGATGAATGCCATCGATCAACCTTCGGCGATATGCTCCAAGACATACGACGTGCTTTTCCCAATGCGTTGTTTTTCGGTTTTACGGGTACGCCGATTCTCGACGAGAATCAGAAGAAGGGCTCCACTACGGCGATGGTGTTTGGTGAATGTCTGCATCGTTACAGCATTGCCGACGGCATCCGCGACGGCAACGTGCTTGGCTTTGATCCATATATGGTGACTACTTTTGACGACCACGACGTACGCGAAGCTGTGGCTCTCGAGCAGGCAAAGGCCGCAACTGTCAGCGAGGCAATCTCTGATGAGCGTAAAAGCAAGGTCTTCTACCACTATATGGATTCAGGAAAGGTGCCCATGGGTCCCATGGTCGACGGTGCTGGCAACCGAATAAAAGGAATCGAGGATTTTCTTACTCGTGCTCAATACTGGCCAGACACTCCTCATCATGGAAAGGTCGTCGAGGATATTCTGCGCCACTTTCCGGTGCTCTCTCACGGGAACAAGTTCCATGCGATACTGGCGACGAGCTCCATCCCCGAGGCTATTGACTACTACCGTGCTTTTAAGGAAAAGGCGCCGCAGATGAAGGTGGCGGCGCTTTTCGATCCGAATATTGACAACGATGCTGGCTCCGCGATGAAGGAGGATGCTCTGGTGGAGCTGATAGGGGACTATAACAAGGCGTATGGACAGAGCTTTACCATCCCCACCTGGTCTGCCATGAAGAAGGACATTTCAGCACGCCTTGCCCACAAGAAGCCTTACGTCAACGTTGATGCCAATCGCGAATCGCGCATCGACCTGCTCATCGTGGTCGACCAGATGCTCACGGGTTTCGATTCCAAATGGCTCAATACGCTCTATCTTGACAAGGTTATTGACTACGAGAGCATCATTCAGGCGTTCAGCCGCACGAATCGTTTGTTCGGGCCCGATAAGCCTTTCGGGACAATTCGCTACTACCGCCGGCCTCATACCATGAAGGGATACATCGAGGCTGCAGTGAAATTGTATTCAGGTGATCGCCCGCTCGACATGTTTGTGCAAAAGCTCCCGGACAATATTGCACTGATGGACGCTCGTTTGCGGGAGATTCTCATGGTTTTTGAGGCCGCAGATGTTGGCGACCTTTCCAGGCTTCCCGATTCGCAGGAGGCCAGGCGCAAGTTCGCCAAAGAGTTCATTGAACTCAATGAGTTTCTCGAAGCTGCGAAGGTGCAAGGATTCACATGGGAACAAGATACTTATGAGTTCGAGGGGGAGCTGGGGGAAGACGGACGCTCTAGGGGGTCTTATTTCGTGCAGCCCGTCATTGACGAGCGAACGTACCTCATTCTTGTTCAGCGCTACAAAGAACTCTTTTCCGGGGGTGGTGGTCTAGGTTGCGCTCCTGACGTTCCTTACGAGCTTGATGGTCATATCACGGAGATCGATACGGGACTCATAGACAGCGAATACATGAACTCCAATTTTGAGAAATGGTTGAAATGCCTGCAGCAGAATGATGAGCTTCTTGATGCTGCGCGCAGGGAGCTCCATCGATCGTTTGCGTCTTTGAGCCAGGATGAGCAGCGTTTTGCGGAGTTGTTCCTGCATGATGTAGAGCGAGGTGATGTTATCCCCGAGAAAGGGATGACATTGAGGGACTACATCACTTCCTACGCCCATAGGGCTAAGAATGCGCAAGTTGAGCGTGTTGTCGAAGCTCTCGGCGTCGACGGAGAGCTTCTTGCTACTATGGTCGCTCTTGATCTGACGGAGTCGAACATGAATGAGTTTGGACGTTTTGACAATCTGAAAGATTCGGTAGACAAGGCTCGAGCCAAAGCATTCTTCGAACTAAAAGAAGGTGCGGTTTTACCTCCGTTCAAGGTGAACACCCGGGCGGCTGCGCTTCTGAAGAAATTTATCTTGCAGGGTGGATTTGATATAGACGAATGACTGATGACGTTGATTTCGGAATCTGGTCTTTCCAAGGGGGCGCATGTTGCCATGCGTCCCCTTGCTTCATCTTGGGAACAGCGTAAGTT
>CALBGP010000005.1 GCA_937892845.1 uncultured Eggerthellaceae bacterium | reverse complement strand
TAAGCAAGAAAGATTATAGGAAAAGTCCCAGTATCCAAAGTGGTCTAACACAACGTAAAAATGGGACTCTGAACAGGTGGTGCATTGTTACTGGCCTTCAGTTTTGCCGAGTATACATCTGTTGGATAAGTGCATCAAAGTGCGAATATGGTTCTCGGACAAACGCGAGGCCATGAGAGACAGCTTGCCGTTCATAACGATTAGAACAAATATCCTCTTGACCCTGGGCGGCCAGCTTTATATTATGTTCCTATCAATTAGAACAATGTCTGTCTGCACCACGATGGCGCGGTGAAAATCGGAAGGGGGCGCTGCGTGGCTTATGAATCACTAAAGCTCGGCGACCTGTGCACGGTTATGACTGGCGCGCCGCTAAGCAGGGCGAAGAAACTCCCCGAAGGCGGAACCGGAATCGCGGCGAAGGTTCTTACCCCTCGCTCCATGGATGGCGGGCGGATCGTGGATGGGGAGGTGGCCTGCGAGACCATCTCCAAGGTCAAAGATGACCTTTTCACCAGGGAGGGCGATGTCATAGTCAAGGCCTCTACGCCCTACGATTGCGTGTATGTGGATGAAGCCCATAAAGGCATTCTGGTGGCATCGTTTGCCCTGATAGTCCGCGCGAAGCCGGGATCCGGCCTGGACATGCGCTATCTGGCCGCGTACCTGAACCAGCCGCAGACCCGCTCGGCCCTGCAAGGTTTAAGCAAAGGTATGACCTTGCAGCTCATCAAGCAGAAGGATCTGGCCGCTCTGGAGATTCCCATTGTGTCAGCGGCCCAACAGGTCAGGCTCGCCGCCTTGTTCGAGAACACGCAGAAACGCAAAGCGCAGTGCCTGCTGCTCATGGAGAAGAGCGACAAGCTGCTCGAGGCTGAATTCAGCAAAACCGTATTCGACTGATAAACCCGAAAGAAGGTTATCCATATGATCACCGGCGAAACCAAAACCAAGATCGACGACGTCTGGCAGAAGATGTGGGAAGGCGGCATCACCAACCCTATCGAGGTTATCAGCCAGCTCACCTATCTCATGTTCATGCGCTCGCTCGATGAGAAGGAATATGAAATCGAGCAGATGGAAACGCTCGTAGGGGAGAAGCAGAATCACATCTTCCCCGAACACTACACCAACGCGGCGGGGATTGAGATCGCGGGCGACCAACTGCGTTGGAGCCGCTTCAAGGATCTGCCCGCCACCCAGATGCACAAAGTGGTGAGCGAATTCGCCTTCCCGTTCATCAAGAGCGTGGGCGACGGCACATCGTTCAGCAAGAGCATGGAGTCCGCCACCTTCGGCATTCCGTCTGCGAAGACGCTGGAAAAGGCCGTCACGGGTATCGACGAGTTGTTTGAAAGCTACATCCAGCGCACCGATGACCTGGGAGATCTGTACGAATACATGCTGAGCAAGCTTTCGACCGCGGGTACAAACGGGCAGTTCCGCACGCCCAAGCATATCCGCGCCATGATGGTGAAGCTGCTGGATCCCAAGCCGCAGCAGCTCATCTGCGACCCCGCATGCGGCACCGCGGGCTTCCTCATCTCCGCGGCGGAGCATATCCGCGAAAACCACGGGGCAGAAATGACGGCCGAAGATTGGGCGTGCTATTCGGGCGAAAACGGAACGTCGCAGTTCACCGGCTTCGAAATGGACCAGACCATGCTGCGCATCAGCGCCATGAACCTGATGCTTCACGGTGCCGAAATGTCCGACGTGCGCTATATGGACAGCTTGAGCAAGAACAATGCCGTCAAGGATAAGTTCGATCTGATTCTGGCGAACCCGCCGTTCACGGGGTCAGTGGACGTGGAGGATATCAATCCGGACCTGAAAGCCATCGTGGACTCCAAGCAGACTGAGCTTCTGTTCGTGTCGTTGTTCCTGCGCATGCTCAAGCGCGGCGGCCGCTGTGCGTGCATCGTTCCCAACGGCGTGCTGTTCCGCACCAACTCCAAGGCCTATACGCAGCTGCGCCGCGAACTGGTGGAAAACCAGAAGCTGGAGGCCGTCATCTACATGCCCAGCGGCGTGTTCAAGCCCTATTCCGGCGTGAGCACCGCCATTCTGGTGTTCACCAAGACCGATGCGGGCGGCACCGACAAGGTGTGGCTGTACAACATGGAAGGCGACGGTTTCACGCTGGACGATAAGCGCGATCCCGACGAGAAGCGCAACGATGTGCCCGATATCCTCGCGCGCTGGGCGAATCTTGCCGGCGAAGAGGAACGCGCCCGTACGGAGAAGAGCTTCCTGGTCACCCGTGAGGAGCTTGCGGAAAACGACTACGACTTCAGCTTCAACAAGTACACGGAAACGGTGTACGAGCACATCGAGTATCCGCCCACGGAGCAGATCCTGGCCGAGCTCGCCGACCTCAACAAGCAGATTGCCGAAGGTCTGGAAGAGCTCAACAAGATGCTCGGCGGTGGTTCGCGATGAGCGAGCAGTCCCGACCTGGCACCAAGGCCGTAAAGCTCAAAGAGATTTGCATCAAAGAATCATCGTCACTCAGGCAGAAGGATCTTTTGGCTGAAGGCCTCTTCCCTGTGTACGGAGCGGCCGGAATTGCCGGAACGCTTAACGAGTATCAAATCGATAAGCAATATGTCGCCGTTATCAAGGACGGAGCGGGTGTCGGACGTGCGAGGCTTTGCGATTCGAAGACGTCGGTGTTGGGCACGATGCAGGCATTGGTGCCTCGTGACTCGGTGATGCCCGAGTATCTGCTGTATCTTGTCAGGAGCATGAACCTCGGATCGGGCTTCACGGGTTCTACGATTCCTCATATCTACTTCAGGGATTACGGCGAACGGACCGTCCCTCTTCCTTCGATGGAGCAGCAGGCACTGATTGCTAGACGGTTCCGTCAAGTTGAGGGGGTTATCGGAATCCTCAATGCGCAATTTACGGTTCTCGATGACCTGGTCAAGTCTCGGTTTGTTGAGATGTTCGGGGACCCTGTTAATGGTGGGTTCTGGCCCATGAAGGAGCTGGGTGAGATTTACCGAGTCAGCTCTTCGAGGCGAATCTACGCCAAGGAACAAACGAAGGAGGGCGTGCCTTTTTATAGGCTTGCGGACGTGGGTTGTCTTGCGGATGGCTTAATTCCGGCTGATGGCCTTTTCATTTCCGAGGAGAGGTTTACGGAGTTGAATGAAGCTGGGTACGTTCCTTCAGCTGGCGATATTCTTGTTACCGCGCGTGGCACTCTTGGCAGGTGCTATATCATTCGCGAAGATGATAGGTTCTATTTTCAGGATGGAATGATCACATGGCTCGGTCAGACTGAGATGAGTCCTCGGTCAGGGTATCTTGCTGCACTTTTCTCCAATGAACATTTCAGCAAAAGTCTGAATGATTCATGCAGTGGGACTACGGTGAGGTATCTTTCAATATCTGACTTGGCAAAAACCTCGGTTCCCATCCCTCCTTTTGACGTTCAAGATACGTTTCTGCGCTTCGTCGCCCAGGTCGACAAAACGAAAGCGGTGGTGCAGCAATCCATCGACAAGCTGCAGATGCTCTACGACAGCTTGGCGCAGGAGTATTTCGGGGGTGGTCGCGAATGAGTGACACCACCCGAATTGCCCTGTACAAGGTTGACGGCAAGGATGTCCCAGTTGAAGTCCGTTACATGAACGAAACCTTTTGGCTCACTCAGAAGGAGATGGGCGAGCTGTTCGATGTGGGCCGCCCGGCCATCACGAAGCACCTCAAGAACATATATGAGGAGGGCGAGCTCGATGAGGTTTCAACAAGTTCCAAAATGGAACTGGTTCAAACCGAGGGAAGCCGCCAGGTCACGCGTCAGGTGACGCTCTACAACCTCGACGCCATCATCGCCGTAGGCTACCGCGTGAATTCGCTCAAGGCCACGCGGTTCAGGCAATGGGCCACCGCAACCCTGAAGGAGTTCATCATCAAGGGCTTCGTCATGGATGACGAGCGCCTGAAAAGCGGTCCGGATGTTTTCGGCAACGATTACTTCAAAGAGCTGCTGGAACGCATCAGGTCCATCCGTGCGAGCGAGCGCCGCATCTGGCAGCAGATCACGGACATCTTTGCGGAGTGCAGCACCGACTACGACAAGGATTCCCCAACCACCAAGGCCTTCTATGCTGCGGTTCAGAACAAGTTCCACTACGCGATAACCGGCCGTACCGCCGCCGAAATCGTGTCCGAGTGCGCCGACCACACGAAAGAGAACATGGGGCTCGCCACGTGGAAGAACTCGCCTGACGGACGTATCCTCAAATCGGATGTTTCCGTGGCCAAGAATTATCTGGACGAGAAACAGATCCGCCAGCTCGAACGCACCGTCTCCGGTTTCTTCGACTACATCGAAGATCTGGTTGAGCGCGGCAACACGTTCACGATGGAGGGGTTCGCAAGCAGCGTGAACGAGTTTCTGGCTTTCAGGCGCTATGAGGTGTTGGAAGGTAAAGGCTCGGTCAGCAATGCGCAGGCACGTGCCAAGGCGGAGGCCGAATACGACGAATTCAACAAGCACCAGCGGATAGTCTCAGACTTCGACCGCGAGGTGGAGCGGCTGTTTGGAAAGGGAGGCGGCGATGTCTAACTTCGATTTCCTGAAACGCGAAGACGGTTACTATGACCTCTTTGCGGATGCGGCCATCGAAGCCGAAAAGGTGTTCAGCAGCTCCGGCGCCATGTGCGCAATCGGTTGCCGCAAGGCGCTTGAGCTGGCTGTGCATTGGGTTTACGGTATCGATACCACCATGCGGATGCCGTATAAGGACAACTTGCAGGCGTTGCTGCATGAGGGCAGCTTCAAGCATGCGGTTGACCCCCGTGTTTGGCCCCAGCTCCAGTTTGTGGTGAAGCTGGGCAACCAGGCCGTGCATACCGATCAGCGCATTTCCCCTCAGGATGCGATGACCTCCTTGAAGGTGCTGTTCTCGTTTATCGACTGGGTGGATTACTGCTACGGCCCAGACTACCAAGAGCGCTCTTTCGAATCCGTAAAGGTGCCTGCGGTCAAGATGGCCCTGGACGTGAGGGCCATCAAGGAGCGCGAGGGCTTGCTGGTTGAAAAGGATGGCCGCATCAAGGAGCTGGAGGCTAGGCTCAAGGAACTCAGCGCGCAGGCTACGGCCGCCAAGGAGGAGAACAAGAAGTCCCGCGATTTCAACCCGGATGAGATCTCCGAATACGAGACCCGCAGGCTGTTCATAGACATTGATTTGCAGATTGCTGGCTGGAAGCTGAATGAAAATGTCGTTGCCGAATACGAGGTTGATGACATGATGGGCATTCCCGGCCAGAGGGGCTTCATCGATTACCTGCTGTTGGGCAAAGACGGCAGGCCACTGGCAATCTTGGAGGCGAAGCGCACCATGCATGCGCCGGACAAGGGCTTGCAGCAGGCGCGCCTGTACTCTGAGTGCATAGAGCGCAAGTTCGGTTACAAGCCGATGATTTTCCTGTCGAACGGCTACGAGACCTTCTTCTGCGACGATACTGAGGCCCCGTACCGTCCTGTGAGCGGCGTGTTCAGCCAGGGAGATTTGGCGACCAAGATGAATCGCAGGGGCAGGAAGGCCGATCTGGCCGCAGTGCCCATCAACGAGGCCATCACAAACCGCTACTACCAGATCGAGGCCATCCGCCGCGTGGGTGCGAACATTCAGGAGGGTCATCGCAGAAGCCTGCTGGTCATGGCCACGGGCACCGGCAAGACGCGTGTGTCCGCCAGCATCTACGACGTGCTTTCGCGCGGAAACCACGTGAAGAACGCGCTGTTTCTGGCTGATCGCACCGCATTGGTTTCCCAGGCCAAGCATGCTTTCCAGCAGTATCTGCCGGAGACGTCCATGTGCAACCTGTGTTCCAACAAGGACGACAAGTCGGCACGAGTGGTGTTCTCAACGTACCCCACCATCCTCAATGCCATCGACAGCGCGCGTAACGAAGACGGCAACCGGATGTTCACGCCTGCGCATTTCGATCTGATCATCGTGGATGAGGCGCACCGTTCCATCTTCAAGAAATTCCGCGCCATCTTCGACTATTTCGACGCGCTGGTCATTGGCCTTACGGCAACGCCGGTGAACGAGGTGGACCGCAACACCTATGATTTCTTCGAGGTCGAGCGCGGCGTACCGACGTATGTGTATGAATACAATACCGCCGTTGAGCAGGACCATGTTCTGGTTCCGTATTATGGTATTGAGACGCATACCGATTTTCTTGACGAGGGGATTCGCTACGACGACCTGTCGCCCGAAGAACAGGAAGCCTGGGAGGAATCGTTCGGCGAAAGCGGCCAGGACGCCCCTGAGTACGTGGCGCCTGCCGAAATCAATTCTTGGGTGTTCAACCAGGACACCACGGACAAGGTTCTGCAGACCCTGATGGAGCAGGGTGCGAAGGTGGATGGCGGTCAGACGCTTGGCAAGACCATCATCTTCGCCCAGAACCAGAATCATGCGAAATATATCGTGGAGCGCTTCGGCAAGCTGTATTCGAACCTTGCTGCGGGCGGTTATATCAAGAAGGTCTGCTACGGTGATGATTATTCGCATACCATCATCGATGAGTTCAAGGTGAAGGATAAGCCGGTCATAACCGTATCCGTCGACATGATGGATACCGGCATCGATGTGCCGGAAGTGCTCAACTTGGTCTTTTTCAAGAAGGTCAAATCCAAGGTCAAATTCTGGCAGATGATCGGCCGCGGTACGCGTCTGTGCGAAAGTTTGCAGGTGCTGGATTCCGTTGATGGCGAATATGCCGGCAAGCGTCGTTTCTTCATCTTCGATTGGTGCCGCAACTTCGAGTTCTTCGGCGAGGGCGGCAGCTTTGCCGAGGGCAAGTTGTCAGGCACTGTTGCCGAGAACGTGTTCTGCAAGCAGGCTGAACTTGTGAAGGAGCTGCAGTCGGCTGCTTACATTGCCGACGAGTATCAGGATTGGCGCAAGGATATGGTTACGGCCATCCGATACCAGGTAGTGAGCTTGGTCCCCGAGGATGACTACTCGCTTGCGTCGGCATCTGTCAGGTTGAAGAAAAGCTACGTTGAGCGCTATCGCCGAGAAGCCGCTTTTGTCGCTCTGAGCGATATCGACGTCAAGGATCTGCAGACGCATATCGCACCTTTGGTCACCAATGAGGAAGAGGATGCCGATGCGCTGCGATTCGACTTGCTTGCATATGGCTTCATGTGCGCATTGGTGAGCGGCATGACAACCAAGGGCTATGCAGGGCGGATTATGAAGATCTGCAGCGAACTTGAGATGAAGGTGACTATTCCCCAGGTTAAGGCGAAACTGCCGATAATCCAGCGGGTCTCTGAGCCGGGATTCCTTGACGGCGTTGACCTGCTTGCCTTGGAGCGGCTTCGCCGGGATCTGCGCGGCCTGGTTAAGTTCCTTGATGCGAAGAAGCGCAAAGTGGTGTTTACGAATGTTGCCGATACTATTACCGGCCGCGCAGAAGGTGTGACCGTTGACGCGGGCGAAGACTTCAGCGACTACCGGATGAAGGTGAACCGTTTTCTGGCGGACCATGGGGGCAGCACGGTCATCCACAAGCTGCGCTGCAATATGCCTATGACCAGCAAAGAGTTCGACGAGCTGGAGCGCATCTTCACTCACGAGCTGGGTACTCAGGCGGACTATGAACGCACGTACGGCGAGGAACCGTTCGGCCTGCTGGTGCGCAAGATCGTGAAGTTGGACCATGATGCGGCCATGGAAGCATTCGCGGGTTTCATGAACGACAATGCGCTGACTGCCGATCAGATTGCCTTCGTACATCGCGTTGTGGATTACATTGAGCTTAACGGCTTCATGGAAGTGGCTGAGCTAACCAAGGCTCCGTTCGATCGGCCGTATCCGTTCATCAGACTGTTCGATGCAGCCCAGCAGATGCAGCTTGCTGCCGCCATCAGGCGCGTCAAGGAGAACGCAACCACCCCGGCTGCGTAGGGGGCGTGGTAGTGCGCCGCGTGCCAGGGTGATTCGTGGAACCGAAAAGATAGAACAAAAAGTGACGATTAAGCAAGAAATGAAGGGAGAGAACTGTGCATGAAACCAAACCCGATGGCAAACCACCTCTACCGGACCCCGATCCGTTTCCTTCGTATGAGACTAGGGGTGGGGGAAAGGGTGGCCATGCGACGAACCGCTAGAGAGCGTAATCCCCAGGCTAGCGAGGACGTTGCTGATGCGGAGATGTTGATTAGGCTGGTCGATAAGACTTTTGATATGGAAACCGCAAGAGGGGAATCGCTGAGCAGGCAAACCAGCATGCTCATTGCGTGCGTTTCGATAATGAGCGTGGCATTGGCGACGGTGTTTGCCGCCCTGGTCAATGTGGGCTGTGATCGGGCGACGATGTATTTATTTGCACTCAACGCGACGGCCCTTTTGGGAGGATTTTGTTCTTGCGTGGTTGCTATGTTCAGAAAGCCTTACAAGGTTCTCGTGAGTCCGAGGAAGCTCAGATTGAAAGCAGATGAAACTTGTTCCAGGTTAAAGACGCATGAAAAACCAGAGAATGCGCAAGATGCGGCAGGTGTTGAATTTCTCGCAGCGAGGAGGTATGCGGATTCCCTCGAAGATCCGTATGATGGCCTGCATAAGAAGAATGAGTTCATAGGCTTGCAAATAGAGTCGCCCTTGTATTTCTTCTAGTGTCGTGTGGGATTTCATTTGCGTCTTTGGGCTACGCATTTATTGGCGCTTGAGAAGGAGGCTTGCGGTATGAAGGCTTGGATGATTCGCGCTGGTCGCGGAGGGGGTTTACGCAGCTGATTGGCTTGAGCGGGGCATCATAGGGATCGGCTGGGACTTCGGCGGTGCGGATATCTGTGCCATAGGGCGTGAGGAAATCAAAGCTGCGTACGTTTCAGCCCATCCCGCCGAGAGCAAGCAGAAGGTTGCTTCGAGCGTTGGGCAGATCGACCGCTTCGCCCATTCAATGGTCGAGGGCTCCACGGTTGTCATGTACGACCCTGCTGAACGCTTCTAACATATCGGGGTTGTCGATGGCCCTTGCCTGTCCGCCCAGAAGTCTGAGGCGATAACCTACACGCGCGCCGTCTCGTGGAGCGGAACCGCGGCGCGTGATGCGCTTTCGCAGTCTTCCAAGAACTCCCTCGGTGGCATCCAGACAATCTTCGCCATCACGGAGGAGGTGATGGCCGACCTTATAGCTGCGGCGGATGCGGGTTCGGCGTCTCCCGACGATACTGCGGATAACCTGGCGGACGATTCCTCGAGTGATGATGAGACCCTTGATGCGACCTTCGACAATGGCATCGAACTCATCAAGGACCGAGTGACCCGTCTTGACTGGGAGGATATGGAGCGCCTGGTGGCGGGCATGCTCAAGGCGATGGGGTACTGTGCCCGCGTTACGCCCAAGGGTCCCGATGGCGGTCGTGATGTGGTTGCCTCTCCCGACCCGTTGGGGCTGGAGTCGCCGCGCATCGTGGCGGAGGTCAAGCATCGCAAGGGCGCGATGGGTGCGCCTGCCGTGAGGTCGTTCATCGGCGGTTTGCGAACGGGGGATCGCGGGCTCTACGTTTCCACGGGAGGCTTCACCAAGGATGCCCGCCTTGAGGCGGATCGCGCCACCGTACCTGTTCGCCTCCTGGACCTGGATGCTTTCGTCCGCCACTACGTCGAGGCCTATGACGCCGCCGATGACGAGACCCGCAACATCCTTCCGCTCACCCGCATTTGGTGGCCTGCGTAGGGCGGTTGCCTGTTTCGCCTACTTCCTCTTTTTCGGAGCCGGAAGCTCTGGAAGCATGGACGAGATGATTTCCGCCAGGCGGCTGCGGTCTTCGGTATCGACCAAGATCATCTCGGTTTTTGACCCTTCGTAGGGAAGCACGCGCTCTGCATTCGGGAATGCGGCTTCGGCGCTCGGCGTGATTTTCAGGAGCAGTCGATCGTCGTAGATGCCCCCGAAGAGTCTGCCTGACGCGTAGAGCATCGTTTCGCCCATCATCTTGCGGGTTGCAAGCTCGGGGACCTCCGACAGGAGGTCGATGATGTAGTCGACGTATTCTTGCGTGGAAGGCATGGGTGTATCTCCATTGGTGGTCCGCGGTTTCTAGTCGATGCATGCATTATAGGGCTAAATCTGCGATGCTCCGCGGTGTGTCCTTCAGGGTGACGAATGGTTTGTGATGCAATCGGTTCGGGTGCCCTTGAATCCCCGAGCGGTCCGTGCTATAAGAAATATGGTTTTCCGTTAGGAAGGCTTCCAAGTGCCGGGGACGTTTTCCCCGGCTTTTTCTTGCCCAGGAGAATAATGCGAGAACTCAGTATCTTCGTTGACGAGTCGGGAAGCGACGGCCTCTCTGACCGCTACTATTTGCTCACCATCGTCATGCATGACCAATCCGATGATATTGCGGCTTCGATCGAATCATACGAGCGCGCCCTTCGCTCAAAGGGGCTCCCGGACATACCTTTTCATGCGTCTCCGCTCATGAACGGCAAGGATTCGTATTCGAGCCTCGAACTGGGGACACGCAAGATGCTGCTCAGCACGTTTCGGGTCTTTTCCGCCATATGCCCGTGAAGTACCGCACCTTCGCATACGCGACCAAGCAATTCGTCTCGCTCGATAAGCTTGCGGGTACGATGCGCAGGGACCTCGTGAATTTCCTGTTCGATAACCTTACCGATCTGCAAGTCTACGATGTGGTCAAGGTCTACTACGACAACGGCCAGCACTCCATTGCCGACTCCCTTCATCTTGCGATCGAATACGCGTTGTCGAAGGATGCGGTCATCTACCGCTCGACACAACCCTCTGGGTATCGGCTTTCGCAAGTGGCGGACTACATCTGCACCATGGAGCTTGCAGCGATCAAATACGCAGAGCACATGGCTACCGCCACGGATGAGAAATTCTTCGGCAAATGGTCCGATTTCAAGAAGGGCATTCTGAAGGAAGTGCGGAAAAAGCTTATTTAGGAGGGGCCATGAATCCGTATGACGGACCATTCGACTTGAGCGAAGAGCAATCCAAGGCTGTCGAGCGTTTTCGCGATTATCACCGAACCTGCCAGGCTCAAGCTGCCGGCAGCCTGCAAGTCGAGCATGCATTCGAATGGCGCATGGACCATGACGATGGATCGCTCGAGCTCGCTTGTTGCTGCGGTGCGTCGTTGCGTGTAACCGAGCCGGTGTACGTCTCCATCGAGCCTCAACGTTTTGGGGACGGCAAGGCCTTTGGGACCAATGGGCGGATGGTTTCGGAGGTGATTGGCGAATATGCTCCCGAGGCGGCGAGCGTTGACCTGGATGACGAGAAGAGAGAGCGCATGAAATGGCTCTTTGAAAGCATGTGGGGCGTAGCGCAAGAGAGCCTGTTCCAGAGCGCTTTGGTGACGCTGCCGGAAGATGTGTTCTACCAGGTGCGGTTGCATCCCTCCACTGCCGATTTGCATTTCGGGCTTGGCATGCATCTCAGAAACAGATTCGTGTATAGCGGCCTGCTTTGGGGCGGCGTTGATCCGGACGACCAGTCCGGAGAAGCAATTTCCAGGCTCATAAAATACTGCATCCCGGAGTTTAGGGGCTACGATCTTATCTATGATGAGCTCGATTCGGGCGCGCTGTACCATGCTTACCGTTATTGCATGGAGGTTCGTGGTGAATTCCCTATGGGGGAGTTCACGAAGCACTATGGCGTCTTGCTTGAAGCGCAAGAGATCCGCAAGGCAAACCCATACTCGATACTCGATGACGAGCATTCCGACGAATGGCGCATCTGGGCAAACAAAGCCTGGGAAAAACACAGGCAATACAGACTCGCAACCTTGTACGAAATCTGGAACTTCGACGCTATCCGCAAGGATCTGGGCGACGAGACGGCCAAGCGATTCGAGGAGGTCTGTCTTGCGACGTTGCACGGTGAGCGAGACGGTTTTATGCCCTCCGAGATCGCTTATGCAATGGCCGGATCAACCGAAGAGCGTGCCATGCGGGCGTTTGCTTGGGCTGTCGAAGATTGTGACGTTGTGGGCTATTTGCCGGATGAGCTATTCGCGCGGCGCGATCTTGCGCTTCAGGCGGTCGGTTGCAACGGGCGTCAGTTGGAACGCGCCAAGAGCTTCCAGGACGATGATGAGATCGTTCTTGCGGCTGTCGCAAACACTCCAAGTGCCATAGGATTCGCCTCAGAACGTCTTCAGAACGACAGATGCATCCTCATTGAGGCCGCCTCGCACGCGGACGGTGACCTCATCTTCTTCGATGGGCTCATGGCGAAATACAACGATGACGACGAGCTTGTCGGCTTGGCGATAGATGCCAACGGCGCGAATATCGCATACGCTTCCGAGAGGATTCGCGGTGACTTCGACTGGGCCATGAGGGCTGTAGCTCATAAGCGGGATATTTATCCAGATGAATCCTATAAAGGCTTGAGTAACGAACTGAAACGGGATAAACGCATAGCGCTTGCCGTCGCCCAATGGCCTGTTATTCCTAATGAATTTCCCGCCATCGCGCTAATCGATGACGACGATATCGGCGAAGCCCTATCGCGAAAAAGTGATCACTTCGCGCTGTTCGGTATGAGCCGCCGCATCAAGGAGAAGTATATGACCGAAGACGAGCTGGAGCGTTGGGGCGACGACCCATGGTGGTGGCACGATGGCAATGGGTGTGAGGATGATTAGATGCGTCGAAGCCGGCACGGCGGATGGGGGTTCTTGAAAACGGAGACCAATACCCCAAGGTTTCTGCCGAACCACCCTTTGGTGCCTTAGCCCTATATTCTATGCCTTGAAATTGCCTTGTGGCACACTTGCCTGAGTCGGCAGTTCGCCATTGAGGCATTGCGCCGCTCGACAACACCTTTCGAAAGGATGAACCCGGCGGATCGGTCGAGCGTGAGCTTCGCCATATCCTGCGGGTCGTTGTGGCGGATCTTCGTGTCGTCGAACGCAAACTGAGTGCTGTCGAACGGATGCGCATTGTCCCAATCCGTGTACACGCAGGGTAATCGAAAAGAAGGATAATGCGCCCATAGCCCATGAGGATGCGGAATGCTGGCCGCAAACTCACGGGGCAGCGTTTTCCGCGACAGGATAGGAGCTGACTATGGGGCTCGATGCCTCCGTTCGGTGCCGGTGCTTTGAGGAAGGGTTGGTCTCCGATCCTCCTCTTCCCATGGAGGACCTTTACGTGGATGACGAGGGAGCTTGCAGTGATGATTGCAAAGGAGACCGAATATGGAAAGGGAGGAGTTGGACGAGCTGATGTCCATTGACCTTGAGACGCGCAGGGATGCGGAGGTGATTCTCTTCGCACTCGAGCAGGCGCCCGACGGCTTCAACACCACAACCTACCGCCAGCTGGAAGCGCAGTTCGGCTGCCACGTCGATGTTGCCGAACGCTACCTGTTCGATCTGCACGCCGCCATCATGCTGCTCTCTGAAGCCCATGGTCTCAAGCTTGACATGAGCCGCCACCGCAACAAGGAGGAGGGATTGCCCTTCAGCCTCGATTACGACGTCTGGCACCGCAAGGACGCCGCCTCAAACGGGATGTTCGACGATGAGGCTTCTCCGGAGAACCGTGACTGGCGCGACGAGCACGAAGACATGATTTCCGACGCGATGGCTGGTATTCTTGCCAAGGCGCTGCCGGCATACGTCATCCCGCCGAAGCTCAGGTTCGGCTATGGGAGCGTACCCGCCTGTGACGCCGAGATTCTCGACGTGTACTGCGAGTTCGAGACTGCGGGGCTTTTGTTCTTCCTGAATTTCGAGCTCTATACCGGCAGAGGCGGCACCTGGATTTTCCTTGAGCCCGAGCCCTCCGTCGAAGGTGTAAGCCTCATCTACAAGGGAATGGATGACGACTTCACAGCCGCTTGGGATCCCGATGCCTCCAAATGGGACAGGCCCTTGCCCCTCGGGCGATAAGTGGCGCCCTCTTTCCGTCAGAGACGGCGCCGACTGGCAGGAAAAGTAGCCATGGGTGCGGCTTCAGGGCTATGAGGCTGGTTCTTGGGAGGGGGAATCCTGGCCGCATCCTGTTGGCAATGACGGCGGAAGCTTTTTCGCGTGCTACAATGCACCCATCAGAGATGAAAACACAGTCCCCGTCGGGTAGTCGTGGGCGTGCGGGAGTCCGCATCAGTAACCTGCCTCCTTGGTTGTCCCTTCTCTGCATGGTCATCTACATAAAGGAGGAACCAGCCATGCAGATCAGCGTTTCGTCCACTCTGACCGTGTATCATGACGGTCAATTTTGGGTCGGGCTGGCGGAACATGTCGAGGACGGAAGGTACGGCGTCGCTCGCATCGTCTTCGGTGCGGAGCCGTCCGATGGGGAAATCCTGCAATTCGTTAGAAGCAAATGGGAGAAGCTCGCGTTCTTCGGTGATGATTCCGCCAAGGGAAGCAAGCCTGCGAAAAACCCCAAGCGCCGCGCCCGCGAGGCGTCGAAGGCTCTCAAGCAGCTGGCGATGGGAACCAAGGCGCAGCAGGCGCTCGCGAATCAGCGGGAGGCAATGAAACGGGAGTCGGTCCGCGCAAGAAGCCAACGTCGCGCGGACGAGGCGGAGGCGCGCTTCGAGCAGCGGAAGTTGAGGCGCAAGCAGAAGCATCGCGGGCATTGATCGCCATCTGTGGCAACCCTTAAACCCTTATACAGAAGCGGTGCCAGTTTCACTTGAAACCGACACCGCTGTCTATTGCGCCTCTCGTCAACAGCCAATCTCCATCCCGCTTAGAAGGTCCTCCCTTCCAGCATGAACTCGGGGATGTTAGCATGGATGATGCCGTCCCTTTGCTGAATGGGATCGCTTCGCGTCAACAGGTACTTGGGGTAGTTGTCTCTGATCCGCTCGAACGGGCGGTATTCGCGCTCCTCGGTGGACCGGTCAGCCATGATGGTCATTGCGACCTGAACGTATGCGTAGCCCATCTCTGGGTTTCTGAGGATGAAGTCGCATTCCAGCTTTCCAATGCGCCCGACACTGACCTTGCAACCCTGCGCACGAGCGTAGCGGTAAACGATGTTCTCGAGGACGGGCCCGTAGTTGATGCGGTTGTCGGTGTTGAGGGCGAAGTAGAAGCTCAGGTCCGCCAGGTAGTACTTCTGCTCGCCGCGCAGCGATTTTCGCGACTTCAGGTCGAAACGGGTGCACTTGCTGACGATCTTAGCGTCCTCGAGGATCTGGAGGTATCGCGCGAGAGTCTCGCGCTTGACCTTCACGCCCTGCTTGCTTTCGAGGTCGGACTGGATGTTCGCAAGCGAAGTGGTGGCGCCGAAGTTGTTGATGACGTAGTCGCGCACCTGGTTGAACACGGAGACGTTCTTGATCTTCACGCGCCTGCGGATGTCCTTTTCGAAGATCTCCTGGATTACCGCCGCGACGTAAGCGCGCTTGTCGGTGAGCTGGGGGTAATCCATTGCCTTCGGGAAGCCTCCCTCAAGGATGTAGGCATCGAATTCCGCGACCGGATTCGGGTTCACGGGCAGCCCCAAGAAGCGCTTCATCTGGAAATACTCGCCAAAGTCCAGCGTCTGCATCTCGAACTCGATGTAGCGCCCGGTTAGCTTCGTGGCCAGTTCGCCTGAAAGCAGATAGGAGTTCGACCCGGTGATGAAGATGGAGAAGCCGCCTTCGGTGCGAAACCCGTTGAGCACGTCCTCGAAACCCTCGACGTTTTGCACCTCGTCGATGAAAAGGTACTTCGTCCCCGAGACAGCGAGCAGGGGCTCGATGAGGGCCTCGAGCTGTTCCGGGGCTTTGACGGATCGGTACCCGTATCGGTCAAGGTCGAAAAAGACGATGTGCTCGTCATCGATGCCTTCGGCCCTCAGCTCTTCGGCGATGCACTGCATGAGGCAGGACTTGCCGCAGCGGCGGACGCCGGTGATGACCTTGATCATCCCGTCGTCATGGTAGAAGCCGCGGATCTTCTTCAGATAGTTTTCACGAGGGAATAAACGCATACTGGCCCCAATCTTCATTGGAGCCAGTATATCAAATCATATGTTTATGGGGGTATAGTTTATCAAAAGTATAATTTATACTCCCATAACTAAGGAATTTCCTATTCCCACTCAATAGTTAGAAACTGTCTCCAGTTTGTCCCAGTTTGTCGCAGTTTGCTCCAGTCAATCCTATTTACACCCAGTCTCAAAAATCGACGACAATCCATGGGGTCAAATCTGGGTCACGGTTTTTTGGCAATTCTGGACATTCTCTGGGGTCATGCTGGGTCACGACGATATAAGAAATCATGCCTAGCCCATTACGCTGGCGAGAGTCGCCTTTGCTGTAGCGCAGCAGTCCTGAAGCAAGATCCCCTTCGCATAGGGGTTCTTCCGAACGTATTTCGCCCACTGCGCCAGCATCGCCGCGTCGCTTGCCACGTCGTCGAGGACTTCGGCCCAACGGGCAATGGCGGCCTGGCTGCCCCTCTTCTCGCATGTTGAGTCGAGCGCCTCGCGGAGCGTGAGCATGTCGACACCCTCTCCCATCGTCCCCATGAGGACGTGGATGTCGTAGAAGTCACGCGGGCGGGTGTTGGCGACGCCGCGAGTCACAACGATCTCGAGCTTCTCGGCCAAAACGGTCTCGACCGGGTATGCCATGAGCGTGATCTCGCCTTCGCCAAAGAGCAGAGGGTAGCTGTATTTGATGGCTTCCGGCGTGATCCTGTCCCCAGTGGTGACATCGACTGTCAAGGGCACGGACATCGGAGCATAGTTCGCCTTGAGGTGCACGCGGATGCCGGGGTAGTCGTCGGTCTCCCTGATATCCTCCGTCCTGTCGAACTCGAATTCCCAGTCGTCGTCCGCCTGCACCGCCGCGATCTCACGGAACGCCCTCTCCGCCGACTCATGGGTGAGGTCGAAGCCCCTGACCGTCGTGTCCAGGTCCATGGTGGTCCTGGAACCCACGCCGACGAGGGAGGAGATGAGCACGCCGCCCTTGATGACGACGTTGTCGCGCCACGGAGATTCCGCGAGGCGTTCGAGCAGCCTTTCCAGCAGATAGCTCTGCATCATCGCCTGGGCAGGGATGCCAGCCTCCTTGGCCATGTTGCTGATGCGGGCCTTGAGCTGCATCGCATTCCTAGTCCTCACAGCAGCACCTCCAGGTAGTTGCGGATCTTCCTCTCGACGCCGAGGCTGCGGGCGTACCCGACGAGCTTCTGCACGTCCCGCTTGGGACTTTTCGCATAGGACCGCATCGCCGGGATCACGACCTGCGAGTCCACCGTTCCCTGGCCCCTTACCAGGTCGCAGAGCGTCCTCTCCGGGTCGTAGGCCCTGACGACGTTTCCATGCTGGGTGGTTAGCTCCATGATCCCGAGGTCCAGCACGTCGTCGGCGCAGGTGCGGCAGATGATGCCCGCCCTCCTGGCGGGCGTGGCGTTGTATCCCCTCGGGAACGTCATGGTGAGGGAGAAGGGCGCACGGTCGGTCATCCCGTGCAGGAACAGCGCGGTGTCGTCGGAGAAGACTCCGCGCGCGAACCTGTGCTGCGCGACGAGGTACGGGTCCTCCCAGGTCGCGGGCAGCGCGTAAAGACCGCGGGCGACCTGGACGAGGTCCCCCCTTCTGACGGCCTCGGTGAGCTTTCGCCTAGGGACGCCGGCCTCCGTCGCCTGCGAGGCGGTCACGTAGCCGTTGCCGCTTTCTGCCATTTCAACCAGAACCATCGCCCACCTCCTTCGCGTGCTTATGTACCTTCATGCTGAATACTATCATACTTTAAGCATAAAAGTACAGATTTGATAGTAACGTTCAGCGTCTTTATCTTGCGCATGTGGCGTAATTCCTGATGTGAAAGATAGCTTGGCTCGAAAAATGAATGCTCCTCGGATAACCGGGGAGCATTCCAAATTATTGATTCATATGGTTATGAGGGCATTTCTGCTCGATGTTGCGATTTATACCCCCACGACCAAGGATTTCTTATTCCCACTCAGTGACTAATCCAGTCCGAGTGTTGTCGATGCGTGTCGTGTCATACCGCCGAAGGGCTGATTCGTGCGCAATTTAGGCGAATCAGGCCCTTGATTCGCGATTTCGGGAATGACTCAATTGATTCGCGAAACCGCAGGTCGCCTCTTTAATCACTCCCGGGTTTCCGTAGGGATTCGTAGCGAGTGGCTTGGAGAGGGGTGATTCAAAGGGTCGGAGAGATGTCCATAGCGCAATCGCCTAGTATTGGCGCGGTGATGGACTTCTCGCCTCCATCAGTCCAAATCGTCAAGCTCCGAAAGCCTTGCGAGCTCGATGGCCGAATCGACCGCCTCTTCGAAATCGACGCCTTCCGCATAGGGTGATGCCGAGACGTAAGAGGACCAGATGCCCCGCATCATATCGGATCTCCTGACCTCGCCGAGCACGGCCTCGTAGTCGCCCATCTTGCCGAGTGAACCGCGCCTGGAGGCAGTGGCGACAACGGCTTCGTGAAGGGAATCCCGATTTATTTCGTCCGCCTTCAAACGGAGCAAAGTGTGGATGTCGTAGTAGTCGCGTCCACGCGTGTTGGCGATTCCCCGGGAAACGACCGTCTCGAGCTTTTCGGCCAACACGGTTTCGAGCGGGTACGAGAGCACCCTGACCGAGCCCTTCTCGAACATGAGCGGGTAGCGGTATTCGATGCGCCCGGGCACTATCTCGTCTCCGGTCGTGATGTCGATCTTCACGGGAGCGTCTATCTTGCCGTACCTCACGCGCAGGTGCGCGCGCCAGTTCGCGTACTCGTCGCCCTCGCGGATGGGCTCGATCCGCTCGAAGGAGTATTCCATGCCGTCGGCGACGTCCACGGTGCAGATGGCGGCGACGGCCTCGCTCGCCGTGTCTTCGTCCATATCCATGCCTATCACCGTCGTGTCCATGTCCATGGTGGTCCTCTGGGCGACGCCCGTCATCGAGGAGATGAGGAGGCCGCCCTTCAGAACGAACGCCTCGGCGTAGCCGCTCTTTCCGAGCCGCATCAAAAGATGCTCGAACAGGTGCATTTGCAGGAGCTCCTGGGGCTTCAGGTTGCTTTTCTTGGCCAAGGCCTTGATTTTGCCCTTGAGGCTTGCATCACTTCTCATCATGTGAGCACCTCCAAATACATCCTGAACTCTTTCTCGACGCCGAGCGCGTTGCACATCCGTGCGAGCTTAGGCAGGTCGGCGCCTTTCCTTTTGAAATAACCCGCGACCGCGTCGCGGACGAGCTGGGGGTCCGCTCCTTCGGAAACTCTCTGCGAAATGAGGTCGGCTATGGCCCGTTCGGCGCAATAGGCTTTCACAGTACCCCCTCCTGGGGACTTTGCCTTAACGATGCCGAGCTCGTAGAGCTCGGGAGAGAGACGGTGGATTTTCGTATCGGGATATTCTTGGGTAAGGCCACGCGGGTTGTAGCCGTGTGGGACGGTGACATCGATTGCGGCGGGAACCCTGTCGGAAAGGCCGGCGAGGTACAGCGCGCTTCCGTGTGATAGCACGCATTTGCTCCACCTGTAGGATATCGCTGCGAACTCGTCATCGAAGACTTCGGGCAGACAGTACACGCCCCGGGTAAGCTTGTCTATAGCGCCCGATTCAAGGGCGTAGGAAATCGAGCCCGGCAGAAAGCCCGCTTTCGCGATTTGCGCCGCGCTCGCGATGCCGCCCGAGTCTTCTACGAATTCGGCTATCTCCTCACTTCTGCTCATAACCCTCCTTTTGATTATTGGACACGAATTGTAGCTTAAATGTGTCTAATAATCAAAAGGAAGATCATGGCCATCAGGCGAAGACGCCTGGAAAGACGCTATTCCTGTAAAAACAAATTTAGGCCCGGTGACTTGAATCAGCGGTCGTCCCGGGCCATCGAAACGTATCGTACGCGCCCTTGTTGGATTTGGCAATCTCGTGCTAAGCACCGCAACGCTATAGGATTAGCTGGTCAAGCAGAAAGCCGTAGCGCCCGATGCTCTCGTTTTTGGTGAATTCGATAAGGGTCGCAGCAGATAAATCGACATCGTCCGGGATCTCGTTTTCGACAATTATGACCTGGCAGTTTCCGCATTGGTCGAGCATATACGAAAGCATCGAGCTCTTCATCCCTTCGGCAACGCCTTCCTGCTTGCTTTCTTTCAGGGAGAGAATCGGCGAGTCTCATGTCGACCGAACAAAGCAGTTACGACAGCAACATGAAAAAGTTCGGTTGGGCCGATTACGCCAAGCCGGCGAGCATCGACATTTACCCGAAGGATTTCGAAAGCAAGCAAAGCGTGATCGATATCCTTGACAACTACAACGAAGCGATGAACGCCGCCGGCGAGGAAGACAAGGTCGTAAGCTACACCGATATTGTGGGCGCGCTCATGAGCAGCGTAACCACCATCGTTAATATGATCAGCTATGTGCTGATGGCGTTCGTGGCGATTTCGCTCGTGGTGAGTTCAATCATGATTGGCATCATCACCTATATCAGTGTGCTTGAACGCAAGAAAGAAATTGGCGTTTTGCGCTCCATTGGCGCAAGCAAAGGCGATATCAGCCGCGTGTTCAACGCCGAAACCATCATCGTCGGTTTCGCAGCCGGCGTTATTGGCATCGGACTTACGGCTTTGGCCTGCATTCCCGCCAACACGATTGTCTATTCATTGTTCGATGTGGAAAACGTCGCGATCCTGCCGTGGCAGGCCGCAATTGCCCTGGTCGGCATAAGCGTGTTGCTCACATTCTTGGCAGGCCTCATTCCTTCAAGCGCCGCCGCGAAGAAAGACCCGGTCGAAGCTCTGAGAAGCGAATAAGGAAGCGACGGGGGCTTCCCCAACAACCGCTAAAAGCAAGAAGCTCGTAACTACCACAGCTGCGAGCTTCCTAACGACTATTTGAAAGAGAAGGTGCGATAACCCTGCTTCGTGCGCTTTAAGACGACCCCCAATCCCCTTGTTGCTGCAGAAGGGGATCGAGGGTCGTCTGTTAAATGATCGCTAGGCAATACCCAGATCCTTGCAAGCTGCGTTCGCAGCAACATATCCCGTCGTGCAAGCAGCACCCTGCCCCGATCCTCCATGCAGCCCATAGGGATAGTCGTTAAACTGCATGGAACCGTTATCGATGCCGCACACAAACAAGCCCTTGATGGGGAGATCGTCGTGTCCGATCGCCCGCGCCTCATGATCTCCTCGCACGCCGCCACAGGTACTATAGGCGCAAGCCTCGACCTGAACCGCATAAAATGGCTTCTTTTCTAGAGGCGTCATGAGCGCGGGGTCGGCTCCAAGGGGGTCATGAGAGCCGTCCCCCTTCGCTCTATTATTGTAGTCTTCCATCGTTGCAGCCAATGCTTCCGAGTCAACCCCCATAAGCTCGGCAAGCTCCTCGAAGCTATCGGCCTTCCAAACAAAGTCGCTGCCTTCAACCAAGGATCGGAACTCTCCGCTCCCAACACCCATGAAGGCAACGAACTCATTGAGTTTATCCTCGCCCTCGTAGGCTTCAACATGCGCCTCATCGAACAAGGTAAAGACCTTCGACTGAGAAGCGATTGCCGTGTTGAGGCGGGAGGTGTCGGCGTCTTCTGCAAGTGTCTCGTTATAAAAGCGCACGCCGCTCTGATTGACCATGGGGAGCGTTTTGCCTATTTCTAGCGGATACCGATAAGAGGGCGGCCACTGAGTGAAAATCGACAGCATGCTACTCCAACTTTCTCCGCACGCCTTCGAAAGTCCGTACATTACCGCAGACGGCGCCTGGGGAAGCGCGCCTGCCGTCAGCGCCATATTGATACCGTCGCCATCTTGACCATCGAACCCCAGAAATTCAACTCGTTCACTAGGAACGCGAAGCCGCTCGGCGCACATTTCCGGGTTTTTCCCGAATCCACCCGTAGCGAGCACCGTCGCTTTGGCATTAATGCGCACGAGATCGCCGCCGCTTTTTGCGTAGACACCCCCAACTCCCTCATTGTCGAGAATGATGTTCACGGCAGGAGACTCTAGGCGAAAATCCAAATTATCGAGCGTCTCCCCATAGGCCCAAAGCGGCTTGAGCATACCCTCGCCGTTGTTTACCCAATTGCCTGCCTCGTCAAAGCAGCTCAGAAGGGCACCCTGGCCACCAGTTGACATCGAAGCCCCATGGCTTATGGCCCAATCGAGGGCTTCTCCAGAATTGTCCAGGTAGCACCAAATCCCTGGTGCATAAGCACCCCAATTGTGCCACTGCATGTAAGCTTCGAACTCGGCCTGCAAGTCTGTGGGCCCCTGCGCATCAAGCTGCTCTTGAGTGTTGTACGCAAGCGTACCCTCCGTTACCGTTGAAGTTCCTCCCTTGAGACTTGTCTTCTCAAGCCAGATTACACGAGCACCAAGCTCAGCTGCTCTAATGGCGGCATAGGTTCCAGCGGATCCTGAGCCGCACACTACGACATCGCACTCCTCCGTGCGGACCACATCCCCTTCATCCACTTCGACAAGCCGCGAAGAAAGAGGGCGATCTGCGCCCATATGCGTATTGGTGCCCGATGCGTCGGTATCAGTCGACGGCAGGCCAGCATTTGAAGGAGCGCATCCCGCGAGGCCGACCGCTGCCATGCTCGCACCAAATACTCCACCCCCAACAATAAAATCTCTGCGCGATATCACCTTGTCCATTCTTGATCCTCCTCTTTCCTAACTGAGTTATTGCATGTGCGATTTTGGGCTCATGGGCCATCGCCCAACTCGTCTATCGACAAAACGTTGACGGCGCCTATTCGAAATCGCACTTACGTATGAAAACGCAGGTATTGGACCTTGAGGATGCAGATTGAGGTTGATTGCAGGCACGGAAGGGTTGAAAAAACGGTTGATGAAGCGCATTGCGAACTTCAAGCTATTCCTCGCCTCCGCACTCCACTTCCTCAAAGTGCGATTACCTCGGGTTTTCCAGGCTTAATCGGTATAAAATAGACCAGGAGGAAGTTCTATCATGCGAAACCATTCGGGAGGTCGAACATGGCCAAGGCCGTGACGGTAAATCAGATTCGCAACGTGCCTTTTGCTCTCGCTCTGGCTTTTGCTTGCGCTTGGATGCTCGACCCTTCTGCTGCAATTCCGGCAGGATTCGCTTCACTCGTATCCTTTTCCCAATACCCCTATCTCCTTGTAACGTCGCTCGCATTCGGCGTCTTGGCCCTGTTTCACCGCCAAACCAGCACCTTCCTCAGCAGTAAGGCGTTCGTTGTTGCCTCCTGCTCACTGTGCTTTCTCGGTTTTTTTGGCGCCTGGGCGTGCTCATTGCAGCCGGAAACTTTCCAGGGAGTTCTACCCTTCGCTTGTCTTTGCGTAACGGCGCTCTGCCGAGCCTCTCTGCTCATCTCGTGCCTCAAGGCGCTTGCGGTGCTCCCCCTCGTCGACTGCCTTTTAACGCTCATTGCTTGGCAGTTTTTTGTAGGCATACTGCGGGCACTCTCCACTTTGCTTCCGCCACTTGCCATATCCTGTATTGCGCCCCTCGCAATCGCCCTCTGCCTCACGAGAAAGACCTCTATTGCGCTCTGGCGCGAAAACCCTACGGCTACTTCGCCCTCGGAAGAGGCCGGCAAAATTGAGCCGCGCAGCTTCTTTCCCATTGCGCGCTTGCTGCTCATTTATTCGCTTATCATCTTCACCATTCAAACGCTACAAGGCTTTGCTCCCACGCCCGTAGCTAGTGTTTCCTACCTCGGGCTCTTTATCGCCATTGCGGCTACCTCAATCGCCCTCGCGGTAAACGGAAGAATCGTTCGCATCAAGCAGCTCTATGACGCATCGCTCGCCATTCTGGAATTGGCAATCATAGTTTTCGCTATAGAAGCTGGGTGTTCCTACGATATTGCTTCGATTCTTCTCGATGCCTCCTATATGACTTTTTCGACATTCTTCTTCACCATACTGTGCAATCTCTGCCAAAGAAGAGGAAACAACCCAGTCTTTGTCTTCTCGCTTGCCTATCTTGCAGAGCAACTCGCCGCTTTTCTAGGAGAAGCTTTCTCGGGCATGATAGGGCCTGGCGTGCATGCGTTGCCCCTCGTCCTACTCGCAGGATTAGGAGCCATTGCGTTCGTCTATCTTTCTCCTCTCAGAGATGGAAGTCTCGAGAGGAGCACCGATCCAGCAAAGGCGCAGTACGTCGATCCGGCACGTTATTACACCATACTCGCCGAAACCTGCACATCGGTCGCCATGCAGTGCTCTCTGACTAAGCGCGAGGGAGACGTACTCCTTCTCCTCGCCCAGAGAAAAACGTTAGCGCAAATTAGCGACGATCTGGTGGTAGGCCTCGCTACGGTGAAGACCCACACTCACAACATTTATAAAAAAATGGGTGTCCACAGCAAACAGGAGCTGTACGAGTTTCTTGGCCTGGAAAACCTATCCTATTCCGCCAAATCCTCCACGAAGCCCACGCGGTAGTTCTTGAAGATGACCTCGCCTTCCTCCTGGGTGGCGTCCAAGTTCACGTCAGCCTCGATGCGGAAGTCGCCGTCGGCGTTCTCGCCCAGGAAGATCTGGCGCACATGCCAGAGGTGCTGTTCGGCTTCGGGGCTCTCGTCGATGGAGAGGTAGGCGGCCGACCGCGCGTCACCGTCCAGGCGGATCTCGTTGTGCTCGGCGAAGTAGTCGCGGGCCCAGGGCACGCCCTGGCAGTACAGCTCGAAGGCGCGGTCCAGCAGCTCCTCCAGGGGCTTGGGATAGGTGACCTCGGCCAGCCGCTCCAGGCGTTCTTCGTATTCCACGCCGTCGGCCTTCATGGCGGCCATGGCGGCGTCGCGGGCCTTGCGCTCCTGGGCCCGCAGCACCTTCGCGGGATTCTCCAGCGTGGCCTCCACGAGCGAGATGACGTCCAGAGCGTAGGTGTCGCTCTCCGGGTCCAGCAGATCGAGCGCCGCCAGCAAAAACGGCGAGAGCGGCTGGTCGAGGGCGAAGTCCTCGGGAAGGTCCACGGTGAGCACGTAGCTCGGGTTGCCCTCGGCGTCGGTCTCGCGCACTACCACGCCCGCTTCTAGCAGCGTGCCGAAAATCTCGTCGGCCCGGGCGTTCAGCTTGATTTTCTCCTCGGGGGTCTGGGCCGAGTCGGCAATAAGCTGGTGCACGTTGGCCCACGCGTCGCCTCCGCGGCTCACCACCGACAGCACCATGGAGTGGGTGATGCGCATGCGGGGCGTCAGCTTCTCCGGCGGCTTTTCGATTAGGTGCTCGAAGGTCTGCTTGTTCCAGCTCACGAAGCCCTCGGGCGGCTGCTTCTTCTTCACGCGGCGCTGCTTTTTCGGGTCGTCCCCGGCCTTCAGCAGGGCCTTGTGGTTCTCGATCTCGTGCTCGGGGGCCAGCGCGATGGCCATGCCCTCGGTGTCGAAGCCGGCCCGGCCCGCCCGGCCCACGATCTGGTGGAACTCGCGGCTGCGCAGGCGGCGCATCTTGGTGCCGTCGAACTTGGTGAGCTGCGTGAGCACTACGGTGTGGATGGGCACGTTGATGCCCACGCCCAGGGTGTCGGTGCCGCAGATGACGGGCAGGAGCCCCTGCTGGGCCAGGCGCTCCACCAAAAGCCGGTAGCGCGGCGCATGCCCGCGTGGTGCACGCCCACGCCCGCCGCCAGCAGCCGCTGCAGGATCTTGCCGAAGGGGGTGGTGAACTTCGTGCCCTTCATGGCTTGTTTGATGGCCTCACGCTGGTCTTTCTCCGATACGCCGTAGCTGGCCAGCGACCGGGCGTTCTTCAGGGCCTCGTCCTGGGAGAAGTGCACGATGTACAGCGGCACCTCGCCGGCGCGCAGACCCAGCTCCACCGTGGCCTCCAGAGTCTCCAGGGTGTAGTCGTAGGACAGCGGCACCGGGCGCGGCGCGTCGGTCACGAGGTCCACGGGGCGCCCCGTGCGCTCCTGGAGCATGGCGGCGATGTCACTCACGTCGCCGAGGGTGGCGCTCATCAGCAGGAACTGTGCACCGGTCAGGGTGAGCAGCGACACCTGCCAGGCCCAGCCGCGGTCGGGGTCGGCGTAGAAGTGGAACTCGTCCATCACGACGCAGCCCACCTTTGAGGCTGGTCCCTCGTGCAGGGCCTGGTTCGCGAGAATCTCCGCCGTGCAGCAGATGACGGGCGCCTCGGTGTTGATGGTGGAGTCTCCGGTGATCATGCCCACGTTCTCGCGCCCCAAGATGTCCACCATATCGAAGAACTTCTCGGACACGAGCGCCTTGATGGGGGGCGGTGTAGTAGGCGGTGCGCCCCGTGGCATGAGGAATAATCGAACAGAAAGCGTTTCCGCAGGTAAAAGATGCGAAACACTTGCAAACCGCGTTGTTTCTTGGTGACATTCTTTGTCACCGATGACGCCATTTTTCTGTAATACAAGCAGTTTATTTGAGCGTAAAACAAAAAGGAAAACCCTCCTGTAAGCGGTAATCTAAAAGTTAGAGATTCTGGCCAACAAATGTCAGTTGCCCTGGCCACAAATGTCAGAGTTTCCCGTTGCCAAACGATGATCGCCTGCACAATGAGGCTGCCCATGTCGGCATCGTCATTGAAAGGTGGGAAAGGTGAAGGGGCTCAACGTGTACGTGGACATACAGAGATTGAAGAAGCTTGGGTTCAAGAAGCAGCAGGTGGCTGATCGTCTGGGATGCTGCTGGTGGACCGTCAGCAAGTACTGGGACATGACCCAGGAGGAGTATGACCTGGACTCCGGCATGGTTCGCAAGAGGTGCAAGCTGGAGCGCTATGACGGCGTCATATTGGGCTGACTGCGCAAATACCCCGACATGACCTCGGCCCAGGTATACGACTGGCTGCTCGAGCGCTTCGGCGAGCATGAGATCACGGCCTCGGAGCGGACCGTGCGGCGGCACGTCGCGGCGCTCAGAAGGGACTACAGCATCCCGAAGCAATCGGATCCCAGGGATTACGAGGCGGTTCCGGACCTGCCGCCGGGCAAGCAGATGCAGGTCGACTTCGGTGAGTCGTGGATGGCGGACGCCAGGGGCGTCAGGGTCCATGTCAGGTTCGCAGGGTTCGTCCTGTCCTACTCCCGCTACAAGTACGTGGATTTCCTGAGCAGGCCGTGGACCTCGATCGACCTCGTCATGGCGATGCGTCGCTGCTTCGACTTCTACGGCGGCAGGCCCGAGGAGGTCGTCTTCGACCAGGACAGCGTGGTGAGCGTCTCCGAGAACGCGGGCGACATCATCCTGACCAGGGAGATGGAGCTGTTCAGGGCCGAATGCGGCTTCGACGTCTTCCTCTGCCGCGGGTCCGACCCCGAGACCAAGGGGAAGGTCGAGAGCGTCGTCAAGTTCGTCAAGCGGAACTTCGTGAGGCACTGCACCTACCCGGGCGGCGACGACGAGCTCAACGCGGCGGCGCTGGCGTGGCTCGCCAGGACCGGCAACGCGAAGCCCAACGGAACCACCAAGGAAGCGCCCGCGTCTCGTTTCGCGGCGGAGCAGGCGCTTCTCATACCCTGCGCCACGGCGGCGCCGACCCCGGAGGGCGACACCAGGGGCGTGCGCAAGGACAACACCATTCTATACCTTCAGAACCGCTATACCGTGCCGTACGGCACGTTCAACAAGATGGCCGTCGTGGCGATCGAGCCCAAGGACGGCATCCTGACGATCAAGTCCCTTGCCGGCGACGTCCTCTGCACCCACGCCATCGCCGACGGCGTCACCGGGAGGCTCATAGGCAGGGACTCCCACAGGAGCAGCAGGTCGGCGGCGGTGAGGCGGATGTCCGACGACGCGGTTGCGCTGCTCGGTGACGGCTCCGCCGACTTCGTCGCCCGCATGGTGGAGGACCATCCCAGGTACGAGCGGGACCAGCTGGCGCTTCTCCTGCACTCGTTCGGCAAGTTCGGGAAGGAGGCCACCAGGCTGGCCATGCTCCAGTGCGCCGCGATCGGCAGCTACAGCGCGAACGACGTCGCGGCCTGGGCCGAGGAGTACATGCCCGTCGCGCCGCCGCCGTCGCCGCTGCCCGGGGAGTACTCGGTGACGGTGGCCAAGAGGGCCGTCTCGGACTATGCGGAGGTGCTGTAGATGGGCACGTACAGGGAAACCGACATCGCCATGATGCTCTCTCAGCTGAGGCTCAGGCAGGTGGACTTCGTCGGCCTGTTCACGGGGGTCGAGGACCTGAGCCCGATGAAGGCGATGGAGCTGTTCCTGAGGGAGGAGCTCAGGCTGAAGGAGGAGTACAAGCGCGAGCAGCGGTACAAGGCGTTCAGGCTGCCGCAGAGGAGGTCCATCTCCGAGTTCGACTTCGCGTTCCAGCCGTCGGTCAGCAAGGAGACCGTGCTCAACCTCATGGACATGACCTGGCTGGACCACGCCTTCAACGTCTGCCTCCTGGGCCCCACGTCCACCGGCAAGACCATGATCGCCACCATCCTGGGCTACGAGGCCCTGGACAGGGGGTACGACGTCTGCTTCGAGAAGATGGACACGTTGATGGCGGTGCTGGAGAAGAAGGACTTCCTCCCGTCGGCGAAGAAGAGGATGAGGGAGCTGTCGAGGGCGAGGCTCGTGATCATCGACGAGATAGGCTACGAGCGCCTGAACCCGGCGGAGGCAACGCTGTTCTTCGGCTTCGTGTCGGATTGCGAGGGAAAGCGCTCCCTGGTGATCACGTCGAACAAGGGGTTCGACGAGTGGACGAGGTTCATAGAGGACAGCGACATCATAACCGCCATCCTGGACAGGCTCATCTACAAGAGCGAGATCATAAACATAGACGGCCCGAGCTATAGGAAGGAGAGGAGGCAAAGCATCACCGGCTGGAAGGCCGCAAAGTGAAAGTCGCTTGAAGCCTAGCCGCATCAGCAGAGAGAGAAAGGGAAACTCTGACAATCGTGGCCAAAAGCAATGATTTTTACTTGACCGCTTACAGGCGCCCTGGGCGGGAATCCAGCTCATGGCGTCGGAGTAGTAGACGATGCAGGCGGGGAGGGTCTTTTCGGTTACTTGGTACTTCATGCCGTTTCCTTCCTGTAGGTGGTGGATGACGGAAAGGCTTCTGGCAATCTCTGCTTCTTGCTGTTGGAGCATGCGCGCTTGCTCCAGGAGAATCTCCTGCTCGTTTGCGCCGGCCACTATTGCCTTGATCTGGGCAACCGGAATGCCCAGCTGGCGAAGGGCCTTGACGTGCGCCGCGTCCTTGAGCTGCTTTGTCTCGTACAGGCGATAGCCCGTCCACGGGTCTACCTGGGCGGGTTGCAAAAGGCCTTCCTTCTCGTAGAAGCGCAGGGTCTTTACCGTGAGCATGGACAATTTGGAGAACTCTCCGATCTTCAGCATCTGAATGCCTCCTTTCCTTTGACGACACCTACTTTGAGGCCTCCCCTTTGGGGAGGGTCAAGAAGATCATTTCCTCTTTTTCGGAAGGGGGAGCTGAGGGATCATGGCGTCGACCACTGCCGCGATTAGCGTTGGATTTTCGCTGTCAACGTGAAGCATCGGCTTCGCCCCGTCATAGGGGATTTGCTCCGTTGGGAAGGCTTCCCGTGCAGCCGGGACGTCTTTCAGGAGGAATCTGTCGTCGTAGACGCCGCCGAACAGGACGCCGCCGCTGTACAGCAGGTATTCGCCCATCATCTTGCGGTGGGTCAAAGCGGGGACCTCCTGCAGAAGATACAGGACGTAATTTAGATATTCCGCGCTCGATGCCATCAGGATTCCCCTTGGTCGAACGGGATTCGGAAATAGTCGAGTTCTGCCTTGAAGCGATCTTGCGCTGCCAGGCAGGTGTCGGTAAGGAAACCCTTCTCGTAATCCCACTCGGAAAGGCCCCTGTAATAGAAGGCCTTCATGTCATCGGCGATGATGAACGGTACCAGGTCGTTCGCTAGGCATTCCTTGAACATGATGAGCCTGCCTACACGACCGTTGCCGTCCTGGAAAGGATGAATCCTCTCGAATTTAACGTGGAAGTCTATGATGTCGTCGAGTGAGTGCTTCGAGTGGGGGCCGTGTGTCTTGAGAAGCCCTTTAACCTCTTTGCTGACGTTTTCCGGAAGGGTCGTCTTGCGGCCTCCGACTTCGTTTGGCAGACGCTTGTACTCTCCGACTGCGAACCATTCCTTCGCTGAGTCTGTGGTGCCGGTTTTGAGGATGCGGTGCAGCTCCTTGATCATTCCTTCCGAGACGGGGTCCTGCGCATGGTCTATGACGTAGTCGATGGCTCGGAAGTGGTTCTGCGTCTCCACGATGTCGTCGATTCGCACGGGCTCGCCCTGGACGCCGATGGTCGCCGTCTCGAAGATGAGGCGCGTCTGGTCGAGAGAGAGCCTGCTTCCCTCAATGTGGTTGGAGTTGTAGGTTAGCTCAACCTGGACCTTGTGGTAGATGCCGCCCTTGATCCTGCCTTCCTTCTCTTCGCGAAGTCGCCCAAGGAGGGGGCTGATGCTGGTTTCCTTCGAGTTCGAGCGTGCGGGCTTTGCCGCGTCCGAGGGGATGTTCCAGGTCTTTCCTGTCAGGAAGGCGCCTGGCACGCGGCCCTGGGCGCAATAGTTGCGAACGCTCCTCTCGGAAACGCCCCAAATCACGGCGATGTCAGCTGCAGAAAGAAACCCCATCGGGCTTCACCTCCTTATCGGCAAAAACCTGATGGGGTTATTGTATCAAATAATGCTAATTATTGCCGTTATCGGCAAGAAACATTACTCCCACTCGGTGGTTATAGTTTTGCCGTCTCGTCACTCCAGTTGCACCCAGTTTTCGGCGGCATCTCGAAGTGAGTGCCGCTGAATGACGCGACGTCGCGTTTCATCGGCTTCGGGGACAAAAGCTGGGACAACTTCAAAAACCATTTTCAAACTCAGAGTATTGAGTTTTTATTTTTGTCCCAAGGGGCACGGAGAGCCGCCTTTGGAGGCTCGATATCGCCGAAAAACGCCCGTTTTGAAACTCAACCGCCTTTGAGCCTGCAAACCACCAGCTTCAACAGTAAGTGAGTCGACGCGGGTGGCTTACGAGCCGTTCACAAAACCGCAGGCCACAGGTCTTTGTCAACGATAAGCAAAGTGAATAGTCTCAGGTGGCTTGCCCATGAGTTGGCGTAAGCCTGTTTAGCAAAAGGCTAATCGGACACGACAGGCCGCCCGCATGGCGACGGCGTTTCCCGTGCGGGCACAAACAGCCCTGCGTGCCCTGTCGCGCGATATCCCAATGCGACGTTCAGAACCCTACCCGCCAAGCAGCCACCTCGCGAAATTCAGCACGAGCACGCCCTCCCGGGTATGGGGCTCATGCCTCGTGCGAGTGATGAGAATCTTCGGGAATGCATCCCCGATGGATAGAATCGGCGCAATCTCCCTCTCGAGCGTCGAATCGGCGCCGATATCGTCGCTCACATACACTTTCCTTCCCGGTTTCGAAACTTGGAAGGCAGTATGCGCAAGGATGCGTCGAGGTGCGATCCCAGTCGTACCATGCCAGCAGAGATGTCGAGGCACATTCGTTCATGCTGCAATGCGGGCATCGGAGATGAAAAACAGCCCGTCGGGTAGTCATGGGCGTGCGGGAGCCCGCATCAGTAACCTGCCTCCTCGGTTGTCCCTTCTTTGCATGGTCGTCTACATAAAGGAGGAACCAGCCATGCAGATCAGCATGCTTGCCCTTCTTGGGTCACGGACCGGGGAGGCGAGGGCCTCCGTCGGGACCGCCCCGAGCAACCGGCATATCCAAGGAATGACAAGGCTCGATCGCTGTGCTGGTCAGGATGCCGAAGCGGGCCGTCCGCCAATCGGAATGCGGGTCAGGATGCTGCAACGTGATTCCAGCTGCAGGATACGGCTCCTTTGCGGTTGCCGCAAAACCTGCTGGCAACATTCTTACTATCCGAATGATGTACGCATCCCTTGGGATCGTTTCGCCTGACCAGGGCCATCTTCAGCGCCTCATCGGCCAGCTCGGCAGGCGCCTCTTCCACGCGTAATAGCCCTGGCGGGTCACCTATGCAACCAAAGATACAAAAGGAATCGAATGGCCAGAGAGGATTGCCCTTTCCGATGGTCGATTCTTGACAGGCAAACTCAAGCCTCGTTAATATTACATGGTTTGCCAGACCGAATTAACAAAGGAGGGGTGTCGTGGTTGGTCTTTTCCGCACGTGGATGAGCGCCTAGAAAGCGGCGCTGTTGTGGCGTCGCGCTGTTTTTCTGCACGCCATTTCACGATTGGACATAACCATGATATTTGAAACCTCTCGGCGCAGGTCTGTTTCGCTGTGCCATTCATGGCAATTTAAGATTTGTTTCGTATGGGGCGGGGAGCTCGTGTCGACATTGACGAGCTTGATTCTCCAAATGGGTCTCATTTGGCATATCGCCCTCACGACAGAATCATCTTCCCTCCTCTCCCTGGCATCGTTAGCAGGCTTTCTGCCGATTGCTTTGTTCGGAGTCCTTGCGGGCGCCGTTGTCGACAGGCTGCCTTTGAAACGTGTTCTCATCGGCGCCGACCTCTTCGTTGCCGCGGTGGGCGCCGCCTTGGCGATTGCCTCGTTGGCCGGCAGCTTACCTGCGTGGTCAATACTCATCGCCCTGTTTCTCCGCGCAGCTGGCACTTCGTTCTACACGCCGGCCTCCCAATCCCTCACGCCCCATCTCGCCCCGCCAGAGCATCTCGTTCGCCTATCGGGAGTGATGCAGGCGATTCAGTCCGCCGGATACATTCTTGGCGCCGCGCTCGCGGCAGTGATTTATCCTGTGGCGGGCATTACCGCCATGATTGCCCTCGACGTGCTGGGGGCGCTTTTCGCTTCTCTAGCTGTCCTCGCCGCTCAGATAGACGCAGGAGGACTCGACGAAGCCGACCGCAGCTCGTCCTTTTCCAATAAAGTTCGAGAACTTTTCTCTGAGATTTCGGACGGCTACAAGCTGATCAGGGGATACAGGGGGCTGTTCGCCCTTCTTTGGTGCGGGTTCGTCTTCGCTTTCGCGTTCTCCCCACTCGCGGCATTGTTCCCAATAATGACCTTGGGACATTTTGGCGGTAGCACGGGGGATGCTGCTTTGGTGGAGGTCCTTTTCTCCGCAGGCATGCTGGCTGGGTCCGGCATTTTGGCGGCCACGGGAGGGTTCCGCAATAGGTCGCTCACCATGGTCGCCGCGATCGCCGGCTTCGGCGTCGTCGCAATCGCATCCGGATTGATCGGCCCGTCGCTGTTCGCCGTTTTCCTACCGGCGAGCTTTCTTATGGGCGCATGCTCCCCGTTGTACGCGGGAACCCAGACTGCCCTTATGCAGGAGCAGATACCTCCTGAGTACCTAGGCCGCGTTTTCGGCCTCTACGGAACCATCATGGCGTGGGCCATGCCCATGGGCCTCGCGGCCCCCTCCGTTTTTGCGGATCTGCTTGGAGCTCCGTTATGGTTCGTCGGCTCTGGAGCGACCATGGTACTGCTTGCGATGGCTATGCTGCTTGCTCCGAGCGTCCGAAACGTGGGGAAAAGAGATACCGGGCGGATTCAATAGCCCAAGTATTCGAAAAAAAGAGGCGGCAGCCATCGGTTCACGCGTCAGCCTTCAAGCCCTTGCGACGACGAGGTATTGCGCCGACATCCCACATCGCGCTCCTTATTCGTCGCCAACTATCATTTTCGGATTTGCCGGCTTGCGCAAGGTCAAAACGCTCGCGCCGGCAATTGGGCAAAGGCGAAAAATCGACGTGAGCAATCTTTTTTGGCATGGCTGCGCTTCCAGTAAAAGGCTAATACACAAAAGGCGGTTCAACCTATGGAACTCATAGTCAAAGCTAAAGACATCTTTTTGGAATATGCCGGCCGCGATATCCTGGATATCGAAGAGTTGGAAATCTACTCCTACGATCGCATCGGCTTGGTGGGAGACAATGGCGCAGGCAAAACCAGCCTGCTTAAAATTCTGAGCGGCAATCTTACCATTGCGGACGCCGACGTCAGGCGCTTCGGCAGCATTGCCCTCATCGGCCAACTCGATGAACTCGACCTTGATGCGGCTCAGGACAGTGGTGAGATGCTCTCCCGTCTCAACGTCGCCGGAGTGGCGCAGGAGACGATGAGCGGCGGGGAGGAAACACGCGCCAAGATTGCCTCTGCACTCTCCCAGCATGCAAGCGCGATCTTCGCCGACGAGCCTACGAGCCACCTCGACCAAGACGGCATCCGCCTTCTCGTCGGACAACTCAAGGCATTTGATGGGGCTCTGCTCATCGTGAGCCATGACCGTCATTTTCTCGACCAGGTGGTAGACAAGATCTGGGAGCTCAAAGACGGCGGTATTTCCGAATTCTGGGGTGACTACTCCGACTATCTGCGACAGAAAGAAGAAGAGCGCAAAGCTCAGGCGACTCGATACGAAGAGGCGATGCGCGAGCGCGATCGCCTCGAAGCCGCCATCGAAAAACAACGGAAAAAAGCACGGCAGGTCGACGCCAAGCGGAAGGCTGCGAAAAAAAGCAACGAGTATGCAGGTCGATTGGGGCATCAGAAAGCAACCGGCACCAAACAGAAGAGGATGTACCAGGCGGCTAAGGACATGGAGAAGCGCCTCGAAGCGCTCGAAGGGATTGAGGCCCCAGATAGCATTCGCGCCGTGCGGTTCCGCCAGAGCAAGGCCCTGGAACTGCATAGTAAATTTCCCATCTCGGCAGACGATTTCAGCTTGAGCTTCGGCAACTGCATGCTCTATGACCACGCGAAATTCGAGATACCGCTCGGTGCCAAAGTGGCCATCACCGGTGGCAACGGTACAGGAAAGACCAGCCTGCTGAAGGCAATCGCTCGACGCGCCGACGGTATCAACATCTCTCCCAAGGCAGAGATCGGTTACTTCGAGCAAACAGGCTACAAGTTCGACGCCCGTCAGTCTGCGATCTCGTTCATGCAGGATGGTTGCGAGTACAGCATGACCGAAATTCGAGGCATCCTCGCCTCTATGGGAATCGGACCGCGCGACCTGACAAAGGACGTTGGCGTTCTCTCGGGAGGCGAAGTCATCAAGCTGCTACTCGCGAAGATGCTGCTGGGCAGATACAACATCTTGCTCATGGACGAGCCTGGAAATTACCTGGACATCAAGAGCGCCGAAGCCCTCGAGCAGATGATGAGCGCCTATGCCGGAACGATAGTGTTCGTCTCCCACGATAAGAGGCTGGTCGAGAACGTCGCAGACATTGTCTACGAAATAAAGGACACCAAGCTAGTCAAAATCTTTCAGCGCGAATAGCCCTAAATGAGCAAGAAATAATCCCCGAACGGAGACAAGGGAGTAAAACGGCAAAGAAAGAGCCTCCGTCCCAACGCAGGGAACGGAGGCTCTTTAATCGCTTTTACTCATCTCCGTCGCTGGTGGCTTTGTCATGACTCTCGTACGAAACGAAACTCAGCGGCATAGTGCGGCACTCAAAATCGCAGGTCAGAACCCTGTCGTCCTACTCCCACTCGATCGTCGCAGGGGGCTTTGACGTTACATCGTACGCCACGCGGTTCACACCGGGAACTTCGGCCACGATGCGGCTGCTCACGCGGGCCAGCACGTCGTAGGGCAGGCGCGCCCAGTCGGCGCTCATGGCATCGCTGCTCTCTACCGCGCGCAGGATGATCGGCCGCGCGTAGGTGCGTTCGTCACCCATCACGCCCACGCTCTTGATGTCGGGCAGCACGGCGAAGTACTGCCACACCGGACGCTCCAGCTCGGGTCCGCCAGCGCATCCGCGCGCCATCTCGCCGTCGCGCGAGCCCGTGGCCTCGAAGAGCTGCGCGTTGTATGCATCCAGCTCCTCGCGCACGATGGCATCTGCGTTCTTCAAGATTTCCAGTTTCTCGGGCGTCACTTCGCCGATGATGCGGATGGCCAGACCCGGGCCGGGGAAGGGTTGGCGGAACACGATATGGTCGGGCAGGCCCAGCGCCGTGCCCAGCGCGCGCACCTCGTCTTTGAAGAAGCGGTCAAGCGGCTCTATCAGGTCGAAATGCACTCCCTCGGGGAACGGGATCAGGTTGTGGTGGCTTTTGATGGTGGATGCCTTGCCGCCCGTCTTGCGCGCGCCGCTCTCGATGATGTCGGGATAGATGGTGCCCTGCGCCAGGAATTTCACCGGGCGCCCGTCTTCGGCCAGCTCCTGCGCCACGGCAAAGAATTCGTTCCAAAACTGCGTGCCTATGATGCGACGCTTCTCCTCGGGGTCGCAAACGCCGGCCAGCAGCTCAGCGTAGCGCTCTTCGGCATGAACATGCACGAAGTCCACGTCGAACTGGCGGGTGAATACCTCTTCCACTTCCTCCGGCTCGTTTTTGCGCAGCAGCCCGTGATTCACGAACACGCAGGTCAGCTGCTTGCCGATGGCCCGCGCGCACAGCGCCGCCACCACGCTGGAGTCCACGCCGCCCGACAACCCCAAGATCACGCGCGCATCGCCCACGCGTTCGCGGATGGCGGCCACACTGTCCTCCACGATGCTGTCCATGGTCCAATTCGCCTCAAGCCCGCAGATGCCGAACAGGAAGTTCTCCAGCAGGCGCTGGCCGTATTCGCTGTGGCGCACTTCGGGGTGGAACTGCGTGGCGAACAGTTTGCGCTCGGCGCATTCCATGGACGCTACGGGGCATACGTCGGTGGCGGCGGTCACGGTGAAGCCCTGCGGCACACGGCTGACGGCGTCGCGGTGACTCATCCACACGGTCTGCTGCGCGGGTGTGCCCTCGTACAGGGCGGAATCGGCGCGCACGGTCAGCGGCGCGGGCCCGTATTCGCCCTTCTCGGTGTGGCCCACTTCGCCGCCCAAGCTCACGGCCATGATCTGCTGGCCGTAGCAGAAGCCCAGCACGGGTACGCCCAGCTCGAATACGCCGGCATCCAGCGAGGGCGCGTCTTCGGCGTAGACGCTGGCCGGGCCGCCGGAAAGGATGATGGCGGCAGGGCGGGCGGCGGCTATTTCGGCGGCAGGCGTGTCGCACGGCACGATTTCGGAGTATACGTGCAGGTCGCGCACGCGGCGGGCTATGAGCTGGCCGTATTGCGCGCCGAAGTCCAGCACGAGGACCTTCTGCACGGGTTCGGCCGCGGGTTCGGCGGTATGCGCGGCTAGGGGCTCGGCGGCATGCTCGGTGGTTGCGGCGGCGCACTTGGCCGCAGGTGCGGTGTCTGCGGCGGCTGCTTGCGCATCAGTGGTTGCGGCGGGGGAGGTGTTTGCGATTTGAGGCACGGCGGCTCCTTCGGATCGGCCCCGTGCGAAGTGCGTGGATTGCGCGTGCGACGCGCGGGAAAAATGATGGATGAAGAATAGCGCAATGCTGCGGTCATGCGTTGACGCGGCTGCGAATCCACAATTGCTGCGGACTCGGTTCAAGTTTCGCGCGGACGGGGCCGTGCTGGCCTAGGCCGCGGCGAAGGGTGCGATCGGGGTTCGGCGGCGCAGCGCATCCGCGCGCCTCCGTGTTACGCCCTTCACGCTGCGCCCTTCACGCTGCGCCCCACGTGCTATTCGGCGATTTTCACGCCCAGCAGTGCCGCCAGATCCGCGGCTTGTTCCCGGTTCACGGTGGCGCCTTGCAGTTCGGGCGCACCGGCAGAGAACCGCAGCCCGGATAGCTCGCAGTCCGACAGGTCGATTCCGTCAAGCGGGGTGCGGAAGAATTCGGTTCCTGTCATCCGGATGCCGATGAGGGTGATTTCCGAAAGGTCGCACTCCTCGAGCGCCGCTTCCGACAAGCTGCCGCCCTGCAGCATGCAGCGCTTGAATAACGCCTGGTAGAATGCGCAATAATCAAGCGTGCAACGTCCGAACACCACGTCTATGAGTCCCGCTTCGGCAAAGGCTGCACCCCTCAGGCAGCAGTCCGTGAAGCTGCAGCGCTCGAAGACCGCGCGTGTGAAATCGGCATTGGAGAAGTCGCATCCACGGAAAAGCGTATCGGTGAACGTCGCATCGCAGAGCGACGCCTCCTGCGACACGCAACCGTCAAACACGCAGCAGGTGAAGTCGACGCCCTCGGTGGGATGGCCGTCAAGGGCTTCGGTGCCTGCGAACCTCGTGTCCGCGCATCCGTTCTCGCGGATCGCATCGGCGAATTCGTCCCATTCGCCCTCTTCGGACCAGGACCCCTCTTCGGCATACACCCGTGGCGGGGCGTCGTGGCACTGTTCCTCGCGGATGCGGGGTTGCTTCGATGCGGTGGGTTGTTTCGACATGGATGATCCTTTCGACCCGCAGGGTCGCTTCGGCCCGGCTCGGACGGGAATTCGGGTCGCGGGTGCTTCGGGCTCGGAATTCGTGCGGTAAATCCATTTTTCGCGTTTATTGTACGCTTTTGCGGCGTATGCATTCTCCTGTATGATGACTTGCCTCTGTCTTCACGGTGCCGATGGATTAACAAAATGCTTCTGACCTGGCATTTCCGCGAATAGGGGCGAGCTCTCGATGAAGATGGGCAACCTGGGCGGATGCTTGATCTGTCGGGGATTGGTTTCAAGTGGTACAACAAACGTCGAATTTGGAATTCAGCCGTCTGTGGCTGGCACGCGGAAACTGAGCTTGTCACGATTGTGCATACTTCTGCAAAAATATGCATATAGCAGTATTGAATTGGTTTTGGTGCGGTGTGGTTCGAAAGGGTCGGGACGAAGCCTGGGGCCGACGGCGCTGATTTGGCCGGCTCGGCTGCAATGCCGGTTGGGGCATCGGGCCCTGGGATGGCGGTGCTGGCTCAGTGGCGCCACTGGCCCCGTGCGATCAGGGCCCGGCGTCCCGGCGCGGCGAGCGGCGGTGCAGGGCTTGTGCCGATGCGGTGAACGATGGGGAGGCCCGCGTGCCCTATGGTAAAATCCATCAGCACGATTTACGGCAAGGCGGTCCGCGGCAAGGTGGTCCGCGGCAAGGCGTCCGCCCGCCGCCGTTTCCGCGATACGCCGCACGTCCGCGGCAGAAAGCTAGCGAGGAATATCACACATGGAAGCAATGTTCGAAGCGTTCAAAGCGTTCCTTTTCGGCGTGGTCGAGGGCATCACCGAGTGGCTGCCCATCTCGTCTACCGGCCACATGATGCTGCTCAACCAGTTCCTGCCCCTCAACGTGTCCGATTCGTTCTACGACACGTTCCTGGTGGTCATCCAGCTGGGCGCCATCCTGGCCGTCATCATCCTGTACTTCCACAAGCTCAATCCGTTCTCGTCGCGTAAAGACGCAGGTCAGAAACGTGAAACGTGGGGAATTTGGGCGAAGGTCGCCGTAGGGTCCATCCCGGCTGCCATCGTGGGCTTGCTTCTGGACGATTGGATGGAAGAGCACATCATGAACAATGCCGATCTGGGCTATGTCGTGGTGTCCGCCGCGCTCATCGTCTACGGCATCATCTTCATCGTCATCGAGCTGCGCAACCGTCGCCGCATAGCCGAGCTTGTCGCGGGCGGCTCTCTGCCTGCAAAGGCCGCATCCGCCGAAGAACCTCGCGGCCGCCACACCCATGAGGCCGTCAGCCGCCGCAACGCGCAGGCGGCTGCCGCTGAAGCGGCCGAACTGGGCTATGACGCCCAGCATGCCGAAGAGCTTGACACGTCCAGCGCCATCTCCAAGGTCAACACCTTCGAGGAGCTCTCCTACGGCCGCGCATTCGCCATCGGCATCTTCCAGAGCCTGGCCATCATCCCCGGCACTTCCCGCTCCGGTTCCATCATCATCGGCTCCATGCTGTTGGGAACCTCGCGCACCATCGCCACCGAATTCGCCTTCTTCTTGGCCATTCCCATCATGCTTGGCTGGAGCGTTCTGAAGCTCATCAAGCACGGCATGGCGTACACGGGTCTTGAGTGGATGGTCTTCGGCGTGGGCATTGTGACCTCGTTTGTGGTCTCGGTACTGGCCATCAAGTTCCTGATGGGCTACATCAAGAAGAACGACTTCACCGCCTTCGGCGTCTACCGCATCATCATCGGTGTGGTGGTGTTGGGCTTCTTCGGCTTCAACGTCTTGTTCTAAGCCGAACCGCGGCCGCATCCCGGCATCCATATCCGCACGTCAGCGCGGCCCGTCGCAGACTTTCGCCCGAAAGCGCGCGATGAGGCCGCGCCTTGAAGTTTTCAGTAGTTTCGAAACAGGAGGCATCCTGCCATGGTCGACCTTGACACCCTCAATCCGGCCCAGCGCGAAGCGGTCCTTGCAACCGAAGGGCCGCTTCTGGTTCTTGCAGGCGCGGGTTCCGGAAAGACGCGCGTGCTCACGTTCCGCATCGCGCATATGCTGGAAGGCGGCGTGCAGCCGTGGCAGATCCTGGCAATCACGTTCACCAACAAAGCCGCGGCGGAGATGCGCGAGCGTCTGGGCAGCTTGGTTGGCCCGGCCGCCCGCGGCATGTGGGTGTCCACGTTCCACAGCATGTGCGTGCGCATGCTGCGCGCGGACTGCGAGAAGCTGGGCTTCGACAAAGGCTTCACCATCTACGACGACGATGACAGCAAGCGCCTGGTCAAAGACATCATGGCAGAGCTCAACATAGACCCCAAGCGCTGGCCCATCAACGCCATCCGCAACCGCATCTCCACGGCGAAAAACGAGCTGCAGACGCCTTCTCAGCTGGCCGCAGAGGCGCATGACCCGGCCACCAAGATGGCTGCTCGCGTCTATGAACGCCTGCAGGCACGCCTCAAAGCCGCCAATGCATTCGACTTCGATGATCTGCTGCTCTACACCTACCTGCTGCTCAAGAACCACCCCGACGTCCTGGAAAGCTATCAGGAGCGCTTCCGCTACATCATGGTGGACGAATACCAGGACACCAACCATGCGCAGTACTCCATCACCAAGCTTTTGGCGGACAAGTACCGCAACATCATGGTCGTAGGCGACGACGACCAGTCCATCTACTCGTGGCGCGGTGCCGACATCCGCAACATCTTGGACTTCGAGAAGGACTACCGCAATGCCCGCACGGTGAAGCTCGAGCAGAATTACCGCAGCTCAGGCAACATCTTGGCGGCGGCGAACGCGGTCGTGGCCAACAACATCAACCGTAAATCGAAGCGTCTGTTCACCACGGCGGATGACGGTGACAAGATTGCCGTGTACGTGGCAACCGACGAACGCGACGAAGGCCGCTGGATCGCTTCCGAAATAGAGCACCTGCGCGGCGACGGCGTCTCCTACAACGATATGGCGGTCTTCTACCGCACCAATGCCCAGAGCCGTATGCTGGAAGATATGCTTCTGCGCGCAGGCGTGCCGTATCGCATCGTGGGCGGCACGCGATTCTTCGACCGTGCGGAAATCCGCGACGTGATGGCGTATCTGACTCTGGTGATCAATCCCGCAGACGATATGGCGGCCAAACGCGTCATCAACACGCCCAAGCGCGGCGTGGGCAAGACCACCATCGAACGCATCGACGCGAACGCGCGCGCCTACGGTATGACCTTCATGCAGGCAGCTGAGCTTTCGCTGGCCGATGAGGGGCTTCAGATGCGTACTCGCCGGGCGGTGGGCGAATTCACCTCGCTTATCAACGAAGCCTCGCGCTACGGCGGCGATCTGCGCAAGGTGGTTGAGGCCATCATCGACAAGAGCGGGTTGGTGACCGCGCTGCAGGCTGAAAACACCGATGAGGCCCAGGGCCGCATCGAAAACATCAAGGAGCTTCTTTCCGTAGTGGATGAGTACGTGACCACGCATGATGAGCCTGAAGATGAAGCGCCGGTCATAGGCGGCATGCCGGAAGGGGAGCAGGCTCCCGGAGCTGTGCGTCAGCTTTCGCCCACCAGTCTGGCGGACTTCATCGAATGGGTCCGTTTGCGCACCGATCTTGACACCATGGCCGAAGATGGGCAGGCCGTCACCCTTATGACCGTGCACTCCAGCAAAGGCTTGGAATTCGACTGCGTCTTCGTGGCCGGCATGGAAGAGGATCTGTTCCCGCATTCCAACTCCCGCTTCGATGAGAAGGGTATCGAAGAGGAGCGCCGTCTTGCCTACGTGGCAATCACGCGTGCCCGCAAAAAGCTTTATCTGACCTGCGCGTATTCACGCCAGATTTTCGGCGAGACAAGCTCGAACCCCATGTCGCGCTTCTTGGGGGAAATCCCCTCGGAGCTCAAGCGCACCATCGGCGTGGGGTCATCCGGTTTCTCCGGCACCGGCTGGGAGAAGCGCGGAAGCCGCCGCGGCATTGCGGGCAGTGGTGCCGAAGCAGGCGGCGGGCGCGTATTCGGCCAGTCAAGCGCCGGAGGCAACCGCCCCCGCGCCCAGCAGCGCGGCTCGTTTGCGGACTTCCAGCGTTCTGGTCCGGTATCCGGTTCGGGCGGGTCTTCGCGTTCCGGTGCCGCCACCTTCGGTTCTACCGCACGCTCTGCGTCCGCGGGCGCTTCGTCCCGCTCTGCTGCGGGGTCGTCGGCGCGCACGGGTGCGGATAGCGGCAAGAAGGCTGCGGCGTCCATGACCTTTGCCGTGGGTGACGCCGTGGATCATAAGACCTTCGGCCGCGGAATGGTGGTCAAAGTGGATGGCGACCTGCTGCATGTGAGGTTCTCCAAGGGCAATATCACCAAGAAGCTTTTGAAGGATTACGCGCCCATCGTGAAAATCGGTTGATCGACAGATCGGCGGATACGCAGGGCGCAGGGACGGACGCGTAGGGCGCGGGGCCAGACGCGGTGTCGGCGTATCGGGCTAGCGGTCGCAGCCGGCGCATCAGTCTCTGCGGCGTGAGGTGTATTCAGCCACGACGGCGAACAGTGCGTCCCGATCATGGACATCAAGTTTGCGGTACACGTGGCGGATGTGCGCTTTCGCCGTGCCGTCGGCCACGAACATGCGCTCTGCAACCTCTTTGGCCGAACATCCCTCAAGCAGAAGATCCAGGGCTTCCGCTTCGCGTGCTCCCAGTCCCTTTTCCTCGCAAAGCTCTTGGATGGCGCGGCGTCCGTCGGCCTGTTTCTCTTGATCGCCGCGCTCTTTGCGCAGCCTTCTGCGCAAGAGGCCCTTGGTCGGTCCGCTGTTGGTGCTTGCCAGCGTGCAGGCGATGAGGATGACCGTGATTCCAATGGCCGCTGCGGTGGCGATGGAGCCTCCTGCGTCTGCGGCCGCTGCTTCGGCCGCGGCCCTGCCTGCCATGCATCCTGTGAACGTCACGGCGACAAGCAGGGTTCCCACGTCATGGGGTGCGCGTTTTGAGTCTTTCGCCAGATGCAGCATGAATGCAATCGAGGAGGAGATGGTGATGGTGAACCCGTTGGTTGCGATTATGAGCAGAATCGCCGGGTGCACATCCAGAAACGTTGACATGAGGACGCCGGCTACGGCAAAGAGCAGCGCTATGTAGAGAAGCGCTCCGGTCTCTGCGCGTTCGAAGAAGAGAACGGCCATGAGCACGACAAGGGCTGTGGGCGCTATGACAAGCCAGACGTCGTTTCCGTGCCAGAGATGGCGCCCTATCACGGAGAGGGAGAACATGGCCGCCATGCTGAGCATGAAGATGGTCATGAGAAGCGACAGTGCGGATTGCGGGCCTTTCGCATGTTCTTGCGTCCCGTTGCTCGCAGGAGCCGGCGCGTTTTCGGCCCCGTGCCTTTCCGCAAGCGCGCGGGACAAGGTGAAGCCGGCGCCCACAATGAGGATGAAGTTGCCCACGGCGTAGCGGCTGGGGGACACCCCGAGCAGGAACCACGATATGGCGCAGCCGCCAATCAGGCAGATGGCAAGGGTTATCAGCACCACTTCCATGGGCTCGTTGCTGAAGTAATCGAACCAGTAGGTGCCTACTATCACGATGAATGCGCCTTCTGCGATGGCGGACATGATGAGCATTGGAACCCGGATTTCCGGCGGAGTGACCTGTCCGATCGCGAATAGAAGGCCGGCTATGGCCGTCACCGACGTGATGAGCTTGCCCGCTGCCTCGGCGGTGCCGAATGCGGGCAGCGCTTTTCCTGCGAATATGACCGCCACTGAGACGGCAATGCCTGCGAAGCACATGAGGTCCGCATAGGAGATGGTCTCCGTAATCATGGCGGACCCTATGGTGAAGTGCGTGAGCAGCACCACGACTACCAGCAGCATCGGTGCCAGATGATAGATTCCTGCGGCTTCACGGTATGAAGCGTAGGTCTTCTTCGCTTTTACGGCGAAAGAATCGGTTCCCCCCATTGCAACCGCCTTTCGGTGTTGTTTCCCCTGCGCATCACTATACATCCCTGAAACCCCATGTGGGAAGCGCTGACCCCTCAAGTGCGGATGAGCCGCTAACCCCAGGGTTAGCGGCCTGGGTTAGCGGCTTTGCCAAATCGACGAATCATCGATGGGCGCTAACCAGGGGGCATGGATGTATGGTCTGCGCCATCGGGACGGAAGGCCGTCCCCGAAACTCAAGGAGGGGTTCTTTATGAAGACTTCTGTAAGCAACGGTTTGACCCGCCGCAACTTCCTCGCGGGAGCGGCAGTGGCAGGCGCGGGCGCAGCCCTCGCAGGCTTGGTAGGCTGCTCATCGGGTAATTCGGGCGATGCCGAGCCGGCTCCCGATCCCGCCCCCGCCGAACCCGCGCCTCAGCAGGCGGCGGATGGACAACCGGCTTGGATGACTGCACCCGAGCCCATCGCCGATGACGCGATCGCTGAGACCATCGACTGCGACATCGTCATCATCGGTGCAGGCATCGCAGGTCTTCCCGCCTCCATGCTCGCTGCAGAGCAGGGCGCAAACGTCCATGTCGTTGAGAAGGCCGGCACTTACGGCACCGCACGTCTGTGCACCAGCGGTTTCAATGCGAAGCTCCATCAGGAACATGATATCCATTACGATCGCGAGCAGTTCATCCGCGACGCCTGGACCATCACCAACGGCGTTCAGGGCCGTATGTCCTCCTACGGCAAGTGGTTCGATAACTCCGGCCCCTATGTTGACTGGCTGCAGGGCATCTTCCAGTCCAAGGGCTACGATCTGGTTGCCCAGCAGGTCAACGGCTTCAAGGTCACCAATGACGGCATCGGTCAGGCCGGTTATGAGTCCTTCTGGACCGCCTATGCATCCATGATCTACTTCGTCGACAAGGACGGCAAGACCTTGGATGAGGGCGTCAATCCCGACTGGACCGGTGTCATGGCCGCTTACGCAGAGGAGAAGGGCGCTACCTTCCATTACAACACCCCGGCGGTCCAGCTGGTTCGCGAAGAGGGCGAAGGCGGCCGCGTCACTTCTGTCATCTGCGAAAACGAAGTCGGCGAATACATCAAGTTCAACGCTGCCAAGGGCATCCTGCTTACCACCGGCGACTTCGCGAACAACCGCGAGATGATGGGCTACTACAACCGCAGCCTCCTGAAGGGCTCCACCGCCATCGCTGAAACCAAGAATACGGGCGACGGCCATAAGATGGGCCTGTGGGTCGGCGCCGATATCGATGATTTCGCCTGCGGCGACTGCTTCCCGTTCGTCGGCGTCACTCTGGACAACAAGCGTCCTGAGGGCGAAGGCTCCAAGTCCTACGCTTCCGTTGCAAGCCTGCCTGTCCTGATGGTTGACAAGACCGGCCGTCGTATTGCTGCTGAGACCCTGCCGTTCCAGGGATTCTCCATCCCCAAGATCACGGCAACCCCCGATGGCGCTGCATACAGCATTTGGGACAGCGCATGGACTGAGAAGTTCCCCGAGGATTATCCGCGCGGTGACTATCTGTCCCTGAACACCCCCGAGCAGGTTGAAATCGACATCGCCAACGGCGTCACCTACAAGGCCGACACCCTTGAGGAGCTTGCGCAGATCGCCGGCTTCGACAAGGACATCTTCCTGCGCAACGTCGAACGCTACAACGAGCTGTGCGCAGGCGGCGAAGACCTGGACTTCTACAAGAGCCCTGTGTGGATGACCCCCATCGACACCCCGCCGTTCTATGTCTCGAAGCATGTCGTCAGCATCACCTCCACCCGCGGCGGCCTGAAGATCAACGATGAGATGCAGGTCCTCGACAAGACCGGCATGCCCATCCCGGGTCTGTATGCTGCAGGCAACACCGCAGGCGCCTTCTACGGCAACGTGTATCCGCCCAACATCATGGGTACCGGCATCGGTCATGGCCAGTGCTTCGGCTGGCTGGCAGTCAAAGACATGCTGGGCATGGAAGTCCTGTAGCCGCAAGGCTGATCGTAGGATAGGAGATCGCAATGTCCAGAATGAAGAAATGGTCGATCGTGGCCTTGCTCTGCATGTCGCTTGCGTGCCTGGCGGCGTGCGGTGGATCCCCCAGCTCCTCTGACGGGGGAGACGAAGGTGCAGGCGGCGAAGCGGTCAGTGCGGCAGACGCCACGGTTGGCAGCATGAGGGCTGTCCATACGGATGAGGCATGGTCCACCATCCAGGCGGATCCCTCCAAGAAGGCTTGCCTGAGCTGCCACCCCAGGAGCACCATCGTCGAGCTGACGAAGGATTACGCAGGTGCGGAGGGATACAATCCCCATGCCTCGCACACCGAGTCCTACGATTGCTTGAAGTGCCACTCCTTGACCGGAACCAGCGTCCTTGTCTGCAACACCGCATGCCATGGCAAATACCATGGTGAAGACGGAATGGGATGGCCTTTGCCTGATAGTGAAGGTTGGTCCGATCCCACCGAGGAGCTTCCCTCTGCAGACGGTGAAGGTATTCCGAACAACATCTAAAGCTTCCATAGCTGCAGCTTCAGCGAAACAAACTCCCGATAGCTGAAGCGACCCTCCAGGAAAGGCCCCGCATATGCGGGGCCTTTCTGGTGCCGGTGCATTGGGTTGTTGCCGAAGCTTGCGAAGGAATCGGCGTATCGGGCTAGTGCTCGCAGCCGGCGCATCCGGTGCAGAACGCGCATGCGGCCGGGGTCGCGGCAAGGCCGCCCAAGGCGCTTTCGCGCAGTTCGAAGGGAAGCGACTTGCCCACTGCGTACATGGCGGCCACGGTTTGGTCGAAATCAACCAGGTTGCCGATGCCGGCGAGCGCTATCTGGGATGCCACGAAGGCGTTGGCCACACCGGTGGCATTGCGTTTCTGGCACGGTGCCTCCACGAGTCCCGCTATGGGGTCGCATACCAGGCCCATCAGGCCCGAAAGGGCGTTCGCGGCGGCGGCAAGGCATTGCTCGGGACTGCCGCCTGCAAGTTCGGTGGCAGCGCTTGCGGCCATGGCGCTTGCCGCCCCCACTTCGGCCTGGCATCCTCCTTCGGCGCCGGAGACGGTGGCGTTGCGCGTGATCAGGTATCCCACCGCAGCGGCGTTCGCCAGCGCGCGCACCAGGGACGCTTCGTCGAAGCCATGGAAGTCTTCGCAGGTCAGAAGCATTGCGGGAACCACTCCGGCCGATCCTGCCGTAGGGGCGGCCACGATGCGCCCCATGGAGGCGTTGGTTTCCAGCACCGCCATGGCATAGGTGACGGCGCGCGCAAGTTCGCCACGGGCTGGCGCATCCGATTCGCCGGCGGAGAGTTTGGCGGCTTCGCCCCCCAGAAGGCCCCCCATTGAACGCGTGGGATTCTCGATGGCCGATCGGGCGGATTCGCGCATCACGGTAAGTGCGCCGGAGAGGTAGTCCCGGGCGTCATCGGTGACGGAGTTGCGCACGGACAGTGCGCTTTCGCGGCGCAGCATTGCCTCGGAGATGGCTATCTTCTCGCGTGCGCACAGCTCAAGCAGCTCGGCGGCGGTGTTGAAGCTGGCCTGCTCGAAGGCCTCCTGGGCAGCCGCCGGGTCGCTGGCTGCGGCGCCTTGCTCGCCCGACGCGGGCTCCATGTCCTCGGAGTGGTCGCTTTCGATGATGCGCACCGATTGGATGTCGGGGTTTTTCGCCATGGCGCGTGCGATATCGGCGGGGATGCGGTCGTCGGTCTCCATGATGGTGTAGGCCACGTCGCCCTTGCGCTCGCGGAACAGGCGCGTGGTTGCAATGTTGATGCCGTAGACGTTGAGGCACGTTGCGATGTGCGCAAGCACTCCCTGACGGTCGCGCTGCCTGACCACGATGCTGTGGTATTCGCCGGTCAGATGCACGTCGATGCCGTTGATGCGGCTGATCACCGCTGCTCCGCCGCCAATGGATTCGCCGCGGACGGAGGTTTGCTCGCCTGTCGCATCGACGATGTCCAGATCCACGGTGTTGGGGTGGTCGCAGGGTTCGTCCGGACACGGGACGAACTCGAATGCAAGCCCCGCCTCTCGCGCGATGGCGAAGGATTCGCGGATGCGCTCGTCGTCGGGCGCCATGCCGAGGATGCCGCCGAGCAGCGCACGGTCCGTGCCGTGTCCGCTGTAGGTGTGGGCGAAGCTTCCGTAGAGGCGGAAGCGGACGGATACGGGTTCGCTTTGCAGCAGCCGCCGGGCCATGAGCGCAATGCGCAGCGCACCGGCGGTATGGCTGCTCGACGGGCCTATCATGACCGGCCCGATGATGTCTTTGATGCTGAGGTCCTTCACCGGATTCTCCTTGCTGTCGGTTCCGCAGACTCCCTGCGCTTCGGCGGTTGCCGATGCGTCCGTGTGGGTTGCGTGATGCTCGTTTCTCTATGGTACACTTGCTTGCTGTTTCGCAATGATAAACCGCCCGTGGCGCAACCGCCACGCGTTTTGAAGAAGTCTTCGATGAATGCAAAGGAGTACATCCATGGCCTCATCCGTTCTGGTGATGGGACATAAGAACCCCGACAACGATTCCATTTCGTCTGCGATCGGCTACGCCTGTCTGAAAAACCTTCTGGCGCGCCGTGCAGGCTCTGACGAAGTCTTCGAGCCCGTCCGTCTGGGACCTCTGCCCCCGGAGACCGCATGGGTCATCGAGGAGTTCGGCCTTGACACCCCCGTCGCCATCAGCAACGTCCATGCCCGCGTGAGCGACGTCATGACTCGCAATCCCATCAGCATCACCGAGGATGACACCCTTTTGCAGGCGGGGCGCCGCCTGCGCCAGCATAATGTGCGCGCATTGGTGGTCAACGATGCCGAAGGCAAGTACAAGGGCCTCATCACCACGCGCATGATTGCGGAGCGCTACATCGCCTCCACCGATGCCGTGGATGCCGTCTCCGGCTCCGCTTCCGCCGACGGAGCGGCCTATGCGGCCGTTGCCAGCGACCTGATCGCGTCGTTGCATCAGAGGGTTTCCGACATCACGGAAACCGACGTGCTGGTCCTGGACAAGGACGGTCTTCTGACCGAAGCGGTCGAAGATCTGATGGCAAGCGCATTGCGCGAGGCCGTCGTGCTCGATGACGAAGGCGTGTGCATCGGCATCGTCACCCGCAGCGACGTTGCCACGCATCCGCATCGCAAGGTCATCCTGGTCGACCACAACGAGCGTCGCCAGGCGGCCAACGGAATCGAAGAGGCCGAAGTGGTGGAGGTCATCGACCATCATCGCATCGGCGATATCTCCACGTCGAGCCCCATCCGCTTCATCAACCTCCCGGTAGGCTCCACGGCCTCCATCGTCACCGGTGAGTTCCGCAACCAGGGCATCGATATCCCGCGCGGTGTGGCGGCGGCTCTTCTGTCCGCGGTCATGACCGACACCGTCATCCTCAAGTCCCCCACGGCCACGCCCTTCGACCGTGAGCAGGTCGAATATCTGGCCGGCATCGTCGGCGTGGACCCTGTGGAATTCGGTTTGAAGGTCTTCAAGTGCCGTGGCGGCGAAGATGACATGCCCATCGACAAGCTTGTCGGCGCCGACGCCAAGGAATTCCAGCTCGGAGATGACACGGTGCTCATCGCGCAGCACGAAACCGTTGACCTGGAATCCGTTCTGGCCCGTGAATCCGAGATCCGCGCTTATATGGATGAGCTGGTGGCTGCGCACGGCTATGAGTTCGTCCTGCTCATGGTCACCGACATCCTTGCCGAAGGAAGCCAGTTCATCTCCTCCGGCAACAAGCGCATCATCGAGCGCGCCTTCAACATCAGCTGCAAAGACGGCAGCACCTGGATGCCCGGCATCCTTTCGCGCAAAAAGCAGGTTGCCGCGCGCATCTTGGGAGCCTAGGTTCTCAGGAATTCGCCAACCTGCAGCAAATCTGCGGGCTTCGTCGAAATGCCTGATTGCACTGCATGTTCGGGCCCATAAGCAATACAATGTCTCCTCGTGTCAATTTCGAGGAGGCATTTTTCATGGCTGAGATTCTTGAGGCTGTCATGCTCATCTGCTTCGGTCTGTCGTGGCCGACCAACGCGCTGAAGGCCTATCGCGCCCGGACTGCGCGGGGGAGCAGCTGGCAGTTCTTGCTCCTGATCACGATGGGCTACGTCGCGGGCATCGCGGCGAAGTTCGTCAGCGGCTCCATCAACTGGGTCCTCGCCGTCTACTTCATCAACATCGCCATGCTTGGCGTGAACTGGGCGGTTTATTTCCGCAACCGCAAGCTTGATGCGGCAGAGCCGCCGCGCGGCGTCGCATCCGCCCGCTAGCGCGGTTTCAGGCTGCGGCGGCCGCAGAAGCCGCCGTCCTGCAGCGCGGCGTTTCGCTCTGCCTTCGGCGCGGCGGCAGTTGTTGAAGCTATGGGGAATGATGCGGTGAGCGCACCGTCGTGTCGCCATTGGGTATGATTGCCGAAATGTACAGGTTGCTATGCGGACGAGGTGCTCATATGACCAAGATAGGTTTCATCGGTTGCGGCAACATGGCCTCCGCCATGATTTTCGGCATGCTGGAGCGCAAAGCATGCGCCCCGGAAGACATTGCGGTCAGCGCCCGGACGCAGGCCACGCGTGAACGTGTCCGCGAGTCCTTCGGTGTGAACGTCCTTGGGGGCAATGCCGAAGTGGTGCGCTCGTGCGATGCGGTCTTTCTGGCCGTCAAACCGCAGATGTACCAGGATGTGCTTGCCGAAGTGTCGGGCGTTTTCGCCGAAGACCCCGCACGCATGCCCCTGCTCATATCCTTGGCCCCGGGCAAGTCGCTCGAATGGCTTGCCGGCAATTCGCGCTTCACGCGCATCGTGCGCATCATGCCCAATACGCCTGCAGCGGTCGGGGAGGGGATGACCTCCATCACGGCGAATGCGGAATGCACCGAGGGGGATGTGAAGCTGGTCGAGCGTCTGGTTTCGTCTTTCGGACGCTTCGCCCATGTGCCCGAACGTCTCATTGACGCCGTCATTCCGGTGAGCGGTTCGTCGCCGGCCTTCGTCTACATGTTCATCGAAGCCATGGCAGATGCCGCCGTGCTCGAGGGCATGCCCAGGGCCCAGGCTTACGAATTCGCCGCGCAGGCCGTGCTCGGTTCGGCGAAGATGGTGCTTGAAAGCGGAAGGCACCCCGGTCAGCTCAAAGACGCCGTCTGCTCTCCCGGCGGCACCACCATCGCCGGTGTGCGGGCCCTTGAGCGTTGCGGTTTGCGCAGCGCCGTCATGGAAGCGCTTGCTGCAACCGCTGACAAGGCGAGGAGCATGGCTTGAGCGCAGAGAGGAATTCCGGGCGCAAGCGGGTGAAGTCGTTTTACGAGGAGCTCCTCGACGATGATCCCAAGGAGCGGGCGCGCAGGCGTCTGAGGGCCCGTAGCGCCGCCCGTGAGCTTGAAGAGGCTCAGGGGGCGCCTTCGGATCACGAAGCCCCGGCCCGCGCAAGCCGGTCCCGGGGTTCGCACGCAACGCGCCAGGAGCAGGCGTCCTTGCTGGACCGCCTGGCTTCGGGTGCCGCCTCGGTGGCCTGGGCCGTCGGTTCGGCGGTTTCGCGCGCCATCCGCTTCAAGGTGCCCGTCGGCTCGGCTGACGTTCCGCTGTGGTCCATCGTGCTTGCCGTTGCGGCGTTGTCCATCGTGGCGCTTTCCTTCGTCCGCGGCTACCGCGATGCCGAAACGGCCCCTGAGGTCCAAGAGCCTGTCACGCAGGAGGAGGGCTTCGTGCGCCAAGAGCCCGTTGCCGACTTCTCCAAACTTCCCGAAGGCCTTGACGAGGATGTGGTCGCTTCCCTGAAAAGCCAGGCCGAAGGCAACACGAAGCTCATCGCCATCATCAACGATGCGGACATTTTGGCCTTCGACGGCGAAGAAACCCAGCGCACGCTTCTCAAGCTTGCGGCAACGGAACCCATGTCCTACGACTTCATCCTGGGCATCAATGAGCGCTATCCGGCGCAGACCGGGCAATCCTACCAGGGTCCTGTGGTACAGGGCACCGTCCCGCTTCTGCTTCAGTGGGACACGCGTTGGGGCTACACCTCTTACAGTTCGGCACCTCTGGGCTTGTCCGGATGCTGCCCCACTACGCTTGCCATGGTTTATGCGGGGCTGACGGGAAAGACCGATAAGACGCCCTACGATATGGCTCTTCTTGCGCGCGAGCGCGGCTATGAGAGCGAAAACATGGGCACCATCGCCGACTTCCTCGTTGATTGCGCCCCTGAATTGGGTCTGGTCTGCGAGAAATTCACGCCGTCTGAATCAGGGCTCACGGAAAGCCTGCAGGCGGGAAAACCGGTCATCATCAATGTCGGCAAGGGGGATTTCACCGAAAGCGGCCACTTCATCGTCGCGTGCGGGTTTGCCGATGACGGGACCGTGGTGGTCAACGATCCGTACTCGCCCGTGCGCTCGTCGCAGACCTGGCCGGTTGAAGCTTTGGTCTCGCAGGCCATGGGCATGTACGCTTTCAGCCTCTAGCGCATATTGCCGGCGGTGCAGCTTCGGGCCCTGCTCCGTCGGATGGAAGCGGCCCGCGAAAGGAAACCTGATGCAAACCCAGCGTCTGACATCTTTGTTCGAAGAGCTTATCCGCATCGACAGCCTCTCACGCTACGAGGGCGCTGTGGCCGCCCGCTGCGCACGGGAACTGACCGAACTGGGATTCCACGTTGCATTCGATTCTTCGGCTGCAATGACCGGCTCCGATACGGGCAATGTGGTGGCGCGCCGTAAAGGCACGCTTCCCGGATCGGTGGTTTTGGCGGCCCATATGGATTGCGTGGCACCTTGTGCGGGCGTAGAGCCGGTGTGCGAGGATGGGGTCTACCGTTCTGCGGGCGATACGGTCCTGGGCGCTGACGACAAGGCGGGAATCGCGGCCATTTTCGAAGGCGTGCGATGCGCGCTTGAATCCGGGCGCGATCTGCCCACCATCTTCGTCCTGCTCACAACCTGCGAAGAGCTGAGCCTTTTGGGGGCGAAGTATCTGGATGAAGACGCGCTGTATCTGGATGGCAAGCCCACCGATGCGCCCTGCGTGGTCTTCGATGCGGACGGTGCACCGGGAACCATCATCTTGGGTGCTCCGTATCACTACACGTTCACCGCATCGTTTACCGGGCGCGCCGCCCATGCGGGAGTGGAGCCCGAAAACGGCGTTTCGGCCATCGCCATGGCGGCGGACGCCATTTCGCGCATGCGCCTCGGCAGGCTTGATAAGCGCACCACGTCGAACGTCGGTCTGATAGAGGGCGGTCGCGAGGTCAACATCGTCTCCGATTCGTGCCGCATCTCCGGCGAATGCCGCTCCCTGTACAAAGACCGGGTTGAAGCGGCGAAGGCGCAGCTCACCGAATCCATGGAGTCGGCTGCCGCCACGGCTGGTGGTTCGGTGGAAATCGATTGGACGGTCGACTATCCCGGTGTGCTCTACGATGCCGCCGATCCGCTGGTTGCCATGCTCGAACGTGCTGCGCAGTCTGTGGGCCTGCCGGTAGGGCACCACATCTCGGGCGGCGGCGCAGACGCCAACTTGCTGTCGCTTCGCGGTGTGAGGCCCATCACCGTCTCCATCGGCATGACGAATTTCCATACGCCCGCCGAATTCATCAAACTCGAAGACCTTGAGAACAGCGCGCGCTTCGCCGAAGCCATCATCTACGAGGTTGCGAGCTGCTGATCGGCCTGTTTTCCAATGCAGTCTTCGTTTCGAAACAAGAAATGGGCCGCCCGAGGGCGGCCCATTTTGATGCACGGATATGCGGCAGGGACTATTTGGCTGCCTGCTCTGCATCGATGTCCTTGTAGCTTTGGGGCCCGTCAAGAGGGAAGAGGGATTCGGGCTTTGCGCCTTCGGCCTGCTTGGAAGGCTCGATGCCGTCGCCGTCCTTGCCGGGCAGCAGGATGTTGAGCGCGATGCCCACGAGCGATCCCACGGCAAGGCCGGAGAGCGTGATGGTCATGGAGCCCACGGGCAGGGACACGCCGCCCGCGGCGCTGTAGGCTATGCCAAGGGAGAGGACCAGAATCAGAGCGGCGATCAGCACGTTGCGGCTCTTGGTGAAGTCGACGTGGTTTTCAACCAGGTTGCGGACGCCCACAGCGGAGATCATGCCGTAGAGCACGAGGGATACGCCGCCGATGACGCAGGCGGGCATAGCGGCGATGAGCGCTTCGAATTTCGGGCTGAAGGAGAACAGGATGGCGAAGCATGCGGCAATGCGGATGACGCGCGGGTCGAAGACGCGGGTCAGGGCAAGCACGCCGGTGTTCTCGCCGTAGGTGGTGTTGGCCGGAGCGCCGAACAGCGAGGCCAGGATGGTGGCCAGACCGTCGCCGAGCAGCGTGCGATGCAGGCCGGGTTCGGCGATGTAGTTGCGGTTGCAGGTGGAGCTGATGGCGGACATGTCGCCGATGTGCTCGATCATGGTTGCCAGTGCCAGCGGCATGATGGTGATGATGGCCGTGATGGCAAGGCCCGCGTTGAATGCCTCGCCGGGAAGGGAGAGGACGGTGGCATTCCAAGAGATGGGAAGACCGATCCACGCGGCATCGGCCACGGGGGTGAAGTCAACTTCGCCCGCCACGGCTGCCACGATGTAGGCCACGATGACGCCCATCAGGATGGGGATGATCTTGATCATGCCTTTGCCCCAGATGTTGCAGATGACGATGGTCGCAATGGCCACGATGGCTATGAGCCAGTTGGTGGAGCAGTTTCCGATGGCGGAGCTTGCCAGGATCAGGCCGATGGCAATGACGATGGGGCCGGTGACCACGGGCGGGAAGAAGCGCATGACGCGCGTGGGCCCGAAAGCGCGGAACAGGGCGGAAAGAACCAGGTACAGAAGGCCTGCGCACGCGACGCCCAGGCAGGCGTAGGGCAGAAGCTCGGGTTCGCCGTTGGGGGCTATGGCCTGGTAGCCGGCAATGAAGGCGAAGGAAGATCCCAGGAACGCCGGGACCTTGCCCTTGGAAAGAAGGTGGAACAGCAGCGTGCCCAGACCGGCGAACAGCAGAGTGGTGGACACCGGCAGGCCGGTGAGAACGGGCACCAGCACGGTGGCGCCGAACATGGCGAACATATGCTGCAGGCCGAAAACGGCCATTTTCGGCGCACCGAGCGTTCGGGCGTCGTAGATTGCGTCGGGGCTGTCTTGGGCCCCCATGGTGGGTACGGGCTTTTGGGTCACATCGGTCCTTTCTCGAAGATGTGTGCCGCTTCGGATATCCGCGCGGTATGCGGGTGCGGACATCGGCAGCGCCACAACGCGCAAAGCGCATTCTGACAAACCTGCAGTATAGTGGCACAAAACACTCCATTACGCTAGAGTGCTGCGGTAATGGGCATGGTTCTTAGGGGTTTTCGGCGCTGGGGGCGATGATTGGAAAGCGGTGCGGCGCGAAGAGTCAATGATTTTTTGAAAAATTTTTCAAATTTGAGCCAACCTGACGCTGAATTACATCATAAACTATCGTCTGAGCTGGGGATATATGCAGAATCAAGCATGGATACGCCCGGATGCGTGGCGTTTGACACGTTTTGATTCAGGCGGTATATTTCCAACTCGCGTCTCCAAGGAGACGTTTGTTTTCGTGTGTGCAAGAGCTCAGCACACACCGAAACAAGCGGTTTGTGCCCGCCGGGAACTCACGACCCGGCCGCGTATGCATCGCGCAATCTGCTGCAGCATCGTGCATGGCGATGATGCAGCATCCGTAGGAATAGGTATAAGAAGGAGAAAAGCTTTGCCTACTATCAACCAGCTGGTCCGCAAGGGCCGCGCCAAAGTGGTCGACAAGAAGAAGACCCCGGCGCTCAAGGGCAACCCCCAGAAGCGCGGCGTGTGCACCCGTGTGTACACCACCACCCCCAAGAAGCCGAACTCGGCTCTCCGTAAGGTCGCCCGTGTCCGTTTGGTCAACGGCACGGAAGTGACCGCTTACATCCCTGGCATCGGCCACAACCTGCAGGAGCACTCCATGGTGCTTATCCGCGGCGGCCGTGTTAGGGACCTCCCCGGTGTGCGCTACAAGATCATTCGCGCCGCCCTTGACTGCGCAGCAGTCAACAACCGTGCACAGGCCCGTAGCCGCTACGGTGCCAAGCGCCCCAAATAGTAAGTAGGATTAAGACGCGCGGGCCCGAAGGGCAAATGGCCCCGGCCTAATGGATGCAATGTCACCCCGAAGCGCGCACAGAACACAAAGGAGCAAATATGCCGCGTCGTGCAGCAGCCGTCCGCCGCGAAGTTCAGCCGGACGTTCAGTACAACAACCGCCTTGTTACCCAGCTCATCAACAAGGTTCTCCTCGACGGCAAGAAGTCTACCGCCGAGGGCATCGTCTACGGTGCATTCGACATCGTAGCCGCCAAGACCGGCCAGGATCCCCTGTCCGTCTTCAAGAAGGCCATGGACAACGTCCGACCCACGCTCGAGGTTAAGCCCAAGCGTGTCGGTGGTGCTACGTACCAGGTTCCCATGGAGGTCAATCCCCGTCGCGCCACCACGCTCGCCATCCGCTGGATCGTCGACTTCTCCCGCAAGCGCAAGGAGCACACCATGGCTCAGCGTCTCGCCGCTGAAATCATGGATGCCTCTGAGAACACCGGCGCTTCCGTGAAGAAGCGTGAGGATCTCTACAAGATGGCAGAGTCCAACCGTGCGTTCTCGCACTATCGCTGGTAGGGAAGGGTCAACTCATGGCTGACAAGAAAATCGATCTGAAGGATACGCGCAACATCGGCATCATGGCCCACATCGATGCCGGTAAGACCACTACCACCGAGCGCATCCTTTACTACACGGGCAAGACCCACAAGATCGGTGAGGTGCACGAAGGTGCAGCCACCATGGACTGGATGGTTCAGGAGCAGGAGCGCGGCGTTACCATTACCGCTGCTGCAACCACGTGCTTCTGGAACTACCCCGGTGGCGCTTCCAACGGCAAGCCCTACCGCTTCCAGATCATCGACACCCCGGGCCACGTCGACTTCACCGCTGAGGTCGAGCGCTCCCTGCGCGTTCTCGACGGCGCTGTCGCTGTCTTCGACGCCGTTGCCGGCGTTCAGCCTCAGTCTGAGACCGTGTGGCGCCAGGCCAGCCGCTATGGCGTTCCCCGTATCGCCTACATCAACAAGTACGACCGCGTCGGTGCCGACTTCTTCCATGCAATCGACACCATGAAGGAGCGTCTGGATGCTCCCGCGATCGCTGCTCAGATGCCCATGGGCGCTGAGGATAACTTCTGGGGCATCATCGACCTGGTTACCATGACCGCATGGGACTTCAAGGCCGACGACAAGGGCATGACCTACCCCGAGCCCCTCGATGCCATTCCCGCCGAGTTCGCCGAAGAAGCTGAGCTGCGTCACCAGGAACTCGTCGACGCTGCTGCAGACTGCGATGACGAGCTCATGGAGAAGGTCATCATGGAGGAAGAGATTACGGTTGAAGAGCTGAAGGCTGCTCTGCGCAAGGGCACCATCGCCTGCCAGCTGCACCCCGTGTTCGTGGGTTCCTCCTACAAGAACAAGGGTATCCAGGAACTGCTCGACGCCGTCGTCGACTACATGCCGTCGCCCATCGACGTTCCTGCCATCAAGGGCACCCTGCCTGACAGCGACGAAGAGTGCGAGCGTCCTTCCGACAAGAAGGCTCCTTTCTCCGCTCTCGCCTTCAAGATCATGACTGACCCCTACGTCGGTAAGCTGACCTACCTGCGCGTTTACTCGGGCACCCTTGATTCCGGTTCCTACGTGCTCAATGCCTCCAAGGGCAAGAAGGAGCGCATCGGCCGTCTGCTGCAGATGCATTCCAACCAGCGTGTTGACATCGACCAGTGCTCCGCCGGCGACATCGTTGCCGTCGTGGGTCTGAAGGACACCTCCACCGGTGACACCCTGTGCGCTGAAGATGCTCCCGTCATCCTGGAGTCCATGGAGTTCGCCGAGCCCGTTATCGACATCGCCGTCGAGCCCAAGACCAAGGCTGAGCAGGACAAGATGGGCATCGCCCTTCAGAAGCTCGCCGAGGAGGACCCGACTTTCCGCGTGTCCACCAACGCTGAGACCGGTCAGACCATCATCGCCGGTATGGGCGAGCTGCATCTGGAGATCATCGTCGACCGTCTGCTTCGCGAATTCAAGGTCGAAGCTAACGTCGGCAAGCCCCAGGTTGCTTACCGTGAGACCGCTACCAAGCCCGTCATGGGTGCTGAGGGCAAGTTCGTCCGCCAGTCCGGCGGTCGCGGCCAGTACGGCCATGCCATCATCAACATGGAGCCCCAGGAAGCTGGCAAGGGTTACGAGTTCTGCAACGAGATCGTCGGCGGTGTTGTTCCCAAGGAATACATCAAGCCTATCGATCAGGGTATCCAGGATGCTCTCGAGCATGGCGTTTTGGCCGGCTACCCCGTTGTGGACATCAAGGTCCACCTGGTGGATGGCTCCTACCACGACGTCGACTCCTCCGAGGCTGCGTTCAAGGTTGCAGGCTCCATGGCCATCAAGGACGCACTGAAGAAGTCCAACCCCGTTCTCCTCGAGCCCATGATGGCTGTCGAGGTTGAGACCCCTGAAGAGTACATGGGCGACGTCATGGGCAACCTGTCCAGCCGCCGTGGCCAGATTCAGGGCATGGGCGACCGTGGCAATGCCAAGGTCATCAAGGCCAAGGTTCCTCTGTCGGAGATGTTCGGCTATGCGACCGACCTTCGCAGCGGCACCCAGGGTCGTGCTGTCTACACCATGCAGTTCGATTCCTATGAGGCTGTTCCTAAGAACGTTGCCGAAGAAATCATCAGCAAGGCTGGCGGAAGCGCTTCTTAATAAGCGCACGCAAGTAACATTTGGAGGATATTAAAGTGGCTAATCAAAAGATTCGCATCCGCCTGAAGGGCTACGATCATGAGATCGTGGATCAGTCCACCAAGCTCATCGTCGACACCGCCCAGAAGACCGGTGCCAAGGTCTCCGGACCCATTCCCCTGCCCACCGAGCGCAACCTGTACTGCGTCGTTCGCGGTCCCCATGTCAACAAGGACTCCCGCGAACAGTTCGAGATGCGTACGCACAAGCGCCTGATCGACATCTTGGAGCCCACGCCCAACACGGTTGACTCGCTCATGCGCCTCGACCTGCCTGCCGGTGTGGACATCGAGATCAAGCTGTAAGGAGTGTGCGACACAATGATCAACGCTATCTACGGCAAGAAGATCGGCATGACCCAGATCTTCGACGAGAATGACAATGTCGTGCCCGTTACCGTCATCGTGGCAGAACCCAACAAGGTCTGCCAGGTGAAGACCACCGCCACCGATGGCTACGAAGCTGTTCAGATGGGCTTCGGCGCCATCAAGGAGAAGAAGGTCAACAAGCCCATGGCCGGCCATTTCGCCAAGCAGGGCACGGCTCCCGTGCGCTACCTGCGCGAGTGCCGCGTGGCTGACGCTTCCAAGTACTCCATCGGCGACGAGATCACCGTCGAGGCTTTCGCCGAGGTTGCCAAGGTCGACGTGACCGGCACCTCCAAGGGTAAGGGCTTCGCAGGCGTCATGAAGCGCTACGGCTTCGCTGGCGGCCCGGGCGGCCATGGTGCTCACTTCCATCGCGCTCCCGGCTCCATCGGCCAGTGCGCCACGCCTTCCCGCGTGTTCAAGGGCGTTCGCCTGCCCGGTCACATGGGTTGCGACACCGTGACCACCAAAAACCTCAAGGTGGTCCGCGTCGACGCTGAGCAGAACCTGATCCTCGTGAAGGGTTCCGTGCCCGGCGGCAAGAACGCCATCGTCCGCGTTCGCATGGCTTAATTGACCTCACCTGTCTTTAGGAGATAAGCAACAATGGCTAAGATTGAAATCAAAGATGCCAGCGGCAAGAAGGTCAAGGAGGCCGACCTCAACGCTGCTGTGTTCGGCATCGAGCCGAACGTGCATGTGATGCACACCGTCGTGCGTGCATACCGTGCCGCTCTGCGCCAGGGTACGCATGACACCCGTACGCGCGGTGAAGTTTCCGGTGGCGGCAAGAAGCCTTGGCGCCAGAAGGGCACCGGCCGCGCTCGTCAGGGTACGATCCGTGCTCCCCAGTGGGTCGGCGGCGGTACCGTTTTCGGTCCCCATCCCCGTTCCTACGCCTTCCGCGTGAACAACAAGGAAGTCAAGCTGGCTATGCGCAGCGCCCTGTCCGCCAAGCTGGCTGACAAGGAACTGGTGGTCGTTGACGGCTTCAACTTCGAGAAGCCCTCTACCAAGCAGGCTGTCGCCAGCCTCAAGGCTCTGGAGTGCGAAGGCCGCCGCATCACCCTGGTGATCGCCGACGACGACATCAACACGTACCTGTCGTTCCGCAACATCGACCGCGTGAACGTGCTGCCCGTGTCCTACGCCAACACCATGGAACTCGTTGACAACAAGGTCCTGGTCATGACCATGGACGCTCTGAACCGCCTCGAGGAGGTGCTTGCATAATGAAGGATCCCCGCGAGGTTATCATCCGTCCCGTCATCACCGAGCGCAGCTACGACATGATGGCGAAGAACTGCTACACCTTCGAGGTTGCCAAGGATTCCAACAAGGTCGAGATCGCCCAGGCCGTCGAAGCCATCTTCAATGTGAAGGTCGCCAAGGTCAACACGATCAATGTCAAGGCCAAGCCGAAGCGTGTCCGCTTCCAGGCCGGCAAGACCCGTACGTGGAAGAAGGCCATGGTTACCCTCAAGGAAGGCGATACCATCGAGCTGTTCGCTGCCAACTAGTTTCTGAGAAACTCTGCGGACTCAAGTCCGCAGGCAGTGCTTCTTCGAAGAGCAATCCCCGCTTCGGCGGGGATTTTCTTGTTTTAGGGAGGAGCCGCACCCGCCTTATGTCCGCAGCTTGCCGCGATGCGTTACAATTGATGCATGATTACTCTCACAAAAGAACTCATCGGGGATGCCGTTGAATCCGCCATTCCCACCATCGCGTGCGTCCTGCCTCGGGATGTGCGCGATTCGCTTGCATCCGCTCGCAACTCAGAACCGCAGGGCCGCGGCGCATTCGTGCTCGATCAGCTGCTTGCCAACGCCGAAATCGCCGCGTCCGACCACGTACCCATCTGCCAGGACACAGGCACCGTTTGGGTGTGCTTGGAGGCTGGGCCCGATTGCCTTATCCCAGGTGACGTGTTCGATTGCGTGGACGCTGCTGTTGCGCGCGCCTATGATGCGGCAGCCCTCAGAAAAAGCGTCGTCCGCGATGCGTTGTTCGATCGAACCAATACCGGCGACAATACGCCTGCATTCTGCGATATCCATTTAAGCGCTAAGCCTGGTGCACGGCTCCATGTCATGCTCAAGGGCGGCGGGTCTGACAATGCTTCGCGCGTCATCATGCTTACACCCGGAGCGGGCAGGCAGGGTGTTGTGGACGAGATTTTGGCCTGCGTTCGAGCGAAGGCTGCCAACGCTTGTCCGCCGCTTGTTGTGGGCATCGGCATCGGCTCCACATTCGACCGCGTGGCGCACTTGGCCAAAAGCGCGCTGCTGCGTCCCATCGGGTCTGCTGCACCGGATGAACGCACTGCGGCTTTCGAGCGTGAACTTCTCTGCGCCATCAACGAAACGGGGATCGGGCCCGGTGCCTTGGGCGGCAATACCTTGGCTTTGGCCGTCCATGTGCAGACCGCGCCGTGCCATATCGCCGCTTTGCCTCTGGCTGTGAACATGGGATGTTCGGCTATGCGACGCACTACGATTGAGCTGTGCTGCGCGCAGGGGGAGGGGGCATTGTGCGAGAACTGACGCTTCCTTTGGATTCCCGCGAGCTCCGAGAACTGCGTGCGGGCGATGCGTGCACGCTTACAGGACCTTTGTACACCTTGCGAGATGCGGGGCATGCTCGTTTGCTGGAAGAGCTCCATGAACAGGGGGCTTTGCCGTATGGGCTTCAAGGCGCCTGCATCTTCTATGCCGGGCCAACCCCGGCTGCCGCGGGGCGCCCTTTCGGGGCGGTGGGGCCCACGACCGCTTCGCGTATGGATTTCGCGGCATGCGACCTGCATGATGCGGGGATTGTGGCCACGGTAGGCAAAGGCATGCGCTCCGACCAGGTCAAAGAGGCCTGCGTGCGTACGGGTTCGGTCTATTTCGTGGCAACGGGCGGAGCTGCCGCGCTTTTGGCGCGCTGCGTTACGTCAAGCGAAGTGGTTGCTTACCCTGACTTGGGAACGGAAGCGCTGCGGCGCATTACCGTTGAAGGATTCCCCGTGTTCGTGGGGGTGGATACGTTGGGACATGACGTCTATGACCTGTGAATCTGATAACCGTGCATCCGTTGGGAAACGGGGCATTTTCATAACGTTCGAGGGAGGGGAGGGTGCTGGCAAGACCACGCACATCCGCTTCCTTGCCGCAGCGCTCGAGGCGCATGGCTGCGAAGTCGTGTGCTTGCGCGAACCCGGTGGAACCGGCATCGGCGAGCAACTTCGCTCGATTGTCTTGGATCCCGCCAACGAATGCATGTCGGATGCGTGCGAGCTGCTCATCTACGAGGCGGCCCGTGCCCAGATAGTCTCCGAAGTGATCGCACCTGCCCTGAAGCGCGGTGCCGTCGTGCTCTGCGACCGTTTCGCGGATTCCACATTCGCCTACCAGGTGCGCGGTCGCGGTCTGGGCGAAGCAAGCGTAGCGCGTGCCAACGAGTTCGCCTGCCAGGGCATTGTCCCCGATCGCACCATCCTGCTTGTCGCACCCAGCGCTGAAGCCGGCCTTGTGCGGGCCACCAAGAACAACGGAGCAGATAGGCTTGAGATGGCCGGCGAAGACTTCCATGCCCGTGTCAATGCGGCGTTTTCCGAGCTGGCCCAGCGTTGGCCCGAGCGAATCCGCACCGTGCGCTCCCAGGAGAGAAAATCCCAGACCTCCCGTCTAGTCTTCGCCGAGCTCGCCGACCTGTTTGAATGGATGGAAGAGGCGCTTGCGGATGAATCGTATTTCGACTCGCTTGACGTGAAGAGGCGCTGCTGATGGGCGATGTGTTCGAAACCGTTCTCGGACAGCCGAGGGTCAGGGAGTTTCTGCGCAGCTGCACGGCGTCCGGCCGCGTGAGCCATGCATATCTGTTCTGCGGTCCTGCTGGTTCGAACAAAACGGCTGCTGCCTACGCCTTCGCGCAGTCTATCGTGTGCCCCGATAAAGGCTGCGGGGAATGCGACCACTGCAAGAAAGCGCAGCGCCGCATGCATCCGGATATCCATTTCCATGCGCCTGCAGGTGCGCAGGGGTATCTGGTCGAGCAGATCAGGGAGATTGTGGCCGATAGCTCCCTTGCTCCCATTCAGGCGTCGCGCAAGGTCTACATCCTCGATCGCGCCGACCTGATGGGCGTTTCGGCGGCAAACGCGTTTCTCAAGACGCTGGAGGAGCCGCCTGAAAGCGTGGTCATCATCCTCTTGGGCCGAACGCGTGAGAGTGTGCTTCCCACCATAGTCTCACGGTGCCAGGTGGTGGCGTTTCGCCATATCCCGGCAAGCGAAGCTGCAGCCATCCTGGTCCAGCACACAGGTGCCACCTCTCAGCAGGCGGCCGCTGCCATCCAGGCGTGCGGCGGCTCGGTTACCAAGGCCGCCCGTTTCCTCAAGTCGAACGAGCGCCTTGCGTTTCGCCGCAATGCGATCACGGCGCTTGAGCAGCTTGCCGATGCCGACGATCTGGATGTGCTGACGGTGGCGGCCCGCTTGGTGACGGACGCCAATGCTCCGCTCGATGATGTTCGCCGCGAGCAGGAGGCCGTCATGGCGGACAATGCTGATTTTCTGCAGAAGGGTGCTCTCAAGACCCTGGCTGCTCAGCATAAGCGCATGCTGTCGCAGATGAGTTTCGAGCATCTGGGCCAGTTGCTCAACATCGTGCGCGCGTGGTTGCGCGATGTGATGATGACAGCGTCGGGAGCCGGGGATCTCATCATCAATTCAGACGTGGAAGAGGGCATCAGGAAGGCTGCATCGCGCACGGACGAAGCGAGGGTTTGCCGTGCTTTGGAACGTGTGGAGGTTGCTGAGGATGCCATCTCGTATAATGTTTCTCCGCAATTGAGTATCGAAGCAATGCTTTCTGAGATAAGAGAGGTGCTGTATGGCACACGTAGCCGCGGTTAGGCTCACCTACAACCCTAAAATTCTGTGGTTCGCCCATAACGGGGTTGAGTTCAGGAAGGGCGATAACCTGATCGTCAAAACGGAGAGGGGCCTTGAATTCGGCCGCGCCGAAGAGGACCTCAAAGAGGTCACGCAAGACCAGATCTCCAATCTGAAATCCCCGCTGAAGCCGGTTATCCGTGTTGCCACCCCCGAAGATGAGGTGGCGTGGAAGAACCTGCAGCAGCAGGCCGCAGACGCGCTGCCCGTCTTCAAGCAGATGGTGGCCGAGCAGGGCCTTGACATGCATCCTGTCACCGTTGAGTACCTTTTCGACGGCGACAAGGCGGTGTTTTATTTCGAGTCCGAAGACCGGGTCGACTTCCGCGAACTCGTCCGTGCCCTGGCTGCGCGCTTCCATGTGCGCATCGACATGCGCCAAATCGGCGTGCGCGATGAAGCCCGCATCGTGGGCGGTCTGGGACATTGCGGCCAGGAGCTGTGCTGCAAGCGTTTGGGCGGTGAGTTCAATCCCGTCTCCATCCGCATGGCGAAAGACCAGGATCTGTCGCTGAACCCCCAGAAGATCTCCGGCGTGTGCGGAAGGCTCATGTGCTGCTTGCGCTACGAATCCGACATCTACAAGGAATTCAAGACGTGCAGCCCCAAGATGAACTCGATGATCGCCACGCCCAAAGGCGATGCCAAGGTCATCGAAGTCAACGTGCCCCGCGAAACCGTCACGCTGCTCACCTCCGACGATAAGCGCGTCAAGGTTCCCTTGGCGGAGATGGAAGTGGACAAGAAGACGGGCAAGCCCTGCCGTGTTCCCGCCGATGTTTTCGATGAGTGCATGAACGCTGTGATGGCCGGTGCGTCGCCTGTCGAATCTCTTGTGACCCCCATCTTCACGGGGACCGACGCCGTGGCTTCGAATCCTCAGGCTCGTCGCGCGAAGCCCGCAGCGGAAGATCAGCAGGAATCCGCATCCCGCAAACCGCGTCGTCGCAAGCGCGCCGGGCGCACCCATGAAGCGGGCCAGTCCGCAGGCGGAGCCCAGCAAGAGAAATCCGCGCAGGCCAAATCCGCCGATCAGGGCAGCACGCAGCGCAAGGATGCCTCTCAGGCCAAGCCCACACGCAGGCGCAGGTCGTCTACGGTTTCCGGCAAGGCGGCGGCCTCTTCGGATGCAGCGCGCGGATCCCAGCAGAGAACCGATGCGGCTTCCGGCGAATCCAAGCAGGCGAAATCCTCCAAATCCCAGCCCAAGCAGCGCAAGGGATCGGGGCAGCAGCAGGGACGTTCCCAGGGCCAGGCCGCACAACAGCCCAAGGCCGCACAGCGTCGCGACGCCTCCAAGCGTCCCGGTCAGCGCTCTTCGAGCCTTTCGTCCCAAGGCGCCCCTGAGCGCCAGGGCCGTCCGCAGTCCGGATCTTCGGACGCTTCGGCGCCCAATGCAGAGCATAGGAAGTCCAGGCGCCGCAGCCATAAGGCCCAGGGCGGAGAATCCGAGAAATAGACTATGGAGATGATCATGAGCGAAAACGGGATTGACGCGGCACCCGAGGTCTGCGCAGATGGGCAGATTCCCGCTGAACCCGGGACGCTGAATTACGCGCTTCTGACCGACTTGTACCAGATCACCATGGCGCAGGGCTATTGGGAATGCGGCAAGACCGACGAGATGGCGTGCTTCCACATGTTCTTCCGCGACAATCCCTTCAAGGGAGGGTTCGCTGTTGCGTGCGGTGCCGCCCAGCTGGCTGAGATGATCGACGGCTTCAGGTTCACGAGCGATGATATCGCGTATCTGGCTTCGCTTCCCGCTCCAGGCGGCGGCAAGCTGTTCAAGCGCGAATTCCTGGATTATCTGGGCGCCATGCGACTGAGCGTGGATATCGATGCGGTTGCCGAAGGCACCGTCGTTTTCCCCGTCGAGCCGTTGGTGCGTGTTTGCGGCCCCATCATGCAGTGCCAGTTGTTGGAGACTGCGCTTTTGAACTGCATCAACTTCCAGACGCTTATCGCCACCAAGGCGGCGCGCGTGTGCCTGTCCGCGAAAAGCCCGGTGGCGGAATTCGGGTTGCGCCGTGCGCAAGGCGCAGGCGGCTCTCTGTGGGCCAGCCGCGCTGCCGTTGTGGGCGGTTGCTCTTCGACCTCCAATGTCCTTGCCGGCAAGATGTTCGGGCTGCCCGTGTCGGGCACCCATGCCCATTCCTGGGTCATGTCCTTCGATGACGAGCTTGAGGCGTTTCGCGCATATGCCCGTGTCATGCCGAAGAACTGCATCCTGTTGGTGGATACCTACGATGTCAAGCAGGGCATTGCCAATGCCATCACGGTCGGGTTGGAAATGCGCGAAGCGGGCGAGCATCTGGCCGGAATCAGGATTGATTCCGGCGATCTTGCGTGGTTGAGCTCGTATGCACGCCATGAGCTTGATGCGGCGGGTCTCACCGATTGCAAGATCGTGGTTTCCAATGACCTTGATGAGTACACCATCGCCTCCATCCGCGAACAGCATGCGCCCGTGGATTCGTGGGGTGTGGGTACGAAGCTGGCCTGCGCCTTCGATCAGCCGTCTTTGGGCGGCGTCTACAAGCTTTCCGCCACCCGCGCTGCAGGGCAGAGCGATTGGCGCCCCAGGCTCAAGATATCCGAACAGGTGGGAAAGCTCACCGTTCCGGGTGTTTTGGAGGTGCGCCGCTTCATCGGGGAAGATGGCCGTCTGTCGGGCGATATGGTCTTCGAGTCCGGGCATCCCGCGGGCGAGGGCTGCATGATCGTCGATCCTGCGAGCAGCCTTCGGTCCAAATGCCTCAAGGGCTTGGACTCCGAGCTGATCCTCAAGCCCTTGGCGCGCGGAGGAAGATCGGTGCTCAGCGCCGATATGCGCAGTGCCATGGCGGCCCGTGAACGCGTTCAGGGCGAACTTGCCCGTCTCGATGAGTCGCAGAAGCGTCTCCTGAACCCGCATTCTTACCCCGTCGGCCTTGAAGAGGGCCTTTGGCACAGGCGTGCACGCATGGTCGCCGAACTGCGTGGCTCCAGGCCAGCGGGAGTATTCTGATAATGCCGCGGCCTGCTTGCCTACAGCCGTCCATCCATGAGAAAGATGCCATATGCAAACACAATGTACCCTGATCATAGATTCCTGCTGCGACCTTCCTTATTCCGTCGTTAACCGCGAAGGCGTCTACCTGGTCGAATTCCCGTACCTCTTCGGCTCTGAAGAACACCTCGATGACCTGTACCGCACCACTACGGCGCATGGTTTCTTCGAGCGCATGCGCAAAGGCGAGCAACCCACTACCGCGCAGGTTTCCATCCCCTCGTACATGGCGGCGTTCGAATGGGCGGCTGCACAGGGCAAGCCGTGCGTGTTCCTGGGCTTTTCAAGCGCTCTGTCCGGCAGCTTCTCGACGGCGTGTTTGCTTGCCGACCAGGCGCGTGAGGCGCACCCCGGCTTCGAGCTCCATATGGTGGATACAAAGCTTGCCTCGGTTGCAGAGGCGCTTCTGGTCCAAGAGGCTCTGACGCAGCGTGAGAAGGGTCTTTCGGCTGCGGAGCTTGCGCAGTGGGCCGAAGAGGCTCGTTACTTCGTCAACGCCATGTTCATGGTTGAGGATCTGGAGTCGCTGCGCCGTGGCGGCCGCATTCCCGATATGGTGGCTTCTGCCGGTGCGAAGCTCGATGTCAAGCCGCTTCTGTCCTTCGACCTTGAAGGCGGGCTTGCCCTCAAGGGCGTGGCACGCGGTCGCAAGAAGGGCATCAAGCAGCTTGCTGAATACTTCGCCCAGCGCTCTGATAGGGAAACTCCCATGCAGTGCGTCGTCATAGGCGATGCCGATTGTCCCAAAGATGCCGATCGGCTTGTCGATGTCATAGGCTCCGATAAGGCATTCTTCCTGAGGTGCTCCATTGGCCCCGTTATCGGTTCGCACGTGGGCCCCGGCATGGTGGCTGTGGTCTTCTGGGGATCTGATCGCCGTGAGGACCTGTCCGTGGCCGACCGCATTGCGCGCCGCGTGAAAAGCGAAGGATAGAGCCATCAGAGCGCTGCCCACATCCTGCGAGCTGTGTCCCCGCCGCTGCCGTGCCGACCGCGCGTCAGGTGAGCGCGGCGTCTGCGGTGCTGCCGATGAGCTTCGCGTGGCTCGTGCTGCGCTGCATTTCTGGGAAGAGCCTCCCATTTCAGGCGAAGCGGGCAGCGGGACCGTGTTCTTCGCGCATTGCCCGCTGCATTGCGTCTACTGCCAGAATGCCTGCATTGCTGAAGGCAGGGTGGGGCGCGACATCACGGTTGAGCGCCTGGCGCAGATCTTCCTTGAGCAGCAGGCCCGCAAAGCGCTCAACATCAACCTGGTCACGCCGACCCACTACATCCTCCAGATCCTTGATGCGCTTGACCTTGCGCGCAAACGCGGATTGGCGCTTCCCGTGGTCTACAACACCTCGGGCTACGAGACGCCCGAAACCATTGCCTTGGCCGGCGAATACGTGGATGTGTTCTTGACTGATTACCGCTATGCGGACCCTTCGGTCGCCGCCCGCTATTCGCGCGCTGCGGATTATCCCGACACGGCACTGGACGCGCTTTCCGCCATGGCGTCGACGGACGCTTCCGTCATCGTGCGCATCCTGCTGTTGCCGGGCCAGCTTGAAAGCACGAACCAGGCGCTCGACCGCCTGGTCGCGCGTTTCGGCGACCGCATCACCTTCAGCCTCATGAATCAGTTCACGCCCATGCCCGCTGCCGTTGAGCGCTTCCCGGAGCTGGCGCGCACGGTTTCAGCTGCCGAATACGAAGAACTCCTCGACCATCTTGATTCGCTTGGGGTCGAGGAGTATTTCTGGCAGGATGGGGATGCTGCGGATGAATCCTTCATCCCCGATTTCGAAAGCTGCGAGGGTGTGGACGGCTCGGGGATCAGGTGAAGCTGATCGACGCCCCGTCTGCGTCGCAGGTAAGCACCATGGCCGGGTAGGCGGGCCATTCGCTGCGCAGTGCGCCTGCCAGCTCTTCGGCCGCTTCATCTCCCTTGATGGCCGCCATCAGAGTGCTTCCGCTTCCTGAAATCCACATCACGCCGCCGTGTTCCGCGCAAATCTGTTTGGCCCTGTCGTATTCGGCGATGAGGTGCTTGCGATACGGCTCCTGGAGCCTATCGTCCACGGCGGCGGCAAGGATCTCCATATCGCCTGTCACAAGCGCATGGGCCACCGCAGTGCAGCGACCCATCTGCCAGACGGCGGTGTCGGTGCCGACGGTCTGCGGCACAGCCTTGCGCGCATCGTGCGTCTTGACTTCGTAATCGGGAATCAGCGTGACGAAACGCAGGTCAGGGTCAACGGTCAGCGGTATGCAGACGGGATTGCCGTCATCGGGCGTGAACGAGCACACGAGAGACCCCAGGACGGCAGGCGCGGCGTTGTCCGGGTGGCCTTCCATCTGGGTTGCCAGGCGGACTGCCTCCTTGCGGTCGATCGGCGCATCGGCCATGGCCATGGCCGCTATGATTCCCGCCACGATGCATGTGGAGCTGGAACCTAAGCCGCGCGCCACGGGCGCCTGGGCCTTGATGTCAAGCGCGTAGGGCTGCGGCTGGATGTTCAGGCTGCGGCACGCATGCAGATAGGCCTGATGGACCAGGTTATCTTCGTTGCAGTATTGCTCAGGGCAACCGGTGATGGTCAGTTTCGGCGCGGGCCGAAAGGCGAACACAGAGTGCAAGCTCACGGCCATGCCGAGTACGTCGTAGCCCACAGCCATATTCGACGTGGAGGCGGGAACCCTTACGGAAAAGGGGGCAAAGCCTGCGGGGTTGTCTGCTGCGGTGATCATGCCAGAATCTCCTTGCATGCAGCCAGCACGTAGGCCGGCATCTCTTCGGCGTCTATGACATCGGTGAACCTGACCGCACGGCCTTCAAGCTCGGCGAGCGGACGGGGGATTGCCGCACCGGTTTCAGCCTCCACGCGCTTCATGCAGGCGAAATCATCGGCGCAGCTCGGCGTCGTGTCAACTAACGCGTCTGCGGGGTGCAGGGCGTCAAGCACTTCGTCTGCGAATTTGTAGGGGCTTGCCGTGGACAGCACTATGCGGGCTGCAGCGCCGTCAAGCGGGATGGACTTGGATACATGCCAGGCAACCGCGGTGTGGGTGTCCATCAGGTAGCCGTGGTCGCGATAGCTTGACCTGATGGCGTCTTTGGCCTGGTCGTCATTCGCCCAGCCGCACGCGAACAGCGCCTGGATGCGGCGCAGCACGGAGTCGCATACCTGATAGCGGCCGTCTTTTGCAAGCGATACCATGAGCGTGGCCACGTAGTCGCAAGGGTCTTTCGCGCCGTCCAGGTCTTCGCCTGATCGGTGTGCGTCGCATGCCATGTAGTACAGCAGGCGCTCAAGGTTGCTGGATATGAGGATATCCATGCTGGGCGAGGCGGTTTTGTAGAAGGGGCGGTTGCGGTCGTAGACGCCTGAGGTCAGGAAATCGGTGAGGATGTTGTTGCGGTTGCTGGCCACGATGAAGCGGTTTACGGGAAGCCCCATGCGGTAGGCGAAGTACCCTGCGAGCACATCGCCGAAATTGCCCGTGGGAACGCAGAAGTCCACCGAATCGCCTTCTTGAATGGCTCCCATGCGGCGCAGCTGGGCGTATGCCGTGAAGTAATAGACCACCTGCGGGGCAAGGCGCCCGATGTTGATGGAGTTGGCGCTTGAGAGCACGATGCCGGATTCAGCCAGAGTCTCCTTGATCTCGCTATCGGCGAAAATGCGTTTGACGGTGCTTTGGGTGTCGTCAAAGTTTCCCCGGACGGCGCAGACAGCGACGTTTTCGCCAGACTGCGTGACCATCTGGAGGCGTTGGATTTCGCTGGTGCCGCCATGGGGGTAGAAGACGGTGATGCCCAGGTTGGGTACGTCTGCGAAGCCGGCAAGTGCGGCCTTTCCCGTATCGCCGCTGGTGGCGGCCAGGATCATGATCCGCTCGTCGGTGGAGAGCGCCGCGCGGCCCATGAGCTGCGGCAGCATCTGGAGCGCCACGTCCTTGAAGGCGCTTGTGGGTCCATGGAACAGTTCCAGCACGAAGTCCGAACCCACTGCAACCACGGGGGCCACTTCATCGGAGTCGAAAGTTGATCCGTAAGCGGCTTGGACGCACTCTGCCATCTCTTCGGGGGTGTAGTCGTCCAGAAGCGCCGAGAGGATGCGCTGCGCGGTTTCTGCGTAGGTGAGGCCCGTCAGCTCTTCGGGAGAAAAGGAGTGCTCACCAAGGCTGTCGGTCACGTAAAGGCCTCCATCGGGCGCTATGCCGTTAAGAACCGCCCGTTTGGCGGTGCATTGGGCTTCGGTTGAACGGGTGCTGTGATACATTGATGCCATCGATGCTCCTCATAGGGTCGGTGATCTCCGTCCGCGCTGCCGTGCCGGGTGGTCGGATGCGCGGGGCGTCGGGTTCGGCATGTTCCGGCGCGTTGCCGTTTCCTTGAAGTTTAACGATAAGAGCGGGGTAGTGCATGATAAAGATAACGAAATTCGGCGGGTCGAGCGTTAGTTCGGCCGGGCAGTTCCGCAAGATCAAAAAGATCATCGAATCCGATCCTGCGCGTCGCTTCGTGGTGGTCAGCGCGGTGGGCAAACGCGATAAGAAGGACAACAAGGTCACGGATCTGTTGTTCTTGGTCAATGCCCACATCCAGTACCACGTCGATTGCTCGGAGCTGCTTTCCGCCATCGAGCAGCGCTTCTGCGACATAGCATCCGATCTGACCCTGTCCTATCCTATAAAACGCGAGTTCGATGACTTCGCTGCCCAAGTGCTGGCCGGCGGCCTTTCTCCTGAATACATCGTGTCGCGCGGCGAATATTTCACGGCGAAGCTCATGGCCGAGTTTTTGGGCCTGCCCTTCGTGGATGCGGCGGATATCGTGAGCTTCCACCGCGATGGAACGCTGGCGCTGGACCGCACGGCTGAAAACCTCAAGTCCGTCATAGGCGCCGAGCATGGCTTCGTTCTTCCCGGGTTCTACGGATCAACCGTTGACGGGCAGATTCGCCTGCTCGACCGCGGCGGCGGAGACATCACGGGCGCCATCGTTGCGCAGTGCCTGGGCGCCGATCTGTATGAGAACTGGACCGATGTCTCGGGCTTCCTCACGGCGGACCCGCGTATCGTCGATGACCCCAAGCCTATCAGCCGCGTTACCTACGCGGAGTTGCGTGAGCTGTCGTACATGGGCGCTGCCGTGCTGCACGAAGAGGCCATCTTCCCTGTGCGCGACGCAGGCATCCCCCTGGTAATCAAGAACACCAACCGCCCCGATGATCCCGGTACGGTCATCAGCGAGAAGACCGACGGCGGCGAGGAGCCTTTGATCACGGGCATCACCGGCAAGAAGGATTTCCTGGCGGTTCATATCCGCAAAGCCCATATGTGCCATGAGATTGGCATCATGCGCAAGGTGCTCACCATCTTCGAGCGCTATCGTGTCAGCATTGAGCATACCCCCAGCGGCGTCGATTCCTTCGCCGTTGTGGCTCACGGGGACGAAGTGGGCAACAACCTCTATCCCATCATCGCGGACATTCGCAATGAGGTGTGCCCTGATGAGATCAAGGTTATGGACCACCTTGCCCTTGTGGCCACGGTAGGTCGCAACATGTCAAGCCGTCCCGGCGTTTCCGGAAAGCTCTTCGGCACGCTCGGCGATGCGGGCATCAACATCCGCATGATCGCCCAGGGCTCTGAGGAGATGAACATCATCGTCGGTGTGAGCAATGATGATTTCGAACGCGCGATCAGGGTCATCTACGATGCCTTCGTTGACGGCGAGGGAAACATCGTCTGCGTTTCGTCCGGTTCGGACAATTCGGAAAGCGGGGAATAATCATGAAGGAATACAAGGTAGCAATCCTCGGCGCCACGGGAGTTGTGGGCCAGCAGATGATGAAATGCCTGGATGAGCAGGAGTTTCCCGTTGCCGATTTGAAGCTGCTTGCAAGCGCCCGGTCGGCCGGCAGGGAATTCGAATTCCGTGGGGAGCGCGTTGCCGTTCAAAAGGCCGTCGATTCCGCATTCGATGGTGTGGATATCGTGCTCGGCGCCGCGGAAAACGATATCGCCGAGCGCTTCATCCCTGTTGCAAGGGAGAAGGGCGCCGTTTGCATCGACAATTCAAGCGCTTTTCGCCTTGATGCGGATGTCCCGCTGGTTGTTCCTGAGGTCAATCCTGATGACGCCTTCCTGCATAAGGGCATCATTGCGAACCCGAACTGCTCGACCATCATCGCCATGGTTGCGGTTGGCCCTCTGCATCGGTTGGCCGGCATCGAACGCATGGTGGTGTCAACCTACCAGGCGGCTTCGGGCGCGGGGATAGGGGGTCTGCGCGAGCTGGAGGGTCAGCTGGCGAAGGTGGCGGCGGGACAGCCGGTCGATGAGCCGCGTGCATTCTCCTATCAGCTGGCGTGCAACTTGATTCCCCAGATCGGAGGCTTCGATGGCTCTGGCTACACATCCGAGGAAATGAAGATGCAAAACGAAGGCCGCAAGATTTTGCATACGCCCGACCTGCGTGTGAATTGCACATGCGTCCGCGTTCCCGTTCTCCGGTCGCATTCGGAGAGCATAACGCTTGAATTCTCGAATGCGATTACGGCCGATGAGGCCCGTGCTGCGTTGGTCTGCGCGCCCGGTGTCAAGCTGGTGGATGACCCTGCGGCGCAGCTCTATCCCATGCCCATCGATACCACCGATCAGGATCTGGTCTACGTCGGCCGTATCCGTGAGGACATTTCCGCGCCCGAAGGCGTGTGCGGTCTGTCCCTGTGGTGCTGCGGCGACCAGATTCGCAAGGGTGCGGCTTCGAATGCGGTTCAGATTGCGAAGCTGCTGTGCCGCTAGCTTAGGCTTTCGGCTGGTTGCCCGCTGGGGCGCTTCGGCCGATGGGAGGGGCTTCCGGCAATCGTTGACATGCTGAAAACGACTGGGCTGCGGGTCATGGTATCATGCTCTGCAGCCTTTTTCGGTAGGTCGTAAGCCTGCATGCCCGCTGTGATTAGGAAGGATGGTGGCACGATGCCCGCAATGCTCGCAGCCCGTCTGTATCGCATTCTCCCGCTGCTCATCATTTTGGCCATCCTCGCAGTGGTCATCTACATGATCGTTTCCTGGCGGCATACTCCGGCTCGCGCCAAAGAGGTCCTTATCACGGTGTTCACCTGGATCGACTGGGTGTCCGCTGTATTTTTCGGCCTTGCGACCGCCTATGCATGGCTGGAGGGCAATGCATTCGTGGCTGATTTCTTCCTGACCTGCGCCGTCACCATGCTCGTCATCCAGTTCGGCGTGTTTCTTGCCAAGCGCTCGTTTCTCAAACACCATCCCAATTACCAATGGCGCGTCAATGCCAGCACGTTGCGGGAGAAGATGGTGAAGCTCCGCGACCGGTTCAAACCACGTTCTTCAGACGGGAAGTGATGTTCGAAGAGGCTTCGGCGGTTGCCGGAATCAAGTGCTTCGTTCGCAATCCGGAGGCCGCATGCGACGGCCTTGCCCGATATGATTGTCGCAGGTGAGGCCGTCGAAGTTGATGGATGGCGCAGTTTCTATCCTAGGGGGAATTCCTGATGACTACGATGATAGGCCATTACAGGGAGTTCCTGGAACCCCATCCGATTGCATGGAAATATCCTTGCATGAAGGATGACTTCTCGGAAGCCCCAATACCTGAGAAGGAAAAGATAATCGATTTCATCTTGAACGCCGGATTCCTCGATGTCGGCACGACCGCTACGGCGAAAGACGTGTTCACCGGTGAGGATACGGGCATTCGAGACAACGGCCGATCCGATGGCGTCTATTCCTGGGGTACCGCTTTGGCGTATTACGTCGACAGGTACAACCTCATGCTGCCCGATGAATTCGTGGCGCACATCTTGGGGACGCGGAATGTAGCCTCGAAAATCGTCCGTATCAATCAGTGCTACATGTACGTGCCTCATCTCAGCAGCGTGCCGTTTGCGCTTATCTGGAGGTCAAGACAGCTAATGAGCTTGGATGCGTAGCGCCGGTGATGCGTCTCTTCGCTGCGATTGGGCATTATGTCGTCTTTGATCGAAACGGCGAAAAAGGGGGGGGGCGAACGGGCCGGGTGCTCGATTTGGGGGCGACTGAAATGAGGCTGATACGGGACGGAGCTGGTCGAAATCGACAGCATCGCGGCCACCGGCAAAACGCTCGAGACGGTTGAATCCGCCGTCTAGAGGGGCCTGTGTTTCGAATGCCCGCCGCGGCACGGGGTCATGGTTGCGCGCTGCGGATCCGATGCCCGTGGCTGGCACTGGCTTCATGCGGGCAAGGTTCTAAGGGAGACTTACCAGAGCCAGCGAGTGAGGCGGAAAAGTCGTTTTCCCTCTGGCGACGTGTTGACCGTCGCCGTGTGGATTGCAATCGCGCGCCTGCGCCGAGACCGGGTGGTGCGGGCGCGACAGGTGCGTCGAAACGCTGCCTTGCCAACTGCGCATGCATACGGCGCAGACGTCGGCTGCGATATGGGATGAATCCGCCCAGCACATAGGCGCGGGCTTCGTGCTTGCCGACAGGCAGGGGCTTCGACGCGCTCATGGAGTCGTTCCGCACGGAGTTCCCCGATGCGGATGTGGCCGACCTGCGCGATGCCGCGATATCGGCGGTCGAGCAATCCCTGTATGTGTTCGGCGACCAGGCCGCCGCCCTCGCCTGCGGATTCTTCGATGCGTTTGCGGAAAGGTCCGGCGCATCCGAGAGGGCCGTGCCCGACTTCGACGCCGTCGACCTCGGGAGGGTGGACCGCTCCGTGAGGAGCTTCGCCAAGGATCTCGTCGACGGGAAGAAGGAGAGTTTCAACAGGTCCGTAACCGACCTGTCGCGCTTCTGCGTGAAGAGGTCGGCCTATGAGAACCTGGTGCGAAACTGCGACCGGAACGACCTGCGATATGCCCGGGTCACGTCCGGAAGGGAATCGTGCTCGTTCTGCTTCATGCTCAGCTCGCGCGGTTTCGTGTACAGCAGCGAGGCGGAGGCGAAAGGCGAGCACGGAACGCACGACGGCTGCGACTGCGTCGTGGTCCCTGGCTTCAAGGGGCTTGAACGGGACGGCCAGATCCAGGGGTACGAGCCGGATGAGATGTGGAGGAGATGGGCCTCATGCGAGAAGACCGTCGGCGGGACGGAGGCGGTGGAGGCCGAGTGGAAGGCCATGGCACCGGAAGAGCGCGAACGGTACAAGGGGGACAGCGACCAAGAGCGTTTCGAGAGGTTCAGCCGGGCTCGGATCATGCGCGAGGTCGAAACCCGGGATTGGCGCTGGCTGTATACGGGAGAGCCTCCGGCGATGGATTGCAGATACAGAAGCAGGGAATCGTATGGCAAGATGAAGAAGCCCAACGATTATTCCGAAGAGAATCTTGATGATAGAAGTGAAGATGATTGGAGAGACCTGCTTGCCATAGACACGCTTCAGAGCAACGGATTCAGCATCACCATCAGACCCCGAGAGGCGGTAGATAAAGACGGGAAGTTGATCGACGGTGTTTCAAACCCCGATATCTTCATCGGCAATCAGCTGTGGGAGATTGAGAGTCCGCGAAATGGGTCGAAATCGCCGAAGCCCGGAAATGAGCTGGATTTCGTCGGAGAGCAATTGCGGTCAAGTAAAAGGAACTTCAAAAACCCCTACGACCCTGAAACGAAAGAACCAATGTCCTCATTCGATGGGAAGAAAAGAGTTGTCTTGAATCTCAAATACCGTGATTTCGAATCGTCTGACAAGAGGCTCATCGGGAAGGTTCGTTCTGAAATGCGTACGTATTGCATAGACGTACGCATCGCATAGATGATGTCGTCGCCATCATGCCGGATGTCCGTATAATTCGAGTAAAATAACAAAAAGAGCGGTGAACCATCTCCCCAATTACCGGGGTGGTAGCTCACCGCCATCACAGCGCAGTATAACCCATAATTCCTGCTAGCTCAATGGCAGAACACACGATTCTGGTTCGTGCAATCAAGGTTCGAATCCTCGGCCGTGAGCCGCATTGCGCATGGGATCGTAGCCTATCCAATTCGCTCCATATCAGCGCGGATGAGCGCCTTGATGTATCCCGCCTTGTTCGGCTGCGCATCGAGATGCGCGAGCAGGTCGCGTTCGTTGGGGCTGAACCTCACGACGCGCTGCACCATCTTCTCGCGGTTGTATTTCGCCGCCGCCTTCTTCTGGGCCTCGCTTGTCATGGTGTATACTCCTTCCTGGGACGGGCATGTCATCGATTCCACCCAGGCGGGGAGGCGCTGCCGCCTTCCCGCCCTTTAAGTGGGTGCTCAAACTACTTGTTCAGCAGTTTGAACTTGAGGGCCACGGTGACGGCGAATCTTCAGACCCTGATCGTGATGCTCATGCCTGTCTCCTTTCTGCGGTGGCCTTATTGCGTTGTGTTAGACCACTTTGGATACTGGGACTTTTCCTATAATCTTTCTTGCT
>CALBGP010000004.1 GCA_937892845.1 uncultured Eggerthellaceae bacterium | reverse complement strand
GCCACAGGCGCGCGTACTCATGGGCGGTCTTGGCTGCGAGGTCCGGCAGCGTCGGTTCCACGGACGCCGCCCAATAATCGCGGAGGCGGCACGATCCATCGGCTCCCAGCAACCCGATACGGGCGCGGGCAAGGGCTGTTTCGGCGTCATCCCTGGTGCCGTGGATTACCTTTGAGAAACGCGCCTTGCCGCCGTTCTGGGGCGCCGTCCAGAATATGCGGTACTTGTCGGCTCCCATGTGCTGGACGGTGCCGAAACGAGACTTGGACATGGTACAATGCACCTGCCTTCCGTTAATTCGGTCGGTTCCACGCCGTCCCCGCGCAGGGTTGCCGCCCTTATGCGCGGGGATTCTTTTATTCGCTGACAATGGCTGCTGCGTATCTCATCTCGCCGTTTCTCTCATACGCCTTCGAATACAATTTGTAAGGCTCTTCGCTCACAAGTGCGGCAAGATCGTCGTAATAAGACGTCCTGGCGCTCACTTCGAAAATACTTCCGTCTTCGGTCTCAATGGCAACATGCGGTTTGGCATGCGACCCATCTGGTACTGGGAGGAAGTGCACAATCACGCGTTCTCCGCTTCTCGTTCCCACCGTCCATATATCAGCGCGCACGGTGAAGGAGTGCACGAGGGTGCCGAACCCTCCGAAATATCCAGCAAGCTCAGATTTCTTAATCATGAAGGCTAAAACCTGGTCTTCAGCCACCTTCTCCTCCAGGCTATCGCAGTCAAACGGAATGACGTACGGCGATGACTGCTGCATCGTCCACCATTTCGATACCACTTTTCTACTTGGTACGAAAGCGACTAGATCTGGAAGTTTCCTTGAATACATCCCCGATTTCTCGACGCGCACGCGCACGGCAAATCCAGCCTGGGCTATCTGCTTCACGTTCTTCAGATTCGCGAAGCCGAACGGAACGCCGTTGGCGCAAAGGGCGCATGCGTAAGGATCGCCCGATGTGTCGAACGGTTCAGATGCCCCGGGGCCATCCAATATGCAATCGCCTGGGAGAACGTCAGCATAGAACCAATCGCCTACCTTCATGCCCTTGAACGGGGTTCCGTCATAGGTGTAGACCTGGACATTGTACGTACCCTCTAGCGTGATGGTGCCGTACATGCCAGGCGTCGGGGGCTTCTGCCGCTGCGGGATATGCTGTGCAGCGACTTCAGCGGCCTTCGCTTTCAGTTTGTCGAAGATTCCCATTATCACACCGTCCCTACAGCTCAAAATCGAACGGCACGCAATACCAGACAACGCGGCCGATAACCGTAATCGTCTCTGTCCCCGGCTCCCCGTAATCGAAAACGGTCGGCTTGTATGTGGGGTCGTTCGAATCTGGCACAAGCTCGAAACCGTTATTGAGCTTTCGAACGCGCTTGATGGTGGCGTTATATCCGTTCACGCATACGGCATACGGTTTGTTGTCAACAGCCACCTCCTTACACGGATTGACCAGTGCATAGCAGCCGTTCGGCAGAACCCTGTTCATGGAGTCGCCGCGAACCTTGAGCAGAAACGCATCGGGATAACGCTTGTGCAGCTCCACAGGGATGGGGTGCGTGCTGTCTGCCGCCTCCATTTCGATAGGGGTTCCCGCCGCAATCGTTCCGAACAACGGGATGTCTCGGTATTCGGCATCAGCGGACGGGATGACGGCATCGACCCCGTAGAAGTCGCTGAGGGTAACGCCTAGGATCCTGCACAGGTTTATCAGCTCATCGCCGTCTGGCTGGCCGCGGCCAACTTCCCATGCGCTAATCGTCTTCCCGCTCTTCCCTATGCTTGCGCCGACCTCGTTCACCGACAGGCCAGCGGCCTTGCGAGCCCTCCGGAGCCCTGAAGCTATGTTCTGTCTAATGGTGTCCATAATCGCCTTTCCTACTCGCAGTAGGGAAATTCTAACACGTGGGGCAGAAAAACGCTACTCAACGTAGGTTTTTGACTATTTTGTATTGCGCACCTACAAAATGTAGGTATACTGGATGAGTTCCTACAAAACGTAGGATTTTTAAGGGGGTGAGGCTATGAACGTGAATCAAGTCATCTCAAAGCGAGTCGACGAGCGCGGCATTACGTATTCCGAATTGGCTCGACGCGTCGCCATGAACGGCGAAGTCGTTCGAAGGATATGCAAAGGCGATGCGATGCCGAAAGGCGACCAGCTGATTCGGCTGTGCATGGAATTGGATCTGGATATCAACGACTTCACGCCGTCGGAACAATAACCAAGCACCACCCACCCGTCAGGACGCAGGCGGCGCACATACACGAACCTCCCATGTGCTGCTGATATTTGACACCCCGCGCCGTCTGCACCCTGCCGGGTGCGCACCTTGAAAGCAAAGCAGCACGTGTGCACCTAAGCGCGGCAGGGACCGCTGCTCGCACGTGCCAAGTTCAACTGATTCGATTATCCACGCCCTCGGGACGGCGCGGCTCCGCGCATACGGACGCTTCGCCTGCGCCGA
>CALBGP010000003.1 GCA_937892845.1 uncultured Eggerthellaceae bacterium | reverse complement strand
GGCGCTCATGAAGAATATCAGCGCCGCAACGGCTGCAACGGCCATCCACGACAGGATGACGGCAATTCGGCGTGAAGTCGCCTTCGGCTCGGTTAGGCAGTTTGTTTCACGATTCGTCATGGGTGGGGATTTTAACAGGTTTTCTTCGGTGGTTTTCAAATGGGACCGATTGGCGAAGGTCTTTCGAATGGGAATCATGCGACGAAAATGACATCATTGTGGTATTCGAGAAACTCTTTGGCAGGTGGTTTGATCGAAGGGACCGCAATCCGTTGTCCTTCCGATTTTAGAAGCATGCACGAGGCTGCTCCATCGCGGCTTACCTTAGACGAAAGAACGATGCGGTAATCTTTGGTGACGGTTATAAGCCCCTGATCGAATGCCCGGTCGTGTAAAGCATTGAGAAGCAGGCCGTTGTCTGCGGCCAGGCGTTCTGTTTTCGGGTCGGATTGTGCCCATGGCTTGATGTGGCTCGCGATAAGCAGTTCAGGAATTGCAATTCCCGTCACGCAGCATTTTCCGCCGTAGTTCTCCATCAAGCGGTTGCGGAAATACTGTTGGTTGACGCGTTCGGTTCTAAGGGCTTTCCGTTCGGCTCCTATGGGTGGCAGTTCCTCTATGGCGTAATGCACGGTACGAGAGCGGGGAAGGTTTGTGAGCGATTGGGCTAGCAGGTCCAGGCCTTCGTCAAGGAGGCTGTCGCCTTTTGCCTCGAACTCTTCCCAAATTGCCCGGTCCATATGGCTGCCGTGCTCCATGCCTTTCTTACCGACTGCGATCCGATTGGAGTCATAGGCGGCAATGTTCCATGCTTTGAGCTTGACCGCTGCGGGTGTTCGTCCGATTGCCTTGGCCAGCGAGCATATGTCTTCGTTGCGAACGGTTAGATGCGACACTGGGAGCAGACGGTATAAGGTGAACGCCATGAGGGTTTCGTTTCTGGTCCAATTGCTCTGCGCCATGGTTTCCCCTTCCGCGGTCTGCTGATTTATGGGCATTATCGGATTCGAGTGGAGGTGTTTTTTCGAAAGGGGGCTTGTCTCGGGCGGCCGGTCGAACTGTTCCCGGGGCGGTTCTGCCAGTCGATTCTCATCGTATAGAATAAGGCCAGTTCGAGGAAGGAGTTGACTTATGCTTTCCAAGGTTGATTATCGGGTGGTCGATTTTGGCGATGAGGCATCTCTGCTTGCCCATGCGAAAAAGCTTGAAGGGCATACGTTTCGCGAGATTCTTGAATTGGGCATCGTCCCCGATGGGGTGTCCCGTGAATACAATGACAAGCGCTACAAGGGGGGCATGGGAACGCTGATTGAAGAGCGGTATTACGGATACCGCGCCAACAGCGATGCCCATGCTGATTTCGCCGATGCCGGAGTTGAGTTGAAGACAACTTGCTTCGATATAAAAAGGGACGGAACGCCCTCCGCTGGCGAGCGACTGGTTTTGAGCATGATTCCGTTCGATAGACCCATTGAGGATGAGCTGATTGGCTCTCATCTTTGGGAGAAGGCGGGCCGCATTCTCCTTATCTTCTATCATCGCGATAGGACAATTGATGGATATGATCAGCGCATAGAGCACGTTGCGTTGTTCACCCCTCCGCCAGAGGACCTGATGATCATGGAGGATGATTACCGGACCATTGTCAATATTGTTCAAGATGGCCATGCGGATGAATTGTCCGAGGGTTTGACCAGGTATCTTGGAGCATGCACCAAGGGCGCCACTCTGGCAACCATGTATCGCGACCAGTATTACGCTCCCGGTGTGCAGGCGAAAAGCCGCGCATTCTGCTTCAAGCGCAACTACATGGACCATGTGCTCAACCACTACCTCATCGGGGATTTCGAGGCAGGAGATTGCATCGTCAAAGACCCCAGTGCGCTGGCTGGCCAGTCTTTCGACGAGTACGTGCTTTCGCTTTTGGGGCCGTATGTTGGCATGACTGATCGGGCGATCTGCGAGCAGCTCGGCGTTCCGTATACGGGCAACAAGGCACAATGGGTCACGATTGTGTACAAGATTCTCGGCATGTCTTCTGAGAGAGCAGAGGAATTCGAAAAAGCCGGCATCAATGTCCGTACTGTCAGGTTGCAGCCGGATGGCTGCTCGGTTAAGGAAAGCCTATCGCTCGATACATTTTCGTTCGCTGACTTGATGAAAGAAGAGAGCTGGGAGGAAAGCGCCCTGTGCACGTACTTCCAAGAAACGCGGTTTTTCTTCACGGCATTTCGGAAGACCGAAGACGGGTCGGTGTTTTTAGGTGCGAAATTCTGGAGCATGCCGGTTGCGGATATCGACGGACCGCTGCATAAGTGCTGGTCTGAAACGCGTGACCGGATTGCAAAGGGCGTGGAATTCGATGTTGCGACGTTGTCGAATGGGAAAGTGGTGGTGTCCAACAATCTTCCCAAGAAGACCGAGAACCCCGTTGCCCATGTCCGCCCCCATGCATCGCAAGCCGCCTACAGGCTCGAGGATGGTACCGAAATCGGTTGCGTTGAAAAGGATGCGGATGAACTGCCTGATGGTCGCTGGATGACCAAGCAGAGTTTCTGGCTGAACAGCACGTATATCTATGAAATAGTGAAAGACCTTCAAGTGGGAGAGCGCTGATTTTTTTGGAAGATCGAATCGTGAGGGGTTGACCTAGGCGCCGTGATCTGGGATCCTGTTTTGACGCGTTTTTTTGATTGACGCCGCAACCTGATATCTGACCATTGAATGCGAAGGAGCACCCCATGGCCGAAGGAAAAATCAGGGTCGCGGAACTCTTTGCGGGCGTCGGCGGATTCCGCCTGGCGCTCGACGGCTACGAGTCTTCCGATCGACCGGAATTCAATATGCCTGCCGCTGGACCCTATGAAACCGTATGGGCGAACCAATGGGAGCCGCCGGGAACTTCTGGCAAGCAGTTCGCTTGGCGCTGCTACGAGGAGCGATTCGGCGAGGGTAGCTGTGTAAACGAGGATATCAATCGGGTCCTCGATGAGTTCGAGGCTGGAAAACGGCAGATTCCTGATTTCGATATGTTGGTAGGGGGCTTTCCCTGTCAGGATTATTCCGTTGCCAAGCCGCTTGCACGCAGCGGTGGCATCGAGGGGAAGAAAGGTGTCCTGTGGTGGGATATCTATCGCATGGTTCACCTCAAGAGGCCCAAGTACCTGCTGCTTGAGAATGTTGACAGACTCCTCAAAAGCCCCGTTAAGCAACGCGGCCGCGATTTTGCAATCATGCTGTCCTGCTTGGCGGATGAGGGCTATTCCGTGGAGTGGCGCGTGATTAATGCTGCAGCTTATGGCATGCCGCAGAAGCGAAACAGAGTGTACATCTTTGGCATACTGACTGAAGACAAGTGGGATTTGCGGGATCGGATTTTGAAAACGGGGGTAATTGCCGAGGCTTTCCCTGTCGACGAAGAGGCCATGTCGGAGCACGAGGTCAATGTCGGTGCAGAGCCTTATGAGATTTCCGCCAATTTTGGATTGGGTCTCAAGACTTCGCCGTTCCAGAACGCAGGTGCCATGCAGGATGGAATCGCCCTTACCATGAAGGTGACACCTTCGTTTGACGGCAAGATGAAAACCCTGGGCGATATTGTTGTGCCGGATTCAGAGGTGCCCCAAGAGTTCTTCATTGATGAGGATGAGATTCCCAAATGGGAGTATCAGCGCGCTGCGAAGCGTGAGCCCCGTACTACCAAAGAGGGATTTACCTATATGTACACTGAGGGTGCCATGTCTTGGCCCGATTCACTCGACAAGCCGGCTCGTACGATTCTTACCGGCGAAGGCGGTCGCGGTGCCAGTCGAATGAAGCATGCGGTAATGGGCGATTCGGGACGTATCCGCAGGTTGGTCCCCGATGAACTGGATCAGATTCAGATGTTTCCCAAAGGCTGGACTGCAAGCGGCATGAGTGATGGGCACCGTGCGTTTTGCATGGGGAATGCACTTGTGGTCGGTATTCCGCATGCGATAGGGAAGGCGCTTGCGGATAGGCTGTAATGCATGTTTGTCAGGTGTGGCGTGGTAAACCGAGGGCTCGCCCTCGGTTTCTTTGTTTTCGGAGGCTTCGTCGCACCCTGCGATAGGGATGGCATCGGTAATAATTCAGAAAGAATTCCTTAAGAAACACTGCTTACAAAGTGGATTGCTA
>CALBGP010000002.1 GCA_937892845.1 uncultured Eggerthellaceae bacterium | reverse complement strand
TAGCAATCCACTTTGTAAGCAGTGTTTCTTAAGGAATTCTTTCTGAATTATTACCTCCAAAGCGACGAACCGGAACCTGACCCAAGGCAGATTCCGGTTCGTCAAAGCGCTTGCCGAAATAATATCCCTATCCGATGCCTCTCCTATTCGGACTCGACCTCGGGATGACGCTGGAGGGGATAGGTGATCATCCTCTGGTTTCCGGGATCATGGCAGCGTGAGCACTGGTTGACCTGATCTGTATGCGACTTATGGCAATTGTTGCAGGTGAAACTCTGATGTCCAGTAATGTTTCCTCCGTGAGGGTCCTTCTCGAGAAGATCCGTCTTCGCCTGGAGGTGCTCAGTTGAGATATGGCATTTCAGGCACATCTCATCATCAAAGCTACGCTGACGCAATGGCACACTGTAATCACCTGTAATCTGCGCCATTGCCTCAGATGCCTGCTGCTGTATAGATGGCTCGTGACAGTCTAGACATGTCACATTGGCTTCCTTATGAATTCGAGCCAAACCATCGCCCTCTTCATAATTCTCAAGATAGGAACCCATGGTTTCATGGCAGAACGTAGCGCAGAATCCAGGCTGTTCGTGCCACTTCAGGCCAGCTACGGCAAGAAACGTCACGGCGACAAAAACGATCAACAACGTCCAGGGCAAAACGCTTGGATGCTTTTTCTTGCCTTTTTCGCGCTTAGCTTTGCCTTTCTTGGTGCCGTTATCGGCTATCTGGGAGCTCGTGCCAGCATCCCCAGGATCATCAGCCACATCAAGCCTCTCTTCATCCATAGCAACCCCCTTTCCGATTCAATCTCGATTCCAGGCCGGGCCGTAGCTTTCGCTGCAGCCCGGCTCCGTCGATGACATACGCTACGCGGTTGCACCCGCCGCTTCGACAATGCACTTGCCCGCGTAATATCCGCACACTGCGCTAGTTGCAAATTCTTTGGAGAAAGATCCGGTTCCGAGCAAGCCACCTGCATACAAGCCCTCAATCACAGAGTCGTCCTCACGCAGCACCTGGCACTGAAGGTTGGTCTTCAGACCGCCCTTGGTCATGTAGCGCACTGGATGATTATTGAACGCGTAATACGGCGGATTGAGCTTCTGGAGAAAGTATTCCCTGTTGAATGCAGGATCTTGACCAGTCTCGCAAGCCTTATCGTATTCCTCAAACGTTGCTTTGAGGTTTTCGACGGGAACCTGGATGGCCTCAGCCAACTCCTCGATAGTGTTAGCGGTTATTTTTTCATCACCTGCAGTTGCCACAAGAGTCTTATTGGGCCCGTTCTCAATAGCCTCATCCCAGATCGACCAGAAATTACCATACCCAGCATCGATGCATGCCTGGCCTCCCTGATGGCAATGGATCTCATCGTAGAAGCGTTTGCCGGTGGGCAAAACACTGATCGAGGGACCGAACATCTGCGGAACAAAAATAGCTTCGCTATGAGTGTTCAGATTCACATACTCACCAACACCCTCGAATGCGGCGCCGACGGATTGACCGAGCAGATGGCCATCACCGGTGCTGGCAGAAACCAAGCTACCGAACTTCGACCATTTGGGAAGGTACTTTGCGATCATCTCCTGATTCGCACAGAAGGAACCCGTTGCCAGGAGGACATACTTCGCCTTGATATCGAGCCAGCGACCGTCAACCTGGGACTCGAAACGAACACCGACCACGCGGCCTTCGGGATCAACGATCATATGGCGTGCACGCTGATCGAACATGAACTCAGCACCGGCAGCCGTCACGCCATCGTAGATCGCAGTGAACTCCTGCTTGGTTTCAGCAAGACCCGCAGCAGGAACATAGCACGTAGCGTAATATGCGCCCTCGGTCTTCGGCTGCCACTCAACACCAAAATCATAGGAGAGCAGATCATGAACCTCGCCCGTGTTTGCAAAGATCTGCTCGACAAAATCGGGACGGGGGTACTTCTGGAAGAAATCTTTATACGCAGCGAGAGTTTCTTCAGTATTCATGCCACCGCGGTTTTCGACATCATACTTGGAACCGAAATACCACTGGCAAGCCGCCGAATGCATGCCGTCGCCGCCATAGCTGACGCTCTTGTCGACAACCAAGGTCTTCAAACCAGCTTTTGCGGGGTGATAGGCAGCCAGCAAACCACCAGGGCCTGCACCAACGATCAGAACATCAACTTCCTGCTCGAAGTTGACATCGGACCAGCCAGCAACTGCCGCATCGGCCGCAGCAGCGTTGCCTTCGCCGCCGCCCCCGCCGCATCCGCCCAGAGATGCACCTGCCGCCGCCACCGTTGCCACGCCAGCCAGCTTGAAGAAATCCCTGCGTTCCATAACCTCCCCTTTCCTTGCGCACGTCCAGTGGATCCATACGCGACCCGCAGGTTGCGATCCACCGGTCTTTTCCGCATTCGATCAGGCGAGTCCGATCGATCACTGCAAGGCAAATGTAATCAGCCGATCTCAGACCGACTATCGTCCCCATAGGCGGAATCCTGGATGATTTCCTTAGAGTACCCAATGAGGTTACCCGTAGTAGTACCCCGATACCAACGAAGTGGTAGACAGTGGTATATGCTGTTTGTCAGCGAACTGCGATAATGAGAGCACTGCTCGAATACTGATCCGCTTTTGAGGGGAGGCGGTCATGCTCGTGGCAACCATGGACAACGGGCGCAGCACATCGAACGGAGATCCGCTCTTCTCCGCGTCATCCACTGTCAGCCTAATAGGTTTGAGTACATATTTGGCCTGGAGCATATGCAGGATAATTCCGACCCTGTTTCCGCATCCCCAGGATGGCGCGACGCAGATCATTGCAGCCACAGATATACCCCATAGCATTGCCTACGTATTGGTCCTTGTTGCTCTGGGTTTCTTTTTCCTACGCAAGATGGAACGCAGGCATAAGCAAATTCTCGCAACGGCTCTATCGGTGTTCCTCTGCTTGGGGACTGGGCTTATCTATATTTCCGGCTGGGGCGTCACCGTGATTCCCGCAGGGATATGGATAGGATCTATGGCAATAGCGGCAGAAATGGGACTGCTGCTTCTTTGGGGCGAAATCTACTCATCGCTATCCATCAAACAATGCTGCATCAACACGGCCGTCGCTTATGCCGGCGCATTTGCCGCTTGCCTCATCATCATTCAGCTCAATCCAGCTTTCTGCATTCTCCTGCACACGTTGCTACCCCTGATATCGGGCTTCCTCCTCTTCGTCAGCTACAACGAACAACCCGCTCGGAGCAATCCGCATCGCAGCAAACACCTCAAACATGATTCCATGAGGCTCCCCATCAAGTTCCTCGTCGGCTTCGCCATGCTCGCTTTCCTCCAGCTTCTCACAAGCGATTTGTCCGAGCATATGACATCCCACACAACCGAAATGAACTCCCTCATCGGCGGGCTTCTCGCCTCATCCGCCGCAGCATTCCTGGCGGTTGTATTTCCCAAAAAAGGTGATTTTGGCGCTCTGTACAGGTTTTTCGTTCCGGCAATCATCATCTGCGTCGTCCTCATCCTCATTGCTGAGCCGGGGACGCCCCCGTATGAAATTTACGCAGTTGCAGCCTGTTGGGCTTTCTTCAGAATAACAACCTGGATAATGTGGTGCTTCCTCGCCGGAAAGCTGGACGTATCGCCGTTCTACATGTTTGCAGCAGGACAGATCGCCCTATCTCTTGGCGGAATCGTCGAGAAAATCATCAAACCCGCACTGTTCTCTCTGTCCGATCCCGTTTCCGCACTTGTTCCTGCAATCATCATTCTTGCATTGATCACATCATCGATCCTTCTCAACGAGAGGCACATCGTCGAATTGTTCAGCCCCTCGAACATCGCCCCCGCGCAGATGGTCGAAAAAACAGCTGGAGAGGCTGCGGTCAAAAACGCCGCTGAAGTTTACCATCTTTCACAGCGTGAACAAGAAATAGCGGATCTGCTTCTTGCTGGAAAAACAAATGCCGAAATCGAAGAAGAGCTATTTATAGCTCCGAGTACCCTGAAAACCCATATGCGCAATATGTACTCCAAATGCGACGTCCACAGCAAACGTGATTTCATTGCCGCGATGCTTGAATCGGCTCCGATTGAAACCAGAAGAGGGTCCGACAACTAAAGGCAGGACTCCGCGCGCCCACTGCAAAACCTGTTAAAATCCCCACCCATGACGAATCGTGAAACAGACTGCCCAACCGAGCCGAAGGCGACTTCACGCCGAATTGCCGTCATCCTGTCGTGGATGGCTGTTGCAGCCGTTACGGCGCTGATATTCTTCATGAGCGCCAAAGACGGAGCCACGCTCGACACGGATTCGGGCATCATCACGATGCTGAAAGACTGGCTGGCCTCTGCGGCGGCTGCGCTGTTCGGACACCCCGTGGATGTGTCCCCCATCGGGCACTTCGCCGAATTCTTCCTCTTCGGCAGCGTCTTGGTTAACGCACTGCGTTGGCACATGCCCCTGAAAAGAGCCATGCTGGCGGCAGTCCTGCTTGCCAGCGCATACGGCATCACCGACGAGATCCATCAGATCTTCGTCCCCATGCGCTCCTGTGACCCTGCCGATTGGGCCGTTGACACTGTGGCTGCGCTTATCGGCGCGCTTGCTACGGCGGGCGTAATACGCAAATGCCGCACAGCCGAGCCAACGCAACCTGTGGCATAATCACCGAAACGAGCCAAGTGCACCGCGAAAGGATTCCGATGACCCGATACCTCCTTCTTGCCGCAGGATTCATCTGCTTCGCCATCGGCTTCGTGGGCATGTTCATCCCCGTTCTGCCCACAACCCCGTTGCTGCTTCTCGCAACGTTCCTGTTCGCCAACAGCTCGCCGCGCATGCATGCTTGGATCGCCCGCACGCGCGCCTATCAGGCGTACGTGGTGCCATTCAAGCAGGCCGGCGGAATCACCTTCAAGCGCAAACTGCATATCTTGGGCGCTTCGTTTTCCGTCATGGCCGTCAGCGCCATCTGCGTGCAGAAGCCCCTGGTCTGGGCCATCCTTGGCGCCGTCGCCCTGTTTCTGTGCTGGCTGATGTTCGTGCGCATACCCACCATTGACCTGAAAACCATCCGCACTGCTCAGCGCACTGAAAACGAACAGGACTGACCGGCTGCGCTGGCTCTGCGCGGAAGAAATTCGGCAGAAAATAGAAAAGAAGCGGGCAGCTTAGGTCCCTCCGTTCGCGCCCGCTTCCCCTATTCCAGAGTATCGAGAAACCTCATCGCATCTTCGACTGACATGGTGCAGACCGGAGCGTGCCTTCGCAGAGCATCATCTTCCGTGACCAGCACATCCGCCTTCGAGCGAAGCGCAGCGGCTATGACAAGGTTGTCTTCGTAATCGGCGTGCAGCGGCTTCTGCTTGTCCGCGATCCAGATGTCAGACGCATCGCAGCCGACCGCGAAGGCGCATTCCGACATGTGCTTGATGCAACCCCACGCTACCTCAGCAGCCGCAAGCGCATCGGCAGGAGCCAGAATTCCGCCATTCGCCTCCCTGGCCTCCCGCTTGTATCGCATGGCAAGCAGGTAGAACACATCTTTTCTGGACAACGCGGCATACATCAAATCAACGGGCAGACTCTCCGCTTTGCCTATCAGCTCGAAAGCCGCGCGGTGGCGGGGCCGCACGGGGCAGTAATAGTCCACCCAGACGTTGGAATCCAAGAGAAGGGTTGTACGCTCGCTCATTCAAACCACCCCCTTCAGGACAAAAGCTCTGGATGGCTCTCCTCGTAGGCCAGCTCCATGAGCTCATCGTACGGAAGAGAATCGATGTCTCCGGGTTCTCCCCAGTCCATCTGGTCCGAATACGCCAGGCCCCTGAGCCGCGCGATTTCGGCGCCCAGGATTGCCGGCCCCCTGCGCGCCCACTCGACGCGACGGATGCGCTCTTGCTCCCATGCGGCCGGCTCAACTTTCTCCCTATCAGGGTCGAGGGCCTTGATTATGACCTCGGGGGAATCCGCATTGTCCGCGGCCAGCTGCCACACGGCGCGTACCGCCTGCGTAGGCGTGAACCCGGCGTTCGCCAAAGCGGCATCGCCCGCGTGCTTCAGAGACGCCTCAATCCGCGCATTGACCTGCGATGCCTTGAGGGCGGTAGCTGCAGTTGCCGAAACCATGGCGCATCCTTTCCCCAACTTCGATTGTCACGGCTTCAGCATACATTGCACTGTAAAGCATGTAAAGCGTAATGCGGCGCCCTTAGAACAGCAGCGCCTTCACGCCTATGGCAATCAGAACCGCACCGCCCGCAATCTGCGCCTTCTCCCCCAACGCATCTCCCGCTCGACGGCCCACGGCAAGCGCCGCGAAGCAGCAAGCGCACGTGATGAGGGCAATGACCGCACCTGCAAACGCCACATCCACGCTTTCAGCCCGCAGGCTCACGCCCACCGCAAACGCGTCGATGCTGGTTGCAACCGCCTGCATGAGGATGACCTTGAGCGTGAGACCGCCGGATCCGGATACGCCGTCGGCCGCTTTGCCGCCGGCTACCGCATCGGGTGCAGCCACCCCTTCGGCGGCGGATCTTTCGACGCCGCACCCCTCGGCGGCGCACCCCTCGTCGCCGTATGCGGAACCCTTACGCGCGCGCAACTCGCACACGCCATCCTTGAGCATGTTCGCGCCGATAAGGCCCAGAATTATGAATGTGACAACACCCGCGTACGTCTCGATGAATTCGCCGAAAACGCTTCCCAGAAAATATCCGAGCACCGGCATCAAGCCCTGGAACAGGCCAAACGCAATCGGCAGCAGGAACAGCCTGCGACGCGGCGCATCCCTATAGCAGAACATGTCAGACAGTGACACGGCGAATGCATCCATGGCCAGCGCCAAACCCAGCAAGGCAAGCTCTGCGATTCCCATATTCCACCTTCCCTAAAAAAGAAAAACCGACGGCGGACGTCGGTTCCAGGAGCACGATGCTGAATATGGGCACAGTGCAGCGACGCGACGCCTCGCCACACCGTAAGTCTTGCCGTTTGATGCCAGCCAGCCTCCTTTTTCCCATGGAAGCAGTATGTTGACATGGCAACGCTTTCGCGCCAGCTACTCCCTTACGGAGTGCAGCTATTCTATCATTGCGACAACTCGGGCGGCCCGCCGCGCAGCCAGACGCACGGATATCCCACACCGCCCCGTCACAGGAAGGAACACCATGATCGTCACCACCACGCAAAACGTAGACGGCTACCGCATCAACGGCTACTACGGCATAGTCTTCGGCGAAGTCATCACCGGCGTCAACTTCCTGCGCGACTTCGGCGCAGGCATCCGCAACATCGTGGGCGGACGCAGCGCAGGCTATGAAAACGAGCTGGCCCAGGCCCGAACCGACGCCCTGCGCGAACTCGAACAGAGGGCTGCGGCCATGGGTGCGCATGCCGTCGTGGGCGTGGATATCGACTATGAAGTACTGGGCGAAACCAGCAACATGCTCATGGTCACCGCCAGCGGAACCGCCGTCACACTGGAGCCGCTGCAGTAACGCGCACCCGCCCCAGTAACGCATACCCGTTGTAGTAACGCGCACCCGCTGCAGCAGCCTTCCCGTTCGTGAGGGATCGTACGGGCGGTTGCAGCCACGTTTCCGCCGCGGGCTAGGTTTCGGACCGAATAACGGCGAAATCGCACGAAAATGGAAGTCTTTCGGGTCAGTGCGCACGTCACTTGAACGCAATGAGGGCAAAACATTTACGCCTTCATTGCGTTTTTCCTTACTTCATCGCATATTCCCAGGTCAAATGGGCGTTCAAACAACCGTTGACATACGGTCGGCCACATTGGGCACGGCTCCTCCATGCAACCGCGACGTCAAAAACCCGAAAGACTTTGGTTTCGGTGCATTTTTTCGGTGCAAATACCACCATATTCCGCCGCCGAGTACGAGACGACGGTTGCGAAGCGTCGGGCAAGGCAGCGGAGCGAAGCGCCGGGCGCAGTGAAGGCATGAAACGCCGGCACAGCGAAGGTGCGGGCGATATCAATCTTGCAAGATGGCCACCGCGCGCACGGGCGCACCGTCCGAGCCGCTCACTTTCAGCGGCAGCGCCGCGAACAAGAAGGGGCCGGCAACACGCGCATCGCCCAAAGCATGGAGGCGGTCGGGGCACTTGAGGTTCTCGATGATCATGACGCCTCCTCCAAGCAATGCGTCATGCCTGGTCAACCCCGCATCATCAATCGGATCGACGCTGGGCGCATCGAAACCGATGGCTTTCTTCCCAGTCTCGATGGCGAACTCGACCACATCCATACCCAGGCACGGATAACCCTCGAAATAACGGGGGCTGCCCCAAAACGCGCTCCATCCGAAATCGAACAACAGGAAATCGGCCGCACGCGCCGCATCCAACGCCGCCTGTCCGTGGCGGGTGATGCACTCCATCCCCACCGTTGCACCCTCGGCCGCATCGCCCAAAGCCGCAGCACCCTCAGCCGCATCGCCCAAAGCCGCAGCGGCGACGCCCGCATCGCGGCAATCCACCACCACGGCCGAACCCACGAAGCTGCCCGCAGAAATCGCATCCAGCGTAGGGGCATCCGCATGCACATGGGCCGGGGCATCCATATGCGTGCCCGTATGCGAACCCATCGTGAACAACGATGTCGCAAACCCTTCGCGTTCAATCGACGTCGCAGGCTCGATACGCGGCGCGGGATCACCCGGAAACACCGGCATCTCGGGCAGAATGGCATGGCTCAAGTCGATGACTTCCATGGCTCACCTCACATGAACAGGCAGAAAAGGATCGGAAGGAAGGCGGCCGGCAGAAAATTGGCCACCTTGATATCGGTGAGCTTGAGCATGTTCAATCCGATGGCAAACAGAAGCAGCGAGCCCGCGCACACCATCTCGGCGATGGCGGCGTCGGTCAGAAACGGGGCAAGGAGGCTGGCGCCCAGGCTCAACAGGGCCTCGTAAGCGAACACGCACAAACCTGAAAACGGCACACCGATACCAAGCGTGGTGGCCATGACCATGACGACCACGAGGTCGATGAGCGCCTTCGCATACAGCGTGGAATGGTCCAACTGCAGCCCGCTTTGCAGCGAGCCCAGAATGGCCATGGCCCCTATGCAGATGAACAGCGTGGATGCGATGAACCCGTCGGAGAACCTGCCCAGCGACGCATAGCCGCCGAATGCCTTGTTTATCCCGCCCTGGATCCAGTCGCCGAAACGATGGATGGCGGCATCGATGTCGATCCAATATCCCAGCAAGCCGCCGAACACGATCGACAGCACGGTAATGACCACGTTTCCACCCTGCAGCATGCCCTGAACGGCAACCAGGACGACGCAAAGCCCCAGGCCTTGCATGAGAAAATCTCCCAGCTTCGCCGAAACGCGGCTACGAAACAACAGGCCCAGCACGCCCCCGATCACGGTGGCGATGCCGTTGACCAATGCGCCCAGTATGATCATGCAGTGCTCCTCACACGTGGAATGCCGGCGTCGTGCGGCGAATAGGACCGACGGCCGAGGTCGGCTGCCACGGGCCCGACGGCCAGGTCGGCTGCCGAAGACAGCGAACGCGCGACGGCCAAGGTCGGCCGCCACGGGTCCGACGGCCAGGGTCGGCGGCCAGGCACGCGCATGCCGGCGGAAATTGCGCACTCATGATAGCGCAACGTCAGGCTATCCCAACCGACAACCCTAACTCAATGGAATTGCGATTTCGAAGCGGGTGATGCCGTTTTCGCTGGTAGCCTCTATGGTTCCACCGTGAGCCTGGACTATCTCACGGGCAATGGCCAAGCCCAAACCCGCCCCGCCGCCATCGGTTGCACGGGCGGAATCCTCGCGGTAGAAGCGCTCGAAGATGCGCTGCAGATGTTCGGGGGAAATCTCTCTGCCCTGGTTCTCGATCACGATGCGAAGGGTGCCGGAAGAGCGCTCGGCACCCGGATTCGATGCGGAAGACGCACCTTGGACTGCATCGCGCTTTGCCTCCGAGGCCGAGGCTGCAACGATATCCGCGGAAAACCCGATCTGCGTGCCGGAGTCCGCATAGGCAACGGCATTCTTGAGCACGTTGCCGCACGCGCGGGCAAGCTTGCGCGCATCGATGAACACGGTTTCGCCATCCGCGGGGGCATCCACGACAATCTCGATGCCGCGCGCCTCCGCTGCAGGATAGAACTCTTCGGCAACCTGCGAACAGAACAGAGCTGCGTCCACACGCACGCGCTCTATGGGAATCCGCTGCAGGTTATAGCGCGATATCTCGAAGAACTCGTCGATGAGGCCCTCAAGGCGCGCCGCCTTCTCAGAGGCTATGCCGGCATAGCGCGCCCGCTGCTCAAGCGGCATGTCGGGCGCCTCTTCCAGAAGCGACAGATACCCTATGATGGACGTGAGCGGCGTCTTGATGTCGTGCGCCAAATAGGCAACCAGCTCATTTTTGCGCTGCTCGGCCGCCTTGGCCGCACGCGCATTGGCGGCGTTCTCAAGCTTCATGGCATTGATGGCATTCTGGGCGAAGCGCAGTTCAGCGGGCAAATCGACCGGCGATTCGGCATCGGCCAGCACGTCGGAAACCGCATCCAGCAACGCATCGAAGTAACGCAGGGCCCGACGGACGGCGAAAGCCATCACCGCCACGCAGCCTGCAACGTAGAGCACTACGGCAACCGGGACCTTCATCTTCTTTATCTGGTTGTACGCCGTGCAATCGCGAACCATCGCATGGCCGTCGCCGTACACCGCGACAGAAAGCGTCCCGTCCCAGCTCTTCTCGACGAACAGCTGCATCTGCGAGAAATCCGACCCAAGGATCATGCGAGCCTCTTCGCACAGCACATTCAGGGTTGAATCGGGTATACCCCGCTGAGACAAGACGGTCCATACCGCATCGTACACGGCATCAGACCCCAAATCGGCCGCTCGCAGGCGCGCAAGGTCGATCACTTCGCACACCAGCTCTTTCGTGCTGGAAGACAGCCACGGATACCCGGAGAAATCGAGCTCGGAGGACTCCGGCCACGATGCAGGATCGAAATCTGCGAGCGAAGGGCTCAGGGCCTGGTCATCGGATTCCGACGCTTTGCTTGAATCCGAAACCGAATCCGCATCGGAGGCGCCAGTGGCGGAATCGGATTCAGGGGGGATGGACGTTCCCAGCTCGGTGACGACGGCTCCGCCGGTCAAGACGCCTGCCGTGAGACGGTGCAGATACACACGCGAAACATCTTTTTTGACCAGATCGGATTCCCGCTCATAGCGATCGCGATCGTACACGGCTTCCTTCGGATTCTTGTACTGCCACGGGGAAACCGCATCGGCCACGGCATTGCCCAGCGCCGGCACCAGCGAGTAATCGGCAACGAACATGGCTGCAGCGAAAACGGCCGAATACAGCAACAGCGCCGCCGCTGCCCACAGCGTGATGCGCACCGCAAGCGCTCTGGCCTGATGGCTGAGACGACGACGGACCGAGCGGCCCCCGAGATGCTTTGCAGCGCCCTGTCCACGGCGGCCGGAACGCCCGCTAGACATCAGCGCCTCCACCGCGGATTCGATAGCCTACGCCCCACACCGTCTCGATGAATTCGCGGGTCGAATCGATTTCGCCGAGCTTGCGACGCAGACGACGGATGTGGACCATCACGGTATTGTTGGAAGACGGACAGAACTCCTCCCCCCACACGCGCTCGAAAAGCTCGCGCGCCGAGACGGGAGCGCCCGCCGCGCGGAGAAGGCAGGCAAGGCAGTCGAATTCCTTCGGGGTGAGCGCAAGCTCTTCGCCATGCAGAAAGGCCCTATGGCCTGAGCCGTCGAGCTGGATGCCGGCAAGTTCGAGAATCGGAGGCGTGAGACGCCCTGCATCAGGGGCCGCCGCTTCCTGGATGCGCGGACGCAAACGGGCCTTCACGCGCACGACCAGCTCACGGGGCTTGAACGGCTTGGTCACGTAGTCGTCGGCCCCGAGCGTGAACCCAAGCACCTTATCGAATTCCTCATCTTTCGCAGACAGGAAGATGATGGGAACCTGGCTTTGCGCACGAAGACGACGGCACACCTCGAAACCATCCATGCCCGGCATCATGATGTCAAGAATAACCAGGTCAGGCACGTGATGTCGAACGCGCTCAAGGGCCTGGGCGCCGGACGTGCAGACGCAGACCGCAAAGCCCTCGCGCTCAAGCAGGTGCGCGACAAGCTCCGCGATTTCGCGCTCGTCATCGCAGATGAGGATTTCAGTTCGATTCTCCATGATGGAATGGTAGCACGGCAGGCGGACGCAAACGACGGAGAGACATCCGCTTAAGAAAAGGTTAAGCATTCGTCCGACATTGTTAAGCAAGGTTAAACAAACGGCATGGGACACGGCCGAGCGCACGCAGGATGATTGGGGCACCAGGGCAAAGGAGGTTCCATGAAAGCGCACCCGCATCCTGCTCGCATCACCGCGAATGTCGGCGCAGCCCCGCATGCAACCATGGCAGGATGCGTGCTCGCAGCGTTTCTGACGGCGGCTTTCGTGCTGCCGCTCTGCACGAGGGGCTGCTCGGGGATATGGACCGACGCCGTGTGCAATGCCGCCGGCATGGCATGGGGCGAACAGCCCGCAAGCGATAGCGATTCGCCCGACGCGGCAACGGCGGGCGGGGCACCGGGCGCAGCGGCGAATGTGCGCGAACTGCTGCAGCTGCCGAGCATGCCCTCCGGATGCGAAATAGTCTCGCTGGCTTGTGTGCTCAATAGCTACGGCATCCCTGTTTCCGCAGATGAGCTGGTCGAATTCCTTCCCCGTGACGAAAGCGGCGACTTCGTCTTCTCCTATGCAGGCGACCCTTACGCCGACAGCGGCATTGGATATGCGCCGGCGCTCACCGAATGCGCGGCATGTTTCCTGGGCAAAAACGGCATCGAAGCGCAAGCCGCCCCGGACAGCGGCATGAACGCAGGAAAACCGATGGGGCCCGTGGATCTGACCGGGACCCCGTTCAGCCGCCTGTGCGAGCTGGTAGCCAGCGGCACCCCTGTGATGGTGTGGACCACGATAGACATGGAGGAGCCGCAGATCTCAGACCCCGACGCCGGCGTCTACAGCTTAGTGCCGAACAACCACTGCGTGGTGCTCTATGGCGTGTCGCAGATTGAAACCTCAGGAACGGTCCAGGTGATGGACCCGCTCGAGGGGCTGATCGACCGCAACGCCGAAGCATTCGCCCGCATATACGAGCAGCGCGGATGCATGGCTCTGGCGTTTCTGCCCGAAGGGATGGCTGCCTGACCCAAAGGACGCGCTTGGGCGGCGGGCAAGCGCGCGGGCTCCGCGCGTGCCACGTCCAGCCACCCCGCAGCCCCGCGACGCACCGCCCGCCCAGCAGGCCGACCCGTACGCGGCGTCTAGCTGCGGCGGGCCGAACCGTACGCGGCGTTCTTACGATTGCCGTAGGCACTGCCCTTGCGGGCGGTTTTCTTGAGGTCGGCCAGGACGTCCTTTTCGCTGGTGCCTTCGATCTGCGCACGGAGCTTGACCACCTGGTCGCGCAGGCGCGCAGCCTCCTCGAAGTCCATGCTTTCGCTGGCGGCTGCCATCTCCTCTTCCATGCTGGCGATGATGCGCATCACTTCGCCCCGCGAGAACTCCGCAAGCGTGCGGTTCACGTCTTCAGCCGCGCCGACCGCATCGCCGTCGCCGTCGGTCATGAAGCCCATCACGTCGCTGATGGCCTTGCGCACGGTCTGCGGCGTGATGCCGTGCTCTTCGTTGTAGGCCATCTGGATGCTGCGGCGGCGCACCGTCTCTGAAATTGCCAGGTCCATGGAGTCGGTGTGCTTGTCGGCATACATGATGACCTGGCCCGACACGTTTCGCGCCGCACGGCCGATGGTCTGAATCAGGCTTCGGTGGTTGCGAAGGAAGCCCTCTTTGTCCGCATCCAGGATGGCCACCAAGCTGACCTCCGGAAGGTCAAGCCCCTCGCGCAGCAGATTGATGCCCACGAGCACGTCGAATTCGCCGCGGCGCAGGTCGCGCAGGATTTCCACGCGCTCCAGCGTTGCGATGTCCGAATGCATGTAGCGCGCTTTCACCCCCTGGTCCAAAAGATGGTCGGTCAGATCTTCAGCCATCTTCTTCGTCAGCGTGGTTATGAGAACGCGCTCGTCACGCTCCGCGCGCTCCTGCGCCTCATCGATGATGTCGTCGATCTGGCTGGCCGACGGCCGCACGATGATCTCAGGATCGAGCAGACCGGTGGGACGGATGATCTGTTCAACCTGCTTCTGGCTGACTTTGAGCTCGTAATCGCCGGGAGTGGCGGATACGTAGATGAATTGCGGAATGCGCTGCTCGAATTCATCGAAGCGCAGCGGGCGGTTGTCCAGGCAGCTGGGCAGGCGGAAGCCATGTTCGGCCAGCGTGACCTTGCGGCTGCGGTCGCCTTCGTGCATGCCGCGGATCTGCGGCACCGTGACGTGGCTTTCGTCGATGATGCACAAAAAGTCCTTCGGGAAGTAATCCAGCAACGTGTAGGCAGGCTCGCCCGGCTCGCGCCCGTCCAGGTGGCGCGAGTAGTTCTCGATGCCGCTGCAAAACCCCATGGTCTCCAGCATCTCCAGGTCGTAGTTCACCCGCATCTCAAGGCGCTGCGCCTCAAGCAGCTTGCCGGCCTCCTTGAACTGGCGCAGACGCTCGGCCAGCTCCTCTTGGATGGTGCGGATGGCGCGGTCCATCTTCGGGCGCGCGGTCACGTAGTGCGACGCAGGCCAGATGGGCAGGGCTTCGTATTCGTTGATCACTTCGCCTGTGACGTGGTCGATCTCCTGGATGCTCTCGATTTCGTCGCCCCAGAACTCCATCCGGATCGGATTGTCCGCATAGGGCGGGAACACGTCCAGCGCGTCGCCGCGCACGCGGAAGGTGCCGCGCTTGAGTTCGTAGTCGTTGCGGTCGTACTGGATGTCGATGAGCTCATGGATCACGTCATCGCGTTCGGCCGGCTTCTGCTTGTCCACGAACACGGCCATGCCCGCGTAATCCATAGGGCTGCCGATGCCGTAGATGCAGCTCACGGACGCAACCACGATGATGTCGCGGCGCGAGAGCAGGCTGGATGTGGCCGCGTGCCGCAGCTTTTCGACCTCCTCGTTGATGGAGGCGTCCTTCTCGATGAACGTATCCGTGGACGGCACATAGGCCTCGGGCTGGTAGTAGTCGTAATAGCTGACGAAGTAGACCACGGCGTTGTCCGGGAAGAACTCCTTGAGCTCGGCGGCAAGCTGGGCGGCGAGCGTCTTGTTGGGCGCCATGACCAGCGTTGGCTTCTGGACCGCCTCGATGGTCTTCGCCATGGTGAAGGTTTTGCCCGAACCGGTCACGCCCAGAAGCGTTTGGTAGCGCAGACCGTCGCGGATGCCTTCGGCCAGCTTTTCGATGGCCTGGGGCTGATCGCCCGCCGGTTCGTAGGGCGATACCACGCGAAACGGAGTGTTCGAAAGACGGACCTCGGGCAGCTTACCCTCCATGGGTGCGCCTTCTATGTTCTGCAGATGCGATGACATGCTGGTCTCCTTCATGCGGCGGCGTGGCGGGACGGGACGCAGCGGGCGGGCGGATGCCGACGGGCAGCCGCGCTCCCCGTCCCGCAGCCCAGGACGTTGCGACATGCGCGCCAGGTCCTTCGCCTCGCGGCCGGCCTTGCGACATGCATGCCGAACACTTCGCCCCGCGTACTTTCTTCCGCATCCATGATACAATCCCGCGCAACGAGCCAGTGCGGCGCTTGCCCATCCGGACAAGTAAAGCGAAGAATCCCCGCTTCCGACCTAAGACCGCAGGATCCTCAATCGGGGCCAAGGCATCGGCGCGCAACGGCGTCAGGTGCCGTATTCGACGTGCCGGGCAATTGCGCCCGACGCCACGAGCCCGGACACGCCGGGCCGACGCGTTGCGCACACGTCGGAGTCGACCGCAAGGAGGATCGCATGGCCCGTACCGCGCCCATCGTTTTCAGCCACGCCACCGCGCTTCAAATTCTGCGGCGCCTTCCGCCTGAGATGCTCGAACAGCGATCGCGGCTCCGGCAATGGCCGCAGCATCCCGTCAGCCTCGCGCAGCTCGACGCTGCCGTCTCCCGCGTCGAGGAGCTTTTTCCCGCTCCGCTCGAGACCCGCCCTCCAGACGCGAACGGCCGCGCATTCGATTCCTCGATGCCGGCCAACGTCGCAACCGGCATCATCCCCCTTCGCCGTCCCATCCACTTCATCACCGGATGCGCGGGGCAGAACCGGCGGCGAGGCATGAGCGTATGCCACCTGACCAGGCAACCAATCAATGACCGATGCGTAATCAGGCTCGACGATGGCATCTTCGCGTGCTGCCCTGAACTCGCATTCATTCAAATGGCGGCGGGACTCGGAAGCACCGCCATCCTTGAACTGGGCTTCGAGCTATGCGGGACATATCGCACAGCCAAAACCGAAGCCCCCGCGGCACACAACATCCCACCGATCACTTCGACCAAAAAGCTGAAGGAGTTCGCAAGCACAGCGTCTCAGCAACCCGGAATCAGAAAGGCCACCGCATGCCTGAAGTACCTTTGCGACAATTCGGCGTCTGCGCGCGAATCCGCACTGGCAATTCTTCTGGAGCTGCCGCTTCGGGACGGCGGCTATGCCCTCGGAACCCCGAGAATGAACGCTGTTGTGGCATCGACCGAAACAACACAGCAGATCTATCGGGCGCAATACATGAAATGCGACATAGCCTGGCCGGATTCGAAAGTGGATGTCGAATACCAGAGCCGATATGCCCACGAAGGAGAAACCGCCCGCATCCGCGACTCTCGCAGAGCAAACGCCCTCGGAGAACTCGGATGGACTGTCATAAGCGTAACCAATGAGGAGCTGAACAGCCTGCAGGCCTGCAACGCCATTGCATCCAGGGTCAGAAAAGCACTCAAGCTGAAAAAGCGCGCTTTGCCGGCAGGCTACGAGCTGAAGCAGCGTTCGCTTCGCTGGGAGCTCGGACTGCCCTGATGCCAGACGTCGCCGAACGGACCAATTCGCCATCTTTTGTACCATTGATCCAAAAATCAGCGCCGCAAATCCATTTTTTAACTTTGTTGTACCATTGCGCGCTCCCGTAAGCTGCGCCTAGCGTGGTCATCCGATCGGCAAGTACGTGGATGATTCGCATTTCCCCTGTTCACAGAATCCTCCCAGCTCAATTGCCCTCTCAGCAAGACCCCGGCCGATTCAAACTCCGGCATCAATTGGTACAAAAGATTGAAAAATTGGATTTACGACCCGAAAATCATGACCCATGGTACAAAAGATTGCATTTCTGCCCCTCCCTGCGAATCGGGCAGGCAGCCAATCCCGTAATGTGCGAGAACATCGAGGTACGAAAACACCCCGCAACCGCAACTGGGGAAGATGCAGTAACGGGGTGAATCAAGACCCGGCAAAACCTGATTGATCGAACGGACCGGGCCGACTGAACGGTCGGATCGGGCGAACGGACCGAATCAGGCGTTCGCGCCCTTCAGGCACGGGCTCAGCGAACCACGGGCCAGCACGGTGACATGCTGGGTAGCGCGCGAAATGGCGGTGTAGAGACGCCGACGCGACAAGGGGCTGTCGGGGAAGAACGCCTGGTCGGCATCCACGACGATGGCACGATCGAACTCGAGGCCCTTAGCGAGCTTGAGGCTGAGAACCACCACACCGCTTTCAGGCAGCGGCGCATCTCCGGTCAGGAGAATCGGCGTCGTGAACCCATGGCCTGCACCGGAGGCGGGATCGGAACCGGAGGCATCCGCGAGCATGGCGGCAACCTTCTTCGCGCGCTTGCGAGTAGGTGCGATCACCGCGGCTAGCCCGCCTTCGCGCTCGACATACGCGGAAGCGTCGGCAACGGCGCGGCACAACGCGTCAAGATACGCCGCGTCATCAGCGCATTCGACAATCACGGGATCGACACCCGGACGCTGGACGGAGGAAATCTCAATGCGGGCATCCTCGTCGAGCAAGCTGGCGAACAGCTGCGTGATCTCAGGCGTGGAGCGATAGCTCGTGGTCAGCCGGCATTCCTCTACGGAACCATGGGTTGCCTCAAACAGCGCACGAATCTCGGCGAAACTTGCAGTACCGGGCTCGACAGCCTGATTCTCGTCGCCGAGCAAGAGGAAATGGGCGTTGGGGAAACAGCGGCTCAGCATCATGAGCTGCGCCGCGTTGTAGTCCTGCACCTCGTCGACCATGACGAAACGCACATCGCGGTCGCAGTTGCCGGTGAGTGCAAGCTTGAGATAAACCCACTCGGGAGCCGAAAGATGGTCGTTTCCGGTGATGCGCATGCCGATGCGATCGATGCGCAGCCACGATGCATCCTCGAGCCCGGCATACACCGGGGCGAACCTGCGCGCCAGCATGATGCGGGACAGCTCGACGAATTCCTCGTCAGACTGCGGGAACACGCGATGGCCGAACAGCTCCATCTGCTCGGATTCGGGCATGTCCATGATCTCCGCGTGCGTCACGTCGGCCTTTTCAAGCGACTTGACCTTGGCGTCCAGACGCTCACGAAGCTCCTCGGCAACCAAAACGACAAGACGCGGACCAGGCGCGATGCGACGGAACGAACCTGCGATCTTGCGCACCTGGGCGGCCGGGAACACACGGCGGCCCTCAACGGCGATATCGCAGAAATCATCGGGTTCAAGTTCGAGCGTTTGGAGTCCGGCATCCAGCGCCTGCAGCGAAGCAACGTCTCCGGCAACATCCTGCGCGCGCTCCCCCATGCCCAGGCTTTCCATCAATTCGCGGAACGTGAGGGTTTTCGGATTGCGTTCACCCAGCTCAGGAAGCACATTGCTGATGTAGCGCTGGAATACGGGGTTCGGTGTGATCAGGCACACGTTGTTGGGATTCATATCATCGCGGAAACGGTAGAGCAGATATGCGATGCGCTGCAGGAGCACGCTGGTCTTCCCGGATCCGGCAATGCCGTTGACCAGCAGCACAGGCACGTCGGCATGACGGATGACCTGGTTCTGCTCCTTTTGGATGGTGGCCGTGATGGTCTGCATGCGGTCGGAGCGGCGACGGGACAGCGAGGCGAGAAGCAGAGGGTCCTCGATTGCCACGGTCGTGTCGAAGTACGCATTCAGCGTATCGCGCGAGATATCGAACTGACGGCGCAGAAGCATGTCGCACTCGATGGTGCGGCCGTCAGCCTCATAGGATGTGCGCCCGTTCGCCTGGTTGTAATACACCTCGGCCACAGGAGAGCGCCAGTCAACGATGAAGTGGCTGCGGTTCTCGTCGGTCATGCCGGCGGCGCCGATGTAGACCTCCTTGGGCTGTGCACCGGGTTTGAACTGCAGGCGGACCTTGGCGAAATAAGGCTGGCGCAGCAACGTGTAAACGCGGGCGAGCTTCTCCTTGTTCACGTCGTTGGCCAGGTTGTAGGCGTCGATCAAAGTGTTCATCAGTTCGAACTCAGCCCAGGTCTCAAGGGCCTGGGAATCATCGGCCATGTCGATGGCCATCTCGTCGCGCATGTTGGCTATATCGCGCGATGCCTCTGCGGAGATGGTTCGCAGCTTCTCGCCGACCTCGACTTCGATGCGCTGCAGCTTGGCGTATGTCTCGGAAAGATGGCGCTGCTCATCCTGGAAAACGGGATCGGCCTGCAGGCCGTCGTCCATGCCGGCCTCTGCCTTGTTCTGATCCATATTACCCCCTGGGTCGTGATGGAAGCGGAGGGTCTGGCGAAGCCCTCCGAGAATTTTTCGGCAGAAAATTGTACTACAGAGGCAAGGTCAATGCAGGCCGTATTTCGCTTTCACACGATGCAGCTTGCGGCGCCATGGCTTCCACAGAGCCAGCAGGAACACTACGGTGGCAATGGCATGCACGATGTCGAAAGGCAGGGCAAGGGCGTACAGCGTAAGCATCTGACCTGCGGTTTGCGCGCCATAGAAGCCAAGGATGCTCCAAGCGTTCATGATGAAGCCGAAGCCGAACGGCGCCGCGAATCCGTAAGCGTAGACCGCAGCAGGCCGCTCGAACAGACCGGCCTGGGCCAGCAACCCGGCCCCATAGCCAACCATGCCCCAGGCGTACATCTGCCACGGCGTCCAGGGACCCTGCCCGAAGAAGAAGTTCGAGACAAGGGCCGCAAGCGCACCCACCATGAAACCATTGCGTCGGCCGAAAACCGCGCCCGCGATGATGGCGATGGCGGAAACCGGTTTGAAATCCGGAATGGGGGCGAACAGGATGCGCCCCGCCACAGCCAGGGCGGCAAGCACCGCCACCGGCATGGTGTCGCGAAGACGCGGCCGACCGTGCTCGTAGCCCAGGAAGAACAGCAGCAGCGATGCTGTGACCACCACCATGCTGAGCAGGGCGGTCTGCTCAAGATGCAGCACTGCGCAAGCACCCAGGACGGCAGGGACGCCGAACACGGTGATGGCCTCGATGCACAGGCGGACGAATCGGGCCTGGCCGGCGGGATGGACCGGGCCGGCGGGATGGGCTGAATGGGCTGGGCCGACGGGATGGGCCGGTTCAGCGGGATGGGCCGAATGGGCTGGTCCGGCGGGATGGGCAGGATGGGCAGGATGGGCTGGTTCGGCGGGATGGGCTGAATGGGCTGCTCCGACAGAGGGCACGTCCGCAGAGAGCTCCCCCATGGGCATATCCGCGTGTGAACCGGAGGTGTTTGCGAGGTTTCCCATGGATGCCACCTACACCAGGGCGAACAGCCGCGATGCGTCGTTTGCCCGGTAGACCAGATTGCCCTCGAAGAACTGCTGAACGGGTTCGGTGCAGGCCGTCTCGCCATCGAAGAGCATGGAGACCATGTCGGCGGTCACGAAGGCGAAGTCCAGATCATGCGTAACGAAGACGACGGTGCAGCCATCGCCGGCGATGGTGCGGAGGATGCGCGAGACCTCGGCGCAGGACACAGGATCCAGGCCTTTGGTCGGTTCGTCCAAAAGCAGCAGCTTCGGACGGCAAAGCAGCAGCTTCGCCAAAGCAAGCTTCTGCTGTTGACCGCCGGAAAGGTCGTATGGGTGGCGCTCCTCGGTGCCCGTCAGGCCGAAACGCCGCAGGATCCGCTGCTCATCGGCGGCGGAATATCCGCACCGCACCCGCCATTCGGCCAGCTCCTCGGCCACGGTATCGCACACGAACAGGGCTTTCGGGTCCTGGGGCAACATGGCCTGCGATCCGCGCAAGGCGTTGTCCAGCCTGCCGCGCTGGGGCTTGAGTATGCCGGCCATGGCGCGCAGCAGGGTTGATTTGCCGCAACCGTTTCCTCCCACGATGGCATGGACGGTGCCGCAGGCCACACGAAGATCCACACCGCGCAGCACCCACTCGCTTTCACGCTGGTAACGGAAACGAACATCATCGCAGGACAGAGCCACGGATGCAGCCGCCGCAGCGCGCTGGGCGACTTCGCGCTCAGCCGCAATGCGCTCCCAGGCGCAACTGCGCAGCCCAACCTCTCCCGCAGGTCCCACTGTGATGGAACGCGTTGCAAAGCCGGCCGCATCCTCGGGCGAATGCGTGGCCATGATCACCGTCACACCCAGTTCGCGGTTCACGCGGGAAAGCATGAAGAGGAACTGCTTGACGGCATTCGGATCGAGCTGGGCCGTAGGCTCGTCGAGCAACAGCACCCGCGGACGCAGCGCGAGGACGGCCGCCAGGTTCACGAGCTGCTTCTGCCCTCCCGAAAGCGTCTCGGTTGTTTGGCGCACCCAGGGCCCTATGCCGAAGAAATGGGCGACTTCCGCTATCCGGCGACGCATGACATCCTGGTCGACACCGAGATTCTCAAGGCCGAAGGCCAGCTCGTGCCAAACCGTATCGCACACTATCTGGGCTGCAGGGTCCTGCATGACGAAACCGACGGACGAAGCGGATTCACGCTGCGACATGTCATTTGTCCTGCGGCCGTCGGAAACGGTCTGAAATCCGCAGATGCGGATGGAACCGGATATATCGCCCACGGGCGCCAGTTCGGGCTTGAGCGCACGCAAGAGCGTGGTCTTGCCCGAACCCGTAGCGCCCACAAGCAGGCAGAACTCCCCCTCTTCGACGGAAAGCGAGACATCGGAGAACACCGGCTCGGAACCCGGGTACGCAAACGAGAACGAATCCATTTCGACTATCGCCACCGCAACCACTCCCTCACGTGGACGAAAACGGGAATCGCAAGATAGACCGCATACACCGCGTAGCCCCACCACAGTGCGGGCGTGCTAAGCGTGGGATAGAATGCGAACTGCGAACCCGCTATCAGTTCAAGTCCCAGGTTCGCACATGCCAAAACACCTATGGCCGCCAACAGGAGCGCATCGGACCTGCGGACGCAGAAGCGCTTATAGGTCGTGCGCTTCGCCCCGCAGCCGTAACCGCGCGACCGCATGGCATCGCTGCGGTCTATGCCGTCTTCCATCCCCCAGCTCATCAAGACGGATACGATCCGCATCCGGCCTCCCGCCCGCTCGCGCCGCGTGCGGGGACAGGCTGCGGCGTTGGCGTCCTGCACATCGGCGATGGCGCGACCGCGTCCGACGAACTGATCAGCCAGACGCAGCACCTGCGACACCATGAGCGTGACCACAGGCGCGATGTTGCCGAACAGGGCCATGGCCCGGTCGCTGGTCATGCATTCCGAATACGACATGAACCAATAGAAGACAGACACCAGCATCGCACCCATGCACATGCCGTATACGAGCGACTCCAGATACACGGCACGCACGCCCAGGCGGAAAAGCTCGGTCGAACCGGATGCCGAGAACAGCGGATTGGCGCACGAAACCACGATCCACAGCGGGACCAGCCACGCGAGCGATCGCACGGTCGGCATGAATCCCCTGGTCACAACAGAGCAGGCGAATGCACCTGCAACCGATGCCGCCGCATAGACGGGATGGATCACCGCCATGGAGCACACGATGGCGCCCGCCAGAAAGCAAAACGCCACAGCGGGATGATACAGACTGAACACATTGCTCATGATGAATTATTCCCCTGACGGAAAACGGAGAAGAAAAGCGCGGGGCCGGCCGATAGAGCCGGCCCCTTCGGCGTATCAGGAAGTCACATACGTCCAGGCGATATAGTCTCCGTCATTCAGCACGCATGCGCTGCATGCAACCGGCACGAACGCGCCGTTGACGAAATACTTCCAGCCGGAACCGGAGCCGTGCTCTTTTTCAGCCAGGCCCCCGATCGAGGAGATGTAGATGCCGTATGCGCTCGACTCGGCATTGAACCCGATTCCCGATGCGGCCAAGGCATCATAGACCGTGGCACCCTGGTTGAGCGTAACCGTGCTGGACCAGCTCACGGGGCTGCCGACGCTGCTGGAATCAACGGCAACCGTCACCGTAACGGTTGCCGGCGCGGGCTCAGGGGCGGGTTCGGGAGCGGGCTCGGGTTCGGGCTTCGGCGCCGGAGCAGTTCCGCCGCCAGACGAAGATCCACCCGACGGGCCGGATGATCCTCCCGAAGACCCCGATGAGGCTGCACCGGAAGAAGTCGATCCGCCGGATGCGCCCGACCCCTGATGCGAAGCCGTATCGCCCGACCCGGACCCCGAGCCGTCCGCAGCAATACCCTCCCCATCGGAGGCGGCGGAAGCGTCGGAGCCGGTTGACTGGGCATCGGTCTTCTGGGAATCGCGATCCCCGGAGGCAGCCTGCCCTTGGGGCGCCGAAGCGCTGCCGGAGGTCCCGCTTTCGACGGTGGAGAACAAGCCGCCATCCGCCAAACCTCCGAATGCGCCGCTTATCCCGGCCACACCGAGCACCACCACAAGCACGGCGGCGGCGCCGGCCGCCATCCAAACACGCTTGCGCTTCGCGGCCTTTCCGTCTTCGGGCGAGCCGGATTCATGCCCATGGTTCTCAAGGCTTTCCCGGCCACCATCCTGAACAGGTGTTTCCCGGGTTTCCGAAGAAGCGTCCACCGTCAGGGCATCGCGTGCGGAAGCGTCCAGGTTCTTATTGCGTTCTTCAGCCATGGCCGTGCAACCTAGCTTGCGCGGCGAACGGCAAGGGCGACGCCGGCCGCGGAGGCCACCGCTATCGCCAGCATGCCGGCACCCAGGGGTGCGGCAGCATCGCCGGTGGTGGGCAGAGTCTCAGAACCGTCCTGCATGCCGGCACCGGGATTTTCGGGAACCGCGGGATTCTCCGGCACGGAACCATCGCCGTCGCCCTGGTCGGGGTCGGGAACAGGTTCGGGATCGGGAGCAGGTTCGGTATCGGGGGCAGGGTCAGGTTCGGGTCCGGGAACGACAGCTGCGGGACCCTTGACCGCGAACAGGTTTCCGGAATCGTTGGTGTAGAGCAGAAGCCCGTCATCGCCGAGTGCGACAGAGGACATGCACCAATTGTTCATGCCATCGGGATTGAACAGGCTCGTGGCTTCGGTGTCGCCCACCTTGTACATGATCAGATCGCCGCCCGAGGTGTACGGCCAGCCCTCGGCGCCGTTGGCGGTGAAGTAGACATATGTTCCGCTTGCCTGCTCGGAAACGAGAGGACGGCTCTTCACCTCACCCGCAAGAAGCTTTCCATCGGAGGTCTTGATCTGGGTGACAGTCATATCGGCTTTGTCGACAATGGACAGCACGCCGTCATTGCCGTAGCCGGCCGTCTTCTTCACGCCGCCGCCCACGAATACGGAATCCGCCGTCACGACGGGCGTCGAGGTGGACACATCGCCGATTTTCGCGGTGGCCGTTTCAGTCAACGCGCCATCGGCTGCCACGGAAATGCGATGCAGCACGCCGTCCATGGTGACCAGGTAGACGTCGTTGCCGTCGGCAACGGCAGACGAGCGCACACCCGAGCCCAGATCCAAGGAAGCCGCAGGATCGCCGGTTGCCGAATCGGGGGCAATTGCGCGAACGATGCCGCTGTCAGCGCCGATCACCGCGAACCCGTTAGCCTTGCAAGCTGCAGCCCAGTAGTATCCCGCAGGATCCTCCTGGACCCACAGGGTCTTGCCCGTGGCAGCGTCGAGGCAGACCAGATTGCCGCCCTTCGAAACGCTGGCGGTGGGCACGACGGTTGCCAGGTAGATGCGGCCGTCGATCAGCGACAGCGAGCTGTTCACCTGCTGTGCCCCGGCGGCAAGCACGGGAGCCGCTTCGCTGGCCCAAACGGTCTCAAGCGTTCCAGGCTGAAGCGCGATCACAGAACCGCCGGTCAAAGGAACCAGGATCTTGCCATCTGCATACACGCAGCGGGCGCCGTAATCGATGGCGGCGGGAAGGTCGACGACGGCCTTCTCAACGCCGGTGGCCTGGTCCAAGATGCGTATCTGCGAAGCCGAGGCCAGATAGACATCGCCGTCTACCACCAACGGGGTGGATACCGCAGGAGCCCACGCATCGTCGCCTTGGTAATTGTACGACCAGGCAAGTTCGGCAGTTGCCTTCTCAATGGGGGTTGAATCTCCGGTCAAACCGGTTTCGAAGTCGTGCTGGGCGGCGAAGGCCGTCTGAACGCCGAAGCAGCTCAGTGCGACAATCAGCGCAAGCGCAAGCCCGGCAAGGCGCGAACGGACACGCAAGGATTTCGACATACAAGTCCTTTCTTCCAGGGTCCTCTGACAGGAAGGCATTCCGACTCGCACGGCGGCCGCACTGGTGTGCAGAGGCTACCGGCTTACGGTTACTGGCATAGCTGGGGATTTCCACCCCATTCCCCTTCGGCCCGGATGTCGACCGAGCCCATGCGCACAGGCACCATGAGTCCGCAAGCCGCATCTTCCGCAGCCCGACCGGACATCGCACGTACGCACGCCCATCATGACCAATGTATATATGGCGGTTGGAATTATAGCATCGTACGTTTCCGCAAAGCGGCGCACACGCCTTCCACCTGCGCCCGGAGAGAGTCAAGGCCGTCCGCATTCTCTATGACGAAATCGGCCACTGCGGCCCTCTGCGCATCGGATGGCTGGGCTTCCATGCGACGGCGAACATCGTCTGGCTGCTGCCCGCGAGCGCAGGCCCTCTGCAACCGCAGATCAGCAGGGGCGGATACGGCGATGATGGCCTGCGCCCACGGCATCGCCTCTCGCGTTATTTCACCAGCCGTCACTTCCACAACCAGCACATCCGCAGCAAAGGACAGTTCGCGGCGACGCTCTTCGAAAAGGGCCACGATGCGCGGATGCGTGATGGAATTCAGCCGTTGCGTGCCTTCGGGCGACGCGAAAGCCCTGCCGGCAAGCACGGGACGTAGCACCGCGCCATCCTCGTCCAGCACATCCGGGCCGAAAGCGGCGGCAAGGTCCCGCTTGGTCTCCGCCATGGCCAGCACCTCATGGCCCAACGCATCCAGGCTGACGGTTGCGCACCCGCATTCGCCGAACATGGCCAGAACCGTGGACTTGCCCGATCCGATTCCCCCCACCAACGCCGCACTGATCATGCGCTCACCACCCTTTCGATCACGCCGCCTGCAAGCACCGCATCCCCGCGGTAGAACACCGCGAACTGCCCAGGCGCCGTGATGGGCTGAGGTTCGTCGAAGACTGCACGAAGACAGTCGCCGCAACCCTCGGCAGCAATGCGACAACCCACCGCCTGCGAACGGTAGCGCAGCTTCACCGTGCAGTGCAAAGGGTCGTTCTCGTTGGGTTCCCCGATCAGGCAATCGGAGTCAGCCGCCTGCCAATTCAGCCCCGACACCACGGCCGCTTTGATCCGCGTTGCTGAAAGGGGACCCACGACCAGCCTGTTTTCGACAGGATCTTTGCCGATGGCGAAATAGGGCTCGGGAGCCCCGCCTATCCCTATGCCTTTGCGTTGTCCGAGCGTGTAACGGGCCAGACCCTCATGCCTGCCGAGCACCGCGCCGCGTTCATCGACGATATCGCCGGGGAGACATTGCACGCCATGGTCCAGAAGAAAATCCACATGGCTTCCGGCTATGAAGCAGATGTCCTGGCTTTCCGCCCTGTGCGCAACGGGAAGCCCCTGCTCAATGGCGATTTCCCGGACTTTCGCCTTATCCAACGCCCCCAACGGGAACACAACGCGCGAAAGCTGCTCCTGCGTCAGCATGGCAAGCATGTAGCTTTGGTCCTTATCCGTGTAGGAGCGTCTGATGGCGAAGCGCCCGGCTACGCACTCAACCTGGGCATAGTGTCCCGTTGCAACCAGATTGCACTCCAGGCTGTCAGCTGCAGCCAAAAGCGACGGGATCTTGCAGGCGGCATTGCAGGTCACGCACGGGCTGGGGGTCAGGCCGGCCCCGTACGCATCCACGAACGGACGGATGACCGAGCCTTCGAACAGATCGCAGCATTCCCAGATGCGATGCTCGATGCCCAGATGCCTGCATACCGCCCCAGCATCTCGAATAGCCGCCGAAGCAACTTCATCATCGACGAATACGCAGGTCACACCCACAACGTCATATCCAGCGGCAAGAAGCAGCGCCGCAGCGACGGAAGAATCCACGCCGCCGCTCATGCCAACCGCCACGCGACCGCACGCCGGCTGCACCGGTGCGGCTTCGCTCATCCCATGTTCCATGATGCCATCCATACCTGATACGCCCGCAGCCGTTGCACGATTTGCGGGCTCTTCGGAAACCTTAGCCATTCTAACGCTCAATCCGCGCCCGGAGACCCGCAATCGCCCCATGGGTTCACACCGCGCACTATAATGGCCTTTCATCTCCGAAGCCCCGCAAGGTGCAATTCCGCAGAAAGGGCCGCCCCGAAGGACGGCCCTTTTAAGAACATGTTGTTATTTCTTGCCGACGGCTCACTCGCATGAACCGATGGCGCGATGCTTATTCAGCAGCAGCCTCGGTGGCAGCGGCTTCTTCAGCGGCAGGCTTCTCAGCCTTCTTCTTGGCAGGACGGGGCTCAGCCTGAACGGTCTCGTCGATTTCGATCTCGAAGCCCAGCTCCTCAGCGGCAGCCTTCATGGACAGGGAGATGCGACGACGATCGGGGTTGATCTCCATGACCTTCACCTTGACGGCGTCGCCCACCTTCACAACCTGAGCAGGGGTGTCGATGTGCTTGGCAGCCATCTCGGAGATGTGCACCAGACCCTCAACGGAAGCGCCCAGCTCGACGAATGCGCCGAAGGGAACGGTCTTGGTGACCTTGCCGTCAACGATGGAGCCCACGGGGTAGGACTCGACGAGCTTCAGCCAGGGATCCTCGGTGGTCTGCTTGAGACCCAGGGAGATGCGCTCACGCTGCAGGTCGACATCCAGAACCTCAACCTCGACCTCGTCACCGACCTTGACGACCTCAGAGGGATGGTTGACATGGTTCCAGGACAGCTCGGAGATGTGCACCAGACCGTCGATGCCGCCGAGGTCGACGAATGCGCCGAAGTCGACGATGGAGGAAACGGTGCCCTTGAGACGCATGCCCTTGGTAAGCTTGGACAGGATCTCAGCGCGCTCGTTCTTGCGGCCTTCCTCAAGCAGCACGCGGCGGGAAAGCACGACGTTGTTGCGGTTGCGATCCATCTCGATGACGCGGGCTTCGATTTCGGTGCCCAGGTACATGTCCAGATCCTTCACGCGACGAAGGTCGACGAGCGAAGCAGGCAGGAAGCCGCGCAGGCCGATGTCCAGGATCAGGCCGCCCTTGACAACCTCGATGACTTCACCGGTGACAACTTCGCCGGCCTTGAACTTGTCCTCAACCTGAATCCAGGCACGCTCGTACTCAGCGCGCTTCTTGGACAGGATCAGACGGCCGTCCTTGTCCTCCTTCTGGAGAACCAGAGCCTCGATCTCATCGCCGAGGTCGACAACCTCGGAGGGATCGCAGTCCTTGCGGATGGTGAGCTCGCGGGCAGGGATGACGCCTTCGCTCTTGAATCCGATGTCGAGCAGAACCTCATCATGCTCGATCTTCACGACAGTGCCCTTGACCAGATCGCCTTCGTCGAAGTCGGTCAGGGTGCCATCGATCATCTGATTCATCATCTCGTCGGAGATGTCTTCGAAATCGATGACGGACGTGTTTTTGATTTCGGTCAAAACGGACCCCTTTCAAAAATACGGGGACCCTTCGTCATGGTGGATAGAAAAAACAACATGTCTCGGGGGCCTATAGATGCTTCCGCGCCGAAGCGCGTACTTGCCGGCCTTTGCCAACAAGCCTTCGTATCTTACCACACAGCCGCACGCGGCTGCCGAATCAGACCGCCCCGTTCACCGATTGCCCACGGGGCTTCCATACGGCAGGCGGCCGTCCGCCTGCTCAGTCAAGCAGCTCGCGCGCATGCGTGTCCCCCACGATGCGCACCCCCGCTTGGGCAAGCCTGGCAGCGCCCCACCCGTCGCCGTCAACCAGCACCCCGGAAAACGTGCCATCGTAGACCCTGCCGAAACCGCACGAGGGACTTTTCTCTTTGAGCAGGGCCGTTTTGCAGCCATGCATGACGGCCATGGAAGCCGCACGGCTCGCGCCCAGGGCGAATTGGTCGGATACATCCTCACCTGTTTGGAGATACACCTTGCCATCGCGGATCTCGGCAGGTGGGCGCGGGGCGCCAAGGCATCCCTGCGTTTCCGGGCAAACCAGCACCAACCTATAGCGTTTCCGCAGCTCATCAAGGCAATCGAGCCGGTGGTTGCCCGCCTTGTAGGTGCAGTTCTCACCCGCTAGGCAAGCACTGATGGCCAGCGGCGGCAGACTCGGGTCCGATCCAGGCTCGGGACCGAATCCCTGCGGCTCAACCTGCGCCATCCTCCATGCCGAATCCTGCGCCATCATCCTCCCATCATCGCAGCGGGCATTCGCCCTCCATGGTACCCTATCCGATGCCGGCAATCCGCCGGCTGCGTCTGCATCCCGACCAGAGGGGGCTCCCATGCGCTCGAGCGAACTTGCCGCAATGGCGGGCGTCACCGTCCGCACGCTTCGGCATTACCACAAGCTGGGCCTTCTGCCCGAACCGCCCAGGAAAGACAACGGATACCGCGAGTACTACGTGGGCGACGCGGCCAGGCTGATGCGCATCAAAAACCTCACCTCCCTGGGATTTTCCCTGGAACGAATCAAGGCCATGCTCGATGCTGAAGACGCCCAGCGCAGCGCCGATCCATCCGGGCAAAACGCCGCACAGACCGTGCAGGAAGTGCTTGACGAGCTGGACCAGGAACTTAAGCGCCGCATCGCGGATCTCCAGGAGCAGCGCCGCGTCATCGCGCAGCTCAAAGCAGAAGGTTCCACCCCCGACGTCTCTCCCGCCCATGCGCGTTTTTTGGCGGCCTACTCCGCCAACGAACCCCGCCCGGAACTTGTCCGGTTCGAAAAAGAGGCGCTGGCTTTAAGCGAAAGCCTGCTTTCGCCATCAAGCATGTCCCTTCTCGAAGACTTCCAGAACATCCTCATGGACAAAGATCTGGTGGGCGCATATGCAGACATCAACCGCCGCATACTGACGCTTCCCGCCGATGCCGACGAGGAGTTCAAGCAAGCCATCATAGACGACGCCATGGCGCTGTTCTGCCCCATCATCTTGGAGCTCGACCTGGTATCGGCGGCAGAATCCGATGATGAGCTGGCCGAAAACCTGCTTGATACATACGATCGGGAGAAGCACTCCCCTGAGCAGGTGGAACTCATAGACAGGATAGATTCTGCGGTGGTCGACTACATCAAAGGCCTCTTCGGTGACGAAACGGTGACGACTCCGAAGAATTCCAACTCATCCCTTGACTCCGACCTTACGTCATAGTTTTTACTCCCTGACTGCAAACAGGAACGGCTGCCATGCAAGGCAGCTTGAAACGGTTGTAAGTCGAAGGGAACCGCATGAACATACTCAAGAAACGCGCAACCATGTGCTTCATGGTGTCAAGCGCGATTTCACTGCTCGGCAACTCGGTGGCAGGCGTCATCTTGCCGCTGATCCTGCTCGCAACGACAGGCGATGCATTCGCAGCGGGCTTGCTGGCCATCATCTGCGCCGTGCCCCAGATGATCATCGGCGTTTTGGGCGGTGCGCTGCTTGACCGCTTCAACCGCCGCGACATTTCCATCATCTCCGATATCATCTCCGCCGCATCCATTGCCGCACTCCCCATCATCGACATGACCGTGGGCCTGAACTTCGGCTGGTTCGTCCTGATGGGCATCATCGGATCGATCGGCGACATCCCTGGCATGACCGCACGCGACACTCTGATCGCCAGCGTCACCGATTACGACGACGTGGACCTGCAGCGCTACATGGGGCTGAGCCAGTCGCTCGAATCCATCGTGACCATCATCGGCCCCGCCGTGGCCGCCGGTTTCGTGGCCTTGGTCGGCGGAACCTCCGCCCTGTGGCTCACCAGCGCCATGTCGCTTCTTGCTGCGCTTGTGACCTGCGGAATCCCGCGCAAGGTGGGCACTCCCGGCCTGGCTTTGGACGCAGGCGAGCATGCCGAAAAGCCCGCAACCGGATTCAAGGCAACCTGCATCGCCGCCAAGAACTCCCTGCGCGAAGGCCTGCACGCGCTGTTCGCCGAAGATAGGATCTTGTGCGCCACCGTCTCCATGCTCTTCGGCCTCTACATCGTCATCGGCGGATACCAGGGCCTGGTCCTGCCCGTGCACTTCACCGAAACCGCCCAGCCCGCCATGCTCGGCGTCATGCTCTCGGTCATGTCCGGCGGAATGTTCGCGGGATCCATGCTCTACACCGCCTTCACCCGCAAGCTGCACAAGCGCACCTGGTACGTGATTTCCCTTCTGGGCATGCTCGCAGGCCTGATCATCATGGGTCTTCTGCCTCCCGCAGCGGCCATGCTCGCAGGCGGCTTCGTATTCGGCGTGTCCGCCGGCCCCGTATCCGCCCTGCTCGGCTACATCATGCTGCACCGCATCCCAGACGAGAAACGCGGCAAGGCGCTGGGCACCCAGAACTCGCTTTCCATGCTGACCGCGCCGGCCGCCGTGTTCGCCAGCTCAATCATGGTGGAAACCATGGGCACGCAAATCACCTCATATGTGCTGATGGCAATCTGGGCAGGCGTGACCATCTGGGCCATCGCAACCCCGCGCATGCGTCGTCTGGATGAGGAATTGTAGGGAGACGTCAGCGGACGCGACATTCGGCGCACACGCCGGAAAACACCAGGGAATGCGACCCTATTTCGAAGCCGTGCGAATCGGAAACCAGGTCAATGGCCGTGGAGCCTTCGACAAGCTCCACATCGAAGACGCGCCCGCAGCATTCGCAGACGGCATGCGAGTGAACGTCAAGACGGAAGTCATAGCGATCGGCGGCACCGGGCATCTCAATGTGCGCGATGTCGCCCGACTCCGCAAGCACCGCCAAATTGCGGTACACCGTGGCGCGCGAGATGGACGGATGAAGCGTGCGCACCTGCTCATAGACCTCCGCCGATGTGGGATGGCAATGCAGGCTGCGCACGGCATCGAGTACGAGTGCCCTTTGAACGGTATTTCTCTTAGCAGTATTCATTATCAATAAGAATAGATTCCCGCTACAGCGCTGTCAAGGGCACACCGAGCCGGTTCACTTGCCCGGTGCGGCACTCTCAGGATCCACGAAGCCCTCGCTGAAGGCGCTGGGCAGGACAAGCGTGCCGCCGGTCTTCTTCACGCTTTCGTAGGCAAGGTGCATGGTACGCAGGCGCATGGCATCCTTGTCACCGTCGTAGACCTCCGAAGCGTCTTTGAGCATCTCGGAGATATCGCGCTCCACTTCGGCCAAGGTCATGCGGGCATCCTTCTCGCGCTCGGCGATGGCACCCACGGCCATGGACTCCTGCAGCTCCTTGGGAATGACGATGTCTCTGATCTCAACATCGATGACGTCAATGCCCCAGGGCGAAAGCTTCTCCTCGAGCTCATGCTCAAGCTCAGCGTCAAGCTGCTCGCGACGCGTGGCAACCTCCGCCATGGAGGCCCGGCCTATGGCTTTGCGCATGGTGGTCTGGGCAACCCAAGAGACAGCGGCCGCGTAATCTTCCACCTCGGTGGCGGCTTTTTCCGCCGAAAACACCATCCAGAATACGACGGCATCCACGTTCACCGGAACAAGATCGCTGGTCAACGTCTCTTCGGCACCGAAGTACGTGGCAATCACGCGCTGATCGATGCGGATGGTGTAGAACTCTATGATGGGCCAGGTGAACACGACGCCGGGCCCTGCCACGCGGTTGAAGCGCCCCAATCGCATGACCACGGCCTTCTCCCATTCGAGCACGATGTGCACCGAGGAGGTTGCAAGCCACGACAAGAGCAACGCCACCACGATGGTAGCAGCCGTCACCGTACCCGCCACAGCCATCCAAACCGCGCACGTGCCGAAGAACACCACGGCGAACAGGACTATGGCGAACAGCACCGCTCCGTTGCGCGAGGTCTTCCTACGCCCCGTTTCCAGTTGTACGTTGCCTGAAATCCGATGCGCCCGAGAATTCGAGTATGCGTCCTGAGAGACCTTGCTGTTCTTGCGTGCCGACATTGCCAGCTCCTCGTCCGCCGCGTGCACGCCGTGCGGCGGCCAGGCTTTCGTTGAATCTCTTCTCTATGTCTTCGAGCGTCATGCCCAGCTCAGCGCAACGCTTGAAATATTCCGCCGTCACCATTTCGGCCGTGGCATCCAAGCTGATTCCCGGCTTATCGCTCACATCCCGTACGAAGGCGCCTTGCCTCAGCACGGATTCGACATAGCCATCTTCTTCGAGGCTTTGGTAGACCTTGCTGACGGTGTTGTAGTTGATCTCAAGATCGGCGGCCAAGCCGCGCACGGTGGGCAGCTTGTCTCTGGGCATGTAGAACCCCGATGTGATCAGATAGATGAAACGGTTCTTCAGCTGAAGCCAGATGGGTATGCTGCTTGCCTCATCGAGCTCGAATTGTTCTTTGGAAGGCCTCTTGGCCGTCGTCGGCTTTCTTCCCGCATTCGCCACAGCATTCCCTCCTTTCGCTTCGTGAAACCCGGCTGCGCCATCACCGCAACGCACCGGCGCGTTGCTTGCGGTATCGCGCACATCGGCGCGAGCTCAGGCCGCGTCCTCCACCTCCCCCGGCATCGGAGCCTGGAGCTGAGGACCTTCCGGATATTCTACCGCCGGATTGCCCAAAGACATCACACGATGCTCACCTGCATCGATAAGCGCACAACGCATACTCAGGCCGCCTGCCAAAACCAATACCGCAGCCAGCAGCACCAGCTTGCGCGACAAGCGCCGGGAGAACGCCGAAACCGTATCCGCCACCAGGGGAAACACCAAGCCGCCCGCAATGAATCCTCCCCACCACATAAGCGCCTGCGGCCCCTCCATAAGCGCGCGGATCCCGGAAGCGACAGCCGGGTTCGAATCATTGAATCCCTGGAACAAGAAGACGCCGGCCAGCGCGGCTTCCACCGCAACCACCGCAACATCTGCGCAGGCCAGGCGCCTGACGAAGCCCGAAAGAAGCGCGTCCTCATCCATCAATGCAGAAGGAAACGCAACCAAAGCCAATCCGCAAGCCGCCGACGAAGCGGCGAACAGGGGCGGCAACACCCATGACCGCCACAGCGGAACACCGCCCAATGTGGCAAGCAGAACGCCCGTATACACCATCACCACCACTGCAGCCACCAGGGCGAACCACTCCGCTGCAACCACCATCCAACGGCGGACAGATGGCGCGTACATGATTCTGACCAGGGCAAGCGCCGCTGATACGGCCAGCAGCGCAACCAGCGCATACGACCCCACGGTCATGACGGTGGGATACGGATTCGCAAACAAACTGAGCAGCCGATCGGTGCGGCCCAAGTCGAAGAACAAGCAGGCGGTTCCGGCGAACAGGGCCACGAATCCCGTGACGAACCCATAGTCCACCAGGCGCGCCCGTGGCTCCACCGAAGGACCCTGGGCGTATTCGGAGGTGCCGAAGGGCTGCCGGACGGCAAGCAGATCGGACAGGCTCGACACCGCAACGGCACCAGCACCGATGCCGCCCAAGAACAGATAGAGCACCACAAGATCGCCGAACATTTCCACCCCCTCGTTCTCCATGCCCGGACAGACAAAACGCCCAGCAGCTTTGAAGCGGCTGGGCGCACAGTGCAAACGGTTGCAACCTAGAAGGCGGTGGGGGCCATGAGGACCTTGCCGGTGCCGCGATAGACGTTGACCAGGCCTTCGCCGGAAGCTGCGGAGCCGATCAGGGACTTGCCCGAACGCTCGACGGTGAACTGCAGGCCTCCGCTCCAAGCGAGGGCCATATTGCCGTCGATCTTGAGCACGTCGTTGTCCAGCGTGATCTCGATGAGCTCCTCACGCGGGCAGGGAGACTCGATGGCAAGCGCGCCGTAACCCTGGATGCTCAGATTGAAGAGGCCTTCGCCACCTGCGACGGCGGAAGAGAGGTTCGAGCGCATGACCGCACGATGCTGCAAGCTGGAGTAGCACGCCAAGAACAGCCCGTCATCAAGAACGATGTTGTTGCCCCAGTCAGCCACATCGATCAGGCAGATGTAGCGGAAGGTGGGCTCCAGAACAAGCGTTCCGGTTCCCTGGTATTCGGGCTTGATGGCGCTTTCACCCGTCACACTGCCGCGCACCGCTTTGCCGAAAAAGTCACCGACACCCTTCACGCCCGTGGTGGCCTGGCAGTCGCCGACCATCCACTGCATGGCACCGGCCTGCACCGTGACGCCGGACTGGCTCAGATCGCACACCACCTGACGACGGCGAACGTTCATTTCGCTGGCGAAGTACGCCGATATGGCCGACTGCTCGGTAACGCTGAGGTCTCGCTTCCATTCGATGACCTTGAAGGCACCGAGCTCACTGACAACCGAGACGTCGTCATTCTGGGTGAAGTTGCTGATGGTGAACATACGCGTCCTTTCGTGGATGTGGGAGGAGGGATGCTTCCCTCAGATGCGAATTTTCATGGTCGCACCCGTTTCGGTCAAGTGGCAATCGACGGCGACAGCAGCCGATGCGCGGCGGACGGGCGACCTGCTGCATGAAAACCCCTGCCGTGTATCAAATTTGAAGTTTATCGGGTCGCGAAACCGAAATTCGCCTGCAAGAATTCGGGTGCAAATCAAAAACCCCAGTTCGGCATTATTTCGATTATCGAATAGTTCCCTAAAAGCCGCCCGGCAAACCCGAAACAATGCCGAAAAGCGGCTAAAACGCCCGACAAAGCGCTCCGGCGATGGCTGAAACACGCATCGGCTGAAAGCACATATCAAGCGCGCGAGCACGTATCGGCTGAAAGCACATATCAAGCGCACGTGCACGTATCGGCTGAAAGCACATATCTTCGCACCGCCCTTTCCGAGGAGCGCTACAATGCGCTAAAGCGCCTGCGGTCGATTCCATCACCGCACAGCGCCCCGCACGGCCGAAAGAAACGAAGGAACCATCATGAGCGTCATCTTCCACCCCGTCACATCGGATTCCGAAACCGAGCAACTGGCCGAACTGGCCGAAGAGATATGGAACGGGTATTGGCCCGCCATCATCGGGCAGGCCCAAACGGATTACATGGTAGAGCATTTCCAATCTCTGCCCGCCATCAGGAAGGGCATGGCCGACCAAGGATACAGGTACTGGCTTATCGCCGATACGGACGCAAGCACCGATGGCGTGCCGGCCAACCACCTTATCGACCTTGGAGAAGGCCCCGTCTGCGTCATGGGCTACACCGGCGGATATGCGGAAGCGGATACGAACCGCTTCTTCATCTCGAAAATCTACCTCCTGCCCGAAGCGCGCGGCCACGGATACTGCAGCAAGACCATCGCGCATTACGAACAACTCTGCTCCGATGAGGGGCTGGGTGCCATGTATCTGACCGTCAACAAGCATAACGAGCTGGGCATCCGCGCCTATCTGGGCAAGGGTTTCGAAACCATAGACGCCGTCGAATCCGACATAGGCAACGGATTCATCATGGATGACTACATCATGCAGAAAACGCTATAGGCCGGCTACCCCATCGGCCTCGCGGGATGCCGCGGCGGCGGATGCGGACTTTGCCTCGGACGTTTCAGCCTCAGTCCCGGCGGCCTTGGCGGCTTCAAGCTCTTCGCGGGCAAGAACCAGCTGCATGGCGGCGATGGCGCATTCGATCTGGCCGTCATCGGGCTCGCGGGTGGTGAGGTACTGCATCTGCATGCCGGGCCACAGAATGATCTTGACCAGGGGATTGTCCGGATGGCTGCCCGCCCACTTCACGGTGATCTCATAGGAGACGCCGGCAATCACGGGCATGAGCAGGATTCGCACAACCACAACCAAAGCGAACTTGGCGGGACCGTCCGGCACTCCCCATGCGTCAATCAGGGCATTGAGCGGCGTGATGGTGTAGACCAGGATGGCGATGATCATCACCATGATCAGGAAGGCGGTTCCGCAGCGCACATGAAGACGCGGGAAGCTGCGCGCATTGGCAGGCGTCATGGGCAGGCTGTGCTCGAAGCAATGGATGGATTTATGCTCGGCGCCGTGATAGCCGAACATGCGCTTGATGTCCTTCATCCGCCCGATGAGCCAGATGTAGAAGACGAAGATGGCCACGCGCACAATGCCGTCGACGATGTTCCACACAAGGGTGTTCGAATCGTATTCGCCCACCAGGATGTTCGCCACAAGCGCAGGCAGAAGGATAAAGATGCCCACGCCCATCACCACGCCGATGATCATGGACACCAGCATCTCGGTACGGCCGAAGGCGAAATCCTCCGATTGCTCGTCCGCCTTCCCGTCTTGCGCAAGCTGCACATCTTCTGCAAGCGCTTCGGCGGATACGGAATGGGAATCGGGCCCGTTTGCGCGGTCCGCTTTGCGCGCCTCCCTCTCCTGCTTTCTGGCGGCCTTCTTCTCCGCCTTGGCGCGGGCTTTCGCTTCGGCCTTCTCCATCTTGGCTCGCTCTTCGGGCGTGATGGGATTGCCGTAGGTGGCACCTTCGGCATCGTAGGCGTGAGCGGTTGCAACCTCAAGCGCCTTGAAGCTCAGCGCAAAGCTTTCAATCAGCGACGTGCACCCGCGGATAAGGGGCCAGTACATCCAGGAATTCTTATCCTTGCCGCTGGCAAGATCGTGCTCTTCGGTATAGATTCCGCCATCGGGCTCACGGACGGCGACGGCCCAATTGTAGCGGCCGCGCATCATGACGCCCTCGATAAGGGCCTGGCCGCCGACATGGGTTTTGCGGGCACCGTCCTCGGAAAAGGCGCGCTTGAGGTCAGACACTAGCCACGCACCACTTTCTCATACGGATTTCCGCAGGTCATCTTGCCTTCGGGGCACGTGCCGTGCACACAAGGCGCGCCGGCATCCATGAAAATGAACGGAGCGGTGGGACGGGCAAGCTCCAGCATCTTGTGGGCCAGCTCGCGAATCTCCCACTGGGCGCGGTTGCAGCAGCGCAGTTCGAAGAAGTGCAGCAGCTCGCGCACGTTCATGGTCACGACTATCTTGGTTTCAGCAGCGTTGGGCAGAAGGTAGCGCGCGTCTTCGGCGGGAACACCCGCGGCCACCAGCTTGCCGTACGCCTCCACCGCGCAGGCGATGGCGTCATCGAAGGCCTGGCTGCATTCGGGGTCCGCGGCAACGCTTTCAGGCTTGACAACCTCGACGCCGTCCTTGAACTTCACGTAGCGCTGGGACTGCTGGTTGAAGCTGGCAATGCGGTGGCGGACCAGCTGATGGGTCAGCGCACGGGACACGCCGTCAATGGCGAAGGTGTAGCTGGCATGCTCCAGCGTCGAGAAGTGACCGCCGGCCATGATGGTGGACAGCACGCTTCGCATGCGCTCTTCGGACATGGTCTCCATCAGCTCGGCGGCACCTACCGGTGCATAGCACAGACGCGCAGCGGTTGCGATGGCGCGTTCGGGGTTGGGGGTATGGTACAGAAGCTCTACCTGCATCAGGACTCCTTCGTCATAGCTCTTTCAAACCGATGGAATCGAAGTAGCTCTGCCACTTCTCGAATGAAGACTGCGAAATGGCGTGCTCCATCTGGCACGCCTCGTAGTTGGCACGCTCCGCATCGATGCCTATGACATCGGTCAGAAACCGGAACAGCAGCTCGTGCTTGCGCCAAATTGCCGATCCGTAGACATAACCCTCTTCAGTAAGCGTGATGTCTCCGTAATAAGGCTGCTCTACCAGGCCTTTCTCCTTGAGCACCCCTGTGGCTTTGGATACGGACGCCTTGGACACCTCAAGCTTTTTCGCAATGTCCACGGCACGCACCGGCGTGTTCGGAGCACCGGCAAGGTCAACCATGGCCTCCAGGTAATCTTCGAGCGAATGGCTCAGAGAGCCCTCACTGCCATCGCTTCTGGCTTCAAGCATGGTCTCCACGGTTACCTCCTTGCTCCATCACCGGATTCCGCATCCCGCTCAGACGAAGCTTCGCTCGACAGCGTGGCATGCGGCGTTTCCTTATGGGGGCAGCTGCTGCACACGCCGGCGTGCCCGCAGCTGGTCAGATCCTTATCGCAATCGGTGCATTCGCCGCAATCGCACGCGCCCTTTTTCCTGATGCGCCGGATAGCGGCGACAAGCAGTGCCGCAACGACCAGTAAGACAATGAGAGTGGGAATGTTCATGGTCTACTTCCTTTCCGCACGCGGCGCGGCATCGGCAGCCCCGTGGGCACGGGCATCATGCGCACCCGATGCGCCTTCGCCTTGCGCCGACCCCGCATGGGGATCGGGTCGGAACAACAGAAAGAGTATCACACCTGCGACAGCCACGGCCGCCAGCGTCATCAAAGTGAAATCTCCGCCGGTGGCAAGCAGGCCGAACTGGTTGATCATCAGCGCGATGGCATAGGCGAACACGCACTGGTAAGCCACCGCATAGACGGTCCAATGCCAGTCATCCATCGCACGGCGGATGGCTCCGATGGCCGCGACGCACGGAGCGCACAGCAGGTTGAAGGCGCAGAACGCCACAATGGCGAAATTCTGCCCGCCCATGATGGCGGAAAACGCGGTCCACATGGATGCGCCTTCAGCGGCTTCGCCCAGATTCGCCAGAACGCCGAACGTGGTCACAACGTTCTCCTTGGCCACCAGGCCCGTGAGCGTTGCCACGGTCGCCTGCCAGTTACCGAAGCCCAAAGGCCCGAAGATCCACGCGATGGCGTTGCCGATCATGGCAAGGAAGCTGCATTCGATAGCCGAGGCCTGCGTGGTATCCAGCATGGCGAAGCGCCCGTCCTGGATGCCGAAGTTGAGCAGGAACCACAGGATGACCGAGCAGACGAAGATCACAGTGCCGGCCTTCACGATGAAGCCGCGCACGCGCTCCCAGGTGTGCAGGATGACACCTTTGGCATTGGGAACATGGTAGCGGGGCAGCTCCATGACGAAGGGAGTGGCCTCGCCGGCGAAGCGCTTGAACTTCTTGAGCATGAGGCCGCTGATGATGACCGCGCCGATGCCCAGGAAATAGAACAGGGGCGCAACCCACCACGACTGGGCGCTGCCGGCAAGTGCGCCGAAAACCAGCGCGATCATGGGCAGCTTCGCACTGCAGGGCACGAAGGTGGTGGTCATGATGGTCATGCGGCGGTCGCGTTCGTTTTCAATCGTGCGCGTGGACATGATGCCCGGCACGCCGCAGCCGGAAGAGACCAGAAGAGGGATGAAGCTTTTGCCCGACAGGCCGAACTTATGGAAGACGCGGTCCATCATGAAGGCGATGCGCGACATGTAGCCGCAGTCCTCGAGGATGGACAAGAGCAGGAACAGCACGATCATCTGCGGAACGAAGCCCAAAACCGCGCCCACGCCGCCTATGATGCCGTCGAGGATGAGGGATTGCAGCCATTCGGCGCAGCCTATGGCCGAAAGGAAGTCACCCAGCACGACGGGGATGCCGGGAATGAAGGTTCCCCAGTAATCCCATCCGTCGCCGAATACGCCGTCGTTCATCCAGTTCGTGGCCATGGTGCCAACCGTGGAAACGGAGATGAAATAGACCAGCGTCATGATGGCCACGAAGATGGGGATGCCCAGCCATCGGTTGGTCACGATATCGTCGATTCGGTGAGAGATATCCGAGCGCGATCCAGCCTCGATGATGATGCTGCCGAGGGCGTGTTCGACGGCGTCGTAGCGGCCGGCGGCTATGATGCCGTCCGCCTCGTCGTCGCAAGCCGCCTCAAGATCCGCACGTGCGGAGGCTATGGCGGATTGCGCGGATTCGTCCAAGGACCGGGACAATTCGGCAACCACGCGCTCGTCGCCCTCCAGCAACTTGATGGCATACCAGCGGCGCAGGCGCGGCGCTATGCCGGAAAGCGCCGAAGACACGCGCGTGAGCGCCCCTTCGATCAGGGCATCCATGGCCACGCCCGCGCTCTGCGTGCGACCCTTGCGTGCAGAGGAGAGCACCTGCTCCATGAGCTTGTCGATGCCTTCGCCTTTGGCCGCGGCAGTTTCCACAACGGGGCAGCCCAGCCACAGAGACAGGGCCTCGACGTCGATGCGCATGCCGTTTTTGCGGGCCACGTCCATCATGTTGAGAGCCAGGACAACCGGCACGCCGGTGTCGATCATCTGCAACGTGAGGTAGAGGTTGCGCTCCAGGTTGGTTGCATCCACCAGGTCGATGATGGCGTCGGGGCGCTCGTTGAGCAGGTAATCCCGCGTCACCACCTCCTCCGGGGAATAGGGGGACAGCGAATAGACGCCGGGCAGGTCCGTGATGGTCACCTCGGCGTCCTTGAGATAGGGGCCTTCCTTCTTCTCCACGGTCACGCCGGGCCAATTGCCGACGTACTGGTTCGACCCCGTCAGATGGTTGAACAGGGTTGTCTTGCCGCAGTTCGGATTTCCGGCCAATGCCACTTTCATATGCATGAAGAAACTTCCTCATCAGGTTCAACATGGAATGTGCAAGCCCGGACGCGGGCTGAAGGAGGTTCCAGCGGCGTCCGGGCGCTTATGAAGCGGCATAAGTTTACCTTAGTTTATTTTTCAACCGCGCCTCGTACGGCGAAATCACGCGACACGCACACAGACGGCTTCGCGCCCGCACATCCGCATGCACCTGAGCACGAGCAGCCGGCGCATCCTCCCTGGCAGGACCGCTTGCCCGATCCCGAAGAGCAGCCGCATGCCCCCCGTCGCAGCAGGCGGCGGCATGCCACCGCGGCCAGAGCAACGAGAACCGAGAGAATGACGGCCGTGGACAGAGACATCTCAAGCGGCAGCATGCTACTCACCCGCCTTCGCCGCAGACGCCGGGCCGAAGGGGAAACGCGGACGGCCGAAGCGGCCACGCGCCAAGTCGGATTCCTTCTTGGCCGACCAATCGGGCATGGGGCGCAGCAGCTGGAAGAGCATGGCCGCAGCCACAACCAACGCCGCAGCAGTGCCCACCGAGAAGCCCGCACCGCCGATGAAGATGCCGAACTGGTAGATCATGAGGGATACCGCGTAGGCGAATAGGGTCATGTAGCCGATTGCGAACCACGTCCACTTCGCCGATTCCATCTGACGGCGGATGGCACCGATGGCTGCGAAGCAGGGAGCGCACAGCAGGTTGAAAGCGCAGAAGGACAGGATGGCGGGAACGCTTCCTCCCAGCATGGCGGCAAACGCCTGCCACATGGAGGGGTCGGCCTCGCCGGCTTCGCCAAGATTGCCGAGGATGGCCACGGTTGCAACCACGTTCTCCTTAGCCACAAGGCCGGTTGCAGAAACCACGGTTGCCTGCCAATCGCCGAACCCAAGCGGCGTAAACAGCCAGGCGATGGCGCCGCCGACGAGGGCCATGAGACTGTTCTCGATGTAGCCTTCGACCTCAGGGTCAAGCAGTCCGAAGCTGCCGTTCACGAATCCGAAGTTCATGAGGAACCAGATGACAATGGAGGAAAGGAAGATCACGGTACCGGCTTTGATGATGTAGCTCTTCACACGCTCCCACGTGGCGAAGGCAACGGTGCGCACGGCGGGAAGATGGTATTGCGGCAGCTCCATGATGAACGGGGTCGCCTCGCCCGCGAACATGCGGGTCTTGCGCAGCATGATGCCGGAGACGATGACGGCGGCCACACCCAGGAAGTAGAACAGGGGCGCAACCCACCACACATCCTCGGCAACCTGCCCGGCCAGCGCACCGAACACCAACGCGATCACGGGAAGCTTGGCGCCACACGGGATCATGGTGGTGGTGGTGATGGTCATGCGGCGGTCGCGCTCGTTTTCAATGGTTTTGGTGGCCATGACGGCAGGCACGCCGCAGCCGGAAGCGATGAGCATGGGGATGAAGCTTTTGCCCGATAGGCCGAACTTTCGAAAGATTCGGTCCATGATGAATGCAACGCGCGCCAGGTAACCGCATGCCTCGAGAAAAGACAGCATGACAAACAAGATGATCATCTGCGGGACGAAGCCGATGACCGCGCCGACACCGGCGATCACGCCGTCGACGATGAGGCTCTGCAGCCACGCCGCGCAGCCCACGGACTCAAGGAATCCCGTGGCGATGGGCGTCAATCCCGGAACGAACACGCCCCAGTAATCCCAGCCGTCACCGGAGATGCCGTCATTGGCCCAGTCGGTGACCACGCCGCCGCCCACAGAAACCGCCAGATAATAGACGGCCGTCATGACCAAAACGAAGATGGGAAGCCCAAGCCAGCGGTTGGTCACAACGCGGTCAATCTTCTGGGACAGAGTCAGCCCGGATGCCGAACGTTCAACCGCGCGATCGGCAACATGCGCGATGGCGGCATAACGCTCCGATGTGATGATGCTTTCGATATCGTCCTCGAAAAGGCTTTCCAGCTTGGAGCGGATGCCCAAGACGGCCGCCTGCTCCGCCTCGCTCAGACTGATGGCTCCGCAGGCAAGCTCTTCGCCCTCCAAAAGCTTGATGGCATACCAACGCTCCAAACCCGAAGGGATGCTCCCGGCTGCTATGGATTGCACCTGGGAGATGGCCTGCTCTACAGCGGCATCGAAGGGCATGTTGTGCTCAGGAGCCTGATCTGCGCAGGCGGCGATGACGGCATCCATGAGCGCATCGATACCCGTTCGGCGCAGTGCGCTCACGGAAACCACCGGGCAGCCGAGCGAAGCGGAGAGGGCATGCGCATCTATCGTGTCTCCCGCTTTCTCGGTCAGGTCAACCATGTTGAGCGCCACCACCACAGGGATGCCCAATTCCAAGATCTGCGTGGTCAGATAGAGATTGCGCTCCAGGTTCGTGGCATCGACCACGTTGATCACGGCATCGGGGCGCCTCTCGCCCGCCTGCACTCCCATCAAAAAGTCGCGGCTCACCACTTCCTCAGGGGAATACGGGGACAGCGAGTAAATGCCGGGCAAATCCACCATGGAAACGGACTTATCCTTGAGATAGCGCCCCTCCTTCTTCTCCACGGTGACGCCCGGCCAGTTTCCTACATACTGATTGGCGCCCGTGAGCAGGTTGAACAATGTGGTCTTGCCGGCATTCGGATTGCCCGCAAGAGCGATTCGAGCTCCCATGTTCATCTCCTTCTTTTGTTAGCTTTGGTTAACTCGTGGGGGAAAAGAAAGCCGCTCGCAGCGGCATGATTCAAAACGGGTCGAAGGGTCCCCGGAATTCACCGGAGCAACCCCTCGCCACCGTAGAGCATCCGGCATCAAGCCAAAGATTCGACCAGAATGCTTTCGGCTTCGCTCTTGCGCAAAGACAGCTCGTATCCGCGCACCGTCACCTCAATGGGGTCTCCCAGAGGTGCTACCTTGCGGACGAACACCTCGACGCCCTTGGTGATGCCCATGTCCATGATATGGCGCTTGAGGGCCCCTTCTCCCGTGAGCTTGAGAACCTTCGCCTTCCCTCCGATGGGGATATCACGCAAGGTTTCCGTCTGTGCTTCTGACATTCTTCCTACTTTCCTGGTACGTGGCCTGATTGCAGTTTCGCAGCCGGCGGTGCATGGCTTGAAGATCAGCCGGCAGCCATGACATCCATGGCTATCTTACGGTCAAGGGCAATCTGGGATCCGCGAACCTCGACCACCAGATTCCCGCCCGATGAGCTGACCACCGTGACGCTCGACCCTTCGGTGAATCCCAAAGTCTCAAGGTGGCGGCGCGTCTCCCTGGCACCGCGCACGCCCACAACCATTGCCCGCTGACCAGCGGATACAAGTGCCAGCGGCAAAGGGGGCAAGGCGCTGCGGCCGTTTTTCACATCGCGCTCCATCATGCTCCTTAAGTAAGCATCGGTTAACTTCTTGGCATGATACACGTTTGCCCGGCAAAAAGAAACCCTAAACTAACTTTTTTGGAAGTATCTTGGCGCAAGTCCGCTCAAATCTACCACAATCCGCAATTGAACAGGGGTTTCACCATCCAAAACAATTCCAGGCGCATTGATTCCGCAAGCGGGAGCTGACACAGCAACGGCCTCTTCGGGAACAAACTCCTCTTCTGCGGCGAAATCGCAGTCCGCAGGAATGCCGAACGTAAGCCGATCCGCAGCGCACGCATCCTGGGCGTCGAATACATGCAGGCACGAAAAGCACGTCTCCATATCCTTAAAGCATTCGGCTCCGCATACCGGGCAGGTCTTCATCGCATCTTCTCCCATGATGGCTCCTCTCTCCGTAATAATGAACGATCCTTTCCCATAGACTCCAAGATCTCTGCCGCCTTTGGATACATCTCCCCTACGCATGAGCCCTTCGCAGGCCAAGGGTCACCGAAGACGGAGTAGCGCTCAAGCACCGCTGCAGCGCCCGGACGCCTGAAACGTCGCCACGGCAGGATGCCGCGCAGAGATTCAATCACCGTGCCCTGAGCATCCACGAAGGCAGCATCGATGGGCGAACGCATGCCGCACGTATGGATATCGCAGCATCCCGCAAGCATCAACACCACATCACCATCCGGCGCATAGGCGAACAGCCCCGCAAGCTTCGCTCTTCCGGTCATCGCAACTTCAAATCTGCTCACACCACCACCGCCTTCCTCCTGACGCACGCCACCATCTCGCTTCGATGCTCAAGCGGCGGAACCGAAAATCCCGCCACCTCTCTCAAAGGGAACCCGAATAGCGTTGGCGGCATGCGCAGACAGACCGCATAGCGAACCTGCCCCACTCCCGCCCCTTCACAGGACGCAGAGACTTCAACCTCGCGGTCCATGCATGCGCGGACCGCACGCTCGATGGACCCCGTCGCATCCTCCGGCACCGAGCCGTTCTCCACCTCGAAGCGCACGGCATTGCGAACCGCCTCGTCGAATCGCGCACACTCCCCCGCATACGCCATGGCGTGCAGGGCTATGGCGGCCACAACCAGCATGACGGGAAACACCACGGCGAACTCGACGGTCATCTGACCGGATTGCTCAGAAAGCTTCGGCAGCATGCTTCGCCTCCCTGATCGCGCCCGAAAGCGGGCCTTCGGAATACCCGAGCACGTAGTCGGTGTTGAGCAGAACCGTTTTGGGTGCGGCCGTACGCGCGGGAGAAAGCCCCGCATCCGCCACAAGGCCCCCAAGGGCATCAGCCGCCCAATCCCCCAAAACACCCACCAGGGGAAGCGCGCCGACCACTTCCCGCAAAGCAGCATCCACACCGTCAACGCCTCCTTTGTAGAAGTCCAGCATGGCTCCCCAAATCCGTCCGATAGCGCTGTTGCCGGACGCCAGTCCCTGCACGCCAAGCGCCTCAAGCGCGGCATCCGCCAAGCCCTCGACCACGTTTTCGGCCCCGTCCTCCGCAATCACCGCTGCGGAAATGGCCGAAGTCGGGCCCAAGCCAGCCTCCGAGATGAACGGCAATCCACCCGCGGCGCCCGAACAATCGGCCGCAACCGCCGCAACCGCCCCGAATCTGCCCGGAGGGTATGCCTCTATCCTGCACGATGCAGCTTCCTGCATCCATTCGGCCAGCATGTCGAAGATCTCCTGGGCCGCAGCACGTGCTTCATCCAGATGAGGCTGGGCCTCTGCGCGGGCGGCCATGTAGCGCTCAGCCGCCTGGGCAACCTTGCGATAGTGGTACTCGAAGCCGTTCTCGATGGAGGTCGATGCTGCAGCAACGCTGCCAAGGGCTTCCGGAGTAAGCCGGCATACGGGGCATTGCTCGTATTCGCCTGCATCCAGCCCCTCAAGTGACCCCAGCCCCGAAACCGCACCGGAATTGCCCGGACACCGAGCATAGGCGTGGATCACCGGACCCTGCGCCTCATCGCTTACGGGATAGACTCGATCGGTATAGAGCCGCGTACCCTTCATGGCTTCAGTGTTCGCAGGAAGATCGGGGAAATCCATGTCGTAGACGCCGTGCTCATCCTCGACGACATACCCCTCCATCACCATCTCATAGGCGTATTCGTAAAACCGCAGCCGAAGAGCGCTTCTGACCTCTTCCTCAACCGAGCCGTCAAGCGGCTCCTCCTCCATGATGCGGCATGGATAGTATTCCTGGGCACGAGCAAGAGCGACACCGAACGACCAGGTCGAAGACGAATGGTAGATGGGGTTGAGGTCAGGATCTATATCCGACAGCGAAGCCGCACGTTCCTGCATGCAGTACCCCGGCGCATTGCCGCAATCATGCATGTACGCGTCCTCAATGGCCTCCTGGGCCCGGTCCATGGCCTCCTGGGCTGCTGCCGCCTGCTCCTCCAGACCGTCAGCCCGCTCTTCCACTTCGTCAGCGGCACCCGATACCGACAGCGCACCCGAAAGCGCCACATCAGGAGCAGACATGGGCGCCAGTTCCACATAGCCTGCATACGACACTTCGGAAGACGAGTTGAGAACGGCAACGGACATGCCCTGTGCAACCGCAGCCGCAGGAAGGGCATCCTGCATGGCATTGAGACCCGTAACCATCTTCTCCGCCGCGCTATCCCGCGCATCCAAGATCTTCCTACCCGCATCAATGCATTGCCGACCGATGGCCGCCGCAGGCGGCGCGCACAGGCATGCCGTTCCCACCGCCAAGAGCGTGAGCCCTGACATGGTCATGGTCAGAAGGCTCGCATCGCATACGCGCACCGCCACCATGAATGAAGCGACTTCGTTTTCAGCCGCCAAAGCCACGGCGTCAGCCACGTGCTGCGTTTTGCCCGCAGCGCTTTGAACCCGGTAGACCTGGACCGAAGAGAAGATGAGGGCGCAGGCCACAAGCAGGGCCACGGCTGATCCGGCAGCCGTGAATCCATCCTGGTCCTTGACGAATACCCTCATGAAACCCACTCAAACCGCCTCCTCCCAGCGCTGCGGCCACGCAGACGGATCGCATGGCGCGCTCCCATCCGCGAGCCATGGCGCACGTGCCGGCATAGTGCATACGACCTCCTGGACCATGAGCCCGCGCGAATCAAGTGCACCCGCCGCACGGACGAACACCCCTATCACGGGAAGCGGACGCACCCCGTGCGAAATCCGAACCGTCACCGAATCGACCCCCGCCCCGACATCCACGTCCCATTCGCCAACGTGGAGAACGGGAATGTCCGGAACCGCATCCAAGTGCCGTTCGATGGAGGCCACGGCGTCCTGCTCGGAGGCGGTCAGCAGATAGCGGCACCCCTCCGACGCCGCATGCTGCATGGCCACCCGTCCGAACAGGAGCATCGCCGGCTGAAGCAGCACCAAAAGCGCCGTGAACATCACCGGAATCAGAAACGCAGCCTCCACCGTCGCCTGTCCTTTGCGGCATGCAAGACGACGGAGCACCTCAGAACGCCAGAACATCGAGCACCCCCGAAGGAAGCGTATGGGTAAGAGAGCGGGCCAGAGCCTGCGACACCGACCCATCCGATGCGAACCGCCACAGCGCCCCCAAGCCCAAGACGATGGCCGAAAGGGCAGCCGCCACCAAGGCGTATTCCACCGTCGACTGCCCCGAACGGTCGGCAAGGCGCGCAATCACAGCCCGTTGATGGATTCCGCGATGGCGCTCCAAAGCTCCTCGATCTTCGGCTTGAACAGCGTGATGGCCAAAACAGCCACAACAACGAGAACACCCACCAGGATGGCGTACTCCGTCGTCGCCTGCCCGTGCGCATCCCTCATCTTGCATTTCATCTCCCCTTGCACACGAAGCATTGCCGCGTGCGCACGCGCCATCTTCTGCATGGCAGCATTCTTCAATCCCATGGCGAACTCCTTTCATACGCCCCACCTTCCATGATGCATTTCCCTCACTTGCACCCTTCAAGAAACCGCCTCCAATAGCACCGGCCCCATGACTACGATGAGCATGGCGGGCAGGATGAGAACGGCGGTCGGAACCATCATCTTCACCGGTATCTTTGCTATGCGTTCTTCGGCGGCGGCACGGCTTCGTCCGCGGGCCTCGGCGGCAAGCAGGTCAAGCGAACGCGCCAACGATCCGCCGAATCGCGCCGTACGCGAGATCGATGCCGTCAGCCGATCGAGCATGGGCGAATCGAACCCCGCCGCCATCTGGGCAAGCGCCTCCTCCCGCGTGGCAAGGCCGCTGCTCCATCTGCCGTATGCGTTGCCGCACGAAACCGCTAGAACATCATCGAAGCGCGTGCAGTACAAGGCGAAGGCCCTATCCAGGGGCAGCCCCGCCTTCAAACCCATGGAAAGCGTCTCCGCCAATTCAGGCAGATGCCTTTCCATCTCACTCGTGCGTCGCCTGCGGGCGCGCGGACTTTCGCCCCCGCCAGCTCGTGAGGCGAAAAGCCGTCGCAGGCCCCCACCTGAAGATGCAAAAACCCCTCGAAGCCTTTCCGCAACACGAACCTGCCGTGCAAAGGACACTTGAAATGCAATGACCGCCGCGCACAATCCCCCGGCGATGCAGGCGAAAACGGCATACATCACACGCCCCCTTCCGACAGCATGCGCCTGACTGCGATGATTCCGCAGACCTGCATGCCCGCCGCCACCGCAAGCAGGGCGATTCCCTGGGCGCTGGCGAAAAACGGATCCATGTATCCGGGGGATGCTGCGGACAGAAGCGTTATCAGCACCACAGGCATGACGGCCACCATCTGGGCGGAAAGCCGGGCCTGGGCGGTATGGGATTTCAAAAACCTCTTCATCTCAAGCCCGCGGCGCACCGAATCCTCCGCTGATTCCAAGACCGGTCCTATGGCCCCTCCGCAGACGTGCTGCACATCCAGCGCAACCGACACGAATGCAAGTTCCGCCACCCCTGAGCCATCACGGAACTCGCGCAGCGCATCATCGACGCTGCCACCCGTCTCAACCTCATGCGCCACACGGGCGAACATCTCCTTGGCCGGAGACGGGCTCTCCTGCGCAGTCTGGGCAAACGCCTGGGGAAGGGAGAGCCCCGCCTGAAAGCACACCGACAGACATTGAAGCGCATCCGGCACCTGTTCGCGCAGCAGCTCATCGCGCTTCGCATCAAGACGCGAAGCGTGAAACGAAGCCGCCCACAGAAGCAAGATAGAGGCGAGCGCACCCATCGCAAGCGATCCTGCAGCGCAGCCGACAGCAGCACCCGCAACACCGGCCAGGGCCAAAACGGCCGAAAGCAGCCGATCGCGCTCCGTTGCAAACCCATGCCAACGCACAGACCGCACCGCTTGTGCCAACGCACGGTCAACAACGGGAATGGCAAGCAGTGCCTTGGAAACGGGAAGAAGCCCGGCAAATCCGTTGCGAAGCACCATACGCAACGCGGCATCCACGTAACGGATGGGCGCCGAGCGCTCCTGTTGCCCTCCATCTACCCGAACAGCCGTTACCACCTGGCGCCTCACATGCGAAGCGCTCCGCAAGGCAGCGGGCAGAGCCGTGCAGACCGCTGCGCATCCGCTCACGCATGCGCAAGCGAGCACGAACGAAGCCATGCCTTCGCCTCCTTTCCATCCACAACGCCTTTCGCCACGGCCCCATCGAGCCACGACGGAACGTCCTGCCATGCGCCGATACCCGATCCGGAAACCGAATACAGGACATGGGCGCTGCAAGGTGCATGAGGATCACTGCGCAACTCGGCCACGGCAGAGACATAGCGCAGCCCGTTTCTTGAACGTGCCAGTTGGACAACCACATCTATCGCCGAAGCGATGTTCGCCTCAACCACATCTATGGGCAGATCAGCGCCGTAGCGGACCATAGTGGCCAGACGGAGAACCATGTCATTGGGCGAATTCGCATGCAGTGTGGTCAGCGACCCATCGTGTCCGGTATTCATGGCCTGGAGCATGTCCAGCGCCTCAGCGCCACGACACTCCCCCACGATGATCCGGTCGGGCCGCATGCGCAGGGCGTTGGCCACAAGATCGCGAATGGTCACCTCGCCCGCACCTTCGGCATTGCGGGGACGGGCCTCCAACCTGACCACGTGCGGATGCTCCTGAAACCTCAGCTCCGCAGAATCCTCGATGGTCACAATCCTCTCCTCGTGTGAAATCTCGCACGACAAGGCATTGAGCAGTGTGGTCTTGCCGCTGCCCGTGCCCCCTGACACCGCAACGTTGCATCGAGCCGCCATCATCCATTCGAAGAACCGCCTCATGCGCGCATCGAACGACCCCGCCGCCTCCATCTGGGAGAGCCGCATCACCGAATCCCCGAACTTCCTGATGGTGATCGAAGGGCCGTCGATGGCCACAGGCGGCACCACCGCATTGACGCGGTAGCCTCCCGGCAAGCGCGCATCCACCATGGGGGACGCCTCGTCCACACGCCTGCCCACCGATGCCACGATCCGGTCTATCAAGGTCCTGATCTGCGCTTCGTCTGAAAACGAGACCTCGCTGCGAATCAACCTGCCATCCCGCTCGAAGTACACGGAATCCGTGGAGTTGACCATCACCTCGGTGACGGTCGCATCATCGATGAGCGGCTGGATGATGCCCAGGCCGAAAATGGAGTCGAGCAGATCCGACACAAGCCGGCTGCGCGCGGATTCATCGCACGTGGCCCATTGGGTCTGCGCGAAAACCCGTGCACATGCGCTCTTGATCTCACTGCGCGCCTGCTGCGGATGGTCTTTGACCATGGAAGCCAGAAGGTCGCTGGGAAGGATCCGATTGACATCGGCGCGCAAGCGGGACAAGAGCAGATCGGCTCCCTGCGGGCCCGAGTCCTGAACCAGACCGCCCACCTCGCGCACTCGCTGCGCCAAAGACATGCCTACTTCCCTCCCTTCCGCTTCCGGAACAATCCCTTGCCGCGCTTGCCCGCATCAAGCCGTGCAGCGGCATCGGGGACGCATTCCCGGACAATGTCTGCCGTAAACGCCCTGAGGGCCTCAACGAAACGGTTCTTCGAACCGATGAGCTCGAACGGATAGCCCGCCCCGAGAAGCTCATCGACATCGCGCCCTCCATCAGGGAATTCAGCCACATGCGCCCCATGCAGCGCACATGACGCATCCACCGCGGACAAAAGCCCGGAACGTTCGCAGCGGTTGATGGCGAAGACGAAGGGCTGCGAGGCAAGCCCCATGCGCGAGCACAGATCGACCGCATGGACGCACGCCCGCAGCGATGAGGGCCGCTGGTCCATCAGAAACACCGTCTTATCGCAACGCTCCAGAAGCATCGCGTGGGATTCACACCAAAACGCCCCCGTGTTGACCACGGTAAGCTCGAACTCAGAGCGCAGCACATCCAACACACCCGCAACTTCGGAGGCGAAGGTCTCGCAATCTTCAAGCCTTGCCGGCGCGGAGACGATCGCGGGCACGGGCGGATCGCTGCGGGCCTTGCCGAACGCCGCCTCAAGCGCTTCCGCCCTATCCCCCGCAGCGCACAGCGCATCGAGGCGGATATGCGGCGCCGACCCCAACAGATGGCAGACATCGCCGAACTGAAGATCGGCGTCAAGCAATGCCGTGCGCACCCCCATCTGGGCCGCCAGCAGGGAAAACAACGTCGCAACGGTGCTCTTGCCCGAACCGCCGCTGCCTGAGACCACCGCCACCGCGCACCCTTTCCTGCTGCGATCCGGAGCGGACTTCGCATCCGCGGTATCTCGGATGGAGCCGTCGGCCGCCTTGACGCCATCAGGGATACCGGTCCTTTCGCCCCGTATGTCAACCAGTTCTGCGCGCTTGCACTCCGCATACCGGCGTATGAATTCGGGTACATCCCAGACGCCGTCAAGACCGGCGGCTTTCGCACGGCTTGCCGAAGACCCGCTGGAATCCGTCGAAACCAGGTACACCTTGCGCGACCCGTCGTCGCGCTTGAGTGCAGCCGCAGCGTTGATGGGCTCCATGTCATCGCTTGAGACGAACCACGCCTCCCGCAGGCCATGGTCTGCCCTCCATGCGGCGCGGCACCGTCCCGCCGCTGCCAGACACAAACACCACGGCTGACTGCAGACAGCTTCACCGTCCAGGCCCGCAAGCTCCGGATGAGCCTGCGAATCCGAATCAAGACACAGCAGAATATGCGGCTCCACGGTCTTCTCCTTTCTTCGATCCGGCATTTTTGCCGTTGCGATCCACCTCGGCGGCTGCCGAATCCTTCGAAGGAGCCGTGCCGTTCGGGATGGCGAAATACAGCTTCGTCCGTTGGGATGCGGCGATGAGCTCTTCCACAAACGATGGCTCAACCGACAAGGTGACCCAGGAAAGACCCGATGAAGAAGCATCTGCGCCGGCGTTCGAGCTGGTCTCAAGCACCAAGACATCGCGCGCTATGACATCCGCCCCAGCCTCCGAGGCCGCATAGACATCCACGCGCACACCCGGCGCGATGCTGCCGCCTACCGCAGAGACATCCTGAGCGGCAACGCTTACAGCGGCAAACCCCTCAGGTACATCCATGGCGTGCCGCTTGACCGTGCCCGTGCGCCCCTCGACAATGGGCTCTCCTGCGTAAATGGGTTCCGACACCACGGTTGACCCCAACGAGGAAAGATCTTCCACCGCATCTTCGGGAAGCAGCTCGGCAAGCCACGGCCGCACCGTCGTATTCGTCTGATCAAGCTCTTCACCTGAGACGATGTCACGCGTCGCCACGCAAACCCCCACCTGCTCCCCGCCGAAGCGTTCAAGGGCGTCCTCCCTTTGCTCTGCATATTTCTGCTCAAGGGATTGCGCGTACAGGGCTATGCACACGGCGCACAGCACGCCGCATACAGCAGCTATCACCCACGTCCTCCGCCTGGTCATGCAACCGCCTCCTTGTCATCGGGAGGTGCATGATGGCAGATGGACCTTGATTTTTTCCATCGCGTTCTACCCGGAGAGCCATGGGAAACCTGGCTGGAACCAAACCCGAACCTGTCCGTTTTGCAACGTGGTTTCACGCCGAAAGCAAACAGGACGGCAAGCCGAAGCCTACCGTCCTGCAATTGATTCCTTACCGCGACCGCCTTTGCGCTCACGATGATGCCGGCTGCATCCCGCCCTGAGCGAAAACCTCCTAGTACGCCTCATCAAGCGGAGCGTGCGCCTTCACATCAAGGGAGCGATCGGCGAATTTCCCCTGCTCGAAGCGGTCATGCGCCACTTCGGCGATCATGGCCGCATTGTCCGTGCAGGCGCTCATGGGCGGCATGGTCAGCCTCACGCCGATCTTGGCGCACATCTTCTCGTAAGCCGCACGCAGCGCAGGGTTGGCCGCCACGCCGCCTCCCAGGCAAAACTCCTTGGCACCGGTTTCAAGCAACGCGGTCTTCGCTTTGGCCACCTGCACATCGATGACGGCCTGCTGGAAGCTTGCGGCAATATCGGGCATGTTGAGCTCAACGCCCGCATCCTTTTGTTTCTGGATATAGAAGGTGACAGCGGTTTTCAAGCCGGAGAGGCTGAAGCGCAGGTCTCCCGAATGCATGAGCGCACGGGGAAAGTCGATGGCCTTCGGATTGCCCTGGGCAGCAAGGCGGCTGATGACAGGACCGCCCGGATACCCCAGGCCCAAAGCCTTCGCCACCTTGTCGAAGGCTTCGCCCACCGCATCATCGATGGTCGACCCCAGCGTCTCGTAGTCGCCCCAATCCTTGACATGCACCAGCATGGTGTGACCGCCGCTCACCAGCGAAACCACCATGGGCGGGCAGATGTCAGGCGTTGCGATCCGGTTGGCATACAGGTGGCCTTCCAGATGGTTGACGGCAATAAGCGGCAGGTCGGCACCCCAGGCGGCCCCCTTGGCGAAGGCAACGCCCACAACCAGCGCGCCCACCAATCCCGGAGCATACGTCACGGCAACGGCATCAAGGTCGCGCCAACGCAGGCGCTTTGCACCCAGGCTCTTGGCGGCCGAATCCAGGCATTCGCCGGCCACCCCGCAGATGGCTTCGATATGCTTGCGGCTTGCAATCTCAGGAACCACACCGCCGAAGCGGGAGTGGAAATCTATCTGGCTGGCAACCACGTCGGACAGAAGTCGGCGGCGCCCATCGATGATGGCTGCGGCCGTTTCGTCGCACGAACTCTCAATGGCGAAGATCAGCGGATGCTCGCGTTCGGAAACGGCCTGCTCATCCTCCTGGTTGACGATCAGCTCCATGCCGGCAACACCCGGCGAAGACGCGTCGGTAGCAGCTCCGAGCGGCAGGGGGCCGGACATGATCACGGCATCCTCGCGGTCGGGATAATACCCGGGACGCACACCGACGCTCAAGAGACCTGCGGTTTCGTAGAACGCCTGCGCCCCTTCGTTTGAGGCACGCACCTCAAGGCTGCACGTCTGAGCGCCAAGGTCGCGCGCATCGGAAGCCACAAGCGACATCAGCTGGCGCGCAATGCCGCGACGGCGATAAGCGGGCTCGATTGCAACCTTGAGGATCTGCACGTCCCCGTCCACCACCCAGCCACCGCAATAGCCGGCCAGCGCATCGCCATCGCACGCCATCCACCAGCTGCGGTCCTTGCGGCCCAGCTCATCCGCCACAAGAGCCGCGCTCCAAGCGTCGTTGCCCATGGACCGCGCTTCAAGGTCCGCCACCGCCGCCGCATGGGCGGCATCGAGCGGACGGAATTCAAGCACCGATTCCCCCGCTGCCGCGGCCTCCATGGCACGGGGATCCTGCACGCCGGTCGAAAGGTCCGCACCGGCCATGGCGCCGGCTGTGCCCTTCGCCAAACGGATGCGCTCGTTTTCCTCCGCATCGGACAGACGCGTGTATACAGGCAGAAGCACGCCGGGGTCTCCCGGAAGCGGAGCCTGCTTTGGCGAAACGCCATGCCATGCCGCATCTGAGAGGTCCATGGCGCCGGCCGCAAAAGCGGCATCGGCAGCGGCTATCAGACCGTAGCCGGTGGGCTGCCACGTCTGCTCGCCAAGCACAGCGCCGCATTCTTCGAACAGGTCGCGGTATTTGACCAGCGCATCGCCGCACAGCGAAAGGCCTTCGGCACCGGCGGCCTCCTGGAGAAGCGGCGCGCACTCGACGGCCTTCACCACCGCGTCAGCCGACAGGCGCTCTATTCCCGCATCGCTCAGATCGAACACCGCAGGATAGACCTCCTTGCGCATGGCATCCGCCACCACAGCGACGCGGCCGCGCGCGCCGGCCGCATGGGCGCCCCACGCCACGGCATCAAGCGTAGAGACGCCGTAGAGCGGAACCTCCAGAGCGCATGCCGCGCCCTTCGCCGTTGCCATGCAGATGCGCACGCCCGTGAAACTTCCGGGGCCCCTGCCGCATACAACGGCCGCTATCTGGGATTTCTCCACTCCCGCTTGGGCAAGGGCCGCATCAAGCTCCTCGACGAGCACGGTGTTGCTCGCCCTGTGCGCAGCGCGCTCCCGACCGCAGACGAACTCGATGCGCCTACGCGCGCAAGCCTGCCCAGGTAAAGGCGCGTCCGCAGAATCCGCAGCGCACGCGGACGCAGCGGACGCATCGGATACGCGGCCGATTCCCACGGCAACGGTCTCATTGGCGGTATCGAATGCAAGGATGTATCGTTTCGTCATGGTTCTCCTCGAAGACTCAGAGCAGATCGCGCGAAGGCGTAGAAGCGGACGGAGTACAATAGGAGCCGTCGGCATTCCGGGCGCATTTGACGGCTTGAGCGGCCGCACCGAAGGCATGCTCCAGCTCGCAACCCCTTTGGCCCGCCGCAACAGCCTCAATCAGGCGCTCACCCGATGCCATGATGGAAAAACGCAGCACCAGGCATTCATCGGGAGCGGCCTCGGCGAACTTGTCGCCCCACTCAACAGCGGAGACGCCATCTCCTTCGGTCACTCCGTAATAGTCGATGTCATCAAGCTGATCAGGGGTGTCAAGCCTGTAGAGGTCGAAGTGGTACAACGGCAGCCGGCCGCCATCATAGACGCACATGAGGTTGAAGGTGGGGCTGGTGGGGTCTTCGCCGATGCCCAGGCCACGGGCCAAACCCTGGGTGAAGTGCGTTTTCCCGGCACCCAGATCGCCGATGAGCAGGATCACATCCCCCGCTCTGAGGCACCCGGCGAATTCACGGGCGAGGTTACGGGTGTCCTCGACGGTTCGGCATATTGCATCCATGCAGCGGTCTCCTTCAGCTAACCGGTTCATTCCAGCCGCCTATTCTACCACCGCAGACCCGCAACGCCGCCGATCCGCACGCTCCCAGCATGTGCACGCCGGGCATACGGCACGGGCGCGCTAATCTCGCGGGAATGCAACCGTGATGACCGTGCCCTGAGGCGAATTGTCGCCGATGGAAATGCTTGCGCCATGCAGTTGGGCCGCATGCTTGACAATCGCAAGCCCCAATCCGCTGCCGCCCGTCTCCTTGCTGCGACTTTCATCCACACGGTAGAAGCGCTCGAACACGCGGTCGCGCAGCGCAGGGGGAATGCCCACACCTGTATCGGCGACGCGCAGCACCACGTTCCCGCCTTCAACGGCCTTGACATCCGCATCGACCGAACCGCCCTCGGTGTTGTAGCGGATGGCGTTGGACAGGAGGTTTTCCACCAACTCGCGCATGATGCGCGCATTGCCCCGCACAATGGCGGACCCAGCCGCGTTCACCGAAAGCTCCACGCTGCGCTCGCCCGCCATCTGCCGCACGCGACCCGCAGCCTCATGCACCACCGCAGCCACATCGACCTGCTGGTTCAAATCAGCGCGGCGGGCGGATTCGCCCAAATCGTCAAGGCGGGAAAGCTCGATGAGGTCGTTCACCATCCCCTTCATATGCTGGGCTTCCTCGTGGATCACCTTCGAGAAGCGCGCGGTGTCCTCAGGCGCAGCAAGGCCGTTACCCATGATTTCCGCATATCCGGAGATGACCGTGAGCGGCGTTTTGAGCTCATGGGATACATTCGCCGTGAACGCCCTTCTCTCCGCCGCAGCGGCATCGATGCGCTTGCGCTGCTCGTCGACGCGGCACAGCAAGGGAATCAGCTCATCGTAAGCGTCGTTTTCAAGGGGATGGTCAAGGTCAATCTCCTCAACCGAAGAGGCGATCCTGCGAGACAGCATGCGGCCCGCAACGGAAGACAGCAGCACCACGCCGATCAGCACCACCAGGCACGGAACGGCCATGCCGCTCATGACGCCTAAAACAGTGTCCTGCGTGCGGGATACGCGCAGCACCATGCCATCGGAGAGAAGCAGAGAGTGATAGACCGTCTCGCGGCCGAGCGTTGTGGAGAAGCGCCCCGCATCACCCTGTCCATCCTCTATGGCCTCCACAACTTCAGGCCTGGTCAGATGGTTATCCATAGACGATACGTCTTCACCGGAATTGTCGAA
>CALBGP010000001.1 GCA_937892845.1 uncultured Eggerthellaceae bacterium | reverse complement strand
AAAAAACTATCCGCATCGGATGTTTCGAACATCGGAGCGCACCGAGAGGTGCGCTTTTTTCGTTTACCGTGCAGGTCTTCACGGCTTCTGCAGTTCCGGGTTGTTCACTGTGCAAGTGGATACGGACGGTATCGTTTTTCTGTTGTTGCGTTCAAGGATTTCGGTGCACTATGCGAATCTTTTCATTTCTCAAGCACGAAACTGGCCCCGTCGTATTGATCGTTGTCCTTCTTCTTGTTCAGGCGTTTTCCGAATTGTCCATTCCTCGCATTACGGCTGATATTGTCGATGTCGGCATTCAACAGCATGGCATTGATTCGGTTGTTCCTGATCGGATGACAGAAGCTACCTTCCATGACCTTCTTGACGAACTGCCAAGCGACGAACAGCTGCTGCTTCGGGATTCTTATTCCGCTGATTCGTCATCCAGTGTTGCTTTGACTGAATTCGGAGCCCAGCATGACAGTCAGCTCGCATCCATCCTTAAAATGCCTTTGGCTCTTCGTGCGGGTTTTAGTCCTGGGGCTTCAGGTTCAGATGAAGGGTTGTTGCATCAGGCCGCTCTAGCGTCTGTGGCTCAGGAGTACAGGGCTCTGGGGCTGAACCTCTTCGATGTGCAGATGAGGTATCTTCTGCTTTCCGGTCTGCGGATGATTTCTCTTACCGCCCTCATGGTTGCCTGTGCGGTAGCCATTGGTTTTCTAGCGTCGAGAGTAAGCGCTCGTGTGGGCCAAAGACTGAGGACGCGTCTGTTTTCACGGGTTATGGGTTTTTCTGAAGAGGAGTTGGCTTCGTTCGGCATTGCGTCTTTGATTACCCGTGCCACAAATGATATTCAGCAAATTCAATCCGCTCTTGCGATGGGCCTTCGTATTGTCGTTTACTCTCCTCTTTTGGCTGTCGGCGGCATAATCATGGTTGCTGGAACTTGTGTTTCCATGGTTTGGACTATCGTTTTGGCTGTCATCGCGATATTGCTTGTTGTTTTCGTCCTCATGAAGTCCACTATGCCGAAGTTTCAGCTCATGCAGCGCCTCATTGACCGCCTGAACGCGGTCAGTAGGGAGGCGCTGGTCGGAATGTCTGTTATTAGGGCGTTTTGCAGGCAAGATGTTCAGGCCGAACGATTCAATCAGGCTTCTACCGATCTTATGGCTGCGCAGTTGTTCACGGGTCGTGCCATGTCCTCCATGATGCCCGCTATGACGCTTGTTATGAATGCGGTATCTGTGCTGATTGTCTGGGTGGGTGCTTCTTATGTTGACGTGGGTGCCATTCAGGTGGGCGACTTGATTGCCTTTATTACGTATTCGATGGTAGTCATCATGTCTTTTCTCATGATCGGTATGGTGGCGGTCATGTTGCCCAGGGCCAATGTGGCCGCACGACGTGTTGACGAGGTTCTTTCCACTGTTTCGCGAGTCGAAGATTCCGGGGATGAGTCAATTCGAACGGACGGCGCCGGCGCTTCCGTTGCATTTCAGGGTGTTACATTTGCCTATGAGGGCTCGAGCGAGCCTGTTTTGTCCCGTGTGGATTTCTCGGTTCCTGCGGGAAGCACTACTGCGATAATCGGCGCAACCGGTTCGGGAAAATCTACCGTCTTGAGGCTAATTGAACGCTTCATCGATGTCGATGAGGGGGCCGTGATGGTGGATGACATCGACGTGCGTAGATTGCGTTTGGCGGATTTGAGGCGTTCCATATCGTATGTGCCTCAAAAAGCATTTTTGTTTGAGGATTCCATTTCTGGTGCCATTGCCTTCGCGCAGCAAGATCTTTCCCTCGAGCAGATTGAGCAGGCGGCTCGTTCTGCGCAGGCTGATGAATTCATCGATGAGCTTCCTGACGGCTATGAAACCGTGATATCTGAAGGTGGTACGAGCGTATCGGGAGGCCAAAGACAGCGTCTTGCTATTGCTCGCGCTCTTGCCCGTGATGCGCGCATCTACCTGTTCGATGACAGTTTTTCCGCCCTCGACTATAAGACTGACGCGCAGCTTCGACATGCTCTTCGGAGGTTGTTGGCCGATAAGACTCTGATCGTCGTTGCGCAAAGGGTTGCCACCATTGCCGATGCGGATCAGATTGTCGTCCTTGACGAGGGCAGGGTTGTGGGGATTGGCACCCATAGGTCTTTGCTTGAAAAGTGCCCGACATACAGGCAGATCGCCTTGTCTCAGCTTTCGGAAGAGGAATTGGGCATTTCGCCCTCGGAAGATGCGTCTTCGACCATGGAGGAGGCCGGCCATGTCCATGCATAAGGCAGGATTTCATGCTCATGGTCATGTGAGTGCGTTGCATCATGGCAAACCGCCAAAAGGATCCCATGAGCTTAAGCGGTCGTTGCGCAATATCGTTCACTTGGTGGGTGGATATCGTGTGGCAATTGTCGCAGTGCTGCTGTTCGCTATCGGTTCGACCGTATTCAGCATCGTCGGTCCGAAGGTCCTCTCCGAAGCGACAACCGTCCTTTTCGAAGGCGCTACGGCGAAGATCAACGGAACGGGCGGCATTGATTTTGCTGCGATTTCCAAAATCCTTGCGGTTACGCTCTTGATCTATGGCGCCTCAGCGGCGTGCTCTTTTGTGCAGGGATGGATAATGACTGGGGTATCTCAGCGCATTTCCTTTGATTTGAGGGCGCGCATATCCGAGAAGATGAACAGGCTTTCATTGGGTTATTTCGACCGCCTCCAGACAGGCGACGTCCTTTCTCGCATCACCAACGATGTTGATACGGTGGGACAAGGGCTGAGTCAGGGTCTTGCACAGCTCGTGATCGGAGTCGTCACCCTCATAGGCGTGTTCGCCATGATGGTTTACATCAATGTGTGGATGGCGCTTATAGCGGTACTCATCATTCCCGCCTCGCTTTTCTTGACGGGTTTCGTCATGTCCCGGAGTCAGAAGCATTTCTTCGCCCAACAGACCAATCTAGGTGCCGTGAACTCGAAGATTGATGAATCGTTTACTGGTCACGATGTCATTGCGGCTTTTGGCCAAGAGCAGCGTTTTGCCGAGGAATTCGACACCGTCAATGACAGACTTTACGATTCAGGATGGAAGTCGCAATTCTTCGGCGGATTGATGATGCCGCTGATGAGCTTCGTATCCAATGCGGGTTATGTGGCGATAGCCGTTTCGGGAGCGTTGTTCTGCGCCGTCGGTGCGATAACCATCGGTGACATTCAAGCTTTCATCCAGTATGTGAAGAATTTTACGCAGCCCATCATGCAGATGAGCCAGATCTCCGTACAGCTTCAACAGGTGGCAGCTGCCAGCGACAGGGTCTTCGAGTTCCTTGAGGCCGAAGAGGAACCCGATGCCTATGGGACATCAGGTTGCGGTTTTTGCAGTGGTCCGGTTGAAGATGGGCAAGCGAGCCTTTCGGGCAACCACGCTCAGCTTGCCGAAGATGTGGTCTTTGACCATGTCGGCTTCGGATACGCCGATGCACATCGGGTCATCAACGACTTCAGCGCGGTGGTTCATGAGGGTCAGACGGTGGCGCTTGTGGGGCCGACGGGTGCAGGAAAGAGCACCATCGTCAAGCTCCTCATACGTTTCTATGATCCAAATGAAGGAAGCATCTCCATCGGAGGGACGGATATCCGAGAAATGGACAGGCAGGATCTTCGATCCCGGTTTGCAATGGTGATGCAGGATAGCTGGCTGTTCGAGGGAACTATCAGGGAGAACATTCGTTACGGTCGTCCCGAGGCGACGGATGAAGAGGTTGAGCAGGCTGCAAGGAGCGCCTATGCGCATCATTTCATCGAGACGCTTCCTGAGGGCTATGAGACCGTCATTGGTGAAGATGCAAGAAATATCAGCCAGGGACAGCGCCAGCTTCTGACAATTGCCCGTGCCATATTGGCTGATCGGAAGATGATCGTTTTGGATGAGGCCACAAGTTCTGTTGACACTCTGACGGAAGCAATGATCCAGGCGGCCATGGATGAGCTTATGCGCGGCCGCACATCGTTCGTCATAGCGCATAGGCTTTCGACCATTCGCAATGCCGATCTGATTCTTGTTATCCGTGAGGGAGATGTTGTGGAGCAGGGGTCGCATGATGAGCTGCTTGAACGCGACGGAGCCTATGCGGCTATGTATCGGGCACAGTTCGAGTCTTCATGTTTGGTATAATTCAGCTTTGCTGCGACAATGACCGCGATTGATCCAAGGAGATTATCCGCATGGTATGCAACCAAAGCGACCCTGCTGTTTCCAGCAAGGTTCGAATCGCTGCGTTCGATTTCGATGGAACGTGCATTAAGGGGAACTCCCCGGTGATGCTTGTCCGGCACCTCAAGAGAAACGGAATGATCCGTAAGCGAATTCTCAGCAAGATCCTGCTCTGGGCTGCGGCATACAAGCTTCGCCTGCCTCAGGAAGAGGCATGGGTTCGCGGTCTGGTGTTTACCGCATTTGAAGGCATGGACAAAAAGCGCGCTGACCAGTTTCTGATGGATTTCTACGATTCCGTGATTGAATCGGGTGGACGTTTCCGTGCTCAGGCGCATCAGACCATGGAGCGTCTGCAGGCGGATGGCGTGGAGGTTCTCATAGTCTCGGCCACATTTGAGCCCATTGTGCGTCGTGCTGTCCAATGCCATCCTGTCGATGGCCAGCTTGCGACGCACATGGCTGTTGATTCCGAAGGACGCTATATCACGCGTGTCGAAGGCGAGTGCATCGAAGGCGAAGCGAAGGTACGGGCCATCAAGGAATACGCCGATGCAAAATATGGCGAAGGCGCTTGGGAACTCTCCCATGCTTTCGGCGATCATCATTCAGATGCGGCGATGCTCTCAGCGGCAGTGCATCCCTTTGCGGTCAATCCCGACAATCCGCTTTCGCGATGCGCCAAGCGCAATGGCTGGACCATTTTGGAGTGGTCCGATGATCCTGCGCCCATTTGCATTCCCTAAGTCCCTGCAGGCCGCATGCTGCGCGGTAGGTGTGGAGAATTGCAGATGGCAGAGGCGGGAGTTTGCGTCGCATTTGCGTAATATGCGGATTCGATTAAACTGATACTGAAACATTGCCATTTGAACTCTGTAGAGGAGGTGGGCTTCATGTACGAAAGCAGTAACGACAACGAACGGCGCTTCGACGGAAGCGATGGCCTTGACCGCAGCGCGGATTATATGGGCGCAGCTCATGACGCGTATGATTCCGGAGACCATGTCCTGGCCATGCATTTGTTCCTCACGGCCTATGAACAGCTGAGCAAGGGAAGCCACCTGCCCGACGCACTCGCCATCACGGCGCTTCGGGAGGCGTGGTCTATTGCCTGCGAGCTTGGCGAGAGGTCCATTGCCGAATATGTATTCGATAAGCTCGAACCCGTCCTCGGGGAAGATGAGGTTGAGGAGTTTGGCCGAAAGCTTCAATCGCTGGCTTTCGACAAACTGTCTGAATTCGGGATTTCGCGGGAAGATCTTGCGGAGATGGCCGAGATAATCACTGAGGAAATAGGCCCCGAAGCGGCTTCGCCTTTCATGCCTTCCAAGCAAGACGGATCCCAGGTTTCAGCTTCGGTGGCAGGCGATGCCGTATCTGCCGATGATGCGGAACCCGCAAAAGGGAAGGGCAAGGCCAAGATAGTGAGCGTGCGCCTTCCCGGGGCGGCATCAGATGGCGGTGCGCCTAAAGGTCACGAGAAACAGGCTGTAAACCGTCTGGCGTTTGCCGATCTCACCGGTTTCGACACCGTGATTGAAGACACGCGCGCATTGGGCATCGGCCTTGGCGGGGATGATGAACTCAAGGCGCTCATCGATACGCTTCGCGTCCAGCATGGCCTTGATAAGCTTTCCGCCTTCGGGTCGATCGTGTTCAGGACGTCATCGCGCGAAGATGCCGGATATTTCATGTCCGCTGTTGTCGGTGAACTTGATTTGCCTGCCATGCGCGTTCAGATGCAGCCGGGGCCGCAAGGCATGCCTGTGCTGTGTGTGACCATGGCCGCCGATCGCCGAGCCAAGATGGCTTCCGGACGAATGTCGCTTGAGGCGCCGAGCGTGCTGGTTCTGGAGGATATCGATGTATGGGGGGTTCCACTCATACAGGCCGCCGCTGCCGATGATTCGCAGGGCATCCTCGCAGCAAGCATGGCAAGGGCTTCCCGAGATGCGCTCATGCTCATTCGATCTGCGGTGGAAAATCCCGACATCTATGTTCTGGCGTCCATGGGCGGAGATTCCGATGACCAGGGCTATCTCTATGACATGCTCGAGCCAATGAACGTCGTCGATATCTATCTGCCCGACGAGATAGACCGCAGGCAGATCTGGAAGAGGATCGCCGATGAGCACCCTTCGGTTCGCAAGCTCAATATTACCGCTTTGACCAGGCTTTCTCGCAATGTTTCCCGGTATGACATCGCCCTTGCGGCACGGGAAGCCGTTGAGGAAGCGTATAGGCAGAGCTTGGCGGCCCGTGCCTACATCCCCGTTTCGCAGAGTCTCATGTATGAGCATCTCGCCGCTTTCCAGCCGCTTGATTCCCAGGAGTACAGGATCTTGGAGGATGCGGTCGCTTCGGCGTTCACTTCGACCATCGATGCGGACTTCGATGCATTCGACACGTCTTCGCGCCGTCAAGCTGATTCTGTCCCCGAAACGTCCACCGCTTGCCAGGGTGGAATCTCCAGCGGTGACGCGGAAGGAGGTTGCGATGGAGCTCAACCGTCGCAGTGATTACGCCTGCAGGATCATCCGCGCCGCATATCGGAGCGGAGATGCCTACGTATCCGTGTCCGAGGTGGCTGAAGCCGAAGAGATTCCCTATGCTTTCGCCCGCAGCATCCAGCATGGCTTGGTTCATGCCGGACTGCTCAAGACCGTGCGTGGCGCCAAGGGCGGGCTTGCCCTTGCGTGCGATCCTTCAACTACCACGCTGCTTGATGTCCTTGAGGCCCTCCAGGGTCCTATGTGCATGGCCCTTTGCTCGGCGGATCCTTCTTGCTGCGCGAGGAGCGGGCACTGCGAGTACAGCAGGGTGTGGCGTGGCGCGGACGAGCTTCTGCGGTCGTATTTCGGTTCCATCACGTTGACGCAGCTGTTCGACCATGCCGAAGATGCCGAATCGTCCGATGACTCGGCTTGCGCTGCGCCGTGTACGCCGGAGGGCTGAGACCTTGGCTGACTGCTCGCTCGATCGTCTAGCGGGGTCGGTGGGGGAATTTTCCTCCCCAGATGCTTTCGACGATGCGTTTACGGAGCGCTTCCGTTCCTTCATACGCGCGAAGGGGGTGGAGCTCTATCGTGACTTGCCCTGGCGCAATACACGTGACCCGTATGCGATATGGATTTCCGAGGCCATGCTTCAGCAGACGCAGGTGGCTCGCGTACTGGGTCGTTGGGAGCGCTTCATGGGCCGATTTCCCGTGGTTGATGCCTTAGCCGCCGCATCAGCGTCAGACGTGCTTGAGGAATGGCAAGGCATGGGTTACAACCGTCGTGCTCTGGCTTTGCATAAGGCGGCTCAGGTCTGTTCGGCCGAGTATGGTGGTGTCATGCCTCCAGATGCCGGAGCCCTGCAGCAGTTGCCAGGCATCGGCAAGGCTACGGCCGCAGGAATCTTGGCCTTCGCTTTCGATATCCCCTCGGTTTACGTCGAAACAAATGTGCGCGCTGTCATCATCCATCATTTCTTTCCCGAGGAAGCTGAAGTAACGGATAAGCAGATAGCGGCTCTTGTCGAGCGTTTCTGCCCCGACGAGGATGTCAGGGGTTGGTACTATGCGTTGCTCGATTACGGAGCCTATCTGAAAAAGAACTTTTCCAACCCCTCGCGAAGGTCTAAGGCCTACACCAGACAGAGCGCTTTTGAGGGTTCGAGGCGTCAGAAACGTTCGTGGATCGTTCGTGAAGTGCTTGCTTGCCCTGAAGGTGTTTCGGTCGAGTCTCTCAGCATGAAGCTTTCGGAGACCGAAATGCGGGCGGGCAGGTCCGAGGTTGGACGCGAATTGATGGAATCCATTCTGTCCGATCTTCAATCCGAGGGCTTCCTCGTGTGCGAAGATGGCGTATGCCGTCCTGCTCGATGATGTTCATTGCCATATGGTGATTGCCTGCTTGCCGGAGAGCGCAAGGCTCTTTCGGCATTCCGGTGATACCATTGCATCATATCGTTTCTAGAAAGGAGCGCTTCATGGAACTCAAGGGATCGCAAACCGAGAAAAATCTGGCGGCCGCATTCGCGGGAGAGTCACAGGCTCATACCAAGTATCAGTACTATGCCTCTCAGGCGAAGAAGGATGGCTACGTCCAGATCCAGAACATATTCGCTGAGACGGCGAAAAACGAAGCCGAGCATGCCAAGCTCTGGTTCAAGCTCCTCCATGGCGGTAAAGTGCCTACCACCTTGGAAAACCTCGCCGATGCCGCCTCGGGTGAGAACTACGAGTGGACGGATATGTACGCGGAATTTGCGGCTACCGCACGGGAAGAGGGCTTCGCCGACATCGCTGAGCTTTTCGATGGTGTCGCGGGTGTTGAGAAAGAGCATGAGGCCCGTTACCGTGCCCTGATCGAGCGCATCAATGCCGGTGAGGTTTTCAAGCGCGGCGATGTCTATGCTTGGAAGTGCAGTAACTGCGGTCACATCCATATCGGCAAAGAGGCTCCCGAGGTCTGCCCTGTTTGCGCACATGGCCGTGAGTATTTCGAAATCCGTGCCGAGAACTACTGATTGCGTTTTCATATTTTGCAATAAACCCCATGCGGGGATGAATCGGAGGGGCTTTCCCCTCCGATTTTTTGCATATGGCCCCATCAGCTGGTCTGACGGGGCCGATGACGGCCGGCGAGCGGTATATCGTGCTACGACTGAAATCCACCGTAACATTTCGTAACCGCTTATCGAGCTATTTTGGATGATTTCGGAAAGGGATTAATCTGGTGCCATTTCGTCAACAAAAGTTGGATAATGCAGCAGTCAGTAATTATCCGTTTAGGAGGTGTACGTATGGACAATGAGGCTACTGTCTCAGAGTTTCAGGGTATGCTCGAGGCGAGGGGAGTTTCGCGTCGTAGCTTCATGAAACTGTGTGGCACGCTTGCCGTCATGGTCGGACTTGGCGAGGCGGCTGCCCCTCGTGTTGCTCACGCGCTCGAGGAATCCGTCATCGGTGCCACGCAGGGCAACCTGTATCCGGTCATCTGGCTGGAGGGCGCGTCTTGCACCGGTTGCACGGAAGCTTTCGCTCAGATCGATGCTCCCGACCCGGCTGCCGTGGTTCTGGAGATGATCTCCCTGAACTACAGCGAGACCTTGAGCGCTGCCGCGGGCCATTCGATGGAAGAGGCGAAGGCTCAGACCATCGCCGCGGGCAACTACCTGGTCGTCTACGAAGGTGCTGTTCAGAAGGCATGGGATGGCAATGCGATTCGTGTTGCAGGCGTTCCCGGCCATGAGCATCTGATTGAGGCTGCTGAGCATGCCAATGCGGTTGTCGCGCTTGGTTCCTGCGCCGTCAACGGTGGTTGGATGGCTGCCCATCCCAACCCCAGCCAGGCTCTCGGTGTGCAGCAGTTCCTTCAGGAGCAGGGCATCGACACGCCGGTCATCAACATTCCCGGTTGCCCCCCGAATCCCGAGTGGCTGTGCTCTGTTCTCGTCGATGTGGTTCTGATGAACCGCATGCCTGAGCTGACCAGCGAAAACAAGCCCAAGCAGATTTTCGGTCAGACCGTGCATGACAACTGCCAGCGCCGCGGTCATTTCGAAAACGGCGAATTCGTCTATCAGTTCGGTTCCCCCGAAGAGGCCATGGGCTACTGCCTCTATCCTCTGGGTTGCCGCGGTCCTCAGACGAAGGCGAATTGCGGCGTGGTCCGCTACAACCACCGTCGCAGCTGGTGCGTCGAAGCCGGCGCTCCGTGCGTTGGCTGCTGCGAGGCCAATCCGATGAACCCGGGTCAGAACTGGGTCGAGACCAACACCCCGTTCTACAAGCGTCATCGCGACCTGCGTCTGGGCGACATCGTCTTCCAGCCCGGTACCGTTGCTTTGGGTATCACGGGCATCGTTGCTGCCGCTCTGGTGGTCCATGGCTTCGGCATGAAGGCTGCTGGCCGCGTGCCCAATGGCGCTGACTTCGAGAAGGTCCGCAACTGGGATGCCAAGCATCCTGACAAGTCCATCGGTCAGTACTCTGCTGAGGATATGGCCGCTGCCAAGAATTCCAAGAAGGGAGGCGAATAGGCAATGACGCGTTCCATCATCGACCCGATCACCCGTATCGAAGGCCATCTCCGCGCTGAGATGGAAGTCGAAGACGGTGTTGTAACCAAGGCGTGGATTTCCGGTGGTTGCTTCCGCGGTATGGAGCTCGTGGTCCAGGACCGCACTCCCGAGGATGCAGCTCATATCGTGCAGCGTATCTGCGGTGTGTGCCCGGTTTCCCATCAGCATGCCTCTTCGATTGCAGCTGAAAACGCTTACGGCATCACCATTCCCAACAATGCCCGCATCATCCGCAACCTCATCGAGGGCGCGCAGTTCCTCCACAGCCATATTCTGTGGTTCTACAACCTTGCCGCGCTTGATTACGTTGATCCGCTGAATGCTCTGAAGGCAGACGTTGCCGAATGCTACAACCTTGCTCAGGAATTGGGCACCCCCACGGCTGATTACCAAACGCTTGCGGAGCGACTGACCAAGTTCGCACAAAACGGCCAGCTCTCCATCTTCAGCGGCAACTGGTTCCCCACCGAGGAGGCCTACAAGAACGGCACCAATGAGTACAAGCTCACTCCGGAAGCCAACCTCATCCTGACCGCTCATTACCTGGAGGCGCTGCAGATGCAGGCCAAGGCGTCCGAGATTGCCGGTCTGCTGGGCGGCAAGATGCCCCACATCATGACCATCGTTCCCGGTGGCACCGCCTTCGTTCCCACCGCCGAGAAGCTCGATGACCTCAAGGGTCTCGTTGACGAGCTCTACGAGTGGTGCACCACCCGCTTGATCCCCGACACGCTTGCTGTCGCCGCTTTCTATCCCGAAGCTCTGTCCTTCGGCAAGGGCTGCGGCCGCTATGGCGCGTGGGGTGTCTTCGAGCGTCCGTTCACGGCCGAGACCTCTATGACCGAACGCATGAACAACCGCTATCTGGAGGCTGGCGTCGTCGACGAGAACTTCAAGCTGTTCGATGTCGATGAGGCGAAGATCACCGAGTATGTCGGTCGCTCCTGGTATGAAGGCGACGCAGACCTGCCTCCCTTCGAGCAGGGCGTGCATCCTGCTTTCACCGAGTACGATGTCGATGATCGTTACACGTGGGTCAAGTGCCCCCGCTATGATGGCAAGCCCCTTGAGACCGGCGGTTTCGCACGCCTCATGGTTGCCTATCAGCGCGGTAACGAGTTCGTCAAGAAGGGAATCGACAACTTGCTGGTCGCCCTCGGCGCCAAGCCCGGCGATCTCAGCGTTCTGCAGAACACCCTCGGACGTACCGGTGCTCGCCAGATTGAGACCGTTTATGTCGCCACCCTCATGCAGGAGTGGGTCCAGGAGCTGTGTGAAGCCCTCAACAGCGGTGACAGCACGTACTTCAATGCTCCTGAGCAGATTACCGGTGAAGGCACCGGTTTCTGGGAGGCTCCGCGCGGTGCTCTCTATCATTCCGAAAAGGTCAAGGACGGCAAGATCCAGGAATATCAGATCATCATTCCTTCTACGTGGAACCTTGCCCCCATGGATCCCGATGGCGTGCATGGCCCCATGGAGCAGGCCCTCATCGGCTGCCCCGTTGCCGATGTGGAGAAGCCCATCAACGCGCTCCGTACCATCCACAGCTTCGATCCTTGCACTGCTTGCGCTGTTCATGTTGTTGAACCCAAGACGGGCAAGAAGTTCGAAACCGTTACCAGCCCTTGGGGGGTGAAGTAAATGGCGCATCTCGCACATTACCGTGAGGCCCATCCGCTGCCGTTCCGTATCACCCACTGGGTCAACCTCATTTCCATGATTCTCTTGATCGTGACCGGTTTCTGCATTCACTTCCCGTTCTGGCCGGAATTCATGGGAATCGCCCGTGGCGTCCATATCTTCTTGGGCTTCGTGATTGCCATCAATGCTGTTGTCCGTGTCATCCTGGCCTTCTTCGTCAAGAGCTCTCCGTACGGCGGCTCTCGCGAGATGGATCTGGACGTGAAGGGCTGGCTGCCCCAGTCTGACAACAAGCATCAACTCATCGAATGGATCAAGTACTATCTGTTCCTGCGTAAGACCCATCCGTTGAGCGCAAAGCTCGGTGTTCCTCAGAAGCTTAGCTACCTGGCCGTCGCACCGCTGCTGCTGTTCATGTTCTTCACCGGCCTGTGCCTGTGGAGCCCGACTGCCAATCTGCCGTTCTTTGCAGATGCGGTCAATCTGTTCGGCGGAGCTATGAGCATGCGCATCGTGCATTACTTCATGATGTATCTGTTCATTTGCTTCACCCTGCTGCATGCCTATCTGGCCAACATCGAGGGTCTGGCTTTGACCAACCTCATGTTCTTCGGCAAGGAGCATGGCGGCATGGTCTATGATCCTCAGAAGCACACCATTGTCGGTGAGGACCATATGGGCCACGACGAGAAGAGCCACGCGTAGTCTTCCCGTAAGCCCTGATTGAAACGGACCTGGGGTTTCCCGGGTCCGTTTTCCTTTGCAGCGTGTATGGAGGATTGCGCCGAGCGGATGCATATGATGTCCTCTGTTATAATGCGCCCATGAGCAACATGACTGATACCATCATCACGGTTCCCGACACGGTTGATATGCCGTCGCTGTGCGGCGTATCCGATGACGTTCTGCGTGTCATCCAGGATTCGTTCTCTGCGCGCATCACCATCAGGGGTAACCGCATTTCCATTTCCGGCGATCCCGCCGAAGTTTCGTCCATAGCATCGGTTTTCGTCGATCTCATCAAATCGCTTGAATCCGGTGCAACGCTTACGGTCGATCATGTCCATCGTGCAGTTGATTTCGTCCGCGAGGGGCAATACGCTCCCGGTGCGTTGCGCGATGATATTCTTCTAACCTATCGCGGTCGGTCCATTCGCCCCAAAACCCTGGGGCAGAAGCGCTATGCCGATAGCATTCGCAAACACACCATCACATTCGGAATAGGTCCTGCTGGCACCGGCAAGACGTATCTCGCGATGGCTATGGCTGTGGCTGCGCTGAAGCGCAAGGAAGTTGAAAGGATAATCCTTACCCGGCCTGTGGTTGAGGCGGGGGAGAGCTTGGGCTATCTGCCGGGTACTCTCGCGGAAAAAGTCGATCCCTACATCAGGCCCTTGCATGATGCCCTTTTCGATATGGTCGACTCAGAGAGAGCTGCCCATCTTGTCGAGACGGGTGTTGTGGAGATTGCACCGCTTGCCTACATGAGGGGCCGAACCCTCAATGACAGCTTCGTCATTCTGGATGAAGCCCAAAATACCACACCGGACCAAATGAAGATGTTTCTCACGCGTCTGGGCTTCGGTTCCAAGATGGTTGTTACGGGCGATGTGACCCAGCTTGATCTCCCTCGGGGTGTTTCCGGTCTGAAATCGGTTCGGCCGGTTCTTGAGGGCTTGGATGATATTGCGTTTTGCGAGCTGTCCAGTCGTGATGTGGTTCGACATTCGCTTGTCGCGCGGATTGTTGAGGCGTACGAGAAAGCCGAAGCCGTCAAAGGATGATATGCTTTTGAATTGAAAGCCCGTGCATCGTTGCGCTGCACGATTGAGTTGATTGGAGTGATTGCGCATAATGGTTGCCGATATTTCTGGGAACAGGCCGTTTAGGAGCGGTTTTGTTACGTTGGTGGGCAGACCCAATGCAGGGAAGTCTACCCTCATCAATGCCGTTATCGGCCATAAAGTCGCCATTACGAGCTCCACCGCCCAGACCACGCGGCATCGTTTTAGGGCTATCGTTACCAAGGATGACTTCCAGATGATCATGGTCGATACTCCCGGAATCCATAAGCCGCACGACGCCCTTGGGGAAGAGTTGAACATAAGTGCCATCAAGGCCCTTGAGGACGTCGATGTCGTCGCTTTTCTCATTGACTTGAGTCAGCCGATTGGCCGTGGTGATGAGTGGGTTGCGGCTCAGGTTCGCCAGGCGAAGGTGCCGCGAAAAATCCTTGTTCTTTCCAAGGCTGATTTGGTTGATTCGGCAATGGTCGAAGAGCAGCTTCGAGCTGCACGCAAGCTTGGCAAGTGGGATGATGAGGTTGTTCTGTCCGCCGAGACCGGTCTCAATGTCGATGGCTTCATCGATGCCGTTGCAATGGGTTTGCCCGAGGGTCCCAAGTGGTTTCCTGCGGATATGGATACCGACCAGCCGTTCGAGGTGATTGTTGCGGAGTTTATTCGCGAGAAGATTCTCAGGTTCTACAACGATGAGGTTCCTCATGCGATCGGAGTTGTTGCAGAGGATATCGAGTATGACCGTAAGAAGGATCTCTATAGGATTTACGCTATGATCTATGTGGAGCGCGATAGCCAGAAGGGCATCATCATCGGTAAAGGCGGCTCCGCCATCAAACAGGTAGGAATCGAAGCGCGAGCCGATCTTGAGCAATTGCTTGGCTGTCGTGTGTTTCTCGAGATGAAAGTCAAGGTACGCAAGAATTGGCGTCGTGACTTAAATCAGATCAGGCGGTTCGGCTACGGAGAGGGCAGTTGATTGCAGCCTGATTGCCGATATTCCGAATCAAACTCAGATGAACATGCTGGTTTGCAATATTGTGCGAACCAGCATGTTCTTTTTCGTATGTGATGACAATGCAATTCTCGCGCATCAAACCTCGATGGTTGCTTTTGATCCTCGCTGGGTTTGCGTGATGATGATTTTCTTGTCTATGTTTGCCTTCAGCTCTTCCACGTGGCTGATGATTCCTATCAGCTTTCCACCTCCTGTCAGCGATGCGAGCATTTTGACCGCTCTATTGAGGGCATCCTGATCCAGTGAGCCAAATCCTTCATCGATAAACATGGTATCAAGCTGGATGCCCCCTGATTGCGCCTGAATCACATCTGAAAGCCCCAGGGCCAGTGACAGGGATGCTTCGAACGCCTCTCCTCCGGAAAGCGTGGAGGCGTCTCTGCTTTTACCTGTGTAGTTGTCGAAAACTTCCAGATCAAGCCCTGATTGACCTTTGAGTGATGCGGATTCCTGTCTGCGCATGAGTTCGTAGCGTCCGTTGGAGATGATTGAAAGACGCTGGTTGGCCGCTTGTATGACATTGTCGAAGTACATGCCTTGTATGAATGTTTCAAAAGAGATTCTCTGCTTGCCGGATACCTTGCCGTTGGCGACGTCGGCGAGGACAGCAAGTTCCCCGTATTGTTCGTCAATCCGTGCATGCGCGTCTCTTGCGCGTGCAAGAGACGCTCTCGATGCTTCATTCGCCTTCTTTCTGCTGACGGCTTCGTCGCGCTGCTGTGCGCATTCCGTTCGGATCGCCTGGGCGTTGCGTCGCTCTTCTTGAATGTCTTGCAGCAGATGCTCCGTCCAGGGGGAAGATTGTTGCTTCAGGGTTTCCAGCTTGCCTGTCAATTCATCGATGGATTTCGCGTTGCGATCAAGTGCGGCCTTTCCTTTCTCGATTGCCGCAATGATGCTATCGGCTGCTTGTTCCAAAGTTCGGCATTCTTCATGAGCCATATCCCATGTCGGATAGGGTAGGGTTTTTGCGATTTCATCGAAAGCCGATTCGAGGCGAATTGCTTCAAGGCGTTGTTGGTCCGCTTCGATTTTTTCGGCGTTCATTTTATCTGTAAGCTTTGCGATCTCCGTTTCTATCCGGGTGGCCTCTTCTGTATCACGCTTGAGTTCCTGCATTCTTCTTTCTGCGTCGGTTCTGGCCGATGCGGCTTTTTTGATTTTCTCATCAAGTGAGTGGAGTTCTTGCTCATCTTCGGAACGGAGGGATTCGGGCGCATGTTCCTTGAGGGTTTCAAGGCGCGAGGATGACGCGTGAAATTGTGCCTTGGCCGCTTCTTGGCGCTGTTTGGCTTTCTCCAATTCAATGGAGGATGAGGCCTTGTCCGTGTTGGCGTGCTGTAACTGTTCTGATGCTTCATGGAGTTTTGAAAGGAGCTGCTCTGCGGCGTTTTTGTCGGATCTCGCTTTCTCAAGGGCATCCGTGCAAAGGGCTTTGCGCGCTTCGATTTCTTTCGGGCTTCCGATTTCGTGTTTCAGGGTGAGCAGCGCGTTTTCGTTTGCTTCGCGGGTTGCCCTTGCGGCCCTTGCAGCCGCTGCGGCTTCCTGTTCTTTCTCCATCCATGCTTCTGCTATGGCCTTTAACCGGTCTAGTTCTGATTCGGACGGAGTTCCCTGCTCGAAAATTGCTGGATGGGGATGTTGCGTTGAGCCGCAGACCGGGCATGGGGCACCTGGTTTGAGGCTTTTCGCAAGGATTCCTGCTTGCCCGCTGAGAAAGAGTTTGTTTGCCTGGCTCCAGGCTTCATGGGCGGTGTTGGCTTCGTTCGACACTTCCGCATAGAATGAAGCCGATTCCTCACAGGCTTTCGCAGAAGCTGCAGTCTCGACTTGCTTTTGCTCGATGAGGTTTTGATCGCGCTTCGCGAGGGTCAGCGCTTTTGTCGCTGAATCGATTTCTTTGTTGGCTTGGTCGACCCTCATGGGCGCATCGGATAGCGATTGCACGATATCGGATAGAGCGTCGATGCGTCGACAGAGCTCCTCATGCTCATTCTGCTTGTGTTCCAGCAATGTCTCGACGGATTCTTTTAGTTTCCGTGCCGCGTCAAGCTGACTTTGGGCCTGGTCTATTCTCTTCCAGGTCTCAAGGCGTTCCTTGGCGCGATTGGCTTCGGATCGAATGGCCTGCTCATCGGCTTTCAAACGCTCCCATTCGGCTGGGGACGATTCGTTTTCCTTCATTCTCCCTACGATGGTTGCGCGATGCGATTCCAATGAGCTGATTTGCTCGCTCAGTTTTTGAATTGCGACGTCAAGCGAACGCGTTCGGGCTTTGGCGCGCTCTGCCGCAGTTCGCGTTTCATCGATGCGCTGATAGGAGTTTTGCTTAGAGCGAATGGTCGCGATGCGCTCCTTTGCTGTTTCCGCTTCAGGCATATGGGATTGCGCGGCTTCGAATTGTGCAAGCAGTTCGGCTCGTCTTGCATTGAGCTTTGCGATTTCGGCTTCGGTTTCGAGTGAGGCCTTCTTTGCTGCGACTATCGCATGCGCCGCTTCCTCTTGCTGTGCGGAAAGATCTGCGGCTCTTTGGGCATTGTTGAATTTCTCATCCGCCAGATTCGCATCACGAGAGTCATGTTCGGATTGCGATTCGAGCGCATTTTCCAAGAAAGAGATCGTAAGAGTGCCCTTTTCTATGTGCTGCGCGATTTCATGAGCAAGAACGGTGTCGGTGAGCTGAGCGCCTGCGGCAATCAGCTCCGTTTCTTGCTTGACTTTGAGGTAATCTGCTTTCAGCGCTTTCCGCTGCTCCTCGAGATCGTTTTGGAACCGTTCGTAGCATAAAGTGTCGAAGAGCCTCCTGAAGATGGATGACCTGTCTGCCGTGGAGGCATTGAGCAATTTCCTGAACTCTCCTTGGGCAATCATCGCAATCTGGGAGAACTGCTTCTGGTTGATGCCGATCAGTTCCTCAATGGCCTTGCGGACATCCCCTGATTTTGTGAGGACGGGTTTTCCCGGACGTTCGAATTCAACTGAAGCGACGTTGATTGTGGTGCCTTCGCCCCTTTGCTTCGGGCGTTCGTACTGAGGGCTTCTGTGTATGCGGTATTGCTCGCCGCGATATTCAAAATGCAATTCGACGAATGTCTCGGTTGCGGGGTCGGCGAAATCGCTGCGAAGCCCTTTGGGTTCACGGAATGCGCCTGAAGCCTCTCCGAACAGTGCGAATGAGATTGCGTCGAAAACGGTCGTTTTTCCCGCTCCGGTGCTGCCGCAGATCAAGTAGATGCCGGACTTGCCAAGCTGTTCAAGGTCGATTGTCTCAAGGCCCGCATAGGGGCCGAAAGCGCTGATGGTGAGCTTGGTCGGTCTCATCGGTTCATCCCTTCTGCATTGTCCATCGCATTCTCCAGGGCGCGCCGGGCGAGTTTTTCCTGGTTCTTCGTCATTTCGGATCCGTGTTGTTGGTTGAAGAAGGCTTCGAAAAGGGCGAACGGGTCAATGGCTCGAATGTCCATGGCTTCAGGATCTACGCTGCGTCCAGAGTGTTTGGGAGTGATGAAATCTATTCCCATGAGGTTGGGGTACGCGGACCTCAGTCGACTTAGCGCATCGATGGGTGGATGCTCATCGGTTAGGATGGCATGGATGTAATCCTGCGCTTCGTGATTGTGCGGGGCGCAGGATATCAGGGATTCGAGGGGGCCTTTGACTTCGCGCATATCTCGCATGGGCTCAAGGGGAATCAGCTTTGTCTGTACGTGATGCTTTTCAGTGATGGTCACCAGGGCGGCTGATTTCGGATACCGAATCTCGGAGAATGAATACTTGAGCGGAGACCCTGCGTAGCGGATATGCTCGGCTCCGATTCGCTGGGGTCTGTGGATGTGACCCAACGCAACGTAATCAAAGTCTTCGAACACCGATGCGTCGACGTTGTCTATTCCGCCTAGCACCAATTCCGAATCGCTGCGTTCAGGGGATTGAGATCCTGAGGTGACGAATTGGTGCGCGACTAAGACGTTGCGTTTGCCGGGATCGATGGGGCATGAGCCCAGCACTACCTTGATTGCCTCGGTGTAATCTCGTCCTATTCTTTCCGCCTGGTCTGGGAAGTGCGGTTTTACGTCGGTGGGCCTGAGAAACGGCATCAGCCAGAATTCACAGGCTCCGAATTCATCCTGAAGCTCGAAATGCGATAGCGCACCGTCGAAGACGGGCGCAATGTAGATGCCCTGTCTTGCAAGCAAGGATGAGGCGTAGGCTACCCTTTCTGCGGAATCATGGTTGCCAGGAACGGCGAAACATGAGATGCAGGCGCCTGCGATGGATGTGAGAAAGTCGTCGAATAGCGCTACGGCTTCCGAGCTAGGGGCAGATTTGTCATAGATATCGCCCGCTAGGACAACCGCATCTACATGGTTTGATTTTGCGAGTTCGCAAATCTGCTCGAGAATAAATCGTTGATCGTCGATCAAGGGGAAACCGTTGACCATCTTGCCGATATGCAGGTCCGAAAGATGAAGGAATTTCATGGATTGACCTTCCTTTGTAGCTGAGAATGTGTTCTGCAGTGTATCACATCTGCTTGAATATGGGAACGAATGTTCGTATAATTGGCGACAGGGAACAACGGGCTGTCGATATTCACCCTTTGCGTGTGCGTATGCGGGAGGAATCTCGATGCCGAGATGTATTCGCTATACTTTGAGGTTCCGGTTGCATGGATTGCCGGAGTCATCCCTGCATCCGTGCATCTTGTTTCGCTGGGTCTTTGAAGGGGTTTGCCATGACGAAGAAAATTGCAGTCATCGACGGGAATTCGCTTATGCATCGTGCATTCCATGGTGTGCGTACTCCCATGAATGCACCCGATGGAACTCCCACCAATGCTGCGTTCGGCTTCCTCTCCATGTTCTTGAAGCTGTATGAGACCGCTCGTCCCGATGCGGTGATTTGCGCATTCGACGCCGGTAGGCCTGAGTTTCGCATGAAGGCGCTTGAGCAGTACAAGGCCCAAAGGCCCCCCATGGATCCTTCGCTTCGGGTTCAGTTTCCTGTAGTTGAGCGCATTCTGGATTCCATGAATGTGCCCATTGTCAAGCTCAAAGGATGGGAGGGCGATGATATCTTGGGAACCATAGCCGCAATTGATGAGCGGCTGGGTTATGAAACGCTTCTTGTGACCGGGGATAAAGATGCCTATCAGCTCGTGACCCATACAACCCGCGTTTTGACGACCAGGAAAGGCCTTACCGATGTTGTGATTTACGGTCCCGCCGAAGTGGAGGAGCGCTACGGTGTGACTCCGGCGCAGTTTCCGGATTTTCTCGGTTTGAAAGGTGATAGTTCGGACAACATACCCGGTGTGCCGGGGATCGGGGATAAAACCGCCGCAAAGCTTCTGCAGGCATACGGAAGTCTGGATGGAATCTATGAGCATCTAGATGATCTGAAGGGAAAGCAGAAGGATAGCTTATCGGAAAACAGGGATTCCGCCTATGTCAGCCGTGAGGTTGCCACCATCATGCGGGACGCGCCGATTGAAATCGATCCTTCAACTGCAGTATTCCCGTCCTTCGAAACCGACCGCATTATCGAAACCTTCGGTGATCTGGGTTTCAATACGCATCTGAAGAAGGTTCTTTCGCTTGCGGGCGGGGACGAATCTCTTGCGGAGCCTGCCGCCCTTGAGCTTCCTGAAGAACCACTGGTAGTGGGCTCTGGGGCAATGTCTGCCCTTGCGGAGGCCATCGACGGGGGTGTGATGGTCGGCGTTGAGCTTCTGGTGCCGGCCCAGGAATCGCTGTTCGCAGAGCCTCCCAGGCTGTATGTCGGGACTGGAAGCTCTGTCCTTCGTTTCGATGGGGAGGATGTCGGCCTGGTTATGACCCGCCTTATCCGTGGCGGTCGCTTCTGCTGCCTTGATGCCAAGCAGGTGCTGCGAAGCGTCTATCCTAACGACACATCGCTCGCTGCAGCTGTGTCCGAGGAGGATTTGCTGAGCGCCGAATTCTTCGACATAGGGTTGGCGGCTTATCTCTTGGATTCGAATGCCGGCAGGTATGCTTATGACTCGCTTTGCGACACTTACTTGCACGCGGGTCTTCCATTGAGGGAAACCGAAGATGAACAGGCTGCGGTCAACGCTGCCGTTGCGGTTCTGCTCCATGCTCCTCTGGTTGAAGCCTTGAAGGCCGACGGCAGCCTTTCTTGCTATGAGGAGATTGACAGGCCCCTCGTTTCCACTTTGCTCATGATGGAGCGGGTGGGGGCTGCCCTTGACGCCGAAGAGCTGCATGCGATGTCGTTGGATACCCAGGCGGAAATAGATGAGGTGAAATCCCGTATCTATGAACTTGCCGGCGAGGATTTCAACATAGACTCGCCTAAGCAGCTTGGCCATGTCCTTTTCGATGTGCTGGGCCTTCCGGCTGGAAAGAAGAACCAGCGTGGATACTCAACAGATGCGGCAACTCTCAAGCGTCTTGAGGGGGTTCATGAGATTGCGGGAAAGGTGATGCGCTATCGTGAGCTGGCGAAGATGAAGTCCACGTATCTTGATGCTTTGCCGCGCATGCGTTCTCTTGGAGATGGGCGCGTCCATACGAGTTTCAATCAGACGGTGACTACGACCGGTAGGCTTTCCTCCAGTGAGCCGAATTTGCAGAACATCCCCGTCAGAACTGAGTTCGGGCGACGCGTGCGAGGCTGCTTCATTCCTTTGCGCCCCGGGGACCTCTTCGTGTCCGCTGACTATTCGCAGATTGAATTGAGGCTGCTTGCCCATCTTTCGGGCGATGCTCATCTGGTGGATGCTTTCAACTCCGGTGCGGATTTCCATGCGGCTACCGCATCTCGTGTCTTCGGCGTTCCGGTTGATGAGGTGACACCTGATTTGCGAAGCAGGGCCAAGGCTGTGAATTTCGGAATCGTATATGGGCAGCAGGCTTATGGGTTGGCGCAATCCCTCGGGATCGGCTTTAAGGAAGCCGCCGAAATGATAGATAGGTATTTCGAGGCGTATCCTAGTGTCAGATCGTACCTCGATGAGGTGGTTGAAGCGGCGAAGGCGGATGGATACGCGTCGACGATGTTCGGTCGCAAGCGGCATATCTTTGAGCTCAAAAGCGCCAATGCCGCCACGCGGGCGTTCGGAGAGCGTACTGCAATGAACCATCCCATGCAGGGCAGTGCTGCTGATATCATCAAACTGGCCATGAATGAGGTGCAGCGGCGACTTGTCGTTGAGGGTTTTGAGTCTCAATTGATGCTTCAGGTGCATGACGAATTGGATTTCAGCGTTCCCGCTTGCGAGCTGGAAGCTCTAACCGAGATGGCATCAGAGGTGATGAGCACCGTTGTTCCGCTGAAGGTGCCGCTTATCGTTGAGATATCCTCAGGTGCCAACTGGACTCAGGCTCATTGAGGTGATTTTGCTTCAAGGGGAATCGCCAATAGGGGCTAGGGTCCGCGTGAAAAAGAAAAAAATACTGGTGCAGCCTGGTCTTCTGTGTTAAAGTTACGACTGCCGCTTTGCGGCTGTTTCCTCAAAAAAATTGGGACTTAGCCCCCCAAAAGTATTGACGAGTGTGCAAGGCGCATATACAATATCGCTTTGCGTTTTAACACATTCAAGGAGATTTACATGTACGCAATCGTGAAAACCGGTGGTAAGCAGTATAAGGTGGCTCCTGGCGACATCATTGCCGTTGAGAAGATCGATGTTGAGGCTGGCGGCAAGGTTGAGCTTGAGGCCATCTGCATCGTCGACGGTAAGAACGTCGATGTCAAGGATGCTTCCAAGACCAAGGTCGAGGCTGTCGTCCTCGAGCAGTTCAAGGGTGAAAAGCAGCTTGTCTTCAAGTTCAAGAAGCGCAAGAACTACAAGAAGCTGCGTGGTCATCGTCAGAATCTCACGCGTCTCCAGATCGAAAGCATTGGTGGCGTGAAGGCTGAAAAGAAGGCTGCTAAGAAGGCATCCGCAGCTGAGAAGTCGGCCGAGTAACTAGAAGGCAGGTAGAACAATGGCTCATAAAAAAGGTTTGGGCTCTACCCGTAACGGTCGTGACTCCCACGCACAGCGTCTGGGCGTCAAGCGTTTCGGTGGCGAGCATGTGATTGCCGGCAACATCATCGTTCGTCAGCGCGGTACCCACTTCCATCCTGGCGAGAATGTGGGTCGCGGCAAGGATGACACCCTGTTCGCTCTGTGCGAAGGCACCGTCGAGTTCACCCATGGTGCACGCCGCAAGGTGCATGTACGTCCTATCGCAGAATAACTCCCATACACATGGAGGGGAAAGCCCGCTGGATTCCAGCGGGCTTTTATGATATTGGGACGTTCGCGTTGCTATGATGTCTGACTGTCCCGCGTGTTGCGTTGCGCCTATCGGATGAAGCATTCTCGTTCTACGGCGTCACCTGTCTATACTCCCTCTATAATGGCTCGAATGGAAATCCGATTGCACAATGCCCCGTGGGGGCGTTCGCAATGAATCTCATGAAACGGAGCAACTCATGTTCACCGATAAAGTTCGCATATTCGTCAAGGGGGGAGACGGCGGTGCCGGATGCATGAGCTTCCGTCGTGAGGCGCATGTTCCCAAAGGTGGCCCCGATGGTGGTGACGGTGGCCATGGCGGCAATGTCATCGTTGAAGCGGATGCTTCCATCTCCTCTTTGATCGATTATCGTTTCAAACATCATTTCAAGGCTACTCGCGGAACCCATGGCCGCGGCAGCCGCATGCATGGCGCGAATGGCGAAGACCTTATTCTCAAGGTTCCTGTGGGCACCGTCGTGCGCGAGTATTTCGATGAAACGAAAGAGACCGGCGAGCTTATTGCCGACCTTATGCTGGATGGCGAGAGGGTTGTGGTTGCACGCGGCGGTGTAGGAGGCCGTGGCAATATTCATTTCGTCACTTCAACCCGCAGAGCGCCGGCGTTCGCCGAGCTTGGTGAGCCTGCGCATGAGTGCTGGATCGAACTTGAGATGAAGCTGATGGCGGACGCCGCTTTGGTGGGGGTTCCTTCCGCGGGAAAGAGCTCGCTCATCTCGAAGATGAGCGCTGCGCGCCCGAAGATTGCTGACTATCCCTTCACGACCCTTGTGCCCAATCTGGGCGTGGTCAAAGGTGATGAATACAACTTCGTCGTTGCGGATGTGCCCGGCCTGATTGAAGGCGCCCATGAAGGCAAAGGCCTTGGCCATGAATTCCTCAGGCATATCGAACGTACCGCGTTGATTCTGCATGTGGTGGATATGTCGGGCGGTTACGAAGGCCGCGATCCTGTGGAAGACTACAAGATCATCAATAAAGAGCTCGAGCTGTATGCTGAAGAACTTGCAAGCCGACCGCGCATCGTTGTTGCCAACAAGTGCGATGTTCCGGGTACAGAAGATGCAATCAGGCGCCTTGAGGAGGCCGTGCGTGAGGATGCCATTGCCGCAGCGGGCGGAGATGAGTTTGCCGACAGCGTAGCGGAGGCGAAGGTGTTCAGAATCAGCGCCCTCACGGGAGAGGGTGTCGATGCACTCATTCGGGCTACCGCCACGGTTGTCCATGAGCTTCGTGAAGCCGCGCGTAGCAACGAGTCCGTCAAGCCCGTTTATGATCAGGTATGGGAACATCGACGTGAAGAGCGGGACAAGCAGTTCAAGGTGCGCAAGCTTTCCGAAGGCATCTTCCGTGTCGAGGGCGTGCAGATTGAACGCATGGTTGTTCAGACGGACTGGGAAAATGAAGAGGCCATCGCATTTCTCCAGCATAGGTTTGTGCGCATGGGTGTTGAAAAGGCCCTTGTCCGGGCCGGTGCGGTCGATGGAGACGAAGTTCGCATTGTCGGACGCGCCTTCGAGTTCGAAAGCGCTGCTTCGCATGAGGACATCTACCGGGAGTTGGATCTGTGATGGCGGCTTCGAAGCAGGGTGCGGCTGCGTCGCGGCGGTCCGTGCGAAACGGACGTGTTGCGGTCATTAAAATTGGCTCCTCAACCATCACCGATGCACAGGGCAGGGTCGATAGGGCCTATCTTGCCGATCTTGCCCATCAGATAGCCCGCGTCCGAAAGGATGGATGGAGGCCCATCATCGTGAGCTCGGGCTCTATCCCGTGCGGCTTGGAGGCGTTGGGGATGCCTTTGGGGAGGCCTCGTGAGATGGCTCTGGTGCAGGCTGCCGCCAGCGTAGGCCAGCGGGCGCTTTCGGCCGCCTACGATCAGGTGTTTTCGCCCTACGGCATCATCACCTCCCTGGTTCTGCTCACGCGCAGGGACACCGCTGATCGCACTGCGTATCTGCATGCGCGCGATACCCTCAAACGTCTTATCGAGCTTGATGTCGTGCCTATCGTCAATGAGAACGATACCGTATCCATCGAGCAGATCAAATTCGGCGATAACGATACCCTTGCCGCTCTCGTTGCGTGCATCGTCGATGCCGATCGCGTGGTTCTGATGAGCGATATAGATGGCCTGTACACATCCAACCCTGCTCAGGACCATGATGCTCGGTTCTTGGATACGGTTGAAAGGATTACGCCGGAAATCCTCAAGGGAGCCTCCGGTGCAGGCAGCGTGGTCGGTTCGGGCGGTATGGTCACGAAGATCAAGGCGGCTCGAGTTCTTTCCTGCGCCGGCATACCCATGGTTATCTGCCACGGCCGTATGGATGACGCCGTGATAAGGTCCTTGGACCAACGGCCTGCGGGTACGCTGTTCGTACCCCATGGCGGTGCCCACGAAATCACACCGCGTAAACTCTGGATAGCGCTCGGTGATTCGGTCAAGGGCCGCATCATCGTCGACGCGGGTGCCGTGGAGGCCCTTGTCAAAGGCGGCTCTTCTCTTCTGTGCGTTGGCGTTGATCGTTTGGACGGAGATTTCGAATCAGGCGATGTCGTTGACGTTTGCGACGCGGAAGGTTTCGTGTATGCACGCGGTTTGACCCGCATGTCTTCGGCGGACTTTAGCCGTGACTCCGGTATTTTGATCCATCGCGACGAATTGGTGGTATTCGAATGAACGTTGAAGATTCCGTCCGCAGCATTGCTCTTTGTGCGCGTGCTGCCTCTCGCACGCTTTCGCGGGCATCCGACCAGCAGCGTTGCCAAGCGCTTTTCAATATGGCGAGCGCCCTCCGGGATGGCGTGACGTCCATTCTTGAAGCGAATGAGGAGGATATGCGGTGCGCCCGTGCTGCCGGCATGGCGCCGGGTTTGCTCGACAGGCTGTATCTTGACGAGGGGCGCATTCACTCCATGGCCGATTCGCTTGAACAGCTGGCTGAGCTGCCTGACGTTATCGGATGCACATTGGATGATCGCGTTCTGGAAAACGGCTTGCGGCTCAGGAGGGTAAGCGTCCCCCTTGGCGTTGTGGCCATGGTTTACGAGGCGCGACCGAACGTAACCGCTGATGCTGCGGGAATCTGCATCAGGACGGGAAATGCCGTGGTGCTGCGCGGCGGCTCGTCGGCCTTGCATTCCAATGTCGTCATAGCGAAGGTCCTCTCCCATGCTGTGGAGGAGTCCGGCCTTCCTGCCGATTCCATCTGCATCATAGATACCCCCGACCGAGCTGCAACGGATGCTTTGATGAGGCTTCGCGGAATAGTGGATGTTCTCATCCCCCGTGGCGGTGCAGGTCTGATCAGGCGTTGCGTCGAGCATTCCCTTGTCCCTGTTATTGAGACGGGTATCGGAAACTGCCATGTCTACATCCATGCTTCTGCGAATTTCGAAATGGCCCGTTCGATAGTCATGAACGCGAAGACCCAGCGGCCCGGCGTTTGCAATGCGTGCGAGTCTCTTCTTGTGGATCGATCCCTGTCCGACTCGCTTCTTCCCTCCATTGCGAGGGACCTGGCATATGCGGGCGTTCTCATTCATGCAGATGAGGAATCCCTTGCATCCATCCGTGCTGCGTGTGCCGGCGATTCGCGCGTGCTCGATTCGCTCGTTGCTGCGGAAGAACAGGATTGGGGCAGAGAGTATCTGGGTTTGGAGATCAGCGTTGCGATCGTCGATGGAGTAGGGGATGCGGTTGAACGCATCGCACGCTACGGAACCGGACATTCTGAATGCATTGTCGCTGACCCTTCGGATGCCCGCGGCGCGCAGGCCATTGCGGAGTTCACCGATTCTGTGGATGCCGCCGCCGTGTACGTGAACGCGTCAACCCGCTTCACCGATGGCGGGTGCTTCGGCATGGGGGCTGAGATCGGCATTTCCACGCAGAAGCTACATGTGCGCGGTCCTTTCGCTACCCAGGCGCTTACCACGTGGAAGTACCTCATCGAAGGCTACGGCCAGGTGCGCGCCTGATGACGGCCATCTGTCCGCGCTTCGATTCGCTGGGTTTCGATGACCCGTCGCGGATCAGGCGTCTCGGTATTATGGGCGGCACATTCGACCCCGTCCACATCGGCCACCTTGCCTGCGCAGAGCAGGTGAGGGAGACGTTCGGCCTTGATGGGGTCGTGTTCGTTCCTGCAGGCGATCCGTGGATGAAAAGCGATAAAGGTGTCAGCGATTCCCGACATCGTTTGGAGATGGTGAGGCTGGCCGTATCGGATAACCCGCTGTTCGATGTGAGCACCATAGAGATCGACCGTCCGGGTAAGACCTATACGGTCGACACTCTGCGCGCAATGAGGGCCCACTATCCGGATAACGTGGAACTCTATTTCATCACCGGAGCGGACGCCGTATTTCGCATCCTTGAATGGCGCGACAGCGAACAGCTGGGACGGCTTGCGCATCTGGTTGCGGTAACGCGCCCCGGCTACAAGATAACGGATGCCAGGCGCCGCTATTTCCGGACGCATGCCAACATCCTCCATCTTCTCCAGGTCGATGTGACGGCGCTGGTGGTTTCTTCCACCGATTTGAGGCAGAAGGTGCGAGACGGTCGGTCGATTCGGTATCTGACGCCGCAACCTGTGGTTGAATACGTTGCGCGGAACGGTTTGTATCTGTAGGACTTGCGCACCCGGCGTCTTTGCGCGCGGAGAATGGTACCCTTATCGTTGTACGGGAAGGATCTTAAATGGATGTCGAATTATTCGAGGATGCGCGTGCGCGGCTGCAAAAGCGCCTGAAGCCTTCGCGATATCAGCATTCCTTGGGGGTTTCGCAGACGGCGGAGCAGCTGGCCCGTATCTACGGAGTGGATTGCGACGACGCTGCCATCGCAGGGCTTTTGCATGATTGGGACAAGGCTTTGCCCGTCAAGGAGCTCAAGCGCATATGCAAGAAGGAGGGACTCGCCTCGAAATTCACGCGGAAGCATGTAACGGGCGTTCTCCATGCGTTTACGGCGCCCATGTCGCTCAGACGGGAGTTTCCGTGGCTCAGCGATGCCCAGCTTCAGGCTATTGAACGCCATACGTGCGGCCATGAAGACATGGAGCCGCTTGATATGGTTGTCTTCGTCGCGGATGCCATAGAGCCTGCCCGTGATTTCGAGGGTGTGGAGGCGCTGCGCGAAGTTGTCGGCAGGGTTTCGCTCGACGAACTGTACATGCGGACCTTCGCCTCATCGCTTTCGGGTCTCGTGTCGGCGGGTAGAACGGTGTATCCGCGTTCTTTGGAAGTATGGAATGCTCTGGTTTTGAATCGTGCCGCCTCGTCGCAGATGGATGGCGGGCATGGATGCAACAGGAAGGAAGGATAGGAAGCATGGCGAAAGACAAAGGCCTTACGTCTCAGGAGAAGGCCCTTATCGCGGCCCGTGCCGCAGACGGCAAGAAAGCAACCGACATCATTATCCAGGATGTTCGTGAACTGGTCGGCGTGACCGACTTCTTCTGCATCGTGACGGCTGCGAACAACCGTCAGATAGACGCCGTCATCGACGCCATCCAGGAGGCGGAGCTCGAGCAGGCAGGCGTCAAGCCTCTCGGCATCGAGGGCGCACAGGAGGGTTTCTGGGCGCTTCTGGACTACGGTGATTTCGTGGTTCACGTATTCCAGCCCGAAGGACGCGACTATTACCGTCTTGAGGAAATCTGGAATGATGCGCCCACAATCGATTTCGAATCGGCTGAGGCGTAAATAAGCGGGGCTTGCTGACAGTGCTGGTGGGAACCGCGAACGATTGCCATGAGGGCGGGGGAGGCTTTGCAGCCACCCCCGCCTTTCGTATGCGGGCGGATTCGCATGCCACTCGTTTTAACGGCGGGTGTTTCTAAACAAGCTCACAATCTCGGTGTGGTAGGTCTGCGGGAACATGTCCACTGGTGTGACCTGGACGAGCTCGAATCCTGCATCCCTGAGCCTTGACACATCGCGCGCCCAGGTTGCGGGATTGCAGCTGACGTAGACCATGCGTGAAGGTGCGGCTTGTGCGATCGAGCCGATGATTTCGGTTGCAAGCCCGGAGCGAGGCGGGTCAACGAGAAGGGCGTCGAGCTCTCCGATTTCCGGAAGTTCACGCGCCGCATCGCCGCCGATGATTTCGATATCGAGCTGCTTGGACTGCGCTACGCGCCTGAGGTCTCGCACGCTTGAGCCGTAGGATTCAACGCCGATCACGTCGTCAGAGGCTTCGGCGAGCGGAATCGTGAATGTTCCGATGCCGCAATACAGGTCTGCTACCGTCTCATCGCGGCGGACATCGAGCGCTTTGAGCGCAAGGGAGACGAGTGCATCCGCTTGTGCTGTGTTTACCTGGAAAAACGAAGGAGCGCTCACCTTGAAGGTGTTGCCCGCTACGGTTTCCTCCCAAAACCCCTTACCGCTTAGCGCTTCAACCCCCTTGAGCTTGCGAGCATGGCCGGCGTCGGCGGTCATGACGCGAACGATGCTCGTTGTCTTGAGAGCGGATTCCAAAGTCCTCGCAACCTCCTTTCGGGGAAAGGAGCCGGGTTGCGTCCAGAGCGCGATTTCGCAGGATTTCGTGCGCTCGGAGTGACGGATGCCAACGCGGAAGATTCCCAGGTCTGTTGAACCTTGGAGGTACCTGAGGGCTCCCCTGAGCGACTTCGGCGCATTCTTGAGCGCGGGGTGGGCCAGAGGGCAGCTGTCCGGTGAAACCAAAGTGTTGCTACCGCGCCCATGGAAGCCGAGCTGATAGCCTCGGCGGGAATCCCATGAACCTGCAAGCTCGATTTTGTTGCGGTATCCGTAGGTATTCTTCGAGCCTACGCATTCGGAAACAAGCTCTTCGCTTTGAGCGGCATCCATGTGCGCAGTGCGAATGAGCTGGGATACCACGGCATCGCGCTTTGCTTTCAGCTGAGCGCGGTAATCGATGTGCTGCCATCCGCATCCGCCGCAGGTATTCGCGAAGGGGCAGATGGGGGATGTTCTGTCGGCGGAGGGCTCTGCAAGCTCGACCATCTCGGCGATGATGTAGCGGCCTTTGTCCTCCCGGAGTTCGATTGCCACGGTATCGCCGGGGCAGGTTCCGTCTACGAAGGCGATTCTCCCATCAGCGCATTTTCCGATGCCGGCATCGCCGTAGGATAGGCGGTCTATGGTTATTTTCTCTCGCATGGTGACCTTTCTTTCGATATCTGCATATCTTAGCGTATAATCATCCGATGTTTGTGCCCCCTTAGCTCAGGGGATAGAGCGTCTGCCTCCGGAGCAGAAAGCCGCAGGTTCGAATCCTGTAGGGGGCACCATCTTCAATTGCCCTGCATTTACAAGAGCGTCTTTCGTCCGCCCATGTCTCGTGGATATTGAAAGATTTCCTTTCGCAGCCTTCGTTACCTGCTAAAATTAAAAAACGCATGTCGTTATTCGTACGGAAAACGAGTGAAAGGAAGCCTCGTATGGCAACCCTTTATACGCCTGAATACAAACCCAACGGCAACGAGATCGCCGTTATCAAAACCTCCAAGGGCAATATCCGCGTTCAGCTTGCCGGCAATGATGCTCCCATCCATGTCGGTAATTTCGTGGAACTTGCACGCAAGGGCTTCTACGATAATTTGAAGTTCCACCGCCATGTGCCCGGTTTCGTCATCCAGGGCGGGTGCCCCAATACCCGCAACCTGACCTCCGAAGAGGTGCGCGCGAAGGCCGGAAATCCGTTTGCCGGTCTGGGCACCGGCGGTCCCGGATACTGCATCAAACAGGAGTACACCACCAATCCGCACAACTCCCACGAAGACGGTGCGCTCGCAATGGCGCGTTCCCAGAATCCTGACTCTGCAGGTTCTCAGTTCTACCTGTGCCTCGGTCCGCAGCATGGGCTGGATTCCGGCTATACCGTGTTCGGCCGCACCATCGAGGGCCTCGATGTTGTTAAGGCGCTGACGGTCGGCGATGTCATCGTGACCGTGGAAATCGAAGGCGCCGAATAGGCTCGGGGAACCTTCACGTTCAAGGAAAGATGGACTACGAAATGGAAAACCAGTACATCGCGCAGGCTCGCGCAGCCTATGCCGCAAAGGACTTCCAGTCTGCTTTGCAGCTGTTTGCGCAGTGCCTCCAGGATCCCGCTGTTGAGAAGAACCCGGGCGATTTGGGCTATCTCTATCATCAGATCGGCAATTGCTTCGTTCAGATGAAGGATTTCAACGGCGCTATCCAGGCGTATACGCAGGCTACGGCGGATTCGGCATATGACGCTTGCGGTGCGGTGAACTGCAATTTGGCGAAAGCCTATGCTGCGCTGCATGATTATGAGCATGCCGTCGATCATTTCGAGATTGCGGTGTCGGATGCGAAGTACGATTCCGCCTATAAGGCTTATCTCGGCATGGGAAACGCCTTGCTCAAGCTCGGAAAGAACGCAGAGGCGGGCGTGGCGTTTCGTGCCGCAGCGCTCGACCAGGCAAATCCCGATCCCACCAAGGCTCTGGTCAATCTCGGTGTCTGCTTCATGGCCCTCAACCGTCCTGCAGATGCCGTCCAGTCCTATGAGAGCGCCCTTCAGTTCAGCATGGACCCTGAATCCACCAACCGCCTCTATGCCAATCTTGGTCAGGCGTATGTAGCCTGCGGTCAGATGCATAAGGCCATGGCCGCTTTCGAAACCGCTCTTGCCGATAAGACCTACTTCCTCAGCGATTCGGCAAGCGTTGACTACAGCCGTGCCGCAACGGCGGTTGCGACCGGTGCCGCTTCATCTGGTGCTGCGCCCGATCCTTACCAGGGGATGGATATGTCCGGTTTGGACGTTTCCTCCGATGGGGCTCCGCTTTCCGGAGCCGATCCCTATGCAGCCGATGGATACGGGTATGACCCGTACGGTTATGCCCAGGTTCCCGATGACCCCAGGTATTTCCCTGAGCAGGTTTACGGTTACAACGTCGATGACGGCTATGCATCGGGCGAAGACCGCTTTTTCGGTGCCACTGATGCCGAAATCGCCCAGTACGGTAAGACTATCGCGAAGCAGGATCGCAAACGACGCAACGTCGGACTGAAGATTCTCGTTGTCATCATTTCCTTGCTTGTGGTTGCCGCCGCAGGCCTGATGTTCCTTTACATGCAGGGCTTCGGCTATCCTTCTCAGGAAACTGTTGCTTCTGAGTTGTTCGCCTCTCCTGACAAAGCTTCTGAGCTGTTCGCCGGGGATATCTCATCCGAAGACGTTGATTCTGCCATGTCTGTGGTCGTGCAGGATTCCGATGTGACCATCGATGGGGTAGACAAGACCGTCTCCAATTCCACCGTGTATGCGACCGCAGATACGCCCGAGGGCGGTACGGTCCAATACAAGATCAGCATGGTGCGCGACCTTCTCACGTGGAAGGTTTCCGACATCGAGCTTTACTTCGTTTCGCAGCAAAGCTAGTCCCGTTGCACCTGATGATCATCGTAAGATGCCTATAAGCCATCAATGAAAGGATTTCAACACCATGGCTATTGAGAAAACCTATTCCATGCTCAAGCCCGACGCTGTGCGCAACCGCCACATGGGTGAGATTATCGCTCGCATCGAGCGCGCAGGTCTGACCATCGAGCGCATGGAGCTTTCCCAGGTCACCGCTGAGCAGGCTGCTGCCAACTATGCCGAGCACGAGGGCAAGCCCTTCTATGACGGCCTGATCTCCTACATCACCAGCGGCCCTGTCGTCAAGATGGTCGTCTCCGGTGAAGGTGCTGTCAAGAAGATGCGCACGCTGATGGGTGCCACCAACCCCGCCGATGCCGCCCCTGGCACGATTCGCGGTGATTTCGGTCTCATTATGGACGAAAATGTCATCCATGGTTCCGACTCTCCTGAATCCGCTGAGCGCGAAATCGCCATCTTCTTCGGCGCGTAAGGCAGATCCGGAATCAAGAAGCTGACGGCTGTGCGCGGCTGCGCCGCTGCCCGGTTTTTGATTGGAGGACTCTGTGCTCTATCGAATCATCGATACGGCGGATCTTCCTTCGTTGATAAGAGCCTTCATGGACTCGTATGAACTTGTAGCCCCGGTCAAACATGGCCAGGGCTACATTTTCGATGTCATCGAAGATCCGCATGATGTCGTGCTGGATTATCCGACCACGACGCTATCGCCTAAGAAATATTTTCTTCCTCCGCGGGAAACCCTGTTCAAATTCGATGTTGAATCCAATGATGTCACCGATTTCGAGCTTGATGTATCCCCGCGCGTCATCTTCGGAATGCACCCGTGCGATATCAATGCCGTCAACCGCTTGGACGAAGTGTTTCTGCGCGGACCGTATCCCGATCCCTATTACAAAGCTCGTCGCGAAACCACGCTCATAGTCGGTGTCGGATGCATGCCTTCTGCGAACTGCTTCTGCGAGCATATGGGAGCCGATGAGGTTTCCTTCGGCTATGACCTTTTCCTGCAAAATCTCGGTGATAGGTACTGGGTGAGCATTTCTTCGGTCGCCGCGGCTGAGATTCTTGAGGAGAGCACCTCCTTGAGGGAGGCTACTGACGAGGACCGGGAGCTGTTCGCGGCCGCCACGCGTGCGCGCCGCCAGGCGTTCAATCGTGATATCCCGTTTGTCCAGGATGTGGCCATGCTTATGGATACTTATCACAAGGATCCTTTCTGGGCTGAGCTTGGCTCAAGATGCTTGAACTGCTCTGCTTGCGCATCGGTCTGCCCCACATGCATGTGCTTCGATATCGTCGATGAGCTTTCTCCCGACGCGAAGACGGGCGTCCGCGTGCGCACTTGGGACAGCTGCACGGATCCCCAGTTCGCGCTTGTCACCGGTGGCCATAACTTCCGCGAAGGCGGGCGGGAGCGTGTGCGCCATCGCATGTACCATAAACTCAATGGCTACAAGTTCAAGCACGGAAGCATGCTGTGCGTTGGTTGCGGACGGTGCGTTTGGGCATGCAAGGCGCGCATCAATCCCATTGAAGTGCTCAGGTTCTTCGATGAGAAGACCGGACAATCAGCAATCCCCGAAGCCATTGCGGGCACCGACGCTACAACCGGTGCCACCCCGCTGGCAGTCCTTGAAGGCGAGGTTCCCCCGAATGCTTTCTAGCCAACCTTCGATGTCATCAGTGCAGGTGGAGCCTCTGCGCTTCGCCGACCATGCAAAAACCGGCGCAGAGCTCATGGCGGAGAACCCGTATCGTCCTTGGCCTGCGCGCATTACGTCCATTACCGAGCTTACGGCCACTGAAAAGCTCTTCGAGTTCCGACTGATCGATGAACGAATCCGCAATGCTTTCCGCCACCAGCCGGGACAATTCGTCGAGCTCTCCATCTTCGGCGTCGGCGAGGCCCCCATCTCCATTTCCGGATCTCCTACCAAGCAGGGTTTCATCGAGCTCTGCGTTCGCCGAGCCGGGCAATTCACGCAGGCGCTCCATGAGATGCAATGCGGAGACGTGGTGGGTATCCGCGGGCCGTTCGGCAGGGGCTTTCCCTACGAGGCCATGAAAGGCCACGATGTCTTGTTCGTTGCGGGCGGTCTGGGCATCGCTCCGTTGAAGTCCCTCATCAACTACATCCATGATGAGCGCCATGAGTTCGGCAACGTCACCATCATCTACGGATCCAAGAATCCGCGCGAGGTCATGTTCCGCAATGAGTTCGAGATGTGGCGTCATCGCAAGGACTTCGATCTTCACCTCACCGTAGATAACTACGAAGAGGGCTGGGATGGGGAAGTGGGGCTTGTGACCAAGCCGTTCGAGCATCTGGAGATAGATGGAACGAATACGTTCGGCGTCGTGTGCGGCCCCCCTGTGATGTACCGCTTCGTGGTCGAGGAGATGCGCAAGAAGGGGATTCCCTATGATCGTATCTATATGAGCTTCGAGCGCCATATGAAGTGCGGCATGGGCAAGTGCGGGCACTGCCAGGTCGGTCATCAGTATGTATGCATCGACGGTCCCGTGTTCAACTATTGGGAAGCGAAGAATATCCAGGGGTCGATGTGATATGGGATGCAAAATGAATGGCGCCTGCGCTGCACCCCGTGTGGTTGTCGCGGGTCTCGCGAGCTGTTTCGGCTGCCAGCTTCAGATTACCAATGCCGAAAAGCACCTGCTTGATGTTCTCGGCCAGCTTGATTTGCAATACTGGCAGTTGGCTTCAAGCCTGCAAATGCCTGAAGGCGAATTCGACGTGGCGGTTATCGAAGGGGCTGTCACTACCGAAGAGGGCATTCAGACCGTGCGCGATCTGCGTGATCGAAGCGCAAAGCTGATAGCGATCGGTGCTTGCGCGACAACTGCGGGCATTCCAGGCATGGCTGCGCGTGAGCATGATGGGCATGTTGCGCGTGTTTACGATGGGCTTCCGCAGGCGTGCGGAACCGTTATAGCCCCCCGCAGCGTGTCGTCTGTCGTCGATGTCGATTATGAGATTCGCTGCTGTCCGATTGATAGCATGGAATTCATCCAGGTGCTCGAGCGAGCTCTCTACGGAAGCAACGCCACGTTGTCAACCGGCACTTTGTGCGGCAGCTGCAAGCGCAACGAGGATATGTGCTTTTGGGCGCAGGGCAAGCAGTGCCTTGGTTTGGTTACGCTTTCGGGTTGCGGTGCGAAGTGCGTCAACCTCGGACGGGAGTGCAACGGTTGTCGCGGATTGTCTCCCGATGCCAATCTGGATGCCGCCCGTAACCTTGTCAGCCGATACGGGATGGATATCGAAGCCTTCGATAGGTCCCTCGAGATCTTCAATCAGACTTCTCCTATGCTTCGAGGAGGCGAATAATGACGCGTACCACTTTGACCATGCATCATATAGCCCGTGTGGAGGGGCACGGCAACGTGCATCTCAGCATTGAGGATGGCCGTGTGACCGATGTCCGCATGAACATCGTGGAACCTGCTCGCATGTTCGAATCCATGGTGGTCGGACGCCCGTATCATCAGGCAAGCTATATCGCGTCACGGGTGTGCGGCATCTGCTCTTCAAGCCATGTCGTTACCGACTTGCTGGCCATTGAGAACGCCATGGGGGTTTGCGTTACCGAGAGAACCCGGATGCTGCGCGAGTTGCTTGTCTACGGAAGCTATCTGCAGAATCATGCTGCGCACCTCTTTGTTTTCGCCGCCCCGGATTACGTAGGGGAGGACAGCATCTTTCCTTTGGCGGAAAAAGATCCTGCCTTATTCGACGGCGCGCTTTCCATCAAGGCGCTCGGCAATGAGCTCTGCACCATGGTGGGCGGCCGTTCCATTCATCCCATCACTGCGGTTGTGGGAGGATTCACGCACGAGATGTCTTCTGCCGAATACCTGGCGCTCGCCGATAAGCTTGCTTCCGCACGCGCATTCGCCGAAACCGCGGTAGATGTGTTCGCATCCTTTTCCATCCCGCAGATTGAGACGCAGGGGGATATGGTCGCGTTGCGTGAAGAGGGGCGTTATCCGGTTGTCTCCGGCAATCCGTGCTTCGTCTCAGACTGTAAAGAGTTCCCTGTTTGGGATTATGCCGAATTCATTGAGGAATATTCAGTCGATCATTCCGCGGCGTATTTCTCCCAGAGGCGCGATACCGGCAAGGCTTTCACGGCCAGTGCGTTGGCCCGCATCAATATGAGTTGGTCTAATCTCACGCAACCGGCGCGACTTGCTGCCGCCAAAGCCGGATTGCGACCGCCTGCCCTCAATCCCTACCTCAACAATGTCGCCCAGGCCGTCGAACTCGTCGATGTTTGCGTGCGTTGCGAAGCTATGCTGCGCGAGCTGGCTGAAGGGGAGGGTACAAGCGTTCCCGTCCGTTTCGAGGTACGTGCGGGACGAGGCGTGGGCATCACCGAAGCACCCCGCGGCATACTCATCCATGATGTTGAGTTGGACGGGGACGGCAATGTTGTGCATGCGTCCATCATCACCCCGACCGTGCACAATCTCAAGGATGCAGAGAACAACATCCGCATTGTCGCTGAGCAGTTGAGCGCCCAGGGAGCGGATGAATCCGTCATCCGATTGGAAGTCGAAAAGCTTGTCCGTGCGTATGATCCGTGCTTGTCTTGCTCCGTCCATTGACATTCTGCTCTGTATAAGCTGTGGTTTTGAGCGCTCGGTCTTGATTCCGGGCGCTTTTTGGTGTCTAGACCGTTCGCAACCCGAAAACGACCGTTCACGCGGGCTGAAGGGCCAGCGTAGTCTAGCGAAAAATTCAGTAGGTGCGTATTTAGACGAAATACTTGCTAATTAGTGATGCGTGATTCGCCCTTCCATCGTAAGGTTTCGATGTCAGCCGGTGCGCTCGTGTGGGTTGCGCGCAATCAAGGAGCGACATTGCTCCTGGGTTTTCTGTTCATTTACCGCCCACTCGCTTGCATGATGAACCGTGTGCTTTCGCATGGTTTATATTACTGACGTCTCTATCGGTTGCATAAGGGATGGACTCTGCATCGCTGCGTCCGGCGCGTATGCAATCCTGCCGTGCATCAATAGAGACATCAGTAAGGCAGACAATGAAGAAACGTATCCGAGAAGGGAAAGGTACAAGATGAAAATCGTTGTTTCTTTCAAGGTTGTTCCTGACGATCAGGACATCCAGGTGTCTGGCGATCGCAGCCTCGATTACTCGAAGGCTCACCAGATCGTCTCAACCTACGATCTGAACGCCATCGAAGTTGCCGCTCAGCTGGCTGCTGCCAACGAGGGCTCCACGGTGACCGCCATCACCGCCGGTCCCAAGAAGATCGACGACTCCAAGATGAAGAAGAACGTCCTCGCCCGTGGCGTCGACGAGCTTTCCATGGTCGCCGACGACGCTTGCGCTGACATGGACGCCCATGCAACCGCTTCTGTTCTCTCCGGCATGGTCTCCGGCATCGAAGGCTGGGATGTTGTCATCTGCGGTGACGGTTCCGCTGACAACTATGCTCAGCAGGTTGATGTCCAGCTCGCTGCTGCCCTCGGTGTGCCTGTGGTCAACGGCGCAACCAAGATCGAGGCCGGCGACGGCGTGCTGACCGTTGAGCGCACCCTTGAGGACGTTGTCGAAGTCGTCGAGGTTCCCACTCCTTGCGTCATCTCCGTTACCCCCGATGCTGCTCTGCCCCGCATCCCGGGCATGAAGGACATCCTCGCTGCAGGCAAGAAGCCCATGGCTGTTGCTGCCGCCGGTGAAGTCCCCGCTTCTGCTATCGAAGTCGTCGAGTGCAAGGCTCCTGAGGCCGCAGCTCGTAAGCTTGAGATCATGGACGCCTCCGCTGATGGCGCCATTGAGCAGTTCGCCGCAGCCATCAAGGCAGCTCTGTAGGAAAGGAAGAGGTGTAACACATGAAGGCATTCGTTCTCGCTGAGCGCACCGACGCCGCCCTCGAGCTGTGCGCAGGCGCCCGTACCATCGCTGACGAGGTTGTTCTCGTTGCTGTCGGCTCCATGGAGGTTCCCGCTTCCTGCGCCGATACCGTTGCCCATATCGCTCTGCCCGAAGGTGCTCCCTTCGACGCAGCCGCCGCCACTGTCATCGCGGCATTCGATGCAATGGCTCCCGAGGTTGTTCTGGCTGAGCCCACCAAGCATGTCAAGGTTGTTGCCGGTCTTCTGGCCGCGCATGCTGGCTGCTCTGTGATCACCGATGCCATCGCTCTTGAGGATGGCGTCGCTTCCTCCATGTACTTCGGCGGTGTCGCCGTCCGTAAGGCCAAGGCCGCCGGTTCTGTCGCCATGTTCACCGTGGGTGCTGGCGTGTTCGCCGGCCTTGAAGCCTCCGGCGCCAACGCTGTGGAAGAGCTTGCTTGGGTTGAGCCCGCTCACCAGGTGAAGTTGGTTTCCACCAAGGCTATCGAAAAGAGCGGCGTCGACCTGTTCAAGGCTGACTGCGTTGTCGCTGCCGGTCGTGGCTTCGCCGAGGAAGCTGATCTGGATCTGGCCCGCGCTCTGTGCGACAAGCTCAATGCCGGCCTTGGCTGCTCCCGTCCTCTGACCGAGGGTGTCAACTGGCTGCCCACCGAGCTCTACATCGGTGTTTCCGGCCTTATGCTTTCCCCCAAGGTCTACATCGCTGCCGGCATCTCCGGTCAGATGCAGCACATGGTCGGCTGCAACCGCGCAGGCGTCATGTTCGCCATCAACAAGGACAAGAACGCACCCATCTTCAAGCAGTGCGACTACGGTCTGGTCGGCGACGTGAAGACTGTTCTGCCCGCTCTGGTTGCTGCTCTGTAAGCAAGCATCCTCGTGCATCGATCAACCGGCGGATGGGTTACCGTCCGCCGGTCTTGATTAATCAGTAATGAAAGGAAGAGCCAATGTCTGATTTCGACGCAATCGTCGTCGGTTCCGGATGCGCCGGCTCCGTGGCCGCCTATGAGCTCGCAAAGGCCGGTAAATCCGTCCTGGTCGTCGAGCGCGGCAACTTCGCAGGCGCGAAAAACATGACGGGTGGGCGTATCTACATCCACTCGCTGCGCAAGGTTTTCGATGAGGAGACTCTGGCTGAGGCGCCTCTTGAGCGCAAGATCACCCATGAGCGCATCTCGCTCATGTCTCCCGATTCGAACTTCACCGTTGACTTCACCTCTGCTGCCATGCAGCCCGAGGAGACCGCATCTTACTCTGTTTTGCGTGGGCCTTTCGATCAGTGGCTGGCCGAGCAGGCTGAAAATGCCGGTGCCGAGTACATCTACGGTATCGCTGTTGAAAGTCTCATGAAAGACGAGTCCGGCAAGGTCTGCGGCGTGCGTGCAGGCGAAGATGAGATCACCGCTGACGTTGTGCTTCTATGCGACGGCGTGAACTCCTTGCTGACTGCTGAGGCTGTCGGCTACAAGCGTCCCCCTGCGAGCCAGATTGCCGTTGGTGTCAAAGAGGTCTTCGAGCTTCCCGCTGACGTCATCGAGGGCCGTGTTCTGTGCGGCGAAGGTGAAGGCGCGGCCTGGTTGTTCGCTGGCGATGCCACCAAGGGCACCTTCGGCGGCGGCTTCATGTACACCAACAAGGAATCCATCTCCTTGGGTGTCGTTGCCGGTATCGAAGCTACCATGAACCACGGCAAGGTTCCCGTCTACCAGATGCTTGAAGATCTGAAGAACAACCCTGCTGTCGCTCCTTTGATCAAGGGTGCCAAGCTTGTTGAGCACTCTGGCCATATGGTTCCCGAAGGCGGAATCAACATCATGCCCGAGCTCACTGCTGATGGCGTGATGGTTGCTGGCGACTCCGCAATGATGTGCATCAATCTCGGCTACATGGTGCGCGGCATGGACTACGCCGTTGCTGCCGGTCAGTTTGCGGGTCAGGCTGCCGTCAAAGCCCTGGACGCCGGTGACACCTCCAAGGCGGGCCTGCAGTGCTACGTTGATATGCTTGAGAACAGCTTCGTCATGAAGGACTTCAAGCAGTTCAAGAACGTACCCAACTTCATGGAGCATTTCGACCGCATGTTCGTCGGCTATCCTGAAATGGTTCGCGACATGTTCAACGCCATGTTCATTGTCGACGGCACCCCGGTGCAGCCTATGAAGAAGACCATGATGCCGATTGTCAAGCAGATGGGCTTCATGAACCTGTTCAAGGATGTGAAGGGAGCTATGAAGGCGCTATGAGCGATATGAATATCACCGTCAATGTCGACGAGTACTTGTCTCTTAACAAGTATGAAGTCGATGAGTCCAACGCGCATATCGAGCTCAAGGGCGGCGCTGAGGCGTGCGATCCTGCGGAGTTCGACAAGCTGATTCGTGTGTGCCCTGCTGCGTTGTATAAGCGCGACGAGGATGGTAAGCAGTCTTTTGACTATGCTGGTTGCCTGGAGTGCGGTACGTGCCGCATTGCGTGTGGCGACACCATTGTCGAAAAGTGGGAGAACCCCCAGCCTACCATGGGTGTGGAGTACCGCTTCGGCTAGGCCTCCTGTTCTGTGCATGCAACGGATTTCTGTCCGTAATACGAAAAGGACCCCATGTGGGGTCCTTTTCGTTTGGCTGAGGTTCCGGTCTCAGCCTTATGATTGTCCGAGAAGGGTTGGACAACAAAGTAGGTGTGCCCTGCGACACAGGCTCACTATACATCGAATCGCGGATTTGGTCATGTCTGATTGGCTAAATCCGCTCTCGGAGAGAATAAATGCGGCATGACTGGCTGCCTGTGAGGTGGGCCGTTCGAAATGCTCCAGAACGGAGTCGGAGCGCATCACAGATCAGAACGGTGCATATTGATGTAGTCCAGCAGCTCGCTTCGCTTGTGAATCTGCATCTTGGAATAGATGTGCCTGATGTGAGTTTGGGCGGTGTACGGCGAAATGACGAGTTTCTTGGCAAGGCTGTCGACGGTGTATCCGCGTGCTATCAAGCCCAAGATTTCGCTTTCGCGTGCCGAGAGCTTGAATTCAGAGGTTATGGCGGCGCATACAGTGGAGAGCTCCATTACTTGATTCGGACCATCCATGAGGGAGGTTAGTTTCAGCTCTTGACGCAGCATGGGAATCATGATGATGGCAAGAATGCAAATGAAGATGAGGGCTGTATCCTGAGGGATGACAGACGACAATATGGCTTCATTGGCCTCGTAGGCAACCGCAAGGCTGTCTCCTGCGAAAAATCCCAGGCGTATGCATCCTGATGAGAGCCCAAAGGCCATTGCAGGAGCAACATAGCCCTTGGTGGATAGGGTGCCGAAGAAGGTGATGAGCAGGACTTCAAGTACGCCCACAAGTGAGACGGCTAGCAGGAATGACGGGTATTGCAGGCTGTTGTTCTCACTGAGATAGAGCGCGATAGCGATGGTGCAGGCGGTCAGAAGCCATGGGATGGACCTGTAGATGGTGCCTTCTTTATTGACGAAGTTGTAATAGAGCGCCATGCAGATGAGAATGACCGATCCTCCGCAGATGCCCACCGGATAACCGTAGCCGTTATCGGGCAGTACATCCAAGGGGATGATGGCGATTACATAGTAGCAGGCGGCACCCGCGCAGAACATCATGCAACACATCAAGATCATCGAGGAGAACGCCTTCGTTCTGATCTTCTTCGGGAGAAGCGAAGGGCGCTTGGAGTCGGGGTAGAGGTTCTTTCTTCCGTAATCCAGCAATGCACAGGAGCACAAGGGGAGAAGCGCGATGAAGACATCGGCGACATAGGAGGGAAGAATCACCGAAATCGCCTGCGTTCCAAGAATGCCGATGCCGAAAATCGGAGCGACTTTCCATGAAGAGAACCCTGTCCTTCTGACGGCGTAAAATTCGCCCCATATCAACCAGAGCAACGCATTGCCAAGGCTGAAAAGGATGGGGTAGATGACCATTGAAAGCGTGATGCTGGAGAATGTGTTGGGAAGCATCGTGTATGCGAGCGTAGTGCCTGCGAGGACGATGCCGGCAATCCAATGAAGGTGCTCGAAACGATCGAGATGGTGCTTTTCGCCAAGGACGAGGGGAATCGCTATGAAGAATAGTCCAGAGCATGCCAGCGTGGTCAACCACGAGTATGTAACAAGATTGTCCGTAAGCGCTATCGAGTGGAAGATCGAAGGCGTGAACCATAGCCAGTAGTACCAGGCTATTATGCATACGATGCCGATGTAGTGAAAGCCGATCTTATTCTGAAAATCTTGGTCAGCTATCTGCTTGATAAAACCGGAGGTCTCTGCCATTGCTCTCCCTCTATGCTGGAAATCGTAGGTTCAGCGAAATGCAAGATGATTCATGTGTGTGAAATCTGATGATACGAAGGTGAACTTGTGGTGCTTTTGGACTCGATGACAGATTGTAACACTGAGACAGCGATTTACTCCCTAATCGATTCAGGTGCGCACAATCCCTATGGGAAGCGATAGGTCTTCACATAATCCCATATCAAAGGCATCGTTAAAAAATGAGTATTGATGATATAACCGTCAATAAGCGATGTGTGCACAAAAATGGTTTCGCAAAATAAACAAGTCTGAAGCGTTGGGGTCTTCTGAGTTAAGGGGCAGAGGGCCGTCAGGAATAACGCTTCAATGTTTGACGGAAGGAGGCGAAACGTTTCGGCTCAGGGGGCCGCATTTCACGCACCTTGTTAGGTGCAATGTCTTCCAACCTTATGTATTTCTTATTTCAGTCCGACTTGCATCTGCGTGATGAAGTGGGAAGTGGAGAACAGAGGAATAAGAACTGCATACGGAGACGGAGACTTTCTGGGGGCGTCCCCATTTGATGGCGGACGCAATTGAGAAAGGAAAACTCGCATGTCTATTCTTGCTAAAAGCAAGGGTGAGGTGACTTACAAGGATCTGACCGGATTCCATAAGTGGTTCCTCATCGTTTTGATCTCCATGGGTTCTTCGGTCATCTACACGCCCATGTATCTGAAGGGTGTTTTCTACGATCCTCTGATGCAGGCTCTGGGCTGCACCAATGCCGACCTCGGCGCCATGGTTTCTTTCTACGGCATCGCCGCAGTTATCTTCTACCTGCCCTCCGGCATTCTCGCTGACAAGTTCCGCATGCGCACGCTCGCTACGTGGGGCTTCCTGGGCACCGCTATCCTGACCTTCCTGTACGCTATGCTTCCTTCCGTCCAGATGTGCTTCGTGCTCTTCGGCGGTATGGGCATCACCTCCATCCTGATTTGGTGGGGCACGCGCTTCAAGGTCATCCGTCTGTGCTGCGAAGAAGAAGAGTATCCCACCAAGATCGGTGTCAGCTACTCCATCTACGGCGCAGCCGGCCTCATCATCGGTGCCATCAACGTTGCCATCGTTGCTCTGTTCCCGATTCCCGCTCAGGGTGTTCAGGCTGTCCTGATCGTCTTGGGTGCCATCATCGCCATCCTCGGCATCCTGTCCTACATCGCCATCCCCGACTTCAAGGGTGAGATTTCCAAGGACTCCAAGCTGTTCAGCCTCGCTGACGCCGCCGAGGCCATCAAGACCCCCGGCGTTGTGTGGGCCTGCCTCGCTTACTTCTGCGTTTACACCGTGTACCAGGGTGCTACCTACACCACCCCGTACATGACCGCCATGGGCGTTGACGCCAACCTGGTCAACCTGGTCGGCCTCATCCGTACCTATGGTATCGGCCTGCTCGCCGGTCCTGTCCTTGGCGTCATCGCTGCCCGCATCAAGTCCACCAAGACCATCATGGGCTGCTTCGCTCTGGCTATCGTCATCCTCGTTGTCTTCATGCTCCTCCCGCAGGATCCCGGCATGGCAATGATCGCTGTCTGCCTGGTTGTCGTCTTCGGTTTCGCAACCTACGGCGCTTTCTCCATCGGCTCCTCGCCGCTGTCCGAGCTGGGCATCCCCATGCGAATCTTCGGTACCGCTGCCGGTCTGCTGTCCGTCATCGGCTTCTGCCCCGACGTGTTCATCCACACCTGGTACGGCTCCATGATTGACGCTATGGGCAACGGCGCCTACAACGTGATCTTCGCGATCGAGGCTGCCTTCGCTGTCGCCGGCATCTTCTTCCTCTTCATGTGCCTGCGCACCGTCAAGAAGCATCTCGCTTCCAAGGCCGAGAACGCCGCTTAAGCATCACTCGAACCAGGGCCGGATTGCCCGGGAGGCTCTCCGGCCCGCTCCCTGAAGGCGACTCGTTTCGCCGATTCCCGCCCCTTTTGCGATGCGGGGCCCGACACCCCGCATCTACTTCTTAGGAAAACACCACGTTTACGTTCATGCAAAGGAAGATCGCGCATGGAAAACAAATTGGACGCAATGTCCCTCATGAATGATCAGATGAAAGCTGTTCTGCAGAAGTCCGCAGAGCTCTCAGGAGATGCCTTCGTCACCGATGTCGGATTCGAAGAGATGCGCGCGAACTACGTTAAGGAACGTGCATTCTGGAATGAGGGCGGCCCGGTTATGGCCAAGACCGAAGACGTCATGTTCGAAAGCGCCATGGGTCCGTTCTACGCTCGCTTCTACTATCCCGTCGAAGCCGAGCTTTTGCCTGTGATTGAATTCATTCACGGCGGTGGTTTCGTTGTCGGCAGCCCCGATACCCATGACCGCGTCTGCCGTATTCTCGCTGAAAAAACCGGGGCTGCTGTGGTGAGCGTTGACTATCACCTGTCCCCTGAATCGAAATATCCTACCAACATCCAGGAATGCGCTCAGGTTGCTAAGTATCTCCATGAGCATGGTGCTGAGCACGGCATCGACGGCAATGACCTGTCTTTCGCCGGCGATTCCGGTGGTGCCGTCCTCTCCATGGCTTCCAATCTTTGGCTGCGTGACGAGGAGGGCGACAACTCCTTCGTGAAGTCCCTTCTGCTCTACTACGGCTTCTACGGCCTGCTCGATTCTCCGTCTCGTCGTCTGTACGGATGGGATGTGGACGGCATGCGCAAGGAAGACCTGGTCTACTACAATCAGTGCTGGCTCAATGATCTTGCCACCGAGTCCGAGGCTCCGTATGTGGACATGCTCTCCAACGACCTCAAGACCAATATGGCCCCTTGTTATATCGCTGCAGCCGGTCTCGATCCGCTGCGTGACGACAGCGATTGTCTGGCCCGCGTTTTGACCAACAACGGCATCGACAATCAGTTCGAGGTCTTCGATGGAGTGCTGCATGCGTTCGTCCATTATTCCCGCATGCTTGATGCCGCCGTTGAGTGCATCGAGCACAGCGCTGAGTTCTGGAAGAACCGCCGCGCGCATTAATGCGATTTGCAGCCTGAAGGCTGTCTGATCAACTACGTGTACCAATGCGCCTGAAAAACCAGGTGCTGGTGAAATCCGAAGCAACAAACAGGAGGTTGAATAATGGATTTCAAGCTGTCCGACGAACAAGAGCTCATCGTTGCGTCCTATCGCGACTACATGGAGAGCGAAAACTGGGAGACCTACTTCCATGAGTGCGACGAGAAGCATGAGTACCCGCTGCGTTGGACGCAGGGTCTGTGCGAGCTCGGCCTCGACCGCATCATGCTCGACGAGGAGCATGGCGGACTCGGCCTTGAAGAGCCTTTGACCACCCTGATGGCCATCTACGAGGTTCTGGGTCAGTACGGCGCCCCCACCTACGTCCTCTATCTCCTCACCGGCTACAACACCATCGTTCGCGAGGGCACCGAAGAGCAGATCGAAGCTTGCCTGAAGTATCTGGGCACCGGCGAGCAGGTTGTCAACTCCGCTTGCACCGAGCCCGGCGCAGGTTCTGACGTTTCCGGCTTGCAGACCACCTACAAGCGTGAAAACGGCAAAATCTACCTGAATGGCACCAAGACCTTCATCACCTCTTCTTTGGGCGTCAAGTACCTGATCATCATGTGCCGCGACGCTGACAACCCGGATGTGATCTCGGAGTTCTTCGTCGATATGTCCAAGCCCGGCATCAAGCTGTCCCCGCTCACCAAGCTCGGTCTGCGTATGGACTCCTGCTGCGAGGTTTACCTGGACAACGTCGAGATGGAGGAGAAGGACTTCTTCGGCAAAGAGGGCAACGGCTTCAACCGTGGCGTTTCCGACTTCAATTTCGAGCGTTGGCTGGTCGGTGCGTGCGACTACGGCACCGCAATCTCCGCTTTCGAAGATGCCGCCAAGCATGCTTGGACCCGTATCGCCTTCGGCAAGCCGGTCGCTCGCTTCCAGCTGAACTCCTTGAAGTTCGCTCACATGGCCATCAAGCTCGACGCCATGCGCAACATGCTCTACGAAACCGCTTGGGATGCTGACATCAACCGCGGTGGCGACGTTGACGCAGGCCGTGCGGCAATGTGCAAGTACTTCTGCGCCAACTCCTCTTTCGAGGTTGTTGACGACGCTATGCAGGTTATGGGCGGCATCGCTGTTGCTTCCGAGCATCGCATCAACCGCATTTGGCGTGACCTCCGTGTCGACCGTGTCTCCGGCGGCACCGACGAGATGATGATTCTTACCTGCTCCAAGAACGCCATCAAGGCTTACAAGTAAGCTTGAGAGCGTGCATGTCCTTGTGACACGCGAATCGGTCAATCAGTGCGGACGGTGCGAAAACATCGTCCGCGGACAAACTTTTCCAATAGAGAAAGAGGTTTGATCATGGCTGCAATTCCTACCGAAAAACCCTCCTTCGGCGTTCTCGATGACGTCAAGGTCGTGTTCGCTGCTATGGAGGAAGCTATTCCCCGTGCATGCAACATCATGGCTGACTGGGGTGCTGACGTGACCTGGCTGGAGAACACCGGCTATGGCGACACCGTCCGCGACGCCAAGAACGCTGCTCAGGCCGAGCGCCGCAACTGCCGCTCCGTCGCTCTGAACCAGTTCACCCCCGAAGGCAAGGAAGTCCTGCTGAAGATGCTCAAGGACACCGACATCTTCTTCGAGTCCTCCAAGGGCGGTACCTGGGAGCGCAAGGGCTTCACTGATGAGGATATGTGGGCTGTCAATCCCAAGCTCATCATCGTGCATTGCTCCGGCTACGGCAAATTCGGCGATCCCGATCGCGTCAAGCGTCCCGCTTATGACGGAACCGTTGGCCCCTACGCTGGTCTGACCTGCCAGAACGGCACTCCTGATCAGCCCATGATCACCATGCCCTACTCTGGTGACTACATCAACTCCTACCTGCTGATTGCCGCTACCCTGGCAGCGCTGCGCAAAGCCGATCGCACCGGTGAGGGCGAGAGCATCGACTGGGCAATGTATGAGGGCATCATGTACATGAGCCAGTACTATCTGGTCGACTACCTCAACGACGGCATCAAGTGGCCTCGCGCTGGCGCCCGTAACCAGAATCTCTGCGGTATCGGCGTTTACAAGTGCGCTGACGGCTTCATCGCCTTGAACCTGTTCGGTATCCGTCAGAACAAGTGGATTATCGAAGAGCTCGGTCTCGGCGAGCATTGGGGCACCCCTGAGCTGCCCGAGGACACCGCCTCCCTGTGGCTATCCATGCCTATCGCCGAAGAGTTCGAGAAGCGTCTTGAGGCTTGGTTGCTCGAGCGCACCAAGCTGGAGCTCGAGGCCATTCTCGCTGAGCATGCCATCGCAGCCCAGAGCGTTTATGAGTTCGAAGACATGGTTGCTGACAAGCATATGGCCGCTCGTGGCAACTTCGTCGAGTGGGAGACCAAGGATGGCGAGACCTTCAAGGGTCTGTCTCCGATGCCTCGCTTCGAGCAGACTCCTGGCAAGATTTGGCGTCCCATGCCTGCTCAGGGCGGCGACACCATGGATGTCCTCACCAAGCTCGGCTACACCCCCGAAGAGGTTGAGGCTCTGGCTGAGAAGAACGTCGTCAAAATCGGCGAGAACTAACTTCTCAATTCCGAATTTTCATTCGGATTGCAAAGATTCGAACCCGAGGAGCCCGCGATTTGCGGGTTCCTCGGCGAAGAAGGGCGATTGACGATTTTTTTTCTGTCCGGTAGGACTGAATGGCTAGATTGGCGGAATGATTGACCATGAGCACGATAGTTGGAAATGAAAACCTTCGATCCCTCTGGGAGAAACTTTCCGTTGCGCGCGGCGAGAATCTGTTTCTTGCATTTGAAAGCTGCGATGGGAGCAAGCGCAGCTACAGCTATGCTCAATTCAACAAGCTTATCGACCGAACCGCAAATGCCCTGTTGGGGTTCGGTGTGCGCAAAGGCTCCAATGTGGCCGTTCAGCTCTACAATTGCCCGGAGTACATCTCCGTTGTCTTCGCGTTGGCGAAGATCGGGGCAGTTTCCGTTCCCCTCAATATGCAGCACACTCTAGCTGAGTGCGCTTACGTTCTTGATGCTTGCGACATCGATACGGTAATCGCAGAACCTGATTGCCAGTACTATTACCTTGATGGTCCTGCCGTTGATGGCGGGGCAGTGCAGTGCGGTCAAGGCAGCGACGAGGTCCGCTATAGCCTGCCTCACGTTCTCATCTGTCATTCGCAGGGCAACGATCTCTATCCCGGTGCTGTTGATTTTGATTCCTTGGTCGCGAAGAGCGACGAGATTCTGACGTATCGCCCTGATCTCGATGCGCTTGATGATGCTATGATCATCTTCACCTCCGGCACTACTTCAGCCCCGAAGGGTTGTGAGCTCACTCACGGCAACATGATATTCGGCGGCATTTTCGGTGACTGGCAGTGCGGCCTTACCTCCGAAGACAGGCTTCTCACTACCATGCCCGCATTCCATTCCAATTTCCAGACTGCTGCTCTCATGCCCGTCCTTACCGCAGGCGCATCGTTGATCTATATCGAAAAATACAGCGCTCGCAGATTCTGGAAACAGGTTCGCGCGTACAAGGCCACCGCCATCCAGCTTGTTGCCATGATGGCCCGAACCATGATGCTTCAACCGCAGGATTCCGCAGAGCGCGATCACTCGGTTCATTCCGTTCAGTACTATCTTGCGATTTCAGATGAAGAGAAAGCTGCATTCGAAGAGCGTTTCGCCCTGCGCCTGCAGAACTGTTACGGATTGACAGAATCCATCTGCTGGGTTCTCACCGACCTTGCCTACGGCCCGTGCAACTGGCCCTCGATCGGGCGAGTGGGGTTGGGCTATGAGGTCAAAATCGCCGATGAGTCGGGGCGCGAGGTCGAGCCGGGCACTCCCGGCGAAATCATGATTCGCGGCATAAAGGGCATAAGCCTCATGAAGGGATATTACCGTAAGCCCGAAATCACCGATGCGACCATTGAGCCTGACGGTTGGATGCACACCGGAGACACGGGCTATATGGATGAGAGCGGTTGGTTCTATTTCGTCGATCGCAAATCAAACATGATCAAGCGTGCGGGCGAAAACATATCCTCAACTGAGGTCGAGGATGTTCTCATGCGTTTTCCCGGCATCAAGGAGGCGGCCGTTATCGGCGTCCCCGATCCCATCCGCGATCAGGCTGTCAAGGCCTTCATCGTTTTCGATGCCGGGGTAGAGAGTACCGTTGACGAGATCATCGCATTCTGCCGTAGGAATCTGGCCGAGTTCAAGGTTCCCACCCAGATGGAAATCGTCGATGAGCTGCCTCACACCAGTGTGGGAAAAATTGCCAAGAAGCTATTGTCTTAGCGCTGCTCATTGCGCTTAGGCATTGCGCATAGGTTTGAACCTTTCAGATGGCCTGCGGGCCCTGATGGGCGAGAAAGGGGAGTTTCATGGCTATCAGCACTGAAATCGTAGGTAAGACCTTTGGACCTTTCGTGCGGGATTACACGTTCCGCGACCTGGAGATCTGCGCGTTGGGTTGCGGTGCAGGTTGGGATGGCAAGGTTGATTTGGAGTACGTCAACGAGAAGGATGCGGAAAATCCTGATCTCAAGGTGCTGCCCATCTTCGCCGTGCCTTTGACGGTGAACGAGGAGATGACCACCACTCTCGATTACGGATTCAACTATGAAGGATCTCTGCATTACGGAATCGACGTTCGCTTCCATGCTCCCTTCAAGATGTCCGACCATATTGAAACGTATGTGACCCAGGAAGCAATTTGGGATCGCGGGGAAGGACGTGGTTCGCTTTCCAAGCAAGTCGGTAAATCCTACAGCTCTGACGGAACGCATCTTTGCACCGTCGATACCTACGACTGCTGCATCTATGATGGCGGCTGGGGCGGGGAGCTTCCTCCGAAGGACAAAGTTGAGATTCCGGACCGTGAGCCCGATGCCGTTTACGAGGAAACGTATGGTCTGAATTGGCCGCTGGTGTATCGCATGATGGGCGATTGGCATCAGCAGCACATCGACTGGTCCTATACCGAACAGACCGGGTTGGCACGCCCCATCGCCCATGGCGTATCGTCTGCCGGCGTTGCCATGCGCCATGTGATCTCAACTTGGATTGCCGGCGAGCCTGAGCGCCTCAAGAGGTTCAAATGCCGCTTCACGTCTCCTGTGGTTCCCGGTGCAAGGTTGCGTACGGAGATGTGGAAGGTTTCTGACCATGAGATCAGGTTCAAGGTGGTCGATTCTGACGGTTTGCAAACGAAACCTTATTTGAGCAGCGGAATCGCTGAATGGGAATAACAATATAACATGGCGTGTTTGGCTCCCGGGATGCATGCGGCAACCTCATCTGCCCACCTTCGTTTCCGGGAGCTGCGCCCATTCCGTCGGACGAAGGGAGAATCATGACGGAAATCAAAAAAGACACCCAGGTCGTTAGCCCGCCTGTGCGGGAGGAAGACCAAAGCATGCAAGCCTGTGATTGCGTATCTTGCGTGGAACAGGTTGCTGAGTCGCCCGAGACTCCTTTGCCCAATGTAGGCCCCGATGTGAGGCGCCATAGGGAATATCGGGAGCTTCGCGATACCGTGAAGCCCTCTCATGTACTCGATTCTTTCAAGCGAATCCCTGAGAAGACCAAGCGTGCGGCAAAGAAAACCATCGACGACGTTGCCATGACGCCATTCCTGCGCAAGATCTCTTTCTTCTCGAGCGGTGGTTCGTTCCTGGACGGATACGTCCTCTCGCTTATCGGCGTTGCGTTGACGCAGATTGTCCCCATGTTCAACCTCACCGCTGCGGAAAGCGCAGCTATCGGCGCTTCGGTCATGGTCGGTATTCTTGTGGGTACCATCATCGGCGGCTACTTCACCGATATCATCGGTCGAAAGAAAATGTTCATTATCGATATCATCGCGATTGCCTTGTTCTCGGTTTTGAGCGTCTTCGCCCATTCTGCATGGGAGCTTGTAGCGGCGCGCTTCTTCATCGGAGTCTTTGTCGGTGCGGATTACCCCATTGCCACATCGCTCATTGCCGAGTTTACGCCGAAGAAACACAGGGCCATCTCCATGGGTATAGTCTCGGCGGCATGGTATTTGGGTGCTACGGTTGCCGCATTCGTCGGGTACTTCCTCTACTCTGTGCCTGATGGATGGAAATGGATGCTCGGCAGTGCTGTCATTCCGTGTGTCATTCTGCTTATCGGCCGTCATGATATCCCGGAATCTCCTCTTTGGCTTGCCCAGAAGGGGCGCACCGAGGAGGCCGAAGAGGTTGTTCATCGCGTATTCGGCGACGATGTTGAGCTTGAGCCCGAGGATACTTCCTCCAAGACATCGTTCAAGACGCTGTTCAAGTCCGGGTATTTCAAGCGCATGGTTTTCCTGGGCATGTTCATTCTCTGCCAGGTTGTTCCCATGTACGCCATCTACACCTTCGGTCCTCAGATCATGACCGCATTCGGTTTGGGCGAAGGCCAAGAGGCCATCTTGGGCGAGAGCGCCGTCAGCTTGTTCTTCCTCATCGGAACCATTCCTGCAATGTTCTGGCTCAACTCCATGGGACGTCGCAAGCTCGTGTTGTTGAGTTTGGCGTTCATGGCTGTCGGTTTGACCATACTTGGAGTGTGGCCCAATGCTCCGATATGGATCGTCATCATCGCCTTCGGCCTCTATGCATTCTTCAGCGGTGGTCCGGGAATCTTGCAGTGGCTCTATCCCAATGAGCTTTTCCCCACGGAAGTCCGTGCTTCCGCAGTGGGAGTTGCCATCGGCTTCAGCCGTATCGGCACCATCATTGCAACCTACGGAACGCCTATTTTCCTGGCATCGTTCGGCATCGGTCCGACCATGATGATTGCTGCCGGTCTGGTGATTTTCGGCCTCGTCCTTTCGTTCTTCCTGGCTCCTGAGACCAAGGGTCTCTCGCTTGCCGAATCCAGCGCCATCGAAGATGTCCCGGCGGTTCGCGCCAAGCGCAGCTAAATACGTTCTCGTATCGATGATGCGCATCTCCGCGTGACGGGGGTGCGCATCAGGTTTGATCTTATCCCGCAGGAGGTATGTGTTCCTTTGTGCTGCGAACCATGCTGTGAGTGCGTATGCTCTGATCCGGAAATATATCGCGTGAGGCTCCCGTTCTCCAATCTTGGGGGAGGGGAGTCGAATTGCTATCTGCTCAAAAGCTGCTCCGAATGGCTTATGGTTGATTCGGGCGCACAGGGTCTTCGGAATAGAAGGCTGCTTCTTGAAGCGATGCGTTCGGTGGGCTTCGATCATCGTCATGCGAAGGCTTTCATGACGCATTCGCATTTCGATCATGCTGAATTGTTCTGCGAGGTTCTGGGATTTTCTACGCCTCTCTACATGAGCGAAGTAGCCTTCCGACGTCGCGGAACGGAGGATGCGGGGCTTCAGGGGCTGTTCATCAGGCGGTTGCGTGCCATGGGGGTCTCTTTGGACGATGCCTGCTCGTATGCGGCTGCAAATTCAGAATCTGCGAAGCTTGAAAAACGCAGCTTGAACATGCGTTTCGTCGATGAAGGCGATACGGTTGATGTAGGGTCGCTTTCTTTCCGGGTTGTTCGTACGCCGGGTCATACGGCGGATCACCTTGCGTTGTTTGATGCTGGAACGGGAATCTTGTTCTCAGGCGATGCGGCCTTGGAGGATACGGCTCCTTCTTTGGATTCTCAACCCGGTATCGAAGATGGCGTTGAGCGATATCTTCGCACTTTGGAGGAGCTGAGGGGGCTTTCCGTTGCGTATGCGTTTCCCGGCCACGGAGACGTTCTCGAAGGACCATGTGCGACCCGAAGCGGTGCTGAAGGTGAGCGTGGTATTCGGGTGTCCTCGTGCGCGGCGTCATCGTTTCATGGGGTCATAGAGGCCAATGTTGCAAAAAAGCAGGCCAAGCTCAAAAGGGTCTACGACGCTGTTGCGTCAGCGCCGTTTGCAAACGGTCAGCAGATAGCAAGGATGCTTCTTAGATGCGAAGATGGGAATCAATGGCGAGAGCATGGGGTCATGTCTCGCTACTATGCGTTGCTTGAAGCGTTCATGATGCTTCAGCATCTTATGGCGGAAGGGAAGGTTCTCCGGCTTCTCGATGACTATGGAGTCTATCGTTACGTTCCGAATCGCAATAGGCTGAAATAAAAACACCCCATGGCTCGAACCCCTCCGACAGCCATGGGGTGTTTCCCTTCTCGGACACCTCCCTGTCCGAAGGCAGGGAGGATGCGGAATTCAGATTCCGATTACTTGCCCTGCCAGTGGGGCTCGCGCTTCTCAACGAAGGCTGCGGGGCCTTCGATGCCGTCCGCGGTCTTCTCGAGGAAGCGATAAGCGGCATCGCTGTAGCGCATTGCGTCTTCTTCGGACATCTGGGAAGCGGCATGCACGATGTACTTGGTCCACTTGAGTGCCAGAGGAGCGTTCTTGAGGCACTGCTCGGCCAGTTCGATGGCCTTGTCCATGACTTCTTCTGCAGGCACGACGTAGTTGATCAGACCCAGAGCCTTGGCCTCGGGAGCCTTGATCTTCTTGCCGGTGAGCAGCAGTTCCATGCAGTCTTTGCGGTTGATATCGCGAGCGAGGCGAACCAGACCGCCGGTGGAGGCGATGATGCCCAGGCCGACTTCGGTGCAGCCGAACTTGGCGTTCTCAGCGGCAACGACCATATCGCAGGAGACAGCGATTTCCATGCCGCCGCCAGCTGCGGAGCCGTTGCATGCGGCGATGACGGGCTTGGAGCACAGGCGTGCGGTCAGGCCGCCGAAGCCATGCTCGGTAACGGTCTGGCATTCGCCGCCTTCAGAGAGCTCAGAGAGGTCCTCGCCAGCGCAGAACACCTTGCCGGTGCCGGTGACGATGATTGCGCGGACCGCGGGGTCAAGCTCGGCCTGGTTCATGATGTTCTCCATGGCGCGAGAGGTAACACCGTTCAGTGCGTTGGCAACCTCGGGGCGGTTGATGCGGATGATCAGAAGACCGTCCTCGCGAAGGTCGGACACGACGGTGTCGGTGCCATAGTAATCTGCCATTGCTCCTCCTTGATAAAGAATCTCAGACATACCTTTTGGCGAATGATTGGAATCCAATCGATTCATACCGTGGTTCAGAATATGCTCGCAGGCCCTTTGGGGGCATCGCTTGTTTTTTAGTATTCCCGAAATACCATTAAAGTGAGTACCGTAATCACTCCCGTTGAAGATCCTTGTGAGCTGGGAATATTACTTTCGTATATGAGTAATTGCGAGAATCTCCCCAGTTGTCGAGTAATTTCGCAATGACTCTTGAAAGACGGGGTTGAGAGCCTATAATGCGCACACCGACCGCGCAGCCGCGGTCATTTCCACTTGCCTGGAAACTCGTGCGGCTCACGGATGTTCTGACCAGCGACCGCAAAGGGCGGCCGCGTGATTGAAGGGAAACCATCGTGCCTGGAGTAAACCCGGCTCCCGAGAAGAATCGTTCCGCGCTCACCGTTCGCGGCATGGTCATAGGAGCCATCGGCGCAGCAGTAATCACCGCAAGCTCTCTTTATGTGGCATTGAAGTTGGGCGCATTGCCGTGGCCCATTATCTTCGCTGCGCTGCTTTCGTTGTTCTTCCTCAAGATGTTCGGAAAAACCACCCTCAATGAGGCCAATGTGACCCATACCGCCATGAGTGCTGGCGCCATGGTCGCGGGCGGTCTTGCGTTCACCATTCCCGGATTCTGGATCCTCGGCAATGATGAAGGTATCGGTTTCTGGCAGATTCTCATCGTCGCTTTGATGGGTGTGGCCATCGGCTTGGTTGCCACAGCCGTCCTCCGCAAGCATTTCATCGAGAAGGCCGACCTGCCTTATCCTATGGGTGTTGCTGCGGCGGAAAGCCTCAAGGCTTCTGATGAGGCCACTTCCAAGCAGGGCAAAGCGTTGTTCGGCTTCATGGGGATTTCTGCCGTTTATGCTGCTCTGAGGGATTATGTCCTCAAACTTCCTGCTCTTATCTCCGGGGGAGTGAATATCCCTGGTGTTACCTTCGGCATCTACAATTCCCCAATGATGTTCTGCGTCGGCTTCATCATCGGACCGCTTGCCGCCGTTGTGTGGTTCATCGGTGCGGTCATCGGTGATTTCGGCATCGTGGTGGGAGGTACTGCTGCGGGACTGTGGGATTTGGCCGCAGCCAGCGGTATCAAGTCTTCGCTCGGTATGGGCCTCATGTTCGGCGCGGGCCTGGGCGTCCTGATTGTTCAGCTTGTTCCCAGCGTCGTTGCATCCGTCCGGTCTCGCAGGGATGCGGCTGGACGGGATGTTCGGACGACCGTTGACGCGAAGGGCAAATTCCTGGGCATCGGCGCTCCGCTGATCAGCGCTCTCATAGCATGCATCGGCGCCATCTTCTTGGGTTTGGGCCTTGTCCCCTCGATTCTCCTGGTGCTCGGTGCGTGGCTTGCCGTTCTCATGGCCTGCCAGTCCGTTGGCCAGACCAATATCGACCCTATGGAGGTTTTCGGCGTCATGGTCATGCTCATGGTGCAGGTTTTCTGCCACGACATGAGCCTTCTTTCGATGTTCCTCATCGCTGCGGTCGTCGCCGTTGCCTGCGGTATGACGGGCGATGTCATGCATGACTTCCGTGCGGGCGCAATCCTTGGCACGAATCCCCGCGACCAATGGATTGCTCAGGCTATCGGAGCCACTGTCGGAGCCGTTGTCGCCTCCGCTGTTCTCGTGGCCCTTCTTTCCGCGTACGGACCCGGTGCGTTCGGCGCCGATAAGACGTTTGTCGCAGCGCAGGCCTCCGTGGTTGCCGCGCTTGCGGGCGGCGTACCTGATATGAATGCATTCGTCATCGGCATTGCCGTCGGATTGCTGCTCGCGGCATTCAAGCTTCCCTGCATGACGCTGGGTCTTGGCGTGTACCTGCCGTTCTATTTGAGCTTCACGGCGTTTTTGGGTGGTATGATCCGTCTGGCCTACAATGCGTTTGCGGCGCGGAAGTCTCAAGGGCTCGGTAAGACGAAGGATGAGGAGCAGAGCATGGGCTTGGCTGTGGCTTCGGGCATCATCGGCGGTGAGAGCCTCGTAGGCGTTGTGGGAGCTCTTGTCGTGATGGGTATGGCGATCTTCTGATACCCCGTACAGCCTCATCCTCGCATATTGATATCTTCGAACGGCCTGCGGTCTTGCGGGCCGTTCGTGCGTTTGCTGGCAGGTCCCGGCCCCTCTGTCTGCCCTCTATTCTTGATCTAGGATAAAGACTGTCATAATTTGTCACTGGCAAATATTGAATATTTTGTGTGCGTATGACAAACTGCGACACAGACCCTTGGCGGGGTCGACATGCCGCAAGGGTGCGGCAAGAGGGGATGTGGGGAAGTGTCGCAATGGGCCGTTTCTCCAGCATCCATGGAATAGTCGAAGGGGGAGAAATGTCAGGAGAGAACAGCTCTCACGCCTGCGGAATAACCCGTAGGAGCTTTCTCAAAACCACCGCTGCCGTAGCAGCGGGAGCTACCGCCACCATGTCGTTGGCGGCTTGTGCATCTGCGCCCGAATCCGTTGACGTGTCAAGGGAATTCGTTGCAGGTCAGCCCGAAAATGCCGGGGAGCAGATCTTCCGCGGTGTATGCCGTCCGAACTGCTTCGGTTTCTGCCATCTCAACGTCCACGTACGCGATGGCAAGGTGGTCAAGACTTCGCGTGCTCCCTATAACGAGGAGTGCTATAGCCGCATCTGCCAGCGCGGTCTTTCCCATGTTCATAGGATCTATGATCCGGCGCGTCTGCAGTACCCCATGCGCAGGGTAGACGGCACTGAGCGCGGAGCTGGCGAGTGGGAGCGTGTCACGTGGGACGAAGCGCTTGCCGAAATCGCTGATAAGGTCAAATCCATCCAGACCCAGTACGGAAACGGCGCCGTTGCGTTTTTGACCCAGTCCGGCAATCAGTCCGGCGGTTGCACGAGCGCATACACCCGCCTGATCAACCTCATGAACGCCAGCAATATCTCCCCGTGTCTTGATATGGGAAGCTTCTATGGCATGATTGCCGTCGCTGGCACGACCATCAATCCCATGATGGGCTTGCACATGTGGGAAGGCAATGAGCCCACCGATGCCAAGAATGCCAAGACCATCATGGTATGGGGTGCCAACATCACCGATGCTCAGGTTCAGAACTGGCATCTGGTGAAAGAGGCCATGCAGGGCGGCACCAAGCTGGTGGTCATCGATCCCACTTTCACGCAGGTTGCCTCCAAGGCCGATAAATGGGTTCCCATCCGTCCCGGTGCCGATACGGCGCTGAAGTACGGCCTGATGAACATCGAGCTGGAAAAGAATGCCCAGGATGTCGATTTCCTTATGAACCATACCGTGGCGCCTTTCCTGGTCCGCAGCGACACCGGCATGTTCCTGCGTCGCAGCGATACGGGTGTCGAGCCCATGCCCACGGGTGTGGTCAACCCGACTACCGGGCTGGAGGTCATGGATGATCCCTACATGGTGCTTGACGCCGAAGGCAAGCTCATCGAGTGCCGCCCCGGCGTTGCGTGCTCCATCGAGGGGTCTTACGACCATGAGGGCGTTGCGTGCCGTACCGCGTATGAGATCCTCAAGGAGGAGATTCTCAGGTTCACGCCCGAAAAGGTATCCGAGCTCACCGAGATTCCGGTCGAAGACCTCTACGAACTTGCCGACATCTGCATCGATGGCCCTGTCTATCACTACGAAGGCTACGGTCCTCAGGCGTACAACAACGGCGGCCATACCACCATGGCAGGCCTCACTCTGTGCGCGCTTACGGGCAACCTCGGTAAGCATGGCGCTTCCTACGGTGCTTTCTGGGGCATCCATATCGGGGCCAATGCGGCCTACACCGCACCCACCGGTGCAAGCACGGGTGCCACCATTCCCACTGTCGACCTCAAGAATGTTGTGGAAACGGGCAACTTCGCCGGTGCGCCGTGTCCCATCAAGATGCTTTACATCTACTCGGCCAATCCGCTGAATACCCATACCGATACCCACGCCTGGACCGATGTCATCATTCCTGCGATGGATTACGTTGTCGTCGCCGACTCCGTACTCACTGATTCCGCTCTGTATGCCGATATGGTTCTGCCCATCGCTCAGTGGTTCGAGCTCGAAGAGGTTGCCAACGCGGGCCAGTGCTATTCGCTCAACTACAGCGAAAAGGCCATCGATCCTCTGTATGAAAGCAAGCCTGATACCCAGATCGTTTCCGAGCTTGCCGCAAAGCTGGGCCTTGGTGACTTCTTCACGCTCACCAATGAGCAGATTCTCGAAGAGGTCTATTCCGGTCCGGTCAATGAGGCCTTCGGCACCGACATGGCTTCGCTGCGCGAGCGCAAGCAGGCTCGCTTCCTGCCCGGTGATGCGGAGAAGGATCCGTATGTGGCCTACAAAGACGGCGTTTTCGCTACTGCGAGCGGCCGCTTTGAGTTCTACCGCGAATCCCCCACGGTCCGTGCGCTGTCTTCCAAGACGCCCACTCCCGAAGAAGTGGAACGCGATCGCATGGCGCACTGGTTCCCGCCTCTGGAGGCATGGCCCGAGAACCCGCTTTATGAGAAGTACCCGCTGGTGCTCATGAGCGAACGTCCGCGCTATCGCGTCCATTCGCAGTGGTTCTCCACTCCCTTGCTGCGCGAGCTCGATCCCGAGCCCTTCGTCAAGATCAATCCCGAAGACGCTGAGGCCCGCGGCATCAAAGACGGAGACTATGTCGAGTGCTTCAACGACCGCGGCACCGCAGTTGCGAAGGCGGTTGTTTCCAACGCAATCCGCAAGGGTACGCTGGTCTATCCCAAAGGTTGGCAGCGATATCAGCATAAATCCGGCGGCTGGTCTGAGCTCAGCTCCACGGAATACGACGTGTACGGCGTCAACAACAACTTCATGGACGTTCTCTGCGAAATCCGCGTATGGGAAGGAGAGGATAAGTAATGACACGTCTCGGCTTTGTCATTGATCAGGCATCCTGCATTGCCTGCCATGCCTGCGCGGTCGCATGCAAGGTGGAAAACAATATCCCTGACAACATCTGGTGGAACCGAATCCTTACCGAGGGCGGCGAGGGTCGCGACACCCCCTCCGGTACCTATCCGAACCTTACCATGGGAAACATCCCCGTCGCATGCCAGCATTGCGATAACCCCGCCTGCGTCAAGGTGTGCCCTGTTGGTGCGACGTATAAAGACGAAGTGACCGGCGCCGTCCGCCAGGACTACGAGAAGTGCATCGGCTGCCGCATGTGCATGGCTGCGTGCCCCTACACCGGCATCCGTTCCTTCAATTGGGAAGAGCCCCAGTACGCCATCGGTCAGGCGATGGGCGACCTCAACGTCCCCACCCATCAGAAGCATACCGTCGAGAAGTGCACCATGTGCTGGCATCGACTCGCTCAGGGCCTTCAGCCTGCTTGCATCGAAGTGTGCCCCGCCCGCATCCGCTATTTCGGCGACTTCGACGATCCCGAATCCGAAGTGAGCAAGCTGATCCGCGAGCGCGAGTACATGCAGCTTCTACCTGAAGAGGGCACCAATCCCTCCGTCTACTACCTCGTCTAAGCGGGAAGGAGATATCGAAATGACAGACAACGCCAAATCCCCCGCCCGCGGCGGGAGGGCACTCAACATCGGCATCGCCGTGTGCGCGGTGCTCGTGGCCGCCGGCTTGGCCCTCTGGGGGCTTCAGCTCACGGGCGGCCTGATCCAGACCGGCATGCGCAACCTGGATTCCTGGGGCCTCTACATCGCCTCGTTCATGTTCTTCGTGGGCATGTCCGCCGGCGGCCTGATCATCTCCTCGATGCCCAAGGCCTTCGGCATCGAGGGCTTCGGCGGCATCTCCAAGATCGCCGTGTGGAGCTCCATCTGCTGCACCGTGTGCGCCGTCGGCCTCATCGTGGTCGACCTGGGCCAGCCCCTGCGCATCTGGGAGCTGTTCGCCTACTCCAACCTCTCGAGCCCGCTGATGTGGGACGTGCTCGTGATCTCGATCTACCTGGTCCTGTCGGTGTTCTACCTCTGGGCCCAGCTGCGCGCCGAGGCCGGAAAGATGGGGCACGCCGCGCTGCGCGCCGTCTCCGTGGCGGCGCTCGTGGTGGCCGTGCTCGTGCACTCGGTGACCGCCTGGATCCTCGGCCTCAACGTATCCCACGAGCTCTGGCACACCGCGCTGCTGGCCCCCTGGTTCGTCAGCTCCGCCCTCGTGTGCGGCACCGCGCTCGTCCTCGCCCTGGCGGTGGCCCTGCGCCGCGCGGGCTATCTGGAGCTCGACCAGCGCCATGTGGTCAGGATGGCCAAGCTCCTGGGCGCCTTCCTGGTGGTCGACCTGTACTTCTTCGGCTGCGACCTGCTCACCAGCGGCTACCCGCAGGGCTCCGGCATGGACGTCGTGGCCATGCTCGTCGCAGGCCCCCTCGCCCCGTTCTTCTGGACCGAGGTCGCGGGCTGCGCGGTCGCGGCCGCCATCTGCTTCGTCCCGAAGCTGCGCACCAACCCGCTGCTCGTCGTCGCCTCCGTGCTGGCCATCGTCGGCATCTTCTGCAAGCGCATCCAGCTGATCTTCGGCGGCTTCCAGATCCCCAACATCGATCTGCCCACCGTCATGACGGCGCATACGCTTGTCGGCTGGGAGTCTGATACCATGGCAACGGCATTCCAGGGCCTCGCCTACGCTCCCACGCCCATCGAGTACGGGATCGTCATCTCCATCTTCGCCCTCGGTGTGCTCATGCTGCTGCTGGGTCTGAAGTTCCTGCCGCTTGCGCCGGCTGAAAAAGAATAGCCGCGTTCTCGGTTTCGATTGACAGGGGTGCGCGCCGAAAAGCCCGGTGCGCATCCCTTCGGATGAGCGGGTGCGTCCCGCCGTGAGAAGGTGATCAGATGTTTCGGCGCATTGCAATTGTCGTGTGCGCTTTCCTGCTTGTCTCAGCGACTGTGTTCGGAGTCGCCCGGTTGGCTGATGCGGACGTTGATCTGCCGCAGCCCATCACTGCCGATTCCGCATGTCCGGCCGTTGGATGCGCATCCGGTGAATGCCATGGCTTCGATGCGGTTCCCGCTCCCGATGGCGTGCATGAGCTGACATGTCCTGAAGAGAGCTGTTCCTCGGTTGAATGTCATGCCTGGGAGACGCTGTCGAACCGTTATCACCAGGCATCGGATATGAGTCTCAATGTATGGCTTCTGGTTCCCGCGCTGCTGGCATGCGTAGCCATCATCATCGTCAGGAAGGCGCGGTGATATCATGGGTAGATCTATTCTGGTGTTTGATGCCGTCCTCGTAGCGGCTTTCGCCGTTTCCTTGTACCCGGCATTCACGGGCTATGCGGTCCATGAATGGTTGGGCGTTGCGGTGGTTGCGGCCATGCTTGCTCATGTTGTCATCAGGCTCTACGATTTTCTGAAATCCGGCGCTGCCGGTCTCAAGGCCCGCAGACCCGGAATCATCGCGACATCGTTGCTCGATGTTCTCATCTTCGTGGATATCGTGTTGTGCGCGGTGTCGGGCATTCTCGTTTCAGGCGCTATCCTGCCTTCGCTGGGGCTGTTTGCCGATGGCTATTTCGTCTGGAATACGCTTCATTCGGTTTCTGCTAAGCTGCTTTTGGCGTTGGCTCTTGTGCATGTGGTTCTCAGTTGGCCGCGAATTTCCGTCATTGTAAAGCAGGGCCGTTCGTAGGGATTGTCGCGTGTCGCCGTGCAGTGCTGCATCTGCGCAGTTCGGTCAACCCACGGGAAAGGACAGATTGTGGGAAACTGGATAGAACAAAGGGATTGGAGCGCCACGGCCTCCGTGTGCGAGTTTCTTGCTGTGTCCCTTGCGTATCCCGGAGACGAGCTCGTTGGGGCCGTTGTGTCAGGGGAGTGGGAGGGCTGTGCGCAGGAAATCGCCGACCGCTTCGAAATCGGATCGGTGGGCTGCGACTCATGGCTTGACTTCGACGAGGCGAAGCATGCGCTTCGCCGTGAGGCCACGCGGTTGTTTCTCGGTCCCCATGAGCCGCCTGTGAGCATCTACGAGGGTATCTGGTCCGCCCATGATCGCGGTGTTGCGCCGTTGCTGTTCGTGAGCCAGGCGGCCATGGATGTGGAACGTTTCTGCAAAGACTGCGGTTTGGGCCGTCCAGAAGGGACGAACGAATCGCTCGATCATGTCTCCACTGAGCTTGAGCTGCTGCAGTACCTGGCATCGGTTCAGGCGGGCATCGTTGTTCCTTCCCCTGGTGCCCCGTCTCAAGACCGATTGCCGGGTGGCAGCGCCGAGGCAGCGTACGGCATGTTCGCATCAGAGCATGCGCTGAGGTGGATGGGCAGGTTCGCTGACGCCCTTGAGGGTGAGACGTCGCTGGAGTTCTACAGATCCACTGCGAGGATTCTGCGTGCCTATGTCCAGGCGGAGGCATGTTAGATGAGATGCTGTTGTGTCATATGCGTGATGGGTTTACAGAATTCGCTGCGCGTGGTATAAAGTAACGGTATCGCAGATGTGCGGCACTTACTGGTGTGCAAGCGTGCGTTCGGCGTCGGGTAGCCCCGATGCCTACAACTTTTTCGAGTATTGAGAAAGTGGGCTCCGTCCCGCTTTCTTTGTTTATATGGAGCCTCCTCGGCGTCAGTCGCATGACGATGGGGGGCGGGGAGGAGGATCGATGCTGACAGCGAAAGAGCGCAGCCTGCTTGAGGCTCTGGAGCCTACGGCTATCGAGAATGGAATTGAAATCGTCACCGTGGAGGTTGTCGGATCGCGCAAGGCGCCCACCATCCGCGTCTATCTTGACACGCCTGACGGAATCACGTTCGATGGGATCACCGCGGCGCAGGTCTGGGTGAACGAGATCATGGATAGGCTCGATCCGTTTCCCGGTGCCTACACCCTTGAAGTGAGCTCTCCCGGAATCGACCGTCCCCTGCGTACGGCTGAGCATTTCGCCCGGTTCGCAGGTGAACAGGTCAGCCTCACGTCCATTCACGCCATCAACGAACGAAGCAAGTTCACCGGCAAACTCAAGGGCTATTCCGATGGATGCGTTGAGCTCGATGTGGATGGGGCAGAGGTGAGGATTCCCCTCGAAGAGGTCAAGAAAGCCAACGTCAAAGGCGTCATCGAGTTTCGGTAGCGCCCTACTGGATTGATAGCAAGCACAATAATGAATTGATAAGGAATCAAGCAACGAAAGGAAGCATGATGGCATCGGAATTGATGGAAGCCCTGCAGGCTTTGGCTCATGAGAAGAAGATCGATGAGTTCTATCTCATTGAGCGCCTTGAAGCCTCCCTGGCGAAAAGCTACCAGACCATTCTCGACTTGGAATGGGACGCCCGCGTCACCATCGATCGCACGACGGGGCGCATCTACGTCTATGAGCTCGTTCCCGTCGGTGAGCCCGATGAGGAAACCGGTGAGTACTCTGAATTCGAAGAGCGCGATGTGACCCCGAGCGATGTGAGCCGAATCGCAGCGCAGAACGCCAAGGGCGTCATCGCCTCCATCGTGCGCGAAGCGGGCCGTCAGAGCATCTACGAGGAGTTCAGTGACCGGGTGGGCGATATCGTCACCGGTACCGTTTTGCAGGTGACCCCCGAATTCACCATCATCAAGATTCGCGATGGCGTTGAGGCTGAGCTGCCCCATTATGACCAGAAGCGCAATCCCGAAGAGCCCAACGAGCGCCCCGAGGGCGAGCATTATCGCCACAACCAGCGCTTGAAGACGTTGATCGTCGATGTGCGCGACCCCAATTCCCTGGAGCCCCGCCCCCGCGGTGACCAGGCGCGCCCCGCCATCGTCGTCAGCCGTACCCATCCCGACCTGATCCGCCGCCTTTTCGAGCTCGAAGTGCCCGAGATCTATGACGGCATGGTCGAGATCAAGTCCATCGCCCGTGAGCCCGGTGTGCGCTCCAAGGTGGCGGTTGCAAGCCGTGAACCCAACCTCGATCCCGTGGGCGCTTGCGTCGGACCCAAGGGCAGCCGTGTTCGCATGGTTGTCGAAGAGCTGCGCAACGAGCGCGTTGATGTCATTCAGTGGGACGAGAATCCCGCCGTCTACGTCAAGAACGCCTTGAGCCCGGCCCGCGTGACGCGCGTCGATGTCGAAACCGACAAGAACTACGCCACCGTCATCGTTCCGGATGATCAGCTGTCGCTGGCCATCGGCAAGGAGGGTCAGAACGCACGCCTTGCGGCCCGTCTGACCGGCTGGCATATCAACATCGAAAGCGGCAGCTTCGCCTCTGCGCCCCGTGTTGAGGAGAACCTGCTTCTCGATGAGGAGCCGGAGCAAGACGATGACGGATTCTGCGCTTACGTCGCTGAAGACGGCGTCCGTTGCCGCAATCACGCCCGTCCTGGCAGCCGTTACTGCGGCGTCCATACCGACAATGAATAGCAGCCCCGCAATCCGGTTGCTTGAAGGATAGTGAGGAGTCCCGTATGGCCAGCATGAGAGTTCATGAGTTGGCGAAAGAGTTCTGCATGGACAGCAAGGATCTGCTGTCTCGCATTCAGGAGATGAAGATCCCCGCGAAAAGCCATGCCAGCGTTCTTTCCGATGCCAACGTCGATATGATTCGCAAAACCCTTGCCCCTGAGCTTGGGGAAAAGGTTGCCGCTGAGATTGATGCCGAAGCCGCTGCGGCAGCGCGCGCTGAGGCGGAAGCTGAGCGCAAGCGGAAAGAGGAAGCGGAACGCGAGCGCCGTGAGGCGGTCGAGCGCGAACGTGCACTTCGTGAGGCAGAGCGCGCACGCAGGGAGACGACGAAGCCTGCTGCGCAGCCCCAGGATGCCAAAGGTGCTGAAGCGCCTGCGCGCCGTGTAGCTCCCTCCACGGTTTCTTCGGGCCTGAGCAGCCTTGCTCAGCAGATCGAAGAGCAGAAGGCCGCCGAGGCCGCAGCGAAAGCCAAGCGGGCCGCTGATGCGCGAGCTGCGAAGCTTGCTGCTGAGGTTGCAAAAAAGCAGGCTGTCGCCGAAGCCCTTGCCGCACGCAATGGCAAAAAGTCCGTGAAGGATGCCAAGCCCACACCTCGCAAGCCCGCACCTGCGCCTCGTCCCAAGTCGTCTTTCAGCTCCCTTCTTTCTCAGATCGAAGCTGAGAATGCACGCATGAGCGCGGAGAAGGACAACAAGAAGAAGGCCGCCGAGGCAAACCAGGCGAACCGTGCCGCGAAAAAACAGCAGCGCGATCAACACGCTGCCAAAGCCAGCAGTTCCGCATCCAAGCGCGGCGGACATCATTTCGAACCTGATGTCCCCGAGCTTGCGGGCGCGTCCGGCGAGGATCGCTACGCGCAGATGGCCGTCCAGGCCGAAAAGCTCCAGCGTGACAAGGTGCTCGCCGAAGCCCGTGCGGCCGTCGCTGCGGCTTCCAGCAATGAAAACGAAGGGCGCCGCAAGAAGCGCAAGGAGAAGCGCGAGGCCGAAGAGCGTGAGCGCCGTGAGATGCAGGCAATCGAGCGCGGTTTGGATCCCGAGCTCGTTTTGGACGACAGCGTCGTCGAAGTGGTCCAGGGCGCCACGGTTGCCAAGTTTGCAGAGCTTCTGGGCGTTCCCTCCGGCGATGTCATCAAGCGTCTGTTCATGCTCGGTCAAGTGCTCACGGTCACTCAGACCATGAGCGATGACCTCATCGAACTCATCGCAGATGACCTGGGTCGCAAGGTTCGCGTGGTTTCTCCTGAAGAAGAGTATGCCGTTGTCTACAACGACACCGAGGATGATCTCAAACCGCGTCCTCCCGTGGTCACCGTCATGGGTCATGTCGACCATGGTAAAACCTCTCTGCTCGACGCCATCCGCAATACCGGCGTCGCTGCCGGTGAGGCGGGCGGCATCACCCAGCATATCGGTGCATCCGTGGCCAATATCAACGGTCGACGCATCACGTTCATCGATACCCCCGGCCATGAGGCCTTCACTGCCATGCGTGCGCGCGGCGCCCAGGTCACCGACGTCATCGTCTTGGTCGTCGCTGCCGACGACGGCGTGATGCCCCAGACCATCGAGGCCATCAACCATGCGAAGGCGGCGAATGTCCCCATCGTCGTTGCCGTCAACAAGATCGACCGTCCCGCTGCTACGCCTGATCGCGTGCGTCAGGAACTCACCGAGTACGGTGTCATCCCTGAAGAGTGGGGCGGATCCAACATGTTCGTCGACGTTTCCGCCAAGAAGCGTTTGAACATCGACGAACTGCTCGAGACCATTCTGCTGCAGGCTGACGTGCTTGAACTCAAGGCCAATCCCGACGCCTTGGCCTCCGGCTTCGTCATTGAAGCCAATCTCGACAAGGGCCGCGGCCCTGTTGCGACCGTTCTGGTCCAGCGCGGTACGCTCAAGCCGGGCGATGTCGTCGTTGCCGGAACCAGCTACGGCCGCGTTCGCGCCCTGATCGATCCACGCGGCAAGCATGCCAAGTCTGCCGGACCTTCTGACCCCGTCGAGATTTTGGGCCTGTCCAGCGTTCCCACTGCGGGCGATGAGTTCCGTGTGTTCGAGGACGAACGCGATGCTCGCAAGCTTGCCGAAGAGCGTGCTCTTCGTGCCCGCTTGAAGGAGCAGGAGGCCAAGAGCCATATGAGCCTGGATGATCTGTTCAACCGCATCGGCGAGGGGACCAGTGAGCTCAACTTGGTTGTCAAGGCCGACGTCCAGGGTTCCATCGAGGCTCTGCGTGATGCGTTCAGCAAGATGGATCAGTCCGAAGTCAAGATCAACATCATCCATTCCGCTGTCGGCGGCGTGACGGAAACCGACGTCACCTTGGCTGCTGCATCTGATGCCATCATCATCGGCTTCAACGTCCGTCCCACGGTCGGTGCGCGCAAGGCGGCCGAGCATGAGAAGGTCGATATCCGCCTGTACCGCGTCATTTACCAGGCCATTGAGGAAATCAACGCGGCTCGAGTGGGTATGCTCGCTCCGGAAATCGTTGAACGCGATACCGGCATCGCTGAAGTGCGCGACGTCTTCAAGGTGCCCAAGGTCGGTGCGATCGCCGGCTGCTATATCACCGAAGGTGAGATTTCGCGCGACGATAAGGTTCGTATCGTCCGCAACTCCACGGTCATCTTCGAAGGCACCATTTCCTCGCTGCGTCGCTTCAAAGACGATGTCAAAACCGTCAAGCAAGGTTACGAGTGCGGTATCGGTGTCGATGGCTATCAGGACATCAAGATCGGCGATACGATCGAAGGCTACCGTATCGAAGAGGTTGAACGTACCGAGTAGCCCGCACAAGCATTCTATGCAGGCGCCATCCGGCATTCGTGTCGGACGGCGCCCTGCGTTTTCCATGGAAGGAGGCGGCCATGAAGCAGAGTTCTGCAAACCGCAAAACCAACGAGCAGGCACGTGAAGTGCTTGCGAATATCCTGTTGTTCGAGGTCAGCGACCCGCGTCTTCGCCTTGTCACCATCACCGGCTGCGAAGTGAGTTTCGACCGCAGCGTATGCAATGTCTACTATGTCACCGAACCTGATCGCTACGATGATGTTGCGGCCGGATTTGCTGCCGCATCGGGTCGCATCCGCAGCCTGATGGGCCGTCAACTTTCCTGGCGGGTCACGCCTGAACTGCGCTTCATCCTTGATCGCAGCGTCGATGAGGCCGAACGCATTGCCGGCGCGCTGGCCCGTGATGCCTGGCGCAACGACCAGAGCGCTGCCATCTCCCGAATTCAAGCCGAGCAGGGCGTTCAGTCCGAAGAGGGCAGGTAGCCTCTTATGGCTTTGACCCCTCAGACAAACACAACATTGGCCGAGATTGCTTCGGCTTTGGCTGCATATGATACGTTCGCCGTATGCGGGCATGTGAATCCGGATGGAGACTGCTTGGGTTCCCAGCTCGCGCTCGCGCTCGCGCTCGAGGCTATGGGCAAGAAGGTCGATCGCCTGCTTGTGCGCGATGAGCCCATCGACGCCGGTCTGAAGTTCCTCCCAGGGGCCGACCGTCTCATTGCGGCGCAGGATTACAGCGGTTCCCCGCAAGTGTTCATCGCGTGCGATGTTCCCATCCGTTCGAGAATCGGTGCTGCGGCAGACATTCAGGACCAAGCTGAGCTGACGGTGACCATCGACCATCATGCCGTTGACTCGACCATGTCCGACCTCAACTATGTGGACGCGGATGCTGCGGCTTGCGGAAAGCTCATATGGGATCTTGTTTCATTCATGGGCGTGCCCGTCAGTCCCGGTATCGCCGCATGTTGCTATGTTGCCCTTATGACCGACACCGGTCGCTTCCAGTATCAGAACACCGATGAATCGGTGTTTCGGGCAGCGGGTGAGATGGTTGCCGCAGGCGCTGATCCGGCCTCATGTTCGCGGGAGGTGTATCAACGCAGATCAATCGCCTCTCTTCGGCTTGAGAGTCTTATTTTGGATCGCCTGACCGTCTCGGAGAACGGTGAATGGTGCATGGCGTACCTTTCGCGCGATGATTTCGAGGCTTGCGGAGCCGTGAAGATGGATGCTGAGCCCCTCATCGATGTTATTCGCAGCCTGAACGGTGTGCGCGTTGCCTGCATTCTACGAGAGAGCGACGAGCATGTCAGAGGGAGCCTGAGGGCCAAAGATGATGAAACCGACGTTTCCCTTCTGGCTAAATTCATAGGCGGTGGCGGCCATAAGGCAGCGGCCGGGTTCACCTTCGCAGGGACCCTCGAGGAAGCGATTGCGCAGCTGCCGGAATACCTTGAAGCGCTATGCTCGCATCCGTTTGCATCCGATCATGTACAGGCCGATGCGGTTTTCGCCCGGGTCTGCCGAGGTTTTTCAGGGGAGGCATCGGATGTGTGCAGCTAAAAGAGGGGAGAGCGGGCTTTCATTCGTTGTCGGCGTCGATAAGCCTGAAGGAGTTTCCTCCCATGATGTCGTCAACGCCGTGCGTCGGATCTTCGGTGAGCGCCGCGTCGGCCATACCGGGACGTTGGATCCCTTGGCGACCGGTGCTCTTGCCGTATGCGTCGGCCCTGCTGCGAGGCTTGATGCCTACATGGTCGGAGACGATAAGACCTACGTTGTGCGCGTCGCATTCGGTGTTGCCACCGATACCGATGATGCGCTCGGCCGGCCTCTGCGCGTTGCCGAAGTCCCTGACCTCGTGTGCGATCCTGACTTTGCCCGGTCGTTTGTCGAAAGCCTGGTAGGTCCCCGCAAACAGCTTCCGCCTGCGTACTCCGCAATCAAGAAGGGCGGAGTCAAGGCATATGAAGTCGCTCGCAAGGGTTCTGTCATCGAGCTCGAACCGCGCGACATCGTAATTCATTCAGCCGAACTGCTCGACTTGGAAACGGACCCGGCAAGCCCGTGTCTGCACTGGGATCTGCGCGTGAGGGTTTCGAAGGGAACGTACATCAGGTCGTTGGCTCGTGATATCGGATCCGCCCTTGGCACGGCTGCGCATGTCGAGACGCTGCGCCGTGAATCTTCGGGGCGTCTTCATGTTGAGGACTGCTGTTCGTTGCAGCGCCTTGAGCAGCTGGGGATGGATGCCATCGTCGATCCCGTCTATCTGCTTGGGTTTCGCATGGCATTCATCGATGATGCGGTGCGGGCCGATGTTCGCAACGGCAAATTCATCGCTGCGGATTCGCTTGGCCTGTTCGAGGCGCCGCAGCGCTATGATGAGTCTGATTGCGGTCCGCTGAGGGCGGCCGTTGCAAGCCATCGCACGGTGATGGGAGGCGAGCGCATTTGCCTCGTATACGGCAATGAGCTCAGTGCAATCTATGAGTATTCTGCAGAGCGAGGCGTGCTGCGTCCAGCCTGCGTGTTTTCGCAAGGAGTAGCCCGTGGCAAAGGTGTATAAAGCGGATTCGACGTTTGATTACAGTTTGTTCGAGGGGGCTTCCTGCGCATTCGGCGTCTTCGATGGCGTGCATCTGGGCCATCGTTTCCTGCTGTCATGCGCCAAGCAGACGGCGCAGCAGGCTGGAGGGCTCTCGATTGCGCTGACATTCGATATCGACCCTGACGAGGTGTTCCGTGCAGACAGGCTCAAGAAGCTCATGACGAACGAGTGTCGCATTGCCACGCTCTCCGAAAGCGGAGTGGATGCGGTCGTCGTGCTTCCTTTCACCCGTGAGTTCGCCTCTCAGTCGCCCGAGCGTTTTCTTGCGGCGACGTTCAACGGATTCAGCCCGTCAGCATTGCATGTGGGATGCGATTTCCATTTCGGCTCGAAAGCTTCCGGATCGGTGTGCGATCTTCGCACGTGGGGCGAACAACGGGAAACGCGAATCTTCGCCCATGAGCTTGAGAATGCCGCCGGAAAGCCCATCACCGCCACGCGCATTCGGCTCCTTCTGGCTGAGGGCCGCCTTGATGACGCCAATGAGCTTTTGGGCCACCCCTACAGGTTCGAGGGTGTCGTCACCCCCGGTCGCGGGCAGGGAGCCGATATGGGTTTCGCCACGGCGAACCTTGAGATGCCTGCCATGATGCGGACGTTGGGCGAAGGTGTTTACGCTGCCTGGGTTCGCATCGGCGAAAAGCGTTACCGCAGCGCCATCTCGGTTGGCGTTTCGCCGGTGTTCGCCGATGCCACGGCCACGTGTGAAGCTCATATCCTGGATTTCAGCGGTGATATCTACGGGGAGACCATCGAGATTGAACCCGTTCATTTCCTCAGACCCATGATGAAGTTCAGCTCTGTCGATGAGCTCATCGCCACCGTCAACGGCAATATCGACTGGGTTAGGAAAAACCTGTGAGTTGATTCTGCTCGTTTAATGGTAATATTTCAATTTGGTATCTTCGCACGGGGCGTAGAATCTCCGTGCGAGCATACATAAGTATCCATTCATCTCAAGGAGGCAAACGTGACACTCCAAGTCGCCTGGATGGCTCCCGTGTGCGCGCTTATCGGCATCGCCATGGCTGCCTATCTGGGATCGTGGGTTCTCAAGCAGGATCCCGGTCCGGACAAGATGAACAGCATTTCGCTCAAGATTCAGCAGGGTGCAAAGGCATTCCTGATGAGCGAATACAAGCTGCTCGTCATCTTCATGATCGTCGTGGCCATCGTGATGGCCGTGGCCCTCAGCCCCATTACCGCCATCGCCTTCGTCACCGGCGGCGTTCTCTCCGCTGCTGCGGGCTATGTGGGCATGCATGTTGCAACGCGCGCCAATACGCGTACCGCCCATGCTGCCGAAGAGTCTGTTGCCAAGGCTCTCAACATCAGCTTCAAGTCCGGTTTGACCATGGGTCTGTGCGTTGCTTCCTTTGCGCTTCTGGGCCTGTCGCTGTGGCTGGTGCTGTTGGTCTTCGGCGTCGATATCGCTGAAATCGCCACCATGCATCAGAACATCGGCATGGTCGAGGGCTTTGCCACCGGTGCTTCTGCAGTTGCCCTGTTCGCCCGTGTTGGCGGCGGCATCTACACCAAGGCTGCTGACGTGGGCGCAGACCTCGTGGGCAAGGTCGAAGCGGGCATTCCCGAAGACGACCCCCGCAACCCTGCCACCATCGCTGACAACGTCGGTGACAACGTCGGTGACGTTGCCGGCATGGGTGCCGACCTGTTCGAGTCCTACACCGGTGCAATCCTGGCTCCCACCATCCTTGCTGCCACCTTCGGCGCATTGGGCGGCTACTTTGCCACCAGCGATCTTATCTGGGCCCTCGTTGTGCCCGTCATGATTGCCGCATGCGGCATCATCACCTCCATCATCGGTCTGTTCGCAGTCCGCACCAAGGAGGGCGCTGAACTGCACAAGGCCCTCAACCGCGGAACCTATCTGGCCGCTGGCATCGAGATTGCCGTCATCTTCGCAATCTTCTTCATGTGGAACAGCCAGACCACCGAAGCCCAGCCTCTGTGGCTCTTCGGTTCCGTCCTCTGCGGTCTTGTTGCCGGTCTGGCCATCGGCAAGATCACCGAGTACTTCTGCTCTGACAAGTACAAGCCCGTTCATAAGATCGCTGACGCTGCTGACACCGGCGCCGCAACTGTCATCATCGAGGGCATCGGCACCGGCATGCTGTCCACCATCGCACCCATCGTTTTGGTTGCTCTGGCCATCATCGGTGCTTACACCTTCGGCAACATGGCATTCCCCATGGCAAGCGCTGAGGGCGGTATCGCCGTCGGTCTGTTCGGCGTTGGTCTTGCTGCAACCGGCATGCTTTCCAACACCGCCATCACCATCGGTGTCGACGCATACGGCCCCGTTGCCGATAACGCCGGCGGCATCGCCGAGATGGCGGGTCTACCTGAAGAGGTGCGCGATCGCACCGACTCCCTGGATGCCGTCGGCAACACCACTGCGGCTATCGCCAAGGGCTTCGCTATCTCTTCCGCGGGTCTTTCCGCTATCTCCCTGTTCGTCTCCTACCAGGCCACCATGCACCATGCGCTGCCCGATTTCGCTTTGACCCTGACCGATCCTATGATCGTTGCCGGTCTGTTCATTGGCGCCATGATGCCGTTCATGTTCGCTGCTCTGACCATGGGCGCCGTTTCCCGCGCTGCCCATGCGATGGTTGAAGAGGTGCGCCGTCAGTTCCGTGAGATCAAGGGCATCATGGAGTACAAGGCTGAGCCTGAATACGACAAGTGCGTTGCCATCTCCACCAGCTCTGCGCTCAAGGAAATGATGCTTCCCGGCTGCCTGGCCATCATCGTTCCCGTTGTCATCGGTTGCATCAATCCTGCGATGCTCGGCGGTTTCTTGGCCGGTGCTGTTGCTACGGGCATGCTCATGGCCATCTTCATGTCCAACGCAGGTGGCGCTTGGGACAATGCCAAAAAGTACATCGAGCAGGGCTTCCATGGTGGCAAGGGCTCCGATGCCCATAAGGCCGCTGTCGTCGGCGATACCGTTGGCGATCCCTTCAAGGATACTTCGGGTCCGTCCATGAACATTCTCATCAACTTGATGACCATTGTTTCGCTGACCTTCACGCCGCTGTTCATCCTCATTCAGACTCTGTAACGTCTATTGGATGCGCTTTGACGTCAATGCCATTCAGGGGGGCTTCGGCCCCCTGTTTGCTTTCTGCCGTCGAATCTGCGTCTATTCGTATCTGGTTTGGGTGTTGATAATGCTATTTGACTTGCAGTAACCTTGCGCCTTTACCATGGTGGGGAGCGAATCGTGCGTGTGCAATGTTTCGCATTGATTCCTGTGGTAAAGTTTGAGCTCCCAACGGTTGTTTCCGCATGACTTCGCATATTGGAAATCTTTTCAGAAGGCAGGTGAATTTCGTGGCCGGCATATCCGATGAAGATAAGAACAAGGTGCGCGCGGCCAGCGATTTGGTAGCCATCGCCTCTGATCATATGACCCTTCGTCAACGTGGACGCGATTTTTGGGGCTGCTGCCCGTTTCATGGCGAGAAGACCCCGTCATTGAAGATCGATCCTGCCACGCAGTTGTGGCATTGTTTCGGCTGCGGTGAGGGCGGGGACGTCTTCACATTCGTGATGAAAGTCGACGATATCGAATTTCCCGATGCAGTCAGGCAGCTTGCCCGACGTGCTGGCATCCAGCTTTCCGAAGAGCCGGGAACTCAGGTTGCCCGTGGATACAAGGCTCGGCTCAAAGATGTGTGCGCCGCAACGGCTGAGTTCTATCATGGTCAGTTGATGAGGGGCAGGGGAGCGGCAAATGACGAAGCTCGAAGGTATCTGGCTTCGCGTGGTTTGAACGGCACCATCCCCAAGACATGGAATCTTGGTTTCGCTCCGGGCAACCGATCCCTTGTCAACCATCTCAGGTCGAAGGGGTTCAAGGATCAGGAGCTTGTCGATGCCAATGTGGCCGTGAAGGCTCGTTCGGGCGGAATCCAGGATAGATTCTACAACAGGGTCATGTTTCCAATTATCGATATCGAAGGCAATGCCATTGCGTTCGGTGGGCGCGTGGTAGGCAAGGGCGAACCCAAATATCTCAATTCGCAAGAGACCCCCATCTTTCACAAGTCAGAGGTTCTCTACGGTCTTGATAAGGCGAAATCTGCCATGGCTTCCACAGGAACGGCAATCATCGTCGAGGGTTACACCGACGTGATCGCGCTCCATGAGGCAGGTATTGCCAATGCGGTGGCAACGTTGGGCACAGCGCTGACCATTCAGCATCTGCGCATCCTGTCGCGCCATGCGAAAAATCGGATTGTCTATCTGTTCGATGGCGATGCCGCAGGTCAACGTGCGGCAGATCGCGCGCTTCAATTCATTGATGACAGCTTGCTGCCCGAAAGCGGCCGAAAGCCCATTGACCTATGCGCGGTTACGCTTCCGGATGATCTTGACCCTGCGGATTTCATATCGCAGCGCGGCTCTGAAGCCCTTGGGGTGCTCCTTGACGGTGCCCAGCCTTTGATCAGGTACGGAATCGATCATAGGATCGATGCAGTTGATGTATCGGATTTTGAAGCTAAGGGCAGAGCGCTCGTTTCCGCCGTGTCCGTGCTTGCCCCTATCAAGCATTCCGTGCTTGCGCATGAGTATGCCGCCTATATCGCAGACCGTTTGCATGTTGACATCCAGGTCGTTCTCGATCAGCTTTCCCGCACCAAGGTCGCTTTGCCTCAAGAGGGGCAGCCTGCCGCCCGTATTCCGTCATCGGAATCTGCACTGGGATCCGATCGGGCCGGGAGGGGAGCATCTCGTCCTGGTTCTGCGCAAGCAGCCGCGCTTTCGCCGAAGGAACGCGAGCGCCTGCGTATCGAGCGGGAGTTTCTTGTCGTGTGCTCCAGGAATCCGGAAATTTGCAACCAGTATGCAGCTTCGCTTGCGGCAACCGCATGGCATAGGCGCATGCATGCGGATATTGCGCAGGCTCTGTTGGATGTGTTTTCCGAGAATCCGGCTTCGACTCCAGCTGAAACCGTGGCGGAAGTTGAAAGACGCTGTCCGCGGGCGTCTTCGACGCTGACATATGCGCTTTCCGATGACGGAGCGCCAGCCGATGAACTGGCCCGCTTCCTTTCCGAAGAATTGTCCATTCGCGACATGGAGCAGAACATCATCGACATGAATGCACAGCTTAAGTCGGGCAATTTGCCTCAGGAGGATCGGGAATTCATGCATCAGGGAATAGCCATGCTCCAAAGCGAGCTGGCGTCTTTGCGTCTTTCTCATCAGGCGTTTCGGTAGGCCAGCCGCTGACTTGCTTGTTTTGTGGCGCCTGCCTTGTCGTTATGCTATACTCATAGGCTGTATCTTTAGGCGCAGTGCGCCTTGTTTACGGCCGAAAGGATAGTGCTCGTGTCTGCTGCCAAAGCAATTGAAGAAGTTCAGAATGATTCCATTCCCCTGGACGACAGCCTTTCCAATGACATCGGCATGGAGGATGAGAAAATCGATGTCAGCCTGTCCGATGACGAACTGCTAGAGGGTATTCCCGAAGAAGAACTCAAGGCATCTGAAATCGAGGTTCCTCTTCCGAAAGTTAATTCGAAGCGTCCCCAGCGTCTGGCGCGCAAGCGTACGGTCGATACGTCCGTTACGGCACTGACGGGCGATCCCGTCCGTATGTATCTTAAAGAAATCGGCAAGGTTCCGCTGCTTACCGCTTCACAGGAAATCGATTTGGCCATGAAGATCGAAGCTGGTGTGGCCGCTACTGAAGAACTCGAGCGTGCCGAAGATGAGGGGCGTGAGCTTGATCGTCGTGAATTGCGCCGTCTGACCCGTGTCGAGCAAGTGGGCATCGATGCCAAGCAGCAGCTTATTGAAGCAAACCTGCGTCTTGTCGTCTCCATCGCCAAACGGTATGTGGGTCGCGGCATGCTGTTCCTTGACCTTATCCAGGAAGGCAACCTTGGCCTTATTCGCGCGGTCGAAAAATTCGACTATACGAAGGGCTTCAAGTTCTCCACGTATGCGACCTGGTGGATCAGGCAGGCCATCACCCGCGCCATTGCGGACCAGGCCCGTACCATCCGCATTCCCGTGCATATGGTTGAGACCATCAACAAGCTCGTCCGCATCCAGCGGCAGCTTCTCCAGGAGCTTGGGCGTGAACCAAGCCCTGAAGAGATCGGTGAGAAGATGGGCCTTACTGCTGAGCGCGTGCGTGAAATCCAGAAGATCAGCCAGGAGCCCGTATCCCTTGAAACTCCCATCGGTGAAGAAGAGGATAGCCAGCTCGGTGACTTCATCGAAGACGACGCTGCGGTCGTTCCTCCCGATGCGGCCAGCTTCTCCATGCTCCAAGAGCAGCTTGGGAAGGTCCTCGATGGTCTTGCGGAGCGTGAGCGCAAGGTCATCTCCCTTCGTTTCGGATTGGAAGATGGACATCCCCGCACCTTGGAGGAAGTCGGTCGTGAATTCGGTGTTACCCGCGAGCGTATTCGTCAGATAGAAAGCAAGACGCTTGCGAAACTTCGTCATCCCAGCCGTTCCTCGAAGTTGAAGGACTATCTCGAGGATTGATCGTCGCTTTTGCGTACGTGGATTTTTCCACTTATCGTGTCGCGTGCCGTAAAAAAAGCTCATCTTGCGCTAGAATACGGTACTCGTTCGGGCCCTTAGCTCAATGGCGGAGCAGGGGACTCATAATCCCTTGGTTGCAGGTTCGAGCCCTGCAGGGCCCACCAGGATCTCCGTGCGGCGGTTTTTAACCGGACCGCCGCATTTTAGAGGGCGATTTCAAAAAAATTGAAATTACCTCTTGTGTTCTAAGCCAGATGCTAGTAATATAACGATTCGCGCTTGGCGCACTTGACAATCGGGCGTTTGGCTCAGTGGGAGAGCACTTCCTTCACACGGAAGGGGTCACAAGTTCAAATCTTGTAACGCCCACCATGTATTCCTCGGTAGCTCAACGGCAGAGCACTCGGCTGTTAACCGATAGGTTGTAGGTTCGAATCCTACCCGGGGAGCCAGTTGCAATTTCTACAAACCCGCTCAAGGTCAATCTGAGCGGGTTTGTTGTTATTCGGCTGCATGGGGATACTGTCTGATGGTGGTTATGTTCGTTTCCTCGCTATGGAAATTCGTCCTGCTATACTACGAACCCTATGTATTCTCGAATTGAGATGAGACCATCGTGAAGGGTAAACACGCAGCTGCGCATGCCAAGAAAAGCAATCGGTCCGTACAAAAGGACCGGGTCAAGGTTGAGCCTGGTGCCGATCTCGCCAAGACTCCTGTCGCCGATTCCGGCGTTCCTCGTGCTGCAGTGGAGGAGGGTGCGCCTGCCCGTACCTTCGACATGGATTCTTCTCCATCCTTGGGCCATCGCATCATGAAGGGACTTCTCATCGTCCTCTCCTGCCTTGTTGCGCTTGTGCTTTTGGTTTACCTTGCGGGAATCGTCGTTTTCATGGGACGCTTCTATCCCAACACCACCATGGGCTCTCTTGATGTCTCACTTAAATCCAAGGTGGAGGCTTCAGCGATGCTTTCGGACTACGTTGAGGATGATTATTCCATCGCCATTCACGGTGATGGTTTCAATCTCGATATCACTTCCGAAGAATGCGCCATGTCTATCGATACCGAATCGGTTGTTTCCTCGGCACTTGCCGATAACCAGCCTTGGCTTTGGCCTTTGAAGCTCAATTCCACTTTCGATGCCACTGAATATCTCCAAGCTAGCTGCAATGACTCGGAGTTGGGCGCCTATCTGGAAGAGAAGATTGCTCATTTCAACGAAACCGCCGAAGATCCTCAGGATGCGGTTGTGTCTTACAGCGATAAAGCGCATCGTTTCGTCATCAAGCCCGAAGTTGCCGGAACGAAGATCTCAACCGAAGCTGTGATGCGCTCGGTTGCGGAAGCTGTCTCTGAGATGGAGCATGAGGTCCATCTTGATTCCAGCCATCTTGTGCAAGCGGCTGTCAAGTCCGGCGACGAGGCGCTACAGGCTTCCCTGGATTCAGCAAACGCGCTCCTGTCTTGCGATGTGAAACTCACGTTGTCAGGTAAGGTTGTTGCATCTTTAGGTCCTGATGAGATTTCCGGATGGGTGGTATTCGCCGATGATGGCACTGCATCCATGGATGAGGCGGCACGGGATGCGTGGGTTGCTCAGGTTTCCGATACCTATAGCACGGTCAACAAGGAGCGCACGTATACCCGACCCGATGGCAAGACCATCACGGTGAATGCCGGCACATATGGCTGGATGGTTGATACCGAGGCGTTTTCGCAGCTCGTGTCCGATTCCCTTGCTTCCGGTGCGACCGGTGATGTGGAGATCCCCTGTTACCAGACGGGCAACGGATACTCCGATATCGGCGACTGGGGCGCGTTCTGCGATATCGACCTCACCGAGCAGCACGCACGTTTTTATGATGCAGGCGGGACGTTGGTGTGGGAGTCGGATATCGTGTCCGGGACCCCAGGGGCAGACGGTACGCCTACGGGTGTGTACATGTGCAACCATAAGATGCGCAATGTCAATCTCAAGGGCCCTATCGACCCTGAGACCGATAAGCCGAAGTGGGATTCGCCCGTTGACTACTGGATTCCCTTCATTGGAAACCTCATCGGTCTTCATGATGCTTCATGGCAGTCTGCTTTCGGCGGTTCTCGCTACGTTGACGGCTTCGGGAGCCGTGGCTGCGTCAATCTTCCCCTCAGCGCGGCTGCTTCGATTTACGATTTGATTCAACCCGGTGACACGGTCATCGTCCATTGGTAGGTAATTCACATGATCATGCAGATTGAGCACATCACGAAAAGCTTCGGGGGCAGGACCCTGTTCTCCGATGCCAGTTTGAGGCTTGAAGCCCATGACAGACTTGCTCTGGTCGGCCCGAATGGTGCTGGAAAGACCACGCTTCTCAACATCATTACCGGGCATGAGGATGCCGATGAGGGCAAGGTGGTCTTCGCGCGCGGTGCTGAGCCGGGATACCTCGAGCAGGAAGCTATCGAGATGGACGAGCGTCCGGTGTTCGAGGAGGTCATCTCTTCTCAGTCCGAAGTGCTTGAGGCCGAATTGCGCCTTCGCCGTCTTGAGTCTGAACTTGGTTCCAACCCTACGGAAGCTCAGCTTGCGCAATGCGGCCGTGCACGCGATATATATGAATCCCTGGGCGGTTACACGCTTGAATCCCAGGTGCGCAGCGTCTTGTTCGGCCTCGGTTTCACCGAGGATGACATGCAGCGCATGACTTCGGAGTTTTCCGGCGGCTGGCAGATGCGCATTGCGCTTGCCAAACTTCTCATCCGCAAGCCGGAACTTCTGCTCCTTGACGAACCCACCAACCATCTCGACCTGGAAAGCGTTAAGTGGCTGGAGGGCTTCCTGCGTGGCTACGAAGGAGCCGTCATCGTTGTCAGCCATGACCGTGCATTCATGGACAATATGGTCGACCGCGTTGCCGAGATCGACGGGGGAAAGCTTCAGCTCTACAAAGGCAATTACACCGCGTATCTGAGGCAGCGCGAAGAGAACATGGAGAAGCTGCGCCAGGCAGCTGCCAAGCAGGCGGAAGAGATCGCGCACATGGAGGCGTTCATCGAGAAGTTCCGCTACAAGCCCACTAAGGCCAAACAGGTCCAGGACAGGGTGAAGAAGCTCGAGCGCATCGAGCGTATCGTCGTGCCCCAGGAAAAAAAGACCGTTCATTTCAACTTCGTCCAGCCACCGCGCACGGGGGATACGGTTGTCAAGCTCACGGGCATTACCAAGCATTTCGGAGACAAGCATGTTTATGACGGCTTGGATCTGACATTTTACCGTGGGGAGAAGATTGCGCTCGTCGGCCCCAATGGTGCCGGTAAGTCGACGTTGTTGAAGATGGTTGCGGGTGCCATGGCTCCTGACGCGGGAACCATCGAATATGGCGTTCATGTTTCGAAGACTTACTTCGCGCAGCATCAGCTCGAAGAGCTTCACGCCGGCAGTACGGTATTCGAAGAGCTCGACCGCGTTGCTCCTGGTTGGACCATTTCTCAGGTTCGATCGCTGCTGGGCGCTTTCCTTTTCGTCGGCGATGATGTCAACAAGCGCGTAGGGGTTCTTTCGGGCGGTGAGAAGTGCCGCCTCGCGTTGGCGAAGATGCTCGTTGCCCCCAATCCGCTGCTTTGCCTTGACGAGCCTACGAACCATCTGGATATTGCCAGCGCGGACATCCTCGAGCAGGCTCTCAACGCCTTCGAGGGCACTATTTTGCTCATCACGCATGACAGGCATCTTATCCGCAGCGTTGCAAACCGCATCGTCGAGGTGCTGCCCGGCAAGATCACGGTCTATGACGGCGACTATGATTATTACCTGTTCAAGTCCGGCCAGCTTGCAGACGGGCGAGACGCTTCAGCGGCTTCCCTCGACGAATTCCTCGACCAACCTGAAGGCGCTGTCCGCTCGTCGGCCAAACGCGCTGAAGCTGCCCGCAAGCGCAAGCAGGAGTCTTCGCGCAATCGCAAACCGAGCACCGCAGGTAAAGTCATGCCTGCTCAATCGAGCGGCTCCGTCTCGTCATCCGCCGATGCGAAGTCCGCGCCCCCTTCGGTGCTTACTGCTCCCAAGGGCAGCGCCCCCAAGACCAAGGAGCAGAAGCGAAGGGAAGCCGAAGCGCGCAACCGTGCGTATGCGGCATTGAAGCATCACCGCAAGCGCATTGCGGAGCTCGATGCTCAGATGGAGCGCGACAACGCGCGCATGGCTGAGTTGCTTGAATTGATGAGCGATCCTGATTTCTATATCAATGAGTCGGCATCAACCGATGCCATTGCCGAGCATGCCTCCCTGAAGAGCCGTTTGGCTTCCGCTGAGGAGGAATGGTTCCTTTTGACCGAGGAACTTGAAGTAGAAGTTGCCCGTCAAGCGGAAGCATCGAGAGGCTGATTCATGGGTAAGATCCATGTAGTGCTGCTGCAGCCTGAAATTCCGCAGAATACGGGCAATATCGCCCGCACGTGTGCCGTAGTCGGCGCGACGCTGCATCTGGTGGAGCCTTTGGGATTCCGACTTACCGAACGCAATCTCAAACGGTCGGGATGCGACTATTGGGATGAGGTGGACGTTGTCCACCATGCCTCAACCGAGGCATTCCTCCGCACGGCGCAGGAATGCGAGATGTATTTCTTCACCGGTCGTGCCAGTAGGTCCTATACGGATCCTCGCTACGGTTTCCGTGGCTGTGCGTCAGACTCGGCTTCGGACGCCTTTAATGACGTCTATCTCGTTTTCGGCCGCGAGAGCCGCGGAATCGATCAGGATGTCCTGGACAACCACGAGGAGCAATGCGTGCGCATACCCATGCGTACGGGGATGCGCAGCCTCAACCTCTCAAATGCTGTAGCGGTGGGGGTTTACGAAGTTATCCGACAATGGAAAGTGTTTTGATATAATCAATGCTTATGGGTTTTTCTGCTGAACAAATCATCTATTACGCTCTCAGTGTGCTGTGCTTCATTCCGGCTATCGTCCTTCATGAAGTGGCACATGGTTACGCTGCATACAAATTGGGCGATCCTACGGCGAAAAGTCGGGGTAGACTGAGTCTTAACCCCCTTCGCCATATCGACGTTTTCGGCACGGTGTTGATGCCGCTTCTGCTGATGGTCATGGGCGGTCCTGTTTTCGGTTACGCCAAGCCCGTACCGTACAACCCCACGTATTTCAAAGACATTCGGAAGGGCGAGGCTCTTGTCGGTCTTGCCGGACCTGCTGCGAATCTGTGCATGGCAATGGTTGCCGGTGTTGTCGCGTGGCTTCTCTATCCCATTGCTCCCGGCTTGGTGGCGGACAGTGTGGTGTTCTTCTACTTCTATATGGTGTTCCTGCCTACGTTTGCCATGATCAACCTGTACCTTATGTTCTTCAACCTGCTTCCCATTCCGCCTCTTGACGGATCGTCGGTCATCGCGCTTTTCCTTAGCAACAAGGCTCTTGCGAAATATTATCGGATCCAGCAGTATGCCATGCCCATCTTGCTCGCTGTCATCATCTTGGTGCCCTATATCTTCCATTTCAATCCGATAGGCATGTATTTGAATTTCTTCGGCGGTAATCTGGGCAATTTGATATTCCCGTTCCGCATCGCTTAGGGTGCGAAATGTCATATCGCGTTCGCATGGACAGTTTCGAGGGACCATTCGACCTGCTGCTCTACCTTGTAAGCAGGCAGCGTGTCGATATCGGTTCCATTTCCGTTTCGGAAATCGTCGATCAGTATCTTGAGCACATCGCCCATATGCGTCAGCTCGATCTTGAGGTGGCAAGTGACTTTTTGGTCGTGGCTTCAACGCTGCTTGAGATCAAGGCGGCGGCGCTGATACCCCAGGATTCGCCCGATGTTGATGTTGATCTTGATGATATGACCCCTGATCAGGCCCGTGACATCCTTGTCGAGCGTTTGATCGTGTACAAGCAATACAAGAACGCCGCTGCCGCCTTAGGGCGCAGGTTTGAGGCCGAGGGGCGGATGCATCCTCGTTTGGTGGGAGCCGATCCTGAATTCCTGGGGCTCATGCCTGATTTCCTACGCGATACCACCTTGGACGCTCTTGCGCTCCTCTGTGCCGAAGCCATGGCTCATCGTGAACGGTTTCTTCTGGAAAGCGAGCATATTGCGGCGAAGCCCATTCCGGTTGAGACCCATGTCCGCGCCATCCATCGCCGCGTTTCGAATTGCAAGCACATCATGTTCAGCGAGCTGCTGGCGGAGGCCCCTTCGCTTCCCGTGCGCGTTGTGACGTTTCTGGCTATTCTCGAGCTGTATAAGCGATCGATGGTCGATCTCTCTCAGCCTGAAGCTTTCGGGGACATCTCCGTTGATTACATCGATGGCAGCGGCGAGCTCATTTTCGATTCCGACCAGGAAGGGGAGTGGTCATGATGTTCGATACTGCAGCCCATGGCAATCTTGCCGGTGCACTTGAAGCGCTGCTTTTTGTCAGCGATGAACCCGTCAATGCCATCACATTGGCAGATATGCTCGGCGTCGAGCCTCCGGTTGCGCAATCCGAGCTTGAAGCGTTGCGCGATCGGCTTGCTTCCGATGAATCGGGTATCCAATTACGTGAAGTGGCGGGCGGATGGCGGCTCTACACCCATCCTGCGTACCATGATCTGATTGAGAAGTATGTTCTGTCTTGGGATACCAGGCGGCTTTCCCAGGCTGCCCTGGAGACGCTTGCGGTCATCGCCTACAACCAACCCATCACGCGCAATGCCATTGTGTCGGTTCGAGGAGTCAACTCGGACAGCTCGATCAACTCCTTGATCGAGAAGGGTCTTGTGCGCGAAGCAGGGCATGATAACAGCCCGGGACAGCCCATTTTGTACGCAACGACGCGTACATTTTTGGAGAAATTCGGTCTCCGCAGTCCTTCCGATCTCCCGAATATCGAAGACTATGCGCCCGATGAGGCCAGCAAGGCTCTGATCAGGGAGCGTCTTGGCGTGGTCCGTTCTGATGCACCTGCTTTTACCGAAGAGCTTCAGGGTCAGGACTCGCTTCCTTTCGATGCTGCGGATTTCGGGCTATCCGATATGGTAGACCTTCCGTTTTCCTCTGCGGATGCTTTGGGTGTTGTTGATTCTGTCGATCTTGCAAACGATCCTTTGACCGCAAGCCTTTTTGTGGATTCCGAACAGCAGAGGTGATGTATGGCCGAGCAACGAATCGTCCCCATGCGTCTGCAGAAGTTTCTGGCCCGGGCCGGTGCAGCCAGTAGACGCGGCAGCGAAAATCTCATGACGGCAGGCAGGGTATGCGTGAATGGCGTTGTGACCACTGAGCTCGGCAGCAAGGTCGATCCTTTGACTGACGTTGTCACCGTTGACGGCATCGAGGTCAAGCTTGCTGACGGGTCGGTGACGCTCATGCTCAATAAGCCTGCGGGCTACATAACCACCATGTCCGACCCTCAGGGCAGGCCTTGCGTTGCCGAACTTGTCCCTACCGACAGGTACCCGGGTCTTTTCCCCATCGGTCGCTTGGATTTCGACACCACGGGCCTTCTTCTGTTCTCTACGAACGGGGAGCTTGGAAACGGCCTTTTGCACCCTCGTCATCATGTCTGGAAGACATACGTCGCCCGCGTGGATGGGCTCATACGCCAAGAGGACATCCGTGCGCTTGAGCGCGGTGTCGAATTGGGCGATGGGCTTACATTGCCTGCCGATCTTTCGATCATCGAATCATCTTCTCGCTCGAGTGTTGTCCGCATCTCCATCCGTGAGGGGCGCAAACGCCAGGTTAAGCGAATGTTCGAATTCGTGGGCCATCCTGTGCTTGCCCTTCATCGCGAGTCTTTCGGTTCGTTGGTCCTCGGTGATCTTGAGCCTGGATGCTGGCGCGTCCTTGATGATGCCGAGGTGGATGCGCTGCGCTCGGCAGCTTCCTTGTGACAATGGTAGAATCCCTTGAGATAGACAGATTTGCGAAGGAGGATTGCCGTGTCGGATAACGTTTCAACTCTTATCGAACCTCTTGGGGCGTCTCTTCGCGGCAGCATTGCCGTTCCCGGAGATAAAAGCATCTCGCACAGGGCTATCCTATTCTCCGCCATGGCGGAGGGCACATCCCGCGTATCGGGTGTGCTTGACTCTGAGGATGTACGCTCCTCGGTCGAGGCGGTATCCAAGCTCGGAGCGAACGTTCATTTGGAGCAGCAGCCCGATGGCAGCTTGAGCGGCGGCATCACAGGCTGGGGGGCGCAGGGTCCCGTGCAGCCCGACGGGCCTATAGATTGCGGTAACTCCGGCACTACGGCTCGTCTATTGATGGGCATTCTTGCCCCATGGGACATCCAGGTCGAATTGACAGGCGATGCTTCGCTGTGCAAGCGGCCCATGCGACGCATCACTGCCCCTCTTTCCAAGATGGGTGCGAAGTTTTTCCCTGAGCAACGCGATACTCTTCCCCTTACGGTGCATGGCAATGCTTCCCTTCGTGCCATTGAATACGAATCTCCTGTCGCTTCCGCCCAGCTCAAGACAGCCGTCATCCTTGCGGGTATCTACGCCCATGGCGTGACTTCGGTCACTGAGCCTGCACCTTCCCGTAACCATACCGAACTTATGCTTCCCGGTTACGGCGTTTCAACCACTGCAGCGTCGTGCGTCGCCAGCGTCGAAGGCCCCGCGGCTCTTCGTCCGGCCGAAGTGCATGTTCCCGGCGATCCGTCTTCGGCGGCATTCCTGCTGTGCGCAGCGGTTCTCATTCCCGGCAGCGCCATCCAGGTTGAAGGGGTGTCGCTCAACCCCGCACGCATCGGATTTCTTCGGACGCTTGAGCAGATGGGTGTCGATGCATCCCGCAGGAGCATCGGTCACGCCGGTAAGGAGCCCTACGGCATCATTTCTGCCAGGCACTGCCCTGACCTGCGCGGATGTGAGATTCCTGCCGACAAGATAGCTTCGCTCGTCGATGAGGTGCCGGTGCTGTCTCTTGTGGCCGCCCATGCGCACGGTGTCACGGTCTTCCGTGGGATCGATGAGCTCCGCGTCAAGGAAACCGATCGCGCGCTCGCCATCATCGATGGCCTTGCCAAGCTTGGGATTGACGCATGGGTCGAAGGCAGCGACTTGTTCATCGAGGGCAATCCCAACCTGCGCACTCCTGAGGGCCTCGTCTTCGATTCGGGACGCGACCATCGCCTGGCTATGACCTGGGCATTGGCAGGGCTTACGGGGACTGCTCCTGTTTCCGTCAGGCATTTCGAGTCCGTCGCTGTCAGCTATCCCGGTTTTCTCGCAGATATCGAGCGTCTTGCCTCCCGGTGAGTCGACGCGTGAAAGGAAAAGCATGATCATTGCAATCGACGGCCCTTCGGGGGCCGGTAAGTCTACGGTGGCGAAGTCCGTTGCCTCCGCGCTTTCGTTCAACTGTCTCGATACTGGCGCCATGTACCGTTCGGTCGCATGGAAAGCTGCGCATCTCGGCGTTTCGCTCGACGATGCCGCCGGTCTCATCGAAGTCGCGGAGTCTTGCGTGATCGAATTCGGCCATGTGCCCGGCGACCCTGTTCCGCGGCGCGTGTTCGTGGATGGTGTCGAAGTCACCGATGCCATACGTACCGCTGAGATCGACCGCTCGGTGAGCTGCGTTTCTGCGGTCCCCGGCGTCCGTGCGGCCCTTGTCGAGCAGCAGCGTCGCATCGGGTCGAATGGCGATTATGTCGTTGAGGGCCGCGATATCGGGACGGTCGTGTTCCCTGATGCGGAAGTGAAGGTTTTCCTCACTGCTTCCGATGAGGAGAGGGCGCGTCGACGCGTCAGTCAGAATGAGCAGCGAGGCGTCGGTTCCACCGATTACGAAGAGGTGCTTGCCGATATCGTGCGCCGTGACCAGATCGACTCTTCGCGCAGCGCATCCCCTTTGCGTCCTGCCGAAGATGCCCGGTGCATCGATTCGACCGCATATACCATCGATGAGGTCATCGCCTCCATCTGCGAGATGGCGGCATCTGCGCAAAGGGGCTGACATGGGGCTGTTTCTGTCATGCGACCAGATGTGGGATATGCCCATCGCCGATGCGAAATCGCGGGGTCTTGCGGATGATGCTCCCGCTGAAGAGCGCAGGCACATTCCCCATCTGGTGGGCAATATTCTCTATGGCGTCATCGGAGTTGCCTTCAAGATCGCTTTTCGCTATTCGGTTCAAAACATCGAAAGCCTGCGCAGGTTCACGGCTGGCCGGGGTTGCGTGCTCGTTGCGAACCATACCTCGTATCTCGACCCTGTGTTCTTCTATCTAGCAGCACGGCCGAGCCAATGGGTGCGTTTCATGGGCCGCGATTCCCTGTTCGAGCATTGCGGACGACTCTTGGGACAGCTTCTCTCCCGAGTCGGGGCTTTCCCCGTCAAGAGGGATTCTGCCGACCGCAAGGCAATCAAACGTGCCTCGACCATGTTGAAAAACGGCGAGATCGTGGTTGTATACCCCGAAGGCACCCGCCGCGGCCGGGGGACCGCCGTATCGTCATTGCACAGCGGCGCGGCTTTCATCGCACGTATGGGCTCTGTCCCCATGCTTCCTGCCACTGTGCGCGGCGTCGATCGCATCAAGGAGAAGGGCCATTGCATCCGTTTCCCCAAAGTTGAGGTTCAGTTCGGAGAGCCGGTTTACCTTGAGGCCTTCGACTGCTTCCCGAAAAGCGAGCGCCTTGATATTGCCACCTGGTATGTCTTGCGCGAAAGTTATGCCATGTTTTATGAAATCCCCATCGAAGAGGTTGACATGGCAGGTCTTTTCCCCGAAAGTCCGGACTATTCTGATTTACTTGACGGCTTTGATGCCGCCGTTTACCGAAAGGGCCTTGAATGAAAGTCGTTCGTGCGAAGCATGCGGGGGTCTGTTACGGCGTAGAGCGTGCGTTGGATATGGCTGTTGCTGCCATGCTCGATGAAGATTCCACGTATACGCTCGGTCCGCTCATCCACAATCCCCGTGTCGTGCGCGATTTGGAGAGTCGGGGCGTTCGTGCCGTCGAAAGCATCGACGATATCGATGAGGGCATCGTCATCATTCGCAGCCATGGTGTGGAGCCGCAGGTGGTCGATGACCTCAAGGCCCGTGGGTTGACCGTTGTGGATGCTACGTGCCCTCATGTCGCCAAGGCTCAGCGAGCTGCTGAAGAACTGCGGGAAATGGGCTGCAAGGTTTTGGTTGTAGGGAGGGCCGAACATCCCGAGGTCCGTGGATTGTGCGGCCATGCCGGTCCTGATGCGGTTGTTGTAAGCGGCGCCGATGCCATACCCGATGACCTTGGCGACAAGGTGGGCGTCATCGTCCAGACGACAGAAAGCAAAGAGAAGCTCGACGCTGTCGTGGATGCCCTATGCGCGCGCGGTATCGAGCCTGTTGTCAAGAACACCATCTGCTTCGCTACGCGTCAGCGTCAGGATTCCGCCGCTGCCTTGGCTGAGGAAGTCGATGCCATCGTGGTGATCGGAGGAAAGAATTCCTCGAACACCACCCATCTCTACGACATCTGCAAAGCTCATTGCGACCGTTCGTATTTCGTCGAATATCCCGAAGAGATAGAATCTGGCTGGTTTGAGGGATGCTCGACTGTCGGGGTGACTGCGGGAGCTTCCACGCCGGACAATCAGATCGCTGCAGTCGTTGATATTTTGGAATCGCTGTAGATACCCTGCTTGTGTTTCGCGGATTAAGGTATCATGTCCTGTGTTTTTGGCAATCGGCCTGAACCGTTGCCGCAATGACCAGAAATACCAGGAGCGAATGAACCATGAACGAGACAAGCTCTGGGCTGATGGTGCCCCGTCGTAATTTCATCAAAATGTGCGCCGTTGCCGGCGGACTCACGTTGTTTCCTTGGCTTGCCTATGCAAGTGAAGCCGATGACCTTGATGCCAAGGCCGATCAGCTTCAGGAGAACGCCAATGCCATGCAGGCGCAGGCGGATGAGGTTGCCGCACGCCTTTCGGCCCTTCAGGATCAATACAATGCCGCCCTTGAGCGCTACAACCAGGCTGTCGAAGCCCATGATGCCGCCGTTGCTGCCATGGAAGAGGCTCAGGCGCGTATCGAAGCGGCAGAGCAGCGCATTGCCGAACTGCAGGTTCAACTTTCCACCCGTGTCGAGGCCATGTACAAGCATGGAAGCTCGCACAGCTTCCTCGATGTCTTGATGGGGTCTTCCTCGTTCGAGGAGTTCACCACCAATCTTGATGCCATCGAGCGCGTGTCCGAGCAGGATGCGCGCCTTGTCCAGGAAAGCAAAGACGCCAAGGCCGAGGCTCAGGCCGCCCGTGACGAGCATGCCCGTCAGGAGGCAATTGCAGCCGAGGAGGTTGCCAACGCCGATGCGGCCAAGAAGGAGCTTGAGGCGGCGCAGGCTTCGCTTCAGGCCGAATATGACAAGATGAATGAGGACATCGCGGCGGCAAATGCCGAAATAGAGCAGATTCGAATGGATGCCGAAGAAGCGCGTCGTCGTGAAGAGGAGGCCAAGAAGGCTGCTCAGGATGCCATCAATAATCAGACCGGCGGCTCTGTTTCCGTGGATGGATGGGTCAATCCTGCACCGGGCAAATTCATCACCAGCGGATTCGGCTGGCGTCCATCCATCGGTGATTACCATCAGGGCGTAGACTTGTCCTGCAGCTATGAACCGGTGTACTGCATGGCGGACGGCGTCGTCACCACCGCAGGTTGGTTTGGTTCCGGAGGCCTTGCGGTGACGGTCAACCATGGCGGCGGCCTCGTATCCTGGTATCTGCATGGCAGCTCTTTGAATGTGAGTACCGGACAGCAGGTTTCCGCTGGACAATGCATCATGACTTCCGGTTCCACGGGATTTTCCACCGGACCTCATCTTCATTTCCAGATCAATGTCGATTCTCCTGACGGAGTATCGGGTACCGCAGTTGATCCCACTGGATATTTCGGCTGGTAAGCTGCGTATGCTGGCTTGCGCCGCGTGCGCTTTGACGATGGATTGGGGCGGCTTTGGCCGCCCCTCGTATATGAAAGGCTCCCCATGACATCGCTGCCTGATAGAGAATGCCCTTCTTGCGCTGTCTCCTGCGAACCTGAACAGGGTTCAAGCTGTTCAAGGGGCAGTTATCCGGGAGATGCGGCAAGGACGTGCGCGCGTATCGCCGCTGTGGATCCTTTGAGTCCAGCCGACGATGCGGGTTTCACCCCTGGATGCATCATCACCTCCGTCGATGGCAATCCTGTGCGCGACATCCTCGATTGGAGGTGGCTTACCGATGGTGATGTCATCGAATTAGGATATGTAGATACTGACGGGGATGCCGGAACCGTTGAACTTGAGCGCGAAGAAGGGGAGAGCTGGGGCATTGCCTTCGATGGTGCTATTTTCGACAAGATTCGCACGTGTCGCAATGCCTGTCGCTTCTGCTTCATGCGTCAGCTTCCCGAACATGCACGTCCGAGCCTTTCTGTCAAAGATGACGATTATCGCCTGAGTTTTCTGCAGGGCAATTTCGTCACGCTGACGAACTTGTCCGATGAGGATATCGATCGCATCATCGAGCAGCGCATTTCGCCTCTCCGTGTATCCCTTCACGCTGTGTCCGCTGACATCCGCGCAAGATTGATCGGCCGTCATGCTCCTCGGGGCATTGAGGCGCTTGAGCGCCTGCTCGACGCAGGGATCGAGTTCGATGCCCAGATAGTCCTCATGCCGGGCATCAATGACGGTGCGGAGCTTCAACGCACTTTGGCCTGGGCTTATCTGAGGCCGGGTGTAACCAATATCGGTGTGGTTCCTGTCGGCTACACGCGCCATCAAAGCGCCATTACGGAAAGCTTCGCTGATCCCGAGCGAGCGCTTGAGGTCATACGTACTATAGAGGCTGTTTCCGACCATGCTTTGGCGGAACGGGGACGAGCGTGGGCCTATGCCGCCGATGAGTTCTATATCAATGCCTATGGGGAATCCGTGCTCGATAGCATTCCGCAAGCCGTGCATTACGATGGCTTCGCCATGTTCGAGGATGGGATAGGGCTTGTTCGTTCGCTCGAACAGGACTGGATCCGATCCGGGGATAAAATTGACTCGCTGGCTGAAACCCTCGTGGAGGAGGGGTGCAGGGTCTACTATGTGCTTGGTTGCGCTCAGCGCCACGTGTTCGGTCGTTTGTGCGCCGAGAGTCCTCTAGCGGGGTTGCTGGAGCCTCTGTTCGTTGAAAACGAGTATTTCGGCGGCAATGTCGATGTAACGGGGCTCTTGTGCGGCAATGATGTAGCTCGTGCTATCCGCGGTGTTTCACCTCGTGATTTCGTCGTGCTTCCTTCCATCATGTTCAATGCGGATGGTGTCACGCTCGATGATATGACTGTGGACGATATCCGAGACATCGCGGGTATTCCCGTATCCGTGGTATCCTGTAGCCCGTATGAATTCATGACCGAAATCGAAGAGATCGTCAGAGGATAGATATCATGGCCCTTCCCATTGTTGCCGTTGTCGGCCGCCCGAATGTCGGCAAATCCACGTTTGTAAACCGAATCGCGCAAGCCAACGACGCCATCGTGCATGAGATGCGTGGTGTCACACGTGACCGTTCCTACCATGAGGCCGATTGGAACGGAATCCATTTCACGCTTATCGATACCGGCGGCATTGAAATGTGCGATGACGACCGTTTCCAGGGTTCCATTCGGAGCCAAGCGTTCCTTGCTACGGAGGAAGCGGATGTCATCGTCTTCCTTGTCGATAGCCGTTGCGGCGTTGCGCCTGATGACGAAGAGGTTGCGCGTATATTGAAGCGCAGCGGTAAGCCTGTTCTGCTTGCCGTTAACAAGATGGACAATCCCGGCAACACCGATGCCCTTTGGGATTTCTATCAGCTTGGCCTGGGCGACCCTTGGCCGGTCTCTGCGCTTCATGGAAACGGCACGGGCGACCTGCTCGATGAGATCACGGGTTTCCTGTCTCAGATCGAGGTTGATTTCGAAAACGAAGAGGATGATGGTGCCATCAATGTAGCCATCATCGGTCGTCCGAATGCAGGGAAGAGCTCTTTGACCAACAAGCTTGTCGCTGCAGAGCGCTCTATCGTCAGCGATGTTGCGGGCACCACCCGTGATGCCATCGATACGCACATCGTGCATGATGGCCGTTCGTACACCATCGTCGATACCGCGGGTCTGCGCCGTAAGAGCCAAATCAATGAAGATGTCGAGTACTACGGTTTCGTGCGTGCCATGCGCGCCATCGACCGTGCCGATGTTGCGTTGCTGGTCATCGATGCCACCCTGGGGCTTACCGATCAGGATCAGCGTGTAGCGGGATTCGCCGTCGACCGCGGTTGCGCCATGGTCATGCTGCTCAATAAACGCGACGCCGTCGAATCGGGCGAAGTTCTTGAAGAGCTGCGAGATCGAATCGATGATCGCATGGGTTTCGTGGGCTACGCTCCGGTTATCAGCATCTCGGCCCTGACAGGCAAAGGCGTATCCCGCATTTGGGATGCAGTCGATGCCGCGTATGCTAATTTCTCCAGCCAAACCTCAACGAGCAAGCTCAATACGTGGTTGCAGGGCATCAGGGATTTCGGCCATACGGTCAGCCAGGGAAAGAAAATCCTCAAGCTCAAGTATGTCACTCAGACCGCGTCGTGCCCTCCTGAGTTCACGTTCTTCTGCAACCATCCTGAGATCGTCGATGATAATTTCAAGCGCTATCTTGAAAACCGGCTTCGCTCATCGTTTGATTTCACGGGTACGCCTATCCGTCTGAAGTTCAAGCGCAAGGACTAGCCACGTCGCGATTGGAATATCCATGGTTGAATTGCTCGTTGCCTTCGGGGTCTTTGCTGTGACCTTCCTGTTGGGGTCCATCCCCTGGGGGCTTATCATCTCCAAGACCGTCTATCACTTCGATATCCGAGAGGTGGGGAGCGGCAACATCGGCACTACCAACGCGATGCGTTCGATGGGCAAGGTCGGTGGTGTCGCCGTGTTCCTTCTTGATTTCGGCAAGGGCCTTATCTCCGGTTTCGTAGGTTTGGGTGCATGCTGGTTTTTCCTGCCCGTCGACGGGCTGGTCGGCGATGGCGGCATCACGTACTATTCCATCCTTGCCATCGCGACGATGGGTGCAACGTTGGGCCACATCTTCTCGCCGTGGCTTGGATTCAAGGGCGGAAAGGGAATTGCCACAGCAATCGGGGCCCTCTTCGTCGCCTTCGGTCCCATCGGAGCCTGTATCGAACTGTTCGGAATCTTCGCGGTTCTTGTCGTCCTTACGCGGTACGTGTCTGTCGGCTCCATCATGTCGGCTGCCCTGTGTCCTGTTGTGTCGCTGTATTTCATGCAGGGCGACCCCTTGGGGATTGCCTGTTGCGCCGTGACCGGAGGTTTGGTCGTGTGGGCGCATCGTGAGAACATCCAGCGTTTGCTCAGCGGTACGGAGCGGCGGATAGGCGATAAGAAGCGCAATGCCGCCATGGCTGCACGATGAGCCATTTCCTGCAGCGCTCCGGGATGAAAGAGGTACTCAATGAGTGTTTCCGTAATAGGTGCCGGTTCTTGGGGTACCGCATTGGCGCAGATGCTCGCTTCGGGCGGGCACGATGTCAGGATTTGGGCTCGAAAGCCTGAAGTTTGCGAAGGCATCAATTCCAACCATCGGAATCCCCATTACCTTACGTCGGCTACGTTGAGTGATTCCATCCGGGCGTATTCTGATTACGCCCAGGCTCTTCATGGTGCCGAAGCAGTGGTCGTCGTGACCCCGTCAGCCGTCATGCGTCAGATCGCCCGAGACCTGTCCGCGCTTGTGTCTCGCGATACGCCTGTCATCATCTGCTTCAAGGGCTTAGAGGAGAAAACCGGTCTTCTACCTGTCGAAGTTTTCGAGCAGGAGATGGGCAACAGTTCGCGTCTTGCCGTCTTGAGCGGTCCCAACCATGCTGAGGAGGTTGTTTTCGGGCAGCCCTCTGCTACGGTCGTGGCCTCGGAAAACGCTTCGACGGCTCAATTCTTCCAAAAGCTGTTCTCTACGGATACGTTTCGCGCTTACGCAAGCGATGATGTTCTGGGAGCTGAGCTTTGTGCTGCTTTCAAGAACGTGATCGCCATCGCCGTAGGCGCTTCCTACGGACTGGGTTTCGGCGACAACACCGCCGCGATGATCATGACCAGGGGCCTGGCTGAAATGAGCAGGCTCGTGAAGGCCTGCGGTGGTTCTTCCATGACCTGCTTGGGGCTTGCGGGTGCAGGGGACTTGATTGTCACCTGCACGAGCGAGCATTCCAGAAACAGAACATTCGGTGCCAAGATGGCAGCCGGAATGACGCTTGATGAATATCGGGAGCAAACGCATATGGTTGTTGAAGGGGCGTTGGCTTGCAAAACGCTTGATGTGCTTGCTAAACGCTACAATGTGGATCTGCCCATCACTGAAATCGTGCGTTCGGTCATCTGGGAGGGTGCTGACTTGCGAAAGGCGGCAGGTTCCATGTTCGATAGGCCCCTCAAGCCTGAATTCTGATTGCGTACCAGCTGCGCACTTTTGCGTATCGCGTTTGCTTTCAGTCCACGATCCAAAAAAAATGCGACCCCGAAGGGTCGCATTTTTCGTAAGCAATGAGTGCTGGGGTTTACACTTCGAGGTGTTTGAATGCCTCTGGAACTTCCTTGAATCCCTTGGATTTCACGGCGCACATGATGAAGCCGATGACGAACCAGGTGAGTCCCATAGCCCAAGTGAAGGGCTCGAAGCCGGTGAAGACATAGGCGAGGATGATGATGCCGATCCAGGGGCAGATGGCATACTTCAGCCAATCGCCGACGGTGTTGCGCTTCTTCTCCTTGATGAAGAAATACCAGAATACGGAGAAGTTCAAGATGATGAACGAAGACAGGGCTCCGAAGTTGACCAGAGTTGCGAGGTCGGCCATGGTCAGAATGAGGGACAGCGCCATTGCGACGATGCCGATGAAGATTGCGCCCACCCAGGGGGTCTGGTACTTGGGATGAACTTTGCCGAAGATGCTGGGGATGACTTTGTCGCGACCCATGCTGTAGAGCAGGCGGGAGGCTGCCATCTGGGCATTCATGATGTTGGCAATACCGATGGCAACGATGTTGATGACCAGCATGATCTTCATGAAGATGTCGCCGCCGATCAGCTGGCAACCGTAGAAGAATGCGTTCTCAGCATGCTCGGGCGTCCAGCTTGCCCAGTCGGGCTGGATGAGGGAGGCTATGTAGGTCTGGACGGAGAAGCAGACGATGATGATGCCGAGGGCGATCATGATGCCGCGACCGATGTTCTTCTCGGGATGTTCGGTCTCTTCGGCCAGCGTTGAGATACCGTCGAAACCAAGGAAGTTCAGCGCTGCAATGGAGATGCCTGCGGCGAGGAATCCGAACGTCACCTTATCGGACTGCCAAATGGGGTCCATGTTGAATTCGCCGGTGCCGCCGCCTCCGAGAATGAAGTTGCAGCCAAGTGCGACGAATGCGATGACTGCAACGATTTCAACGGCGAAGATCACGAAATCGATGCCACGGCTCATGGAGATGCCGCGAATGGTCACGAACGTGTTGAAGACGATGAACACGATGACCCATACGAACCAAGGGCTGTTGGGAACGAGCATGGTTCCCCAGTTGGCAACCATGACGTAGAGCAGTGCGGGGGTGATGCAGTAGTCGAGAAGGATCAGCCAGCCCGAAATGAAACCAACGTGCGGATTCAGGCCTCTCTGAACGTAGGAGTACACCGAGCCTGCGATGGGGAATTTCTTGCTCATTTGGACATAGCTGAGCGCTGTGAAACCGATGGCCACGAAGCCGACCAGATACACGAGCGTTGACATTCCCAGGCCGTCTTGCTGGACGAGACCCCAGATGGAATGCGGGGCGATGATGACCATGAAGAGCACGCCGTACAAGACGACGTCCCAAAGGCCGAGACCTCGACGCAGCTCCTGCTTGTAGCCGAATTGCTCAAGCGAAGCGTTGCCGACTTTGTCAGCGGTTTTGTGTTCCGCCATTTGACACCTCTTTCCGGTTGTAAGTTGGAACGGACCTAACGGAGAGAGGGTGGTGCTCGGCTTCAAACCAAGCACCCGGATTCCAAAAGGCTGGAGTCCGGGTGCGCAGTGAGCTTGCAGAATCGCTCAGCCCGTCAGGCTTTAGCGCGATTGTATTGCTACAGCACATTAAAGTATGAGGAATCTATAGAGAGCAGGGGATGAGCGGGGGAAAATCACCGAGTTTCGGTGTTCCGATTCGCAACGATACTTGGACCTCACAGGGTTCGCATCCCTGGCTGATCTCAACATCGCTTCGGATGGACATGTACATATAGGTATCCACGGCATCCCAGCCGGTGATTGCCATCAGCAGACGCTGCATTTCCTTCGAGGCGTTCATGAGCGCCTCGTCGTATTTGGGGGCACTTGCGTTGACGTACCATTTGTCTTTGGTTTCGAGCACGGGCCAATTGAGTTCGAAGCCTTTCACGAGCGAAGTAATCGCGGTGATTTCTGCGCGAATCTCAATTCCCGTTCCGCAGAGCTCACCGTCGCCCATTGTCGCATGCACATCTCCCATCTGCAGCAAAGCGCCCTCAACACGCACGGGGAAGTAAAGGCGCGAGCCTTTGGTGATGAGCTTGTTGTCCATGTTTCCGCCGTGGGGTCCCACGTAGCCGTCGATGACGTCTTCGCCGTCTGGTGCGGTTCCTATCACGCCGATCATGGGGTCAATGGGAATCTTCACGCCGTTGAAATCCGCGAATCCGTCCGCGATGCGCACTTTCTTCGTGCGGTAGCCCGTTGTTTCAAACAGGGGGCCGCAGTGATCGTCGGTTGCGACGGTTCCTTCGTCTGCCACGCGGATGTCGAGTATGTCGACCACCAGGACATCGCCGGGTTGGGCGCCCTCGATGAATACGGGTCCTGCGGCCGGGTTGGCGCCGCCGTAGGTGTAATCAAGATCGGCCATGGTGATCGACTCATCGCAGATGCGATTGCTGAAGCAGTCTTGGGTGATGAATTTCAGCAATTGGCCGGGTTTTGCGGTGGCGCAGGGTTCGTTGTCCTTGGAGAATGCATACACTTGGTGCTCTATAGTCTGCATATCCGCCTTCTTTCGTAGAGTATTGGAGAGATAGCCTATGGGCGTATTCCCTCATTGTACTCCCTCGCGATGCAGCACCGCCGCGAAGGCTGTTTTCCGGTTCAGGGATTCGGGCCGCATACACGGCTTCTCCTTATTTGGAATCTTGCCTCAGGCTGTTGTCTCGCTTATACTCTAACGGTTGCACTTTTACCTGCTTCTTCGTTTCCACGCCCACCGCATGGTTACGCAGCAGCAGGCGTATTCGCAAAGCGGCTCGCAACGGCCGCATGTTCACGGTTGATCCGTGCAGAAAGGTGGAAGCATGGCTGACAAGCTGAGCATCTCCAAGGAGCGCACCGCAGAACTCATCGCTGAATTCGGCAAGGGCGAAGGTGACTCCGGCAGCGCAGAGGTCCAGGTCGCAATCCTCTCCGAGCGCATCCGTAACCTGACCGAGCATCTTCGTTCCCACAAGAACGACAACCACACCCGTCGTGGTCTGATGATGCTCATCGGTAAGCGCCGCGGTCTTCTCAAGTACATCAAGAACCGCGACATCGAAGAATACCGTGCACTCATCAAGAAGCTCGGTATCCGCGACAACATCTAGTTGCGCTTAAAGCCCGCTTCACGGCGGGCTTTTGCATATTGGACGCGGTGCTCTCAGGGCGCTGCAACCGAAAAGGCGGTCGGCAGGGCAGGGGTCCTGCTGCTCGCGAGGGCGAGCGAAGTGACTTGCTCCGAAGAAGAAGAGAAAGAAGCATTTGAACATGGAAAAGATCACGACGAGCTTCGAGCTGTACGGAAAGCAGTACCGTTTCGAAACCGGCGAGCTGGCTAAACAGACCACCGGCGCCGTGCTGGTCACCCAGGGTGAGACCACCTGCCTGGTTACCGCTGTCGTCTCCAAGGAGCAGAAGGACTACGACTTCTTCCCTCTGACCGTTGACTTCATGGAGAAGATGTACGCTGTCGGCCGTATCCCCGGTGGCTACCTCAAGCGTGAAGCGAAGCCTTCTGATAAGGGCACGCTGACCGCTCGCATGATCGACCGTCCCATCCGTCCCGGCTTTGCCGACGGTTTCAAGCAGGAGGTCCACATCGTTGCGACCACCTTCGCTTGCGATGGTCAGAATCCCCCCGATTGCATCTGCGTTGGCGGAGCGTCCGCGGCCCTGCTGTGCGGCGGCACCCCCTTCGACGGTCCCGCGGCTTGCGTGCGCATCGCCCGCAACAAGGAAACCGGCGAATTCATCGTCAATCCCACCTACGCCGAGCAGGAGCTCTCCGACCTCGAGCTCACCATTGCCGGTACCCGCGACTACATCTCCATGGTAGAGGCAGGTGCCGATGAGGTGACTGAAGAGGATATGCTCGCTGCCATGGAATTCGGCCAGGAGGCCATTGCCGCTTTCTGCGAGAAGCAGGCTGAATTCTTGGCCCTGGTCAACCCTGAGCCCAAGGTCTATCCCATCCATCAGGCCGACCCCTCCATCGCCGAGCGCGTCGATGCTCATTTCGATGAGATGAGCGCTGCCTTGCATGACGCTGATAAGCTGTCGCGCATCGCCAAGGTCGAAGAGCTCAAGGCCGCCATCAAGGCCGAAGACTTCTCTGACGAGGAGCGTGCCGCATGGGGTAGCGATATCGCTGCCGCGTGCAAGTCGCTTGAGAAGCGCGCCATGCGCCGTATGGTGATTGAGACGGGCGAGCGCGCTGACGGTCGCAGCGCAACCGACATCCGTCCGCTCTACATCCGTCCCGGTTACCTGCCTCGTGTCCATGGCTCCGGTTTGTTCCAGCGCGGTCAGACCCAGGCGCTTTCTGTCTGCACGCTCGGGTTGCTCAATGAGGCACAGCGTCTTGACACCATCGATCCCCAGGAGTCCAAGCGCTACATGCATCAGTACAACTTCCCGCCGTATTGCACCGGCGAAGTCGGACGCATGGGAGCGCCCAAGCGCCGCGAAATCGGCCACGGCGCACTTGCTGAGCGCGCCATCCTTCCCATCCTTCCTTCCGAGGATGAGTTCCCCTATGCCATCCGTGTGGTGTCTGAGATCCTTGAATCCAATGGTTCTTCCTCCATGGCGTCCACGTGCGGTTCCACGCTTGCGCTCATGGATGCGGGCGTGCCCATCAAGGCTCCCGTCTCCGGCATTGCCATGGGCCTGATCAAGGAAGGCGATGACGTCGTCATTCTTTCCGACATCCAGGGCCTTGAGGACTTCCTCGGTGACATGGACTTCAAGGTGACCGGCACTTCCAAGGGCATCACCGCTCTTCAGATGGACAATAAGGCCAAGGGTCTGTCCACTGAAATCCTCGGTCGCGCTCTCGCTCAGGCGAAGCAGGGCCGCGCATACATTCTCGACGCCATGCTTGCTGAGATCGCTGCACCCCGTGCGCAGCTGCGCGATACCGCTCCGCGCATCGAAACCATCCACATCCCCGTGGAGAAGATTCGCGAGGTCATCGGTAAGGGCGGCGAAACCATTCGCGGCATCCAGGACTCCACCGGTGCCACCATTGAGATCCAGGAGGACGGTACCGTTCATATCGCTGCCGTCGATCAGGAAGCCGGCCGTGCGGCCAAGGCTGCCGTTGAGGCCATTGTCAAGGAACCCGAAGTGGGAGAGGTTTACGAGGGTACCGTCGTCGGCATCCAGAGCTTCGGTGCCTTCATCAAGCTCACTCCTTCCAAGGATGGCCTGCTTCATATCTCCCGCATGGCCAATGGTCGCGTCGGCCAGGTGGAAGACGTCTTGAACATGGGCGATACGGTCAAGGTCCAGGTCATCGAAATCGATCCCAAGAACGGAAAGATCTCCCTCGATCGCCTTGATAAGCCTGAGGCGCCTGAAAGCAGCGCTCCTGCGCCGCGCCCTGGCCGCGGATCGCGTGATGACCGCGGCGGACGTCGCGATCGCGATGATTCCCATGGAGATGGCCGTACCCCGCGTCGTCGTCATTAGTTCAAAGTTTCCGTCCGATGGTGCCGTTCTGTGGCGAACGGCATCCTGACGGCGGCAAAAGTGATTTAGGTGCAACCGACTTGCGGTTGCACCTTGAAATACGGCATGATACGTAATATCATTAACGCTTGCATGTTTTCAAATGTAACCTATGCAATATAAAGGAGCTCAATAACTATGGCAGTTAAGATTCGTCTCGCCCGCCATGGCGCAAAGAAGAAGCCGTTCTACCGCGTGGTCGTGGCTGACGCCCATAGCCCTCGTGATGGCCGCGTCATCGAGCAGGTCGGCCGTTACAACCCCAACACCAATCCTTCCACCATCGAGCTTGATCTTGAGAAGGTTGACCAGTGGATTGCCAACGGTGCTCAGCCCACTGACACCGTTGCCCGTCTCATCAAGACTGCGCGTCAGGCATAACCTGCCATGAGCCAGGTTGCCACCGACATAGCAGAATTGGTGCGCGTCATCGTCGAACCGCTGGTTGAGGACAAGGATTCCCTTCGTCTTGACACCGTCGTTTCCGATGATGGCGTTGAAACCGTAGAAATCCGTGTCGCACCTGAAGATGCCGGTAAGGTCATCGGCCGTCAGGGTCGTGTGATTAAGTCCATCCGCGTTCTGGCTCGCGCCGCCACGGCTTCCGATGGTCGCGAGGTAGAAGTGGAGCTCATCGAGGATTAGCATGTCCGCAAGACCGTGGGCTCAAGTCGCACAACTGATTTCATCCCAAGGCCTGAAAGGGAAGTTCACTGCACGTTCCGTGCAGGGACTTCCCTTTTTCCTTGAGCCGGGCATGGAGGTTCGTTTCGTCCCTCCTTTGCTCAAGGGGCCGCGTCGTGCCGTCGTCGAATCTGTCGAAGAGGCATCTGGAGGCGATTGGCGCGTTTCCTTTTCAGGAATCCGTTCCCGGGAGACTGCAGACGCCCTGTCGGGTTCGTTCTGCCTTGTGAAAAGAAGTCTTCTTCCCGAGGGATTCGAGCGAATGGGCGCATATGGTTGGGAATTCATCGGTTGCGATGTTGTCGATTGCTCATTTGGGTCGCTTGGACAGGTTGTGGAGGTCCGCGAGATGCCCACGCAGGATCTTCTGCTTGTCGAAGGTCCGTTCGGAGAGGTTATGATTCCCGCTGTGGATGAGTTCATCCTCGAAGTGGACCTTGAGGACGGACGCATCGAAACCCGCATACCGTCGGGACTGCTTTCCTTTTCCGACCAGGAGTGAACCCATTGCTCATAGAGACCCTCTCCACGTTTCCCCACATGTATGACTCCGTCATGGGGGAGTCCATCATGAGGCGTGCGCAAAACTGCGGCGCTATCGAATTCAATGCCTATGATCTGCGTGATTGGACGCATGACCGCCATCGTACGACTGACGATGATCCGTATGGGGGAGGGGCGGGGCTCGTTATGAAGTGCGAGCCCATTTTCGAAGCTTACGATGACATCTCGTCACGTAGCGAAGCTCGCCCTTACACCGTTTTCCTTGCGCCCACAGGACAGCCTTTCACCCAGGATGTGGCGCAGGAGCTGACTTCCCAGGACCGTCTTCTGTTCATATGCGGTCACTATGAAGGCATTGATGAGCGCGTATACAGCCTAGCGGACAAAGTCATCTCCCTGGGGGATTATGTTCTCACGTCCGGAGAGCTTGCCAGCATGGTTGTCATCGATGCTGTTACAAGATTGCTCCCCGGCGTTCTCGGCGACGACATGAGTGCGGTCGATGAAAGCTTCAACGGGGGCCTGCTCGAGTACCCGCACTATACGCGGCCTGCCAGTTTCCGAGGCATGGACGTTCCTCCTGTGCTGTTGTCCGGCAATCATGCAGCCATAGCCGAATGGCGACGTCGCCAGTCGCTTGTGAGGACTGCGCGACTTCGTCCGGATTTGTTGGAAACCGCTGATATTTCAGATGAGGAGCGCGGCTTTTTGCTATCATGTATCGATAGCTCATTCGAAGGCGTCTGATGGCGCCTTCATCATATAGGAGGCTCGCGTTACATGGATTACGGCCAGCATGCCGATCCCAAAACCAAAGGTTGTTTTCATACCCTCGTATCTCTGGTGACGTTTGTTGCCACCGTTTTAGTGCTTGTGTTCCTTGTGAACACGTTTGTGGCGCGCGCCTACACCATACCTTCAGGGTCCATGCAGGATACCATTGCAATCGGTGACCGTGTCTGGTCTGAGAAGATCACCTACTACATTCGTGATATCCAGCCAGGGGATGTCGTTACCTTCGATGATCCCACAACATCAACTGAACGAACCCTCATCAAGCGCGTTATCGCTGTCGAGGGCCAGACTGTGGATTTGATCGACGGCACGGTGTTCGTCGATGGAGTGGCGCTTGATGAGCCCTACGTCCAGGATGCTCCCACGTATCCCCTTGATACCATGCCGGGGATTGCGCTGTCATACCCCTATACGGTTCCCGAAGGAACCCTCTGGGTGATGGGGGACAATCGCGAGCATTCTGCTGATTCCCGTTATTTTGGCGCCGTCGATGCCGACTCGGTTTCGGGGCGTGCGATATGCATCTATTGGCCGATCGATCATATAGGAGTGCTGTAACCATGGGTCAAACTGCTAAACCCGAGGCGCTCACGTTCCAGGAGATCATCTTGGAACTGCAACGCTACTGGGCCGACCGTGGCTGCGTCGTCTTGCAGCCCTACGATAACGAGGTTGGTGCCGGTACCTTCCATACCGCCACCACATTGCGTGCCCTCGGTCCTCAGACCTGGCGCACGGCTTATGTCCAGCCTTGCCGCAGGCCTACCGACGGCCGTTACGGCGAGAATCCCAACCGCATGCAGCATTACTATCAGTTCCAGGTTCTGCTCAAGCCGTCTCCCGATAATGTGCAGCAGCTCTACCTGGACTCATTGCGCGCTATCGGCATCAATGTCGAAGAGCACGATGTCCGTTTCGTCGAAGACGACTGGGAAAGCCCCACGCTTGGTGCTTGGGGTCTTGGCTGGGAAGTCTGGATTGACGGAATGGAGGTCACCCAGTTCACCTATTTCCAGCAGGTCGGCGGCTTTGAATGCCGTCCCGTGCCCGCTGAGATCACGTATGGTCTCGAGCGTCTGACCATGTACATCCAAGGCGTCGATTCCGTCTACGATATCGTTTGGAGCCGCGGAGACGACGGCACCGTTTTCACCTATGGCGATGTCTTTCTGGAAAACGAGCGCGAGTTCTCGGCCTATAACTTCGAAGTGGCGGATACCGATCTTCTGTTCGGCGAATTCGACCGCTATGAAGCCGAATGCAAGCGCGTCCTCGAGGCAGGTTTGCCCCTTCCTGCCTACGATTACGTTCTGAAGTGCAGCCATGCTTTCAATCTGCTCGATGCGCGCGGTGTCATCTCCGCCACTGAGCGCATGGGCTACATCCTGCGTGTGCGCACCATCGCCAAGGCGTGCTGCGCCAGCTACCTGGAAAACGTTGCGGCTCCTGCCGCCCAGAAGGCAGAGGAGGTCCGTGATGGCGAATAAAACCCTCGCTTTCGAAATCGGCACCGAAGAGCTTCCCGCGTTCGATCTGCATGCGGCCACCGTTCGGCTTCCTCAGGTTGCCTCCGATGCGCTCGATGCTGCACGCATCCCCCATGCCGCCATCGAAGCGTTCTCCACGCCTCGCCGTCTGATTGTCATTGCGCATGACGTTGCCGAGCAGACCGAAGCTGTGGAGGAGGTATTCCGCGGTCCGTCGGTCAAAATCGCTTTCGACGCTGAAGGCAATCCCACCAAGGCCTGCCAGGGTTTCGCCCGTGGCAAGGGAGTTTCCGTTGAAGATCTCGAGCGTCGCGATGAAGGCGGCGTCGAATACGTCTACGCAGTCAAGAGCATTGCCGCCCGCTGTGTCGCCGACCTTCTCCCCGAGGCGCTCCAAAGCGTCATCACTTCCATCGAGTGGCCCAAGTCGCAGCGTTGGGGCAGCCGTGATGAGCAGTTCAGCCGTCCTGTCCGCTGGCTTCTCGCCTTGTTCGGCGATGAAGTGGTCGATGTCCGTTTTGCGGGCCTTGTCGCCGGCAGAACCACCTGCGGCCATAGGTTCTTGGCTCCCGGCCCCCACGAGGTTGCCGATGCCGATACGCTTCTCAGCGTGCTTCGTTCGGCATATGTGGTCCCCAGCGAAGCCGAACGCGAGGCTATGATTCGCGAACAGGTTTCCGCCGCCGAGGCCTCGTGCGGTCTTGTTGCCGATCTTCCTGCCAAGACCATGGCTGAAGTGGTCAATCTCACCGAATACCCCACAATCATGGTGGGAGAATTCGATGAGCTGTTTTTGGCTGTGCCCAAGGAGATCACCGTTGATGCCATGCTCGTGCACCAGCGTTATTTCCCGCTGTTCAATCCTGACGGCACGCTGTCCAACCATTTCCTCATCACGAGCAATGGTGACCCTGCATTCCGTGACAACATCGTGGATGGCAACCAGCGCGTCGTAGCTGCCCGTCTCTACGATGCCAAGTTCTTCTATGATGAGGATCTCAAGCAGCCTCTCGAATCTTACGTTGAGAAGCTTGATTCGGTCGTATTCCAGGAGAAGCTCGGCACCACGCGCGCAAAGACCGACCGCATTGTCTCCATCGTCGACCATCTTGCTTGCGACGCCGAGGTCTCCGACCAGGAGAAGACCGATGCATTGCGTGCCGCCTATCTGTGCAAAGCTGACTTGGTGACGGGTGCTGTCGTCGAATTCACCAGCGTACAGGGCATCATGGGATCCTACTATGCTGCTGCGGCAGGGGAGAGCCCTTCGGTCGCCCAGGCCATCGCCGACCACTATCGTCCGCGCTTTGCAGGCGATGATCTGCCCGCCGAGACCGTCGGCCGTCTTGTCGCATTCGCCGACAAGCTCGATACCATCTGCGGCCTGTTCGCAATCGGTCAGGCTCCCACCGGATCTTCCGACCCGTTTGCTTTGCGCCGAGCGGCCATCGGCATCATCGGCATGCTCACTGCGGGTCTGTCTGTTTCTCTGCTGCCCGCGATCAAGCGTTCCTTCGATGCGTATGCAGAAGGCGGCTTGGAATTTGATCGCGATGAAGCCATGAAGGCCGTTGTGGACTTCTTCGTCGCGCGTACGAAGGTGATCCTGAAGGACGCAGGCCATGGGGTCGACGCCATCGATGCAGTCGTATCCTGCGGCGTCTGCGAACCCGCTATCATCGCCGATCGCGTTTCTGCCATTGAAGCTGCCCGTTCGCTCAATGCTGAAGCTTTCGATGATCTTGCCACCGCATACGCCCGCGCCAACAATCTGCGCGATGCTGAGCTCGGCGAAGATATCGACGGCTCTCTTCTCTGCGATGTCGAGAAGTCCCTGGTTGATGCAGTCGCCGGTGCGCGAGTCCGTGTCGACGAAGCCCTCGCTCAGGGAGATTACGCTGCAGCGCTGATGGAGCTCGCTTCGTTGCGCAAACCCGTCGACCTTTTCTTCGAGACCACCATGGTCATGGATCCCGATGAATCGCTGCGCGCCAATCGTCTGCGCATCCTCAACAGCTTCGTCGGCGTTTTCTCGAGTGTTGCCGATTTCGGCAAGCTCGCAAAGCAGTCTTAGTCCGTTGTTGCCGCAGGATTCGATCTACGGATCCTGCGGCGAATCCAGGAGGCGATTATGGCTGAGAAGGATGTCGTTTTCGTCCAAAACGACTCACCGCTTCCCACCATCCATGTCATCAGCGATTCTGTCGGCGCCACTGCCGTTGCTCTGGCACGTGCTGCCGCCGGCCAGTTCGGCATCACGGAGCCCTACATAGAGACCTTGTCGAAGGTGCGGGACTTCCAACAGATCGAGGCGTTTCTCGACCGGCATCAGAAGCATCATCTCGAGCGTTTCGGCGATGGTCGCATCGTTGTGTTCTTCACCCTGGTGGATGCGGAGCTTCGCAACCGCGTTCTTCAGGCGTGTCAGCAACGCGGCATCTATGCCGTTGACATCATGAGTGCTCCACTTGAAGCGCTTTCCGATGCTTCCGGGCTGGCCCCCAGCCGAGACCCCGGCATGATGCGTGCCGTCGACCAGCACTATTTCCGCCGCATAGCAGCCATGGAATTCACCGTCGACCATGACGATGGCCGAAATCCCCAAGATCTTCCCCAGGCCGATATCGTGCTGTTGGGCGTATCCCGTTCTTCCAAGACCCCGATCTCCATTCTTCTTGGTCTTGAGGGGTATAAAGTTGCGAACGTTCCTTTGGCGCTTGGCACAGAGCCTCCCTCTGAAGTCTACCAATGCGACCCTTCGCGCATTTTCGGTTTGATGACCACGCCCGATGTTCTTGTCGGCATCAGGCGCCGGAGACTTGGGACGTCGGGCAAGGGCGCAGGTACCGTAGCTGCCAGCTATGCTGAGCCGGAAATGGTCTATCAAGATCTCGAAGAGGCTCGCGCGCTCATGCGAAAATTAGGTTGTATTGTGGTTCGTACCGACAATAGAGCCGTGGAGGAGACTGCTCAGGAGATTTTACGCTACTATGAGATAGCTCATCCTCAGAAGAAGATCTCGTCCAACGGATAATCCTCTTCCGGATATTTCATACGTGCAGTATGTTTGACAACAAGCAAAGGAGAAAAACGGTGACTGCAGACGTAAAGCGCGTCTACGCATTCGGTAAGGATGCGCAGGGCAATAATGTGACTGAAGGCAACAAGGACATGAAGTATGTCCTTGGCGGCAAGGGTGCCAATCTTGCCGAAATGGCTCTGATCGGCCTTCCTGTGCCTCCGGGTTTCACCATTTCCTGCCAGACCTGCATGGAGTACGCTAATGCCGACAACACCTGGCCCGAGGGTGCCCTTGATGAGATCGAGAGCTATCGCCGCGACCTTGAAGCTCGTATCGGCAAGACCATCGGCGACGCAGAGGATCCCCTGCTCGTTTCCGTTCGTTCCGGCGCCCCCATGTCCATGCCCGGTATGATGGATACCGTTTTGAACCTGGGTCTCAACGATGAATCCGTCCATGGCTTGATCAAGCACACCGAGAACCCCCGTTTCTCCTGGGATAGCTATCGTCGTTTCATCCAGATGTTCTCCAACGTGGTCATGGGTCTCGATGGCGATCTTTTCGAAAACGCCATCACCACCAAGAAGATGGAGCGCGGCGTCAAAAGCGATACCGAGCTGTCTGCCGATGACCTCAAGGAGCTGGTGGAGGAGTTCAAGCAGATCTTCTCAGAGAACGTCTCCGCTGAGGAATATCCCAGCTTGGTCGTTGACGGCAAAGTTGAGTTCCCTCAGAATCCCGATGTCCAGCTTCGCCTTGCAATCGAAGCCGTGTTCGGCAGCTGGAACAACCCCCGTGCGGTCCTTTACCGCCAGAAGGAGAAGATCGCCGATGATCTGGGTACTGCCGTGAACGTGCAGTGCATGGTTTTCGGAAACAAGGGCGAGACGTCGGCTACCGGTGTCGCCTTCACCCGCAACCCTGCAAACGGTGAGAAGGAATTCTACGGCGACTATCTGGTCAATGCTCAGGGTGAAGACGTTGTTGCGGGCATTCGCAATACCAGCCCCATCGCCGAGCTCAAGCATGTTGATGGTCTGCAGGATGCCGGTCGTGAGCTTGAAGAGGTGTTCGTTACCCTCGAGCAGCATTATCGCGATATGTGCGATATCGAATTCACCATTGAACAGGGCAAGCTTTGGATGCTTCAGACCCGCGTTGGCAAGCGCACCGCTGCCGCCGCTCTCCATATCGCCATCGAGATGGAGAAGGAGGGCCTGATCACCAAGGAAGAGGCTGTCTGCCGCGTCAACCCCGATCAGCTCGATCAGCTTCTGCATCCCCAGTTCGACAAGAATGCCACCTATGACGTCTTGGCCCGCGGTCTTAACGCAAGCCCCGGCGCTGCAGTCGGCGAGGCTGTGTTCAGCGCCGCCGATGCTGTTGCTGCTGCCGCTGCAGGTCGCAAGTGCGTTCTCGTTCGCTGGGAGACCACTCCCGATGACCTTGCCGGCATGATTGCGGCCGAGGGTATTCTCACCAGCCATGGCGGCAAGACTTCCCATGCGGCAGTTATCGCCCGTGGCATGGGCGCCCCCTGCGTCTGCGGTGTCGAGGCCCTCAAGATCGATGCTGAGAAGAAGGAGGCTTCCGTCGCCGGAACCGATGTGGTCATTCGCGAAGGCGATATGATTTCTCTTGACGGTACCACCGGCATCGTGGTTCTGGGTGCTGTGGAGCTTGTGCTTCCCGAATTGACCGGAGATCTGGATACCATCCTCGAGTGGGCTGATGAGTTCCGCACCATGGGTGTTCGTGCCAATGCCGACAATCCTGCAGATGCTCAGCTTTCCCGCGACTTCGGCGCTGAGGGCATTGGTCTGGATCGTACTGAGCATATGTTCTTGGGCGACCGCAAGCAGATCATCCAAACCTTCATCCTCAACGATGATCCTGCAGTTCGCGAGCAGGCTGTCGCCCAGCTTTTCGAGGCGCAGACCGGCGACTTCTACGGCATGTTCAAGGCCATGGACGGACTGCCCGTCATCGTGCGTCTTCTCGATCCGCCGCTGCATGAGTTCCTGGAAAGCCCGCGTGCGCTTGATGTTGAGATCGCCCGTCTCGAGGCTGCCGGCGCCGATGCTTCCGTCATCGCTGCAAAACGCGCCCTCATGGAGAAGATTGATGGTTTTGCAGAGCAGAACCCCATGCTCGGTCTGCGCGGCTGCCGTCTTGGCATCGTGTATCCCATTCTTCCTGTCATGCAGGTCCGCGCCATCGCTACGGCAATGGCCGAACTCAAGAAGGAAGGTTTCGATCCCAAGCCCGAGATCATGATTCCGCTCGTTTCCACTGTCAAAGAGCTCGAAAAGCTCCGTAAGGTTGCAACCGGTGTGATCGCTGAGGTTGCAGCGGAGTTCGATGTTGAGCTTGAGATCCCCATCGGCACCATGATCGAGCTGCCCCGTGCCGCCGTCACTGCCGACGAGATCGCCACTCAGGCTGACTTCTTCAGCTTCGGTACCAATGACCTCACCCAGACCACCTTCGGCTTCAGCCGTGATGATGTTGAGGCCGAGTTCGTTCCTCAGTACCTGGCTGAGAAGCTGCTGCCCTACAACCCCTTCGCCACCATCGATCCCGGTGTGGCCAAATTGGTCAAGATGGGTGTTGAGCTTGGCCATGAGGGCAATCCTGATTTGGTTTGCGGTGTTTGCGGCGAACATGGTGGCGATCCTGATTCCGTCAAGATGTTCCACAAGATCGGCCTTGACTATGTCAGCTGCTCTCCGTACCGTGTGCCTTTGGCCCGCCTCGCAGCAGCTCAGGCTGCCATTGAGTCCAAATAGGCTGATTCCGCGCGAATACACTTGTTTGATCACAGCGCCCCGTTTGATGCGGGGCGCTGCTGCATGCTGCGCTACAATGACAATGCAGCCGCTCCAAGGAGGTTGATTGCCGTGCGCTTGTTAAAACGTGAGGACCGAGAGGTTTTCGAGCATGGATTCCTTGCTCCCGACGCCTCATTTTCCTCTGAATCGGAGGGCAGGCTGAATTCTGCCCAGCCGGATTTTCTGCGTACTGAATTTCAGCGCGACCGCGATAAAATCCTTCACACCAAAAGCTTCAGACGCTTATCGCATAAAACCCAGGTGTTTCTGTCGGCTGAGGGTGATCATTTCCGCACGCGATTGACTCACACACTTGAAGTTTCCCAGATTGCCCGCACCATCTCCCGAGCGATTTCTCTTAATGAGGATCTTGTCGAAGCTATCGCGCTCGGGCATGATCTAGGGCACACTCCGTTCGGCCATACAGGGGAGACGGCTCTTCGAGCTTGCATTGCTCAACGGCTCGGGGTGGGGGATGATTCATCTGAATTGCCTGACCTGTATCGTCATAATGTCCAGAGCTTGCGTGTCATCGAGGTCATCGAAAACGATGGGCTCGGCTTGAACCTGACGTATGAGGTGCGTGACGGCATTCTCCGTCATACTGGTGACGTTCGCGCGGAAACGTTCGAGGGTCGCATTGTTGCCGTGGCTGACAGGATCGCATATGTGAATCATGATATCGATGACGCCATCCGTGCCGGTCTGCTCACCGAATCTCAGCTCCCGGCTCGCACGCATCAGGTTTTAGGGCCCGATCATTCATCCCGTATAGAAACCCTCGTGCAAGATCTTGTCGCGAACTCGCTTGAGTGCGGTGACATCAGGTTGTCTGATGATGTTTGGGCAGCAATGAACGAACTGCGCTCGTTTCTCTTCGAGCGGGTTTATCGTCATCCTGAGGTCATGAAGGAGGCTCATAAGGCCACGTTTCTGATCTCTGCTCTTTTCGATTACTTCATGCAGCACCCGGATTCGGTTCCTGAAGAGTATCACCGTATCAGCGAAGGGGATGACATGCGGGCGGTGACGGATTACATTGCCGGTATGACCGATCGCTATGCCAAGCGCCTGTTCGAGTCGCTTTTCGTGCCGCAGTCATATAGAGGGTCACGGTCATTCTGATCAGCTTCGCCAGAAGGACTGGAGCAATTCCTGTTTTGTCTTGGTGTCGGTCTTCCGATAGATGTTGTGCATGTGGGACTTTACCGTGCCTTGGGCGAGATGCAGATTGCTCGCGGTGTTCTGGTAGTCCATGCCGTCCACCACGCACATGAGGACATCGCGTTCGCGGCTTGTGAGGCCATAGCGTTCGCAGAATATGTCCATTGTCGCTTTAACCAGTTGTTCTTGGGTATCCTTCGATGATTGGGGTGTGTCTCCGCGTCGCAATTGGAATGTTTTGAAGCACCGCCTGAGGGCCAATATGGCCAGAATCAGCACAAGGATGTGCTCGGAGATGTTTCGTTCGGACAGATAAAGCGGGAGTACGGATCTCATGACCTCTGCTGAGGGCGTCCATATCAAAATCATGAATGTATTTTCGGCGATGATGCATGCGATGACGCCGGCTGCTGCGGCAATGATGGGTGTCAGCCTGCGGATTCGTGCTTTGGTGACAGGCGAATCCGATGCTTTGCGCAAATACATGATGTATGCGATGCACCAGATGAGGAAGGCTTCGCGTATGCTGTAGAAGCACCACTGCTTCATGGGGCCTTCGTCCATGAACAGGATGATACATGCGATGACCGCAACGTATACGACGCATGGAGCTGCGGCGATGCCCGGTTTGAGTTTCCCGAAGTAATCAAGGATTGCCACCCATGCGCATTCCAGCACTCCAAGTGCCAGCGTGGCTTTCAGTAGCGGCATCGGAATGGAGTAATACGATTCCTGGCCTATGAGTTCGCCGTGATTGAGGTACTCGCTTTGGAAGATGAGCGAGAGGTCAATGAAATAGAACAGAAACGCACCCGCTACAAAAAGGTAAAGCCTGTTTCGGGTAATTGAATACGAAGCAACCATTGCCGTAGAAGCGGCAACACAGATCAGGATGATTGAAATCGTATAGATGTAGAAGAGGATTTCCATCGGCATCCCAAGGTTCCTTTCGTGCGCTGCGCCGATCCGCCGCAAGAAGCGGACGCGCTGCGGCTTGGAGCCAGGTGCGTCTGAATCGACGTCGCAAATAATAGCGCTAATACCGGTCGGTGTTGTTGAGATTCCATGCAGGCGGATGGTTTAACTTGGTTCATCGCTTCCGTTCAGTCTGTTGCTTGTTCTCACAAATCACCTGGTCAAACATGACTTAGGCGGTTCAGTTCAGGTAGTGAACCGAAGTTTGCGAATCTAAACCCCGTTCTATCTGTTCAACTTTTCGCGCAGACGCCATCTTGTGCCCTGCAAGCGATCGACTGCACCGTAGGCATGATTCAGGTGCGGTGCGACCGGATGGATTCTTTCCTAAAAGGAGGAAACAATGGCAGTCAAGGATTACATCGATACCAACGACTTCACGAAGGAAGAGCTGCTCGACATGATCGAGCTCGCCCGTTCCATGAAGGCCATGAAGAAGGCCGGGCGCTACCCGCGCATCCTTGAGAACAAGACGCTGGGCATGATCTTCCAGCAGGTTTCCACCCGCACCCGCATCTCCTTCGAGACGGCCATGACCGATCTTGGCGGCCATGCGCAGTTCTACGGTCCCGGCACCATCCAGCTGGGTGGCCACGAATCCATCGAGGACTCCGGCCGCGTTATGGGTAGCCTGGTCGATATCCTTATGGCCCGCGTTGACCGTCATAAGGACGTTGTTGACTTGGCGAAGTACGCCGGCTGCCCCGTCATCAACGGCATGAGCGAATTCAACCATCCCACCCAGGAGCTCGGTGACCTGCTGACCATGATCGAGAACCTTCCTGAGGGCAAGAAGATCGAGGATTGCAAGGTTGCCTTCATCGGCGATGCCACCCAGGTCTGCGTTTCCCTCATGTTCATCGCTTCGAAGATGGGCATGGACTTCGTTCAGTTCGGCCCCAAGGGTCATCAGATCACCGATGGCGGTCTTCAGGTGGATACCGATGTCGACCTGCTGGCCATCGGCTTGAAGAACTGCGAAGTTTCCGGCGGCACCATCACCATCTCTGACGATATCGAGTGCATCAAGGGTGCCGACTTCATCTACACTGATGTGTGGTACGGTCTCTATGATGATGAGGAAGAGGGCTCTAGCTACATGGACGTCTTCTATCCCAAGTACCAGGTCACCATGGATATGATGAACTACGCTGGTCCTGACAGCAAGTTCATGCACTGCCTGCCTGCATCCCGTGGCGAAGAAGTCGTCGACGAGGTCATGGATGGCGACCGCTCCCTGTGCTGGGTTGAGGCGGAGAATCGTGAGCACTCCATCCGTGCCATCTTGGCTTATCTGTGCCCCAAGACCGTCGAGGACAAGGAAGCTGCTGACGCGGCACAGGCCCGCATGGAGGCCGTGCTCGCTAAGATCGGCAAGTAAAAAGAACGTGCAGTGGGACGAAGGGGCTGCGTAAGCGCCCCTTCGTTTCAGGAAAGGTATCATCGTGAGCGAGAAGACTAAAAAGGAAGTCAAATTCCGCCATGGCATGCTCGCCTTCGGATTGTTGGCGCTGGTGATGTTCGGCTGCGTCGTGGGATTGGGCACTGAGCCGCAGATTCCCATGGCCGCAGGCTGCGTCATTGCCGGTGCCATTGCGATGTATCTGGGCAATTCCTGGGAGGAGGTGCTCGATGGCATGATGAAGGGTATCCTTGATGCCATGGAGGCCGTCCTCATCCTCATGTGCATCGGTATGCTCGTCGGCACCTGGATCATGTCCGGCACGGTTCCTACGCTGATTTATTACGGCCTGAGCGTGATCAGCCCTGAGATGTTTTTGCCGGTGGCCTTCCTCGGAACGCTTCTCGTGGGAATCGTCTTGGGTTCTTGGGGCGCTGCCGGCACCATCGGCATTGCGTTCATCGGCATCGCTGCGGCATTGGACATCCCGCTGGGCATGGCTGCCGGTGCGATCATCGCAGGCGCATACGTCAGCGAGATCGCCTCTCCCTTGACGGATGGGCCCGTGCTTTGCGCTGCGGTGGCGAAGGTGGGCGTATTCGCCATGTGCAAGAAGTTTCTGCCTGTCGTCATCGCCGTGTGCCTGGTATCTGTGGGTCTGTACTACTTCATCGGCTCGTCGGTGGGGGCGGGCATGACTGATGCCGGCGCATCTCAGGTCTCCGACCTGCTCTACGCACTTGACCAGTCATATGCCATCGGGCCTCTGACTCTGATTCCCCTTGTTGTGATGGTGGTCTGCATCGTCATGCAGGTTCCCGCCATCCCGTCCTTCCTCCTTGGCGTGGTTCTCGCTCTCATTGAGGCAGTGGTGCTTCAGGGCGCTGACCTCGGTGTGGCCGTTGAGGCTGCCAATACGGGGGTTGTGAGCATGACGGGATTCCCGGTGCTCGATGAGCTGTTCTCCACGGGCGGCATTGAGGAAATGCTCCCGACCATCTCCATCGTCATTCTGGTTATGGCGTACGTGGGCATTCTGCAGCATACGGGACTCATGGACTCCCTGATCGAGCCCATCACCTCCAAGCTGCATAGCTTCGGTTCCCTCGCTGCCACCACCGTTGCAAGCGGCACCGTGTTCAATGTCCTGATGCCCGATCAGTACCCCGCCATTGCCATGTCCTGCAAGATGTACGGTGATGCATTCGAGAAACACGGAGCCCCGGGTGCCGTATGGAGCAACATCTGCAATTCGAGCTCCGGAATCACCTCGGTTCTCGTCCCCTGGAACACCTGTTCCATCTACATGGTGACCATCCTCGGTGTGGCTTGCCTGGATTACCTGCCGTATGCCTTCTTCTGCTACTTGTATCCCATCGCGGTTGTGGTTTTGGCGGTGCTCTTCGGCAAGAAGCTCGGCTGGACCAAGGGCCATGCGCAGAAGGGCTCTGCGGACCATGCTGAAAAGCAGGCGCCTGCGGCGGAGACAGTGGCTTAGGCGAATCTCATTAATCGCAACCGGTTGCATCCGGAAACAATCGATCTGACATCCATCTATGATCAAGCATCCGTCGGGGGCTTTGGAAAGTGCGGCTTTTCGCCCGACGGATGCCAGAGGAAAGGAAAGAGCATGCCTTACGAGAAAGGTAACGGCCCCAGCGTGGTTGTCGCGCTAGGCGGGAATGCTTTGGGAAATAATCCGGCTGAACAGCTTGAGCTTGTCAAGAACACGGCAAAGCACATTGTCGACATGGTTGACGAAGGGGTGAACGTCGTTGTCACCCACGGCAACGGTCCCCAGGGCGGCATGATCAACAACGCATTCGATGTTGCGAGCAGGGATGGGGACGCCAAGGTTCCCTCGATGCCGTTCCCTGAATGCGGAGCCATGAGCCAGGGCTATATCGGGTACCACCTCACCCAGGCCATTCAGGGTGAGTTGAAGCGCCGTAATATCGCCCGTGCTGCGGTCAATGTGATTACGCAGACCGTTGTCGATCCGGACGACGAGGCGTTCTCCCATCCCACCAAACCGGTGGGTGCGTTCATGACCGAGCAGGAGGCCAAGGCGTTAGCGGAAAAGACGGGCTGCACGGTCAAAGAGGATGCCGGCCGCGGTTGGCGCCGTGTGGTGGCATCGCCCATTCCGCAGCGCATCGTCGAATTCGACGCCGTCAAAGACCTCATCGACAACGGCTACATCGTTGTCTCCACGGGCGGCGGCGGAGTGCCGGTGTTCGAGGTCGAAGATTCCTATGAAGGCGTCGCGGCCGTCATCGACAAGGATCGTTCCGCATCCATGCTCGCATCCGGATTTGAGGCGGACATGCTCGTCATCTTGACCGCTGTTGAGAAGGTGTGCGTGAATTACGGAAAGCCCGATCAGAAGACCATCGACCACATGTCTGTCGCCGAGGCGCAGGAATACATCTCTCAAGGTCAGTTTGCGCCTGGATCGATGCTGCCCAAGGTCGAAGCATGCTTGGCGTATGTCGAGGCATTCCCTCAGGGCAAGGCCATCATCACGTCGCTTGAATGCGCGGCTGCAGGTTTGCGTGGCGAAACAGGTACGGTCATCACAATGAAATAGTGCATCGGGAAGGCGTCGTTTCGGCGCCTTCCGTTCTTGCACCATCATTCACGCTCTCGCCTGCATAGGGCGTCTGCAAGAACGGACGGGTGAAACGCATGAAAGAGAATCAATCTCTCAAACAAAAGATTTACCCCTGGCTCGTTGTTTTGGGCTGCGGCATGTGGGTTTCGGGTTCCATAGGTTTTCTCACCATCGTTGCAGGTAATTTCTATGTTCCCGTTAGCGCTGACTTGGGGGTTACCGAATCCTCTCTGGGCTTTTACATGACATTGGTTTGCATCGGCCAAGCCGTCAGCTTCCCGATTGCGGGACGTTTAGTGCCCAAAATGAACATCGCTGTCCATATGACGGCAATCTGTGCGATAGAAGCTGCCGCTGCCATTGCCATGTCATTTTACACGGATGTGATGTGGTGGTATGTTTCTGGCGCCATCATCGGCTTCTGCATGGGCTTCAACACTTCCATCGGCGTGGCAATCGTCCTGGAGAACTGGTTCGCGAAACGGGATGGTCTTGCTATCGGTCTGGCGTGGGGTTTCGGAAGCCTCGCCAATGCCATCATGAGCCCTGTCATCTCAAACGTCATTGCAACCTCGGGCTGGCGCACCGGATATATCGTGCTCGGTGTGACCAGCATGATCCTGATGTGCGGAGCCTCATTGTTCCTGGTCAGGCTCAAGCCTGAGGTTGTCGGATTGCTCCCGTACGGATACGAGGCCCACAACGCCGACATCCATGTTGCCGACCCCACAGACGGTGTCGCCTTCCGCGATGCCATCAAGTCGCCGGCATTCATTTTGCTGCTTGTCGCGATGACGCTCATCACGGTTACGACCGTCACCAACCAGCTCTTCACCAGCTTCTGCGAATCTGTCGGCTATGGAGCGGGTATGGGTGGATTGATGGTGTCCGTAGCTATGCTGTGCGATATCGTTTGGAATCCGCTTATCGGAATCACGTGTGACCGCTTTGGAGCACCGAGAGGCGTTTTGCTCTGGGTGGTTGTAACCATCATCTCGTTTATCTGCTTGACGATCGGTGCGACCATTCCGGGATTCGCCTTCCTGGGTGCAGGCCTCAACGACACCATGTATGCATGCTACGGTACAGGCGTTGCCATGCTGACGGCCTTCCTGTTCGGCAATAAGGATTACGCGAAGATCTATTCGCTGGTACCTGCAATCGGATATGCGCTCGGTTGCATGGGAGTTCCCATCTTGACTGGCATCTATCAGGTTACGGGCGGATATACGGCGGTTTGGATGTTTTGCATCGCGTGCGACGTCATCATCGCTCTGTGCGTGATCTTCGCTGCCCGCAATGCGAAGAAGCTCCCTCGAACAGAGTGACTCATTGGAAAACGGATGCAATTGCGCAAAAGGACGGTTCTTCGGAGCCGTCCTTTCTTGTGGTCTTATCGGAGAGTTATATTCTTGCGCATCGTCATCGGGGTCGTTAAAATACGTCTGCTATGAATGATGCGGATATGAAACATAACGAAACCGAATGCATGGAACAGACCGATGTGAATGATGTGAGCTGCGCATATTCTGGTCAGCTTCAATTTCATGAGGCATTGAAAGCCGCTTTGCCCATAATGGCCGGATATGTGGTGCTCGGCTTGCCGTGCGGGATTCTTTGCGTGAAGGCCGGCATGGATGTTTGGATGGTTGCGCTCATGTGCGCTCTGTTCTATTCCGGTGCAGGTCAGTACATGATTCCCAATATGTGGCTTGCGGGCAATCCTCTCTCAGCCATCATCGCAAGCGTCTCGTTGGTCAACACCCGCCAGATGCTCTATGGCGCCTCTCTTTCGCAGTTCTGCGGCTCGGTTCGCAAGCGCCTTGCATTCATTTTCGGCGCTACGGTGACCGATGAGAGCTTCGGGGTCAATCTCGCCCGATTCATCAACGGTTCATGGACTGTTCAGAATTCGCTTGTCGTCAACCTTCTCTCGCAGTCCACATGGCTTCTGGCCAATGTGGCAGGGGCTTTGATCGGGTCGGCGATCTCCCTGCCCACTGCGCTCGCTTCGTTTGCGATGACTTCGCTGTTTATCTGCCTTCTATGTATGCAGCGTGTTTCAGTCGAAAACCTCATCGCCGTTTTCGGCGCTATTGTCGGTGTCGTTGCCTGCAAGATGATCGGGTTGTCCGGACCCGCAATCCTTGTCGGTGCGCTGGTGGGTGTAGGGGCCGCTTTGGTCTTCAGCATCCTTAAGGAGCGCTCCTCGGCGCATGGTGAAGGCACGGGCACCTCCGGCGAGGGTTTGTCGTCTTCGCGTTCGAGCGACATCAGGATCGGTGATCGCTGATGGGTGTCACGGACTTTCTGATCGTATTCGGCTCATGTGCTGTCACTATGCTCATCTGCCGTGTGGCGCCTATTTTCCTTCTCAAAGGCAAGCAACTGCCTGAAAATGTCGTACGCGCTTTGAATTTCATTCCCCCTGCGGCTTTTGCCGCTCTCGTTGCCAATGACCTGTTCAATCCCGCCCTGTTCGCAGGTGATCCTTGGGATTGGGCTGCTCCTTTGCTGGCGGCTTTGGTTGTGCTCGTGGTGGGTTTCAAGACGAAATCCATGGCTTGGTGCATCGTCACCGGTGTGGGTTGCTTGGCGGTTCTCATGTGGTTGCCCGCCATACTGTGATATCACTGTTAACAAACCATTAACAAAGCCCTGTATTGACTGACGTTATAATGCATTTCGCTGCATTTCTCTGGTGAAATATACATCCTTCATAAGATAATATGCAGTCGCATGGCTCGCCTCCATGCGTCGTACAGTCCTTTAAGTCCGGTACTGAGAGACCGGAAAGGAGATGATATGGATACTGCATCCTCAAGCGCAGACGCGCCGTATTCCTCGTCCCCTCTGAAAGATGGGCATTCTGAGGGCTCCCCTCAACCTTTGGCAAGCAGACTCAGGGCTGCTATCGGGAAAGGGGATTGCGTCCCAGCCACGTTAGTCCTTGAAGATGGGACGCTCTTTCACTGCTGGGCGCATGGAGCCAAAGGTGAGGTAGTCGGTGAAATCTGCTTCAACACCTCGATGGAAGGCTACTTGGAGATTCTCTCCGATCCTTCATATGCGGGGCAGATCGTCGTTATGGCCTATCCGCAAATCGGCAATTACGGAATCAATATCGATGACCTGCAGTCTGAAAATCCTTCCTTGAGGGCTTTGGTCGTTCACGATCTCTGCCTATCGCCATCAAACTGGAGAAGCACCGGCAGTTTGTCAGACTACCTCGACGATAAAGGCATCATGCTTGTCGAGGGTGTGGACAGCAGGGCGATCATCAGGCATATTCGCGAAACCGGCGCTCAGAATGCCATTATTTCCACAATGGATGGAGATGCTGACTCGCTGATTTCCAAGATCGCCTCTTCGCCTTCTTTCGTGGGTACCAATCTGGTCGAAGGGGTTTCATGCTCCCAGCCCTATGCATTTCATCCCGTCATGGGCTCTCGGGCGTTCGCGATCAGGGAGGCTGCTGATGCCCTCTCCAACGTCGTGGCTTATGATTGCGGTGTGAAGCGTTCTATTCTTGCCGGTCTGGCCAATGCCGGTTGCAATGTTACCGTGGTGCCTTGGGATACGCCCGCTGAAGAAGTGCTTGCCATGGCTCCCGACGGTGTGTTTCTCTCAAACGGCCCAGGAGACCCTCAAGCGGTATCTTCCACCAGCGAGCAAGCTGCAAAGCTTCTGGGCAAGGTGCCGGTGTTCGGAATCTGTTTGGGCCATCAGATGATTTCCCTTGCGTGCGGTGGTCGGATCGAAAAGCTGAAGTACGGCCATCGTGGGGGTAACCATCCCGTGATGAATCTCATCTCTCGTCGCGTTGAGATTACGGCTCAAAATCACGGGTTCTCACTTGTGTTTCCCAGCCTTGGCGCTTTGATGCCCGAATTATCCGGAGGAATCTGCGAACACGCATCTGATCTGCGATTCTGGGTTGAGCGCGGAATAGCGCCCGTCGTTTCCAATGAGCGTTTCGGCCGCATTCGGTTAACACATGTGAATCTCAACGATGGAACCTGCGAGGGAATAGCGTTTCTCGATCTTCCTGCGTTCAGCGTTCAGTATCACCCTGAGGCCAATCCCGGACCAACCGATTCGCAGTACCTCTTCGAATCTTTCGTTCGCTTGATGCAAGGGCGCCCGGATTTTCTGGAAATCGACATTTCCGGGAACCGAACGGCTGGATGGTCGTTTGGTTCGAATGCACATGCTGAAACGTCTCTGGAAGGAGCATGCCATGCCTAAGCGAACGGACATCAAACGCATTCTCGTGATTGGCAGCGGTCCGATTGTGATCGGGCAGGCATGTGAGTTCGATTATTCGGGAACGCAAGCATGCAAGGTTCTCAAGGAAGAGGGCTATGAGGTCGTTTTGGTCAATTCCAATCCGGCTACGATCATGACGGATCCTGAATTGGCTGATCGCACCTATATTGAACCGATCACCTGCAAGTTCCTTGAACGCGTGATCGCAAAAGAGCGCCCCGATGCGCTGTTGCCCACTTTGGGCGGGCAGACAGGACTCAATGCGGCTGTTGAGCTGGCCGAATCGGGTATTCTGGACAGGTACGGGGTTGAAATGATCGGGTGCGACCTTGCCGCCATCCAGCGAGGTGAGGATCGTAAGCTTTTTGCAGAGGCCATGGCGGAAATCGGTCTCGAATGCGCGCGTAGCGGATACGCATATTCGGTTGATGACGCGGTAAGCTTGGCTGCGGAAATCGGCTATCCGGTGGTGTTGCGCCCCTCTTTCACCTTGGGCGGAGCCGGAGGAGGCATTGCTTACGATGAGCGTCAACTCAGAGAGACGGTTGCGCAGGGCCTTGAGCTTTCTCCCGCAGGTGAGGTTCTGGTCGAGGAGAGCATCATCGGCTGGAAAGAATACGAGATGGAGGTCATGCGCGATTGCGCAGGCAACGGCATTATCGTTTGCTCCATAGAGAACTTCGATGCAATGGGAGTTCATACGGGGGATTCCATCACGGTGGCGCCCGCGCAGACTCTATCCGATATCGAATATCAGCGCATGCGCGTTGCCAGTCTCGCCATCCTTGAGAAGATCGGGGTTGAAACCGGTGGGTCGAATGTGCAATTTGCGGTAAACCCTGAAGATGGTCGTTTGATTGTCATTGAAATGAATCCGCGCGTGTCTCGTTCTTCAGCGCTTGCGTCAAAAGCCACCGGATTCCCCATTGCCAAGGCTGCTGCGCGCCTTGCCGTAGGATATACCCTTGATGAAATCGTCAACGATATCACCCAGGCTACGCCGGCTTGCTTTGAGCCTGCAATCGATTATTGCGTGGTCAAGGTTCCGCGATTCGCCTTCGAGAAATTCAAAGGCACCGATACCACGCTTTCAACGCGCATGAAAGCCGTCGGCGAGATCATGGCAATCGGTCGTACGTTCGAAGAGGCTTTCGGCAAGGCCATGAGGTCTCTGGAAAACGGTCGTTTGGGTCTTGGCGCCGACGGGAAAGATTCGTTCAATGAGGGCGATTTCGAGGCATGCGTTGCAAGACCTGCTGAAAATCGCGTCTTCTATCTTGCCGAGGCGTTGCGCAGGGGCTGGGATGCAGGCCGGGTGAGCGAGCTCAGCGGCGTAGATCCGTGGTTCGTTTCGCGCATGGCTGATATGGTCGCTGTTCAGGAGGTCATTCGAAATGTCAAGTTGGATGAGTTCGATGCGGAGTCCATGCGTCTATGCAAGCGTTTCGGCATGTCCGATGCGCAGATCGCATATCTGACCGGCACAGATGAGCTTGTGGTTCGCGCTTATCGAAAAGGCCTGGGCGTCGTGCCTGCATTCAAGACGGTGGACACCTGTGCGGGCGAGTTTGCTGGCAGCACGGAATACCACTATAAAACCTACGAGGAGCCGTTTTCGCCGTTTGGGACTTTGGATGAGCGAATCGATGACGAGGTATCCTCAACATCCAAATCCAAGATCATGATTCTTGGCGCCGGCCCCAACCGAATAGGGCAGGGCATCGAGTTCGATTATTGCTGCGTCCATGCGAGTTATGCCTTGTCGGATGCCGGTTTCGAGACCATCATGGTCAATTGCAACCCTGAAACCGTTTCAACTGATTACGACTCATCGGACCGTTTGTATTTCGAACCGTTGACGTACGAGGACGTCATGGATGTCATCGAAGCTGAACAGCCCTTCGGCGTCATTGTCACGCTCGGTGGGCAAACGCCTTTGAAACTGGCTTTTCAGCTTGAACGTGCGGGCGTCAATATCATCGGCACGAAACCTGATGCCATCGATCTTGCGGAAGACCGTGAGAGGTTCAGCGCTATCCTCGACGAACTGGATATCCCGTATCCTCCCGCAGGGATGGCGACGAGCTTCACGGAAGCGAAAGCTGCCGCCCATCTGATAGGCTATCCGCTTTTGGTACGGCCCAGCTATGTTCTGGGCGGGCGGGGCATGATGATTGCCTACGATAGCGCAGATTTGGAAGAATGCATGAAGGAAGCGGTGCGTGTATCGCCTGACTACCCGGTATATCTGGACCATTTCCTGGAAGGGGCTATCGAATGCGATGTCGACGCCCTCTGCGATGGCCGGGAGGTCTATATCGGCGGCGTGATGGAGCACATCGAAGAGGCGGGCATCCATTCAGGGGATTCGGCAGCCTGCCTCCCGCCATTCTCGTTCTCGGACGGAATCGTTGACCGTCTCCGTGCAATCACGCGAAAGCTGGCTTTACGTCTCGGCGTAAAGGGCCTGATCAATGTGCAATATGCCATCAAAGGTGAGACGGTGTATGTCATCGAGGCGAACCCCCGGGCAAGTAGAACCGTTCCGTTCGTGTCGAAGGCAACGGGTGTGTCGCTTGCGAAATGCGCTGCCCGCATCATGGCTGGGGCCTCGATCGAGAGTCTGCACCTGCCCAGCGATACCCGCCGTTTGGAAGGTTTCGCAATTAAGGAAGCGGTTATGCCATGGGGCCGTTTCCCGGGAGCCAATGTGGTGTTGGGTCCTGAGATGAAGTCAACTGGGGAGGTCATGGGGATTGCATCCACATATCCGGAGGCATATGCAAAATCGCAAATGGCCATCAGCTATGAGCTTCCTCGAGAGGGCACGGTCTTCATATCCGTATGCGATAAGGACAAGCGGCATATCCTGCCCATTGCACGCAGCCTCCAAAGGCTCGGGATCTCGATAGCCTGCACCGAGGGGACGGCGCGTGTTCTCAAAGGAGGCAACGTCAGATGCAGTGTTGTCGGGCGCATCCAGGATCAGCATCCCAATATCGGCGACATGATTGCAGCGGGTCAGATTGCGTTCATGATCAACACTCCCTACGGCCAGCATGCACGTTCGGACGGATATGCCCTGAGAACTGAGGCCGTCAAACATGGCCTGACTTCCATCACTGCGTTGTCGGGAGCCAGTGCATTCGTCGCGGCATTGGAGGCTCTTGCTGAGAACCGGTACTGCCTTGACGCTATAGCCTTGCAGGATTGGGGATCAGCTCATTCGGCATTATCTTAAGGTTGCCTGGCAAAAAGTTTTCCCATGATGGCGTCGACTATTTCATCGACAGGGGACAACACGCCTTTCGCTATGTCTCCGCATGCGAGTTTTCCCACTTCAGGGCCGATGAACTCAATCGAACGGCTGCGCAGGATCTCAATATTGGCCTGCGTGGCCGCATTCTCATACATATGGGTGTTCATCGCCGGAGCAACGAGTACCGGGCAGGTTGCGGCAAGAAATGTGGAGGAGAGCATGTCGTCGGCGATGCCGTGCGCCATCTTCGCAATAGCGTTGGCAGTTGCAGGGACAATGGCCATTACGTCGGCATTTTGGGCAAGCGTGATGTGCTTGATGGTGGCATCGACGCAATAGTCGAACGTGTCGGTATACACTTTGTTTCCTGAAAGCGCTTCGAAGGTGAGCGGAGCCACGAATTTGCAGGCGTTTTCGGTCATGATGACATTCACGGTGCACCCACGTGCCGTGAGCTCGACCACAACGTCAGCGGCTTTGTAGGCTGCAATGCCTCCGGTGACGGCAAGAAGGACGCTATTTGCCATTGGTGTTCCTTTCTCTTTCTGTGCACGCTTCAGCGTGCCTGCAGTGCGCATGCGGCGAAATGCCCTGCAAAGGCGGCGATTACACAAGCCGCAGCACTTGTGATGGCGTAAACGATGGCTGTTGCGGCGTGCCCGGATTGCATGAGCTGCATGGTTTCCAGACTGAATGTCGAAAAGGTTGTGAAGCCGCCGCACAGGCCCACCTTGAAAAACAGCACCGCTTCATCCGACAGTGCTGCGGGGCGAAGGCACAGGGCCGCAATGACCCCTATGAGAAACGATCCCGCAATGTTTATGAGCAGTGTTGCGAAGGGAAATACGGCCAAGGCCGAAGCGATGGTACCGGGATACGATTGGGCTGTGAGGCGGGGAAGGGTGGGCGCTGTCAGCGTTACCAGGTATCGTGCGATCGATCCCAGTGCACCGCCGGTTCCAACCATGAGGCAATTGATCAGCATCTGCATGGCGGCCTACTGGTGTTTTCCTCGGGTGGGGCAGAATTCGCCGATGATGCAGTCGCCGCAAAGCGGATTTCGTGCGCGGCAGAATTCGCGTCCGAAATGGACCCATTGGTGGTTGATGAACACCCATTGCTCTTTGGGGTGGATATGCAGGAGCTTTGCCTCGGTTTTTTCCGGGGTGTCATCGTTTCGCGTTGCAAATCCCAGCCTATGGGCTATGCGGAACACATGCGTGTCCACGGCAATCCCCTGTGCGTTTCCGAACGCTTCGCACATGACGACATTCGCCGTTTTCCTGCCCACGCCCGGCAATCGTTGTAGCAGCGTCAGGTCGTTGGGCACTTCGCCGCCGAACTCGGAAAGCAGGGTCTGAGCGCACGCGATGATGTTTTTCGCCTTAGAGCGATAAAAGCCGAGGGACTTGATGATGGATTCGATTTCATCTATGCGAGCCTCCGCCATGGCCTGGGGCGTGCCGAAGCGATCGAACAGCTGCGGAGTAACTTTGTTGACGGCCGCATCGGTGCACTGCGCCGAGAGGATGACGGCTATGGTCAGAGTGAATGGATCTCGGTAATCAAGCGAGCATGCACCGGGGCCGTAGTGCTTGTACATGGCGTCTTCGATTTTTTGGGCGCGCGCCCGCTTGTCGGTGAGATTTTCTCGCGCCATTTGAATCCTTCCTGATGATGGCTGATTCGCGCTGCGTTGTATGTGCGGTCAGATTATACTCTTTGATGGAAGAAAGCCCGGCGCATAGTCGGACTGCGGCCGCGTATGCGGCTTTTCGTGTTTCTCTTGATATCTGAGTCCTTCGAGGCTTGAAAGGAATGCAATGCTCATAGACGCGATGGCTGACACTCTGTTTTCGTCGGGCGCCATTTCCGATGCAACGGCAAAGCTTGATGCGGGGGATGATGCCGCATTGGCGGTAGCCTCATCCGCACGTCCGTTCATTGCGGCGGCCGGATTCGCCCGGCGTCGCACCTCGACTTTGGTCCTTGTGCCCGGTGAAGATGCGGCCGCTTCTTTCGCACGCAGTGCTTCGGCTTATCTCGGTGAAGGCTGCGTGCTGCACTTTCCCGCCCGCGAGGATTACCCGTTCGCGCCTAAGCATCCTGATGCCCGCACGGTCTCCAAGAGGGCCCAGGCGGCGTGGGCCCTTCAAACGAAGGCCCCCAAGATGGTTGTTGCCAGCGCTGCATCGTTGATTCGCGCATTGCCTCCGGTTTCTGCCCGTGTATACGCCCCCCTCATCTTCAACGCGGGGCAGGAGGCTCTTGATGCCGCCACCGGCGAAATGCTTTCATTCTCCGATGTTGAATCCGCGCTTGTTGCTCGCGGATATGAAAACGCTGGTCAGCTTGAAGGGCCGGGCACGTTTTGCGTGCGCGGCGGCATCATCGATGTGTATCCTGGCAATTCGGTCTTCCCTGTGCGTCTGGACTTTTTCGGCGATGAGATCGACGAGATAAGACGAATCGTTCCCTCGACCGGTCAAACCATCACGTCGCTAGGCGGCATCGAGGTCTATCCGGTTCGCGAGTACAGGCTCAGCGCACGGGGAATCCGGCAGGCGCAAGAGACGGTGCGTCCTCGAGCTGGTAACGATGCGGTGTGGCGCGAGATGCTTGAGAAGCTTTCCGGGGGCGTTGATTTCGGTGGCGCCGATGCTTTGCTGCCGCTACTGTATGCCCAGACCGTAAGCTTGGGTGCTTATACCGGTCATGATACCTTGACGGTTATGGATGAACCGCGCAGCCTGTTCGATGATGCGGCGCATGCCTTTGACGATGCACTCGGGCGTTCCAAGGGCAGTCACATTCCCGTTGATGGGCTCTACATTCCTCCAGCTCAGTTGGATTTTGGAAAAGGCACGCGGTTCACGATGGTTTCCATCATGCGCGTTGGCGGAACCGTGGATGCAGAGCTGCCTGTCAAGCGCACTGATGTTGCGGGCGATCCCGAGAAGCTGTTCGGTCGCTTGCGCAGTCTTGTCGATCAGCGGTATAGGGTTGTTTTCAGCGCTTCCGACTTCCGTGTCCGTCAGGAGATCAAGTTTTCATTCGTCGATCATGGGCTTCCCATCAACGAGGTGCTCGATGTTGTTGGAAATGTGCCCGATCGACTCAAGCCCGGGGTGGTCAATATCGTTGATGTGGATGTTCCTTTGGGTATGGTCATTCCCAAAGCGAAGCTGGCTATCGTCTCCATCCATGACACTCAGACGAGAACCGGCTCGGTCCGAAACCGCCGTCGTATCGACATCACCGAGGTCACGTTTCCCTACAAGCCCGGCGATTATGTCGTGCATGCTGCGCATGGTGTCGCGCTGTTCAAAGAGATCGTCCGTCAGGATGTCGGCGGTGTAATGCGGGATTACCTGCTTTTGGAATATGCCGAAGGCGACAAGCTGTTCGTTCCGGTTGAGCAATTGGACCGAGTGACCCGCTATGTCGGCCCCGAAGGTTCCTCCCCTAGATTGACCAGGCTCAACACGAGCGATTGGTCGCGTGCGCTCGGCAAGGCACGCAAGGCAACCAAGCAGCTGGCGTTCGATCTCATCGATGTGTATACGAGGCGGTCCAGCGTGGAAGGGTTCAGATACTCTCCTGACACCCCGTGGCAGCGTCAGATGGAAGAGGACTTCGCCTACGACGAGACTCCGGATCAGCTTGCGGCTATAGCCGATGTCAAGGCCGATATGCAATCTTCCAAACCCATGGACCGTTTGATCTGCGGCGATGTGGGATTCGGCAAAACAGAAGTGGCACTGCGTGCTGCCTTCAAGGCCGTCCAGGACGGCAAGCAGGTCATGGTGCTTTGCCCGACAACCATTTTGGCCCAGCAGCATTTTTCGACATTTCGCGACCGCTTCGAACCGTATGGCGTCAGTGTGGAAGTGCTTTCGCGCTTCCGTGACGCCAAGCAGCAGAAGGCGGCATTGGAGGGCTTCGCATCGGGTGAGGTCAATGTGCTTGTGGGCACCCATAGGCTGCTGTCGCGAGATGTCAATCCTCACGATCTGGGACTGGTCATCATCGATGAGGAGCAGCGCTTCGGCGTCGGGCACAAAGAGCAGATGAAAAACCTACGAGAGCAGATCGATGTCTTGACGTTGTCCGCTACCCCCATCCCCCGAACCATGCAGATGAGCCTTTCCGGGGTACGGGACATGAGTCTCATTCTCACGCCGCCTGACAATCGCCGCCCCATCGATGTTCACGTTGGGGAGTGGGATGTCGATGTGGTGAGCGGAGCTATCAGGCGCGAAATCCAGCGTGGCGGCCAGGTGTATTATCTAAGCAACCGGGTTCGCACCATTGAGGATGCAGTTTCCCGTGTTGCGCAGGCGGCCGGTGAGGCCCGCATCGGCGTTGCCCATGGAAAGATGACTCGCGAACAGCTTGAGCGCGTCATGGAGGAATTCAATGCTGGAGCCATCGATGTTCTTGTGGCTACAACCATCATTGAAAGCGGCATTGACAATCCGCACAGCAATACTCTCATCATCGAGGATGCCCAGCGATTGGGCTTGGCTCAGATGTATCAGCTCAAGGGGCGCGTGGGTCGTAGCTCCACGCAGGCTTACGCGTATTTCATGTTCCCACCGGATGCTTCACTGACCGAAGAGGCGACAGCTCGACTTGAGGCCATCAATGAGCACCGCGATCTTGGCAGCGGCATGCGCATAGCCATGCGAGACCTGGAAATCCGTGGAGCCGGCAGTCTTTTGGGCGCCGAGCAAAGTGGAAACATGAGCGCTGTGGGCTTCGATCTGTTCGCCCAGATGCTTGCAAACGCAGTGGACAGTGCGCGCGAGGGCTCCGCTTCCAGCGACGGCTTGCCACCGGCTCTTTCCGATATTGCGGTCAACATCCCAGCTCATACCTATATCCCCGAGGAATACATCCGCGATGCCGATGAACGCGTGATGCTGTATCGTCGCATTGCATCATGCGACACCATTTCAAGCGCTCAGGACCTTGAGCGGGAGGTTCGCGAAGCCAAAGGCGAAATGCCGCAGGCGTGCGTCAATATGTTTACCCGAGCCAAGATCAGGGCATGGGCAAATGAACGCGGCGTTAAATCCGTGGTGGTGACCGGTGGTAAACTGGTCATGGATCCCGTGGATGTTCCCGCAGACCTCATGAAGCCTTTGCGGCGTTATGCCGCCCGATACGTTCAGCAGTCGAAAAAGCTCATGCTCCCCGTGAAGTACTTCGGACTGGATGAGAGCGACAACTTACTGAGCGCCATTTGGGAGTTCACCTCCCAGCTTGATGGCGTATGATGGGGCAGAGTGAGGATCGTGGCCAGCGCGGTTTCCCTTGGAGATGTTGAGCCTCCTATGATGCAGCGAAGAACTGCGCTCCATCGTTATTCCAGGGCAGCTGCGCAATCAAACCGGGAGGGAGCTTTTGGGAGTGCACGTGCGTCTGACGCTGGCGGCATTTCCTGTGTGCATGGTTGCCGATGGGCAGGCGGCAAGATCAGCAATGTTCTGCGATGGTGTATATGAGGCGTTCAGTATCCTCCCAGCCCAAGCAGGGATCGGTTATTGACTGTCCGAACGTTCTGCATCCGGAACCGATGTCTTGGCGGCCCTCAACCAAGTAGCTCTCAATCATCACGCCTTTAATGAGGGTGCGAATACTTTCATTGCTGCGGCGTGAGTGAAGAACTTCGTCTACGATTCTGATCTGCTCGCGGTGCTTTTTCCCCGAGTTGGAATGGTTGGCATCCACGATTACGGCGGGGTTTGCAAGTCCGGAGGCATCGTACATGTCTCGCAGTCGGGCTAGATCCTCGTAATGGTAGTTCGGAATGTTTGTTCCGTACTTATCCACAGCACCTCTCAGTATTGCGTGCGCAAGGGGGTTGCCGCTTGTGGTGACATCGGCGGCGCGGTAGATGAATCGGTGTGAAGCCTGTGCGGCCTTGATGGAGTTCACCATAACGGAAAGGTCACCTGATGTGGGGTTTTTCATCCCGACGGGGATATCGAGACTGCTTGCTGTGAGACGGTGCTGCTGGTTTTCGGTCGATCGTGCACCAACGGCTTCGTAGCTGAGCATGTCATCGAGGTAACTGCGGTTTTCAGGGTAGAGCATCTCATCTGCGGCAGTGAGCATCGTTTCCCGAATGACGCGCAGGTGCATTCTGCGAATGGCGGTCAAGCCTTCAAGCAGGTTCTCGTCGTGCTCCGGGTCGGGTTGATGGAGCATGCCTTTGTAGCCCTGGCCGGTGGTGCGCGGTTTGTTGGTGTACACACGGGGAATGATGACCAGCTTGTCTTTCACGCGTTCATTGACATCGGCAAGGCGTGCCGTATATTCGCAAACAGAGTCCTCGTTGTCTGCGGAACAAGGGCCGACGATCACGATGAAACGATCCGATTGCCCGGTGAACACACGCGCGATTTCCTCATCCCGGGCCTTTTTGGCAAGGCGAAGCTGTTCGGGTAGGGGATATGCTTTTTTGAGCTCCTCGGGGTCGGGCAGGATTGCGTTGATTGACATGGACATGGCTACCTCTTTGCAATCAGACTGCGAAGCGCAGATCGAACGATGCGTTTTCGCTGAAAATGATGGGGCACATTATAAAGCAACGATCCGTCCAAGGTTCCATGAGCCGCTTACCGAAATCATTCGGTCGAATTTCTCCCTGTATGTCGATTGCCGAATCAGACATTGCAAATCCACGTCGGTTGCAGCAATATAAAGCGCTGATGCGCGAATGATGAAAGGTGGGATAATGGCATACAGACGAAATATGGCACGGCCTGGGCTGCATGCCGAATTGCTTCCCATGTGGTTCATCATCGACGGTCAACGCAGGATCAACCTCTTCAGGATCAGACAATAATCATGCGCGGAACTGATTCCGCTCTCTAATCATGTCCTGTTTGTCCGTTGCATGGGGCTTTAAGCTCCTACTTCGCGCGAGGTGATACATTGACCGAACAAGTCCACGGTGTTGCCGGCCTGAAAAAATACGATATCGGCGTTCCTGGCGTCGTATTCATGCTGTTCTGCCTGGTTGCTGCCGGCGCTTTCGGCATCGAGGAGATGATCCCCGAAGCCGGACCTGGTATGACGTTGATTCTGTTGACCATCTTTCCTTTGATTTGGGCTCTTCCGCTCAGCAATATCGTCGCTGAGGCAAGCTCGCTTCTCCCTACCGAGGGTGGAATCTATGTTTGGGTTCGAGAGGCCTTCGGGGAATTCTGGGGATTTCAAGCCGGATGGTGGGAAACCATGTCCTCCTACATCACGAACGGTGTATACGTGGCCTTGGTGGCCGGCTACATCAGCCAGATAGTTCCCATGTCGGAACCTGCGCTGCTTGCGCTCAAAGTGGGGATGATCGGCGTGTTCACAATTGTGAACCTGATGGGGTTGCGTGAAGTCGATACGGTCTCATCCGTCCTGTCTGTCACCATCATGTTGGCATTCGGCCTGGTCGCGGTTGTGGGATTTTTGAATTGGCAAACCGACCCCATGGTCCCCCTGATGCCTCCTGAGTCCAATCTCCTAGACAGCATCGGCGGCGGGTTGTGCATCTGCATTTGGATGTATTGCGGGTACGAATGCATTTCGAACATGGCTGGCGAAATCAAGAATCCCCAGGTTATTCCCAAGGGATTGCTTATCGCCATGCCCCTTGTGGCTTTGAGTTACGTTCTCCCCACGCTTGCTGGATTGGTTTCGCTGCCTGCCGGTAGTTGGGAGGCGTGGTCCACTGAGAGCGGGTTTGCAGGCGGAAGCGTGGGCTATGCGACCGTCCTGACCATGCATCTTGGTGAAGTCTGGGGATACGTCTTCCTCATGGTTGCCGTGGTATCCCAATGTGCCATTTTCAATACCTATCTAGCCAGCGGTTCGCGTGGATTGTTCGTGCTTGCCGATGATCATCTATGCCCGAAGTTCTTCGTCAAGGTGAGCCGCAAGCGCGGTGTTCCGTACAACGGCATCCTCTCGCTGTCCATCGTGACGTTGGTGCTGGCGCAGAGTGATTTCACCACGCTTGTGAGCATGGAGGTCATGTTCCTTTTGGCCATGTATGTGGCTCTGCCGCTGGCGCTTATCAAATTGCGGCGGAAGGTGCCGCTGGAAGAGCGCAAAAGGCGAGGTCTCTATGTCGTTCCTGGGGGCAAGCCGGGATTCGTTGTGAGCTGCGCGCTGGTCATCGGCATCTCCATTTTGGCAATGCTGACAAACGGTACGGATTATTTCGCCATCGGGATGTTGGCAGTTGCAACAGGCCCCATAGCCTATGTGATTCTCAAAGTCATCTACGGTGGGCTGTCGGTCGACGATCCCGTCCGCCATCCTATCAATCCTAAAACGCGCTTGGCGCCGGGAGATACCGTGAGAATGGGCACATTCGCATGCATCATGGGCGGCGCTTCGTTCGCAGCCCAGTTCTGGTTGCGCTGGTATGAGGTCTCGTATGGCGAATGGACCGCGGATGATTACACCTTGTTCGCCGATATCATTCCGCAGGTCCATGATGTTTTGCTGTGGTGCGGGCTTGCAGCGATTGCGTTGGGCGTTGCTGTTGTTACGTATGGTCTCAAGCATGACCGGCCACGCCCTGAAATTGCCGGTGTCGAAGAAGAGATCGGCATCAATCTTTAGCGGTGTCGCACATAATACGGCGCCCCATGGGGCGCCGTATTATGTGGCTTCGGTTATGCGATGTTCCCTCAAGCGACCCGACGGTCAGTGGTTCGGTTCGCTCTCGATGCTGAAAATGTCGGCCGTTGTTTCAATCAGCTCGCACGCGTTTTTCGGGCACGCCTGAACGCAGGCGCCGCACCCGATGCAGAGCATCTCGTTGAACGTGAGCGACCCGTCTTCGCGTGAAATGTTTCTGGCTCCGGTCAAGCAGACTTTGGTGCATGCAAGGCAATCGTCGCAAAGCTCAAGATTGGTGTCGCTGAGCAGAACGGGGATGCGTTGCGCTATGTGCGGAGACCTGCTGATCGCCTCCAGGAGAAGCTTCCTTCGCGGTGTGAACAGCGTTGCTGATGTTCCGCCTTCGGCAAATGAATTCAGGAATTCGCCCGTCGGCTCAAGATTGAGCTTCTTGATGGCGCGCTCACGTTCCTTTTTCTCGTAGTAGTTCTGCAGCGTGTCCGAATTCTTGAGCATGCGCTTGCCGTTGAGCACGTCAACCACGTCGCCTTTTACGCTGTCGAAGGCCTCGCGCCTGCCGTATTCGGGGTTGTCGTCGGCGGATTCGGCTTCAGGGATTTCCCTATCGAAACGAACGGTGCCCCCTGTCCATTCCTCGGCCATCTCTATGGAGCGGGAGAAAAGCATCTCTCCGCGTCCTGGTGCACGGTCGCAATCGGAGCAGTACTTGAAGTCGCAGCTGACCACCAACGGGAGATTCTCGGTCAGCATCAGGGTCCACAACTCAGGTGAGATGCAGGCCAGGCAAGGCAGGACCACAACGTTTGGAGCCGGGATGAATCCCGGGAACACGTTTTCCTTGCAGGTCAGATAGACCATCTCGCCCCGAAGTGCGATCTTTCTGATGTGGGCGTGGAGGTTCGGAACCGACATGCGCGTGGAGGCGAAACCGTCGCACACGCCCATGCAGATGCCGCACTTGGTGCATGCGTCTTCGTCAATGGACGGAGCAGCTCCATCGTCTTCAAACGAAATCGCATGTGCGGGGCACGCGACGCTGCAACGCGTGCAGGCGCCGCCATGCGGCCGCACGCAGAACTGCTCAACAGGAAAGAACCGTGCTTTAGGTTTACGGCATTCAACTTCATTTGCCATGTCTTATGCTCCGAAAACGGCAGCGATGGTGGAATCGATGCGGGCTACCACATCCGCGCGGTCCAAAAGCTCGATGCTTTCGAAAAGCGGCGGCGATACCATGTTGCCGCAGACGGCTACGCGCAGCGGCTGGAACATGTTCTTGGGCTTGATCTCCATAGGATCGCACAGTGCTCGGCATGCATCTTGCAGGATGTCGAATTTCCACTCAAGCGATTCATCGGCAATGATATCGCGGCAGGCCTTGAGCGCCTCATCGGCACGGGCTCCTTCTTTGAGCAGTACCTTCTTGACGCTCTTCTCGTCAAGCGCAACATTGGGACCCCAGAACATGTAAGGCATCTTCTCTGCGGCATCGCTGAGTTTCGTTTCACGTTCGGCGATCAGCGGGTAAAGAGCCGCATAGAAGTCGAGGCGCTCGTCGATATCGCACATGCCTGCCTGAATGTCCTTTTCGGAGGGCATGGAAGGTTCAGCGTCTGCAGCGACGATGTTTGCACCGGATTGAACGGTTTTGCCTGTAGCGTAGGCAGCGGCAAGCCAAGGCTTGGAGGCTTCAACCCATGTTTCGGCATCCATGTCCTTGATGTATTGGGCGTTCATCCAATCCAGCTTCGTTTCGTCGAACACAGCATCCTTTTTCGTGATGCGGTCCAGGCTGAAGTTGGAGCAGAGCGTCTCGCGGGAAATAAGGGTGGTGTCACCGTCAAGGCTCCATCCCAGAAGCGCCAGGAAATTGACCATGGTATCTGGCAGGTATCCTCGATCGCGGAATTCCTCCACGCTCGCTGCTCCGTGGCGCTTTGAGAGCTTCTTGCCATCCGGTCCCAAGATCATGGACAGATGGGCGAAGGTGGGGACAGGAAGACCCAGCGCCTCGTAGATGAGAATCTGGCGAGGGGTGTTGCTGAGATGGTCATCGCCGCGGATGACGTGCGAGATGCGCATGTTCGCGTCGTCGCAGACAACGGCGAAATTATAGGTGGGGGAGCTGTCGGTGCGCACGAGGATCATGTCGTCCATGACATCGGCGGGAAAGCTCATGGGGCCGTAAACCGCGTCAGTGAATTCGATGGATCCGCGGTCGTCGGGCACACGGAGGCGCCAGACATGCGGCTCACCTGCATCGATGCGTGCCTGCGCTTCTTCTTCGGTGAGGTTGCGGCAGGTTCTATCGTAGCCCGCGTAAGCGCCTCCATCGGCCTCTGCGGCTGCGCGTTTGGCGTCAAGCTCTTCTTTCGTGCAGAAGCAGGGGTATACGGCGCCGCGGCGCTTGAGCTCTTCGAGTGCATCCTTGTAGGTCTGCATGCGCTGCATCTGATGATAGGGTCCGAATTCGCCGCCAATTTCGGGGCCTTCGTCCCAATCCAGCCCCAGCCAGCGCATGGCATTGAGGATGACCTGGGTGTTTTCTTCCGTGGAGCGCTCAGGATCGGTGTCTTCGATGCGCAGGACGAAAGTGCCGCCCATGGCACGTGCGAATGCCCAGTTATAGATTGCGGTCCTGGCTCCGCCGACATGCAGCTTGCCGGTGGGCGAGGGTGCGAAGCGGACGCGGACGGGATTGTCAGTCATGGCTACCTCTCATCATCGTTTCCTGTGGTGAATGCCGGGCGCCTCATGCTTTACGCTTTGAGACGCGGTTCATTTTGAGTAACTGCCCTATGATAAGGCATAGTGCGCAACCTGCAAGGGTGGTGGCCAGCCAGACTGCCCCCATACCGATCCAGAATTCAGGCGGATACATCGTTATGAGCAGGCTGTCGTAGGAAAAGACCCATGTTCCATCGGCGAAGAATAGCGAATGGAAGAACGTGAAGAATCCGTCGAAGTCCAGTGCAACCCATACGGCCAAACCTGCGAAGATGGCGGCGACTGCAATGGCGGCCATGCGCAGCACCCTGCTCGTTGCCTTGCGGCCAAGCTTGATCGCGCATGCTATCAATCCCACAGCGGCTGCGGCGGCAATGATGCAGAACACGGCTTCAGCGGTTTTGACCACTACGTTGACATCGTCCAGATGCGATATGGCTTCTTGGTCGAGCGTGTAGCGTTCCGAAGCCTTCGAGAGGGCGGACTTCAAAGCGGTGAGGTCATAGCGGCCATCTGCAAACGGCACGGCCGAAAGGTCTGGAGCTCCTGCTCCGCTGCGGTTGTCCTGTGCGCATTGAACGTTTATGTCGCCAAGTGCCGTGTAAAGCGCAACCTGGTCGTTATCGCCTACGGTGTAATCTCGGGTGGCGACGGCTGCCGCAACCAGCTCATCTTCAGTAAACGGCGAATTTGCTTCAACGCTGAATGCGCGTGAAAGCAATTCAGTGGTCATGCGCGGAACCGCGCAGACGAAGAGGCCGGAAGCGATGAGCGATACGGCCAGGCATATGGCGGTTGAGGCCTGGAGGATGACCGACGTCAAGGCCGAAGGCGACTTCGCTGTCGTTTGTGCTGTGCTGCCCATCTTGCGCCTTCCTTCAGCAATCCACCCACAATGAAGCTGCGGTCACTCCGCCGTTGCGACCCAGAATGATCGACCCGGGTCCGAGGCGCGAGAACACACCGGCAAATCGTCCGTTGTAGATGTAGAGGCCGGACAAGTTGAAATACATCCGCGGTTGGGCCGTATAGTCCTGTTCCCGATCATAGAAGGGGATGGCGGCAGTGGTGTAGGGCACGCAGAAGCGTTGAACCAAAAACGGGCAGCCCGATGCGCCGTCTGCATGATCGTCGATGATCCGCGACCATTCGTCCTCGGAGAAATCGCGGCCCGCGTACACGTTGCGGCTGCCGTAAGCATCTGTCGGCTTGATGATCCATGAATCCTTATCGTGCTTGACGCTTTCGAGGTCAATTGATTCGGCGGACAGAAACGTCGTGAAAGGGATCATGCTGTCCATGAGCTCGTTTTCCTCATCGGTGAGCAAGGCGCGAGTCCGGGGGTGCCCGATGATGCCGAAAACCTGCTTGTCGTGAGCGATGTGACCCGCGAAGCTGCCGATGAGGGCTACTTTGCGTTCACGTACCGCCGAAATGAGATGCTGACTTTCGTCCCAGTGATCCAAGACGTCGCGGGTAACGCATCGGCGCCAGACCGCGTCGATGGGAGCATTGTCCCGTCCCAGATAAGCTTTGCGACCAATGAGATGCTCTCCGTCGAACTCGAGCTCCCTGACATCGTAGATTGAAAATTGGACACCCCGTTTGGCGAACAGGGCGGCGAAGACCTTGAACTCCTCTGTGACGGAGTTCTCCAGGAAGTCGACGATTGCGATATGCGGAGAATCTACTTTGAAGGAGTAGGTCGAATATATGTCAAGGAATTCATCTACCCAGCCTTCGAAGAGGGATTCGGTGCATGTGCGTACTTCATGCTTCGCGCGGAACTGCCTCATGGGTTCGCTATCCATGATGCTGAGTGCTGCTTCCCGATCTTCGTTCATGCCCGACGAGCCATCCGCATTGAACTCGCAGAACGTTGCCTCCATCGTGTCTTCGTTCAGGAACAGGTCGACGCGGGCACAGGGGAGAAGCGAGTCGTAGTCCCGCGGCAGCAAGATCAGCTCCTCGAGGCGAGGGTCAAGGTTGAACAGCGTTCTGTAGCTCGGGTTTTCCAGATACTCGGTCATGATCTTGGTCAGCACGCTGTGGGTGGTCTCGGCTATGAAGCGGAATCTCTCCTGCGTGGCCATGTCGAAGAGTCTGGGGATATAAGAGGTGTAAACGGGTTTTCCTGCGAATACGGCGGTGGAGTTCTTGATGTAGTCCCAGGCTGCCTTGCGTCCTTCGACGTCTCCTTCAAGGGATTGGATGGCTGCAAGATATTCGGCATCGTAGGTTCTGTTGAGCGTAGGGGATGTGTTGCGGTGCATGTGTTCTGCCTTCATGTCGCGGGCGGAGTTCAGCGTTCGCGTTGCTGCGCGTAGTCGGCGCATGCTTGCGTGAATGCGTGGAAAATCGCGCGGGAGGGATCTTCCGCCCTGGTTGATTCAGGGTGCCATTGTACCCCGAGGAAGAACTTCGATGACGGCCTGCACAGGGCTTCCACCAATCCATCTTCGGAAAATGCACATGCCAGGCATCCGTGCCCCAGTTCGTTGACGCACTGGTGGTGGAGGCTGTTCACACGCATCTTGGTCCTGCCGGTCGCTGATTCCAGTAGCGAGTCGGCGGCGATTTCGATTGAGTGGCTTGCAAGCGAAGGGTGGGCATGCTGCCAATGGTCGAGGCATCCGGGCATGCACGTCGAAATATCCTGAATGAGGGTGCCGCCGAATGTCACGTTGGCCATCTGCATGCCACGGCAAATTCCCAGAAACGGCATGTCCATGCGCTCCGCGGCCACGATGAGATCCCTCTCCGCCCTGTCCCTGTCGGGATTCGTCATCCCGTCCATGATGCCGAGGGGCGCTTCGCCGTAGGCTGAAGGATCTATGTCGTCTCCGCCGGGTATGAGAAGTCCGTCGAAACGGGAAAGCATTCTTGCAAGTGCGTTGCCGTCCGCTGTTGAGGGAAGGATGCAGGCATCAGCGCCTAAATGGGCCAGGGCGTCGATGTATTCGCGTCGGAGACTGCAACGGTCGGGGTCAGATTCGAATTGCGTCGAGATGGCTATGAGCGGAATCGGTCGCATGGAGGCTCCTTTCGGGGTCGGTGCCATAGACGTCTTTTTTGGAGAGTTGGGCCACTTTCATTTCGATGTAGGACAAGGACAAAGCCTCGATACGGGAGGATATCTCTTCGAAGGGTGCATCCTGGTTGTTTTCAAGTGCCTGGCGATATGCGCCCACGACACCGCCCAGGAAGAATGCGGCGGCCAGTGCGACATCATCAGCATCCTCGCGTGATGCAGCGTGGGTGTTGTCGAGAATCATTTGGAGCAGGACATTTCTCATAGCGCCCAACACGGCGTCAGATGAGAGGTTTTTGAGCAGTGTGCTGTTTTCGGTGAGCGTACGATGGAATGCATGGTTGATACGGGAAAACAGGATCAGCATGGAGTCATCGCCGTCGTCTTCGCAGGCAGCGCCAGCATCGTTTGGATCGGCAGGAAGGGCGCGTTCTCTGTCTGTCCTCTCGAGCATCTCGCGGATTTTGCTGGCCATGACATCTTCCAGCAAATCGCTTATCGATTCGTAGTGAAGATAGAAGGTTTTTCTGTCGATGTTGGCTTCGCGGGCAAGAGAGCTGATGGTGATTTTGTCGTATGGGGTTGTGGCTACCAGCTCCATGAATGCATCGAGGATTGCGCGGCGTGTCTTGATGACCCTTCTGTCGGTCTTTCGTTCTCTTTTCACGGTTGTCTACATCCTTTCAACGCTTGACGAATAGTCGCTAACGCGTCAACTGATGACCCTTGAATGCTCGTGACGCGATGTTTACTCTACAGGTGTGGAAAAAAGTATATCCGTTGATATTTTATCAGTTATGCATCCATTGCGGGATATTCCACTTTCGCAGTGACGAAGAAAGGTGCGGTGGTCATCATGGCTCATTTCGATCCGGTTAAGCGCGCAGCGCTCTACCGTCTTGTCGACTATGTGATGGAAGATCCGACTTCCAGGGTGTCCGGCATCATGGATGTCCTTGACAAGCTCGCTCCCGCAACTCTGTTTCCGTCGCAGCGTGCCGCGTTCAGGTCCTCTATAGAGTCGCAGGACAATTGGTATCAGCTCATGATGAAGATTTTGACCATGAATCCGCAGGTGATGGGGCCGATGCTGAAAACATTTCTGGTCGATGCGAATCTCATAGCCTGGCCGGAGCAGGAACGTCAGCGTGAGAAGCATGGCTGCAATGTCCCCTGGGCCATTCTTCTTGATCCGACAAGCGCATGCAACCTCCATTGCACAGGCTGCTGGGCTGCCGATTACGGCCATAAGCTCAATCTTTCGCTCGACGAAATCGACTCCATTATCACGCAGGGCAAGGAGCTCGGGATTCATGTTTACATTTACACCGGCGGTGAACCGCTTATCCGCAAGGCCGATCTGATTGAGCTTTGCGAACGGCATCCTGATTGCGCATTCCTCTGCTTTACCAATGCGACGCTTATCGATGAGGCATTTTGCGATGAGCTGTCCCGCGTGATGAATTTCGTGCCTGCCATAAGCGCCGAAGGCGATAGGGTGGCAACCGATTCCCGTCGTGGCGAAGGGACGTATGGACGGGTGTCCCATGCCATGTCGTTGCTCCGTGAACGTGGATTGCCCTTCGGCGTGTCGTGCTGCTACACGTCTGAAAACGCCTCGTCGATTGCTTCAGAACGGTATTTTGACTGGTTGATTGCCCAGGGTGCTTTGTTTGCTTGGATTTTCACGTTCATGCCCGTAGGTGCGGATTCCCCCGTCAGCTTGATGCCTACGGCGAAGCAGCGCGAGGACCTCTATCATTTCGTCAGACGCATGCGCACGCAAAAACCGCTCTTCACGCTGGATTTCCAGCATGATGGCGAGTACGTAGGAGGATGCATCGCGGGAGGCCGTCGATACTTGCATATCAATGCCGCCGGAGATGTGGAGCCGTGTGTGTTCATCCATTATTCCAATGCGAATATCCGGCAAGTATCCCTTCTGGATGCGCTGAAGTCCCCCTTGTTCATGGAATACCATCGCAGGCAGCCGTTCAATGCCAATTTCCTCAAGCCCTGTCCCATGCTTGAAAATCCTGATTGCATTGAAGAGATGATGAACGTCTCTGGCGCGGCGTGCACCGATCTTACGTCTCAGGAATCCGCAGTTGATCTTGCGCGCAAATGCCGACCTGCCGCTGCGCAGTGGGGTCTTGTGGCCGATCGTCTCTGGCTGAATCCAGATGATCCTGCTCGACGCTATCGCGACAAACCGCATCAAGGCATGGCTGATTCCGATCTTGTGCGAATGGAGTCGTGCGGTCATCCCATGGCGTAGGGAAGGGCAGGATAGTTGCATGGGAATACAGTGACACGATGCGAGCACAATGCATTTGGTGTTCATGCTGTGCTACATTGCATACGATTGCATTTTGACGCCTGTTTTACCGGGTAGCAAAGAGAGAAATGGAGAACCATGTCAGAAGAGCGCGCTTCTTTCCTGTTCACGAGCGAGTCGGTTACCGAAGGCCACCCCGACAAGCTCTGTGATCAGGTTTCGGATGCCATCTTGGATGCCATCCTTGCCAAGGAAATCGAACTGCAGGCAAAAGGCTACGTTTCGCCCAGCGGCAGCCCTGCCGATGTGAACCAGGTGCGTTGCGCGTGCGAAACCATGGCCACTACCGGCATGGTCATCGTGTCCGGCGAGATCCGCACGCAGGCCTATGTTGATGTCCCCGCCATTGTTCGCGATGTCGTGCGCAGCATCGGTTACGACCGTGCCAAATATGGATTCGACTGCGAAACCTGCGGCGTTATGAACGCCATCAAGGAGCAGTCTGCTGATATCGCCATGGGTGTTGATCAATCCTACGAGGCTCAGCACGGCCAGGCCGCTGATGATACCGATAAGACCGGCGCCGGTGACCAGGGCATGGTGTTCGGGTATGCATGCAATGAGACGAAGACGCTCATGCCGCTGCCCATCTACCTGGCGCATCGCCTCAGCGAGCGTTTGACCGCTGTTCGCAAGGATGGAACGTGCCCCTTCCTTCGTCCGGATGGAAAGACCCAGGTTTCCGTCCGGTATGAAAACGGGGTCCCCACGCAGGTTGAAAAGGTGCTTGTTTCCACCCAGCATGCCGAAGATGTGGATATCGAGACTTTGCGCGAGGCGCTCATCGAGCATGTCATCGATCCCGTTTTCGATGCAGAAGGTGTTACCCGTGCGGCGGATATGGACATCTACGTCAATCCGACAGGTCGATTCGTCATCGGCGGCCCTATGGGTGACGTGGGGCTGACGGGTCGTAAGATCATCGTCGATACCTACGGCGGTATGGGACGCCATGGCGGCGGCGCGTTCTCCGGTAAGGACTGCACCAAAGTGGACCGATCCGCAGCTTATGCTGCCCGTTGGGTCGCTAAAAATGTGGTGGCCGCAGGCCTGGCCGACCGCTGCGAGGTTCAGATCGCCTACGCCATCGGCATGGCCCATCCCGTCTCCGTCATGGTTGAAACCTTCGGAACCAACCACGTCGATGAATCCAAGATAGAACATGCGGTCAAGACCGTTTTCGATCTGCGCCCCGGCGCCATCATCAGCCGTCTCGATCTTCGCCGTCCCATCTATCAGCTCACCAGCAACTACGGTCACTTCGGGCGTGAGCTGCCCGAGTTCACGTGGGAGAAGTGCGATCGCGTCGATGAGCTCAAGGCCGCTTGCGGCATGGCGTAGGCAAGGTTTACAGGCGACGTGAAGCTTGTTTCCGTCATAGTCGACATACAGACTCAGGCGCTTGATTCCACGTACACGTATGTCGTTCCCGATCATATCGACGGCGCATCCATCGGGTGCGCCGTTTTGGTCGAATTCGGTCGCAGGAGAGCGGTTGCATTCGTCGTGTCCGCAGAAGAACGCGATCTGACTCTTGAAGAGGCGGGCAAGCTCAAGCCCGTGCTCCAGGTTCTATCTGAGTCGTATTTCGACGAGGATACGGCGCGTCTTATCGAGTATATCGCTGATTCGTGCATTGCCCCTTTGTCATCGTGCGTCCATCTATTCACGCCTGTGGGCAGAAGCCCTAAGGTTGTCAAGCGCGGTGATGAGTGGGAGCTCAAGCTTCCTGCCCGGCGTCGCGTCTCCCAGGAAGACGGTCGCAAAGCTTCTCCCGTTGTCTTATCGGGGATATCCGCTGCTTGCGATCGCATGGAGCTGACTGACGGCCAGAAGCGTGCGCTTGAGGTTATCGAGCGGGCTCGCAGCGGTGAGCCCGGCCAGGTGGTTCTCATCGACGGGGTCACCGGGTCCGGCAAGACCGAAGTTTATCTTCGCGCCATCGAGCGGTGCCTCTTAGGTGGTCACGGTGCTATCGTCCTGGTCCCCGAAATCAGCCTTACGCCGCAAACTGTTTCGCGTTTCAAAGACCGGTTCGGCGAAACGGTCGCCGTCATGCATTCAGCGATAAAGGAAACCGAGCGGTTCGATCAGTGGCATGCCATTCGTTCGGGTGAGTGCCGCGTAGTGGTCGGTGCTCGCAGTGCCCTATTCGCACCCGTCTCTGATTTGGGGCTCATCATCATCGACGAGGAGCATGAGAGCACCTACAAGCAGGAAAGCGCTCCCCGATACCATGCCCGAGATGTTGCCGCATGGATGGGTCGGCAACGTAATGCCCTTGTCGTTCTCGGGTCAGCTACGCCGGCAATCGAAACGCTCTACAACTGCAATAAGCTTGATAATTGGCACCGTGTTGTCATGCCTGATCGAGCGAATGGGCGTCCCATGCCGCAGATCACGGTTGTTGACATGGCCAGAGAATTCGGATCGGGTTCTCGCTCTATGTTCTCCAAGCAGCTCACCCAGGCTCTATTCGAGGTCATCGATCAGGGTCAGAAAGCTGTTCTCATGCTCAACCAGCGTGGCTTCGCCAGTTTCGTACTGTGTCGAGAATGCGGTTTCGTCCCCGAGTGCCCCACATGCTCCGTATCTTTGACCTATCACGAAGATGTGGGTGCTCTCGTATGCCATCATTGCGGTCGCCGGGTTCCCATGCCGGCCCTGTGCCCGCAATGCTCCAGCCCGTATTTGAAGAAATTCGGGGCTGGAACCCAGCGTGTCGAAGCCGAACTCAAACGCGTCCTGGCGGGCCGTAATGTGGAGCTGATCCGAATGGATTCGGATACCACATCGACCCGTGGAGAGCATGAGCGTCTCCTTCGCAGATTCGGTGCTCCAGGCGCTTCCGTTCTTTTGGGGACGCAGATGATCGCCAAAGGTTTGGATTTCGAGGACGTGACGCTGGTCGGCGTCATCAATGCCGACACGCAACTCCATCTTCCCGATTTCCGCAGCGCTGAACGCACCTTCGACCTCATCGAGCAGGTGGCGGGCCGTGCCGGCCGTGCAGAGCTTGCGGGCCAAGTCCTTGTCCAGACTTATATGGCTCAATCATGCGCTATTCAAGCGGCTGCATCGTATGACCGTCCGCGCTTCTTGCGCGATGAGCTTCCTAAGCGCAAGCTTTTGGGTTATCCGCCATACACCAGGTTGGCGAATATACTCGTATGGGGATCGAACGAATCCGACGTGCGGCAGGTTGCTTTTGAGCTCGGTGAGCAGGTTGAGCGCGCCCTTCGTGACTTCGGGGGAGACGGATGGTCGACTTTCGGAGCCGCCCCATGCGCCATCGGTAAAATCAGGGGCAACCACCGCTGGCACATTCTCGTGAAGGCGCCTGTGGGGGCAGATGTCTCCACCGTGCTTTCACCTATCATCAGAAAGCGCAAGGCGTCTAAGACGGTGAGCGTCGCCTGCGATGTTGACCCGTTCAGTCTGCTGTGATGCTCTCAGCTCCATGATGTCGTCTTCATCGGCGAAATTGATGGTAGAATCACGAACGTTTAACGGTTTGCGCTGTTGGGGGAGCGCATCCATGTTCCATCGTTGCAAGGAGTTGTCTATGCCAGATTCATCATCTGTGAAGCCGGCAGGCGGGGAGCAGAAGCGCGAGCACTTCGCATCCCGCCTGGGCTTCATCCTCATCGCTGCAGGTTGCGCCATCGGATTGGGCAATGTGTGGCGCTTTCCCTACATAACAGGAGAATACGGCGGTGGCGCCTTCGTCTTGCTGTATCTTGTCTTCCTGGTCATTTTGGGCCTTCCGGTCATGGTCATGGAGTTCGCTGTGGGCCGTGCAAGCCAGAAAAGCTGCGCCCATGCTTTCGATGCTCTTGAGCCCAAGCGCAGGTTCCATTGGTTTTCTTGGTGGGGATACATCGGCTGCATGATCCTTATGATGTTCTACACCACCGTGGCAGGTTGGATGCTGGCCTACATTCCCAAGATGGCTTCCGGCATGTTCGATGGCGGTACTGCCGATGTGACCGGTGCCGCGTTCAGCGCAATGCTTGCCAATCCTTCGGAACTCATGGGCTGGATGCTCGGTGCTGTATTCATCGGCTTTCTCGTGTGCAGTCTCGGTCTCCAGAAGGGTGTTGAGCGCATTACCAAATGGATGATGGCTATTCTCTTCGTTGCGATGATCGCCTTGTGCATTCGATCCGTCACCCTTCCCGGCGCAGGTGAGGGCATTGCATTCTATCTCATCCCTGATTTCAGCCGCATGTTCGAAGGTGGCTGGGCAACCTTCGGTGAGGCGGTTTACGCAGCCATGGGCCAGGCTTTTTTCTCCCTATCGCTCGGTATTGCGGCCATGGAGATTTTCGGCTCCCGCATTGGGCGTGAGCGCAGCCTTACCGGGGAAGCCGTTAATGTCACCGTGCTCAATACGGTTGTGGCCATCCTTGCCGGCCTCATCATCTTTCCGGCGTGCTTTGCCTACAACGTTACTCCGGATTCCGGCCCCTCGCTGGTGTTTGTCACATTGCCCGTGGTTTTCGGTCAGATGCCCCTCGGAAACATCTGGGGTGCTCTGTTCTTCGTGTTCATGAGCTTTGCCGCCCTGTCCACGGTCATCGCCGTTTTTGAAAACCTGATCAGCTTCACCATGGACAAGTGGGGAATGGATCGTAAGCGTGCCGTTGCGCTCAATGCCATTCTCGTGGTCGTGCTGAGTCTTCCCTGCGTTTTCGGCTTCAATGTTCTTGCCGGGGTGACAATTCCCGGAATCGGTGATATCCAGTCAATTGAGGACTTCATCGTCTCCAACAACATGCTGCCTCTCGGTGCGCTCATCTTCGTGCTCTTCTGCACCCATCGCTTCGGGTGGGGTTGGAAGAACTTCTTGGCTGAAGCCGATGCGGGCGAAGGCGTCAAGTTCCCTGCATGGACGCGTCTCTGGGTTACCTACGGCATCCCTGTGCTGATCATCATTATTTTCATCATGGGATATGCGCCCAAGATCTCATTGTGGCTTGGGCTTTGATACTGAGGGGGTAAACGCCTTTTGGCGTTTGCTCCTTTCGCCTTTTCATGAGTTCTCAACATACGAAGCGGTCGGCACCTTGTATTGAATTCGGTGCCGACCGCTTTTTGCTGTCTGCAATCTGATGGCTTAAGGGGGCCCGCATGCATGCAATGCCATGAAACCTGCAGCATGCACCATGGGTATCTTCGTCAGTCGAATTGGCTGATGAAGGACTCTACGGCCTCCAGGCATTCCTCGGGGTGGGTTGCATTCGCGATGTGCGGTGCTCCTGGAATGAGGGTCCATGTGCACCCTGGGATCAAGTCAACGCCTTCCTTGATAGTGTAGGGGGTTCCTTCGTCATCCGTGCCTGAAAGCGCCATGCACGGGATTTTGATGTTTTTGACCCCTTCTCGGATGTCCCAATCGCGCATTTTGCCTGTAACCACGAATTCGCTGGCTCCCTGCATGACCATGTAGCATTCGCCTACGCCGGCAAAAGAATCGGCCACGAAGTCAGGCCATTCGTTTTCGTAGAAACCGACGACATGGCGTTTGTAGTATTCGTCCGATGCCGCTTTCGCTTCGGGGGTATCGTAATTGCCTGTCCGTTCGGCTTCGGCAAGGGCATCTTGCATTTCTTGGGGCATGTACGCCAGCAGGCGATTTGCTTCATCGAGCCATGTCTGAATACGCACTGGGGAACTGTTGATGACAAACGAGTTCACCCCTGAATCATCTTTCATCATGCAGAGCATGCCGAGCATGCCGCCCCATGAATTTCCGAACAGATGGATATCATCGAGACCAAGCGCTTTGCGAACCGTATAGAACTCATCGACCCAGAGGTCGTAGTTGTAGAAGTCATCGTCTTGATGCGGAATCATCGACTTTCCGCAACCGATCTGGTCGTAGAACACCACCTTGCGTCCAGCTCGATCGGCCAATTCTCCGTATGTCAGCAGGTAGTTATGGCAGTCGCCCGGTCCCCCGTGCAGTACGAGAAGCGGTTTCTTGCCGGGTGCCGGATTTTCAGGCTCGAAAATCTTGCAGTAGGTTTTGAAGCCCTTGTAATCGACGTACGTTTCCTTGATTTCGGCCATGCAAGCCTCCTTCGTCGGGATGGGACGCGCAGCTGCTCAGCTGCAAGCGCACCCTGCTTTCGTGCTGGGCTTCTCAAAGCATAATGCAACATCGGTTGAAAATCAGCTCTTTTCATTGTGTGCAGCGCACGTCCCATTATTTGGTGGTAAGCGGGTTTCCCGTGCGAGCAATCGTGGAATTCTTGAACTGATTGACATGATGGGTGTTTTCGCTGCCATAATGCGAGAGGTTCTTTGATGTGATGCACGGTTAAGCCCATGCATCCTGTAGATTTTCACCTTCAAGTTATACGAAAGAGGCGTTCATGAGCGTTCAGACCAAAACGCTTGCCCAGCTTCGCAAGGCCGGCAAGCTCACTAACCGTGCATTTCGTAAAAATGGGTCGAAAAGCTATAAAAACGGCCAGGGTGCGCTGATCAAGGTTCTTCACAAGCATGGAGGAACCGCAACTTCTCGCGAGCTCGTAGAGATTCTGAGCTTTGACCGTGCGGAACTCAAGGCCGTTGTCAAAAAGGCTGTTCGCAATGGCTATGTCGAGATGGGCGAGGCCCAACAGCATCATACCTACACCGTCACGCTCACCAAATTGGGCGATGACATCGCCGAGAAGCGCTGCGCCGCCAATGAGGAAGTTGCCGCAAAACTCCTTGAGGGTTTTTCCGACGAAGAGATAGCGCAACTCAACTTGCTGACTGAAAAGTTGATTCTGGCTGCTAAAGAACAAGGTGCCCACGGAAAGCGACGTAACACCAAGGCGTGCGATCGCTGCTAGGTTTTCTCAGATCCCAGTCTTTGGCATCGTTTCATCGGCGAAGCAATGAGAGAGGCCCCAACTCGGGGCCTCTCGTGTATTCATGGGATGTCTTATGACTGGCCGCACGTCATCGCTGCGCGATTTCTTCGGCTTTCTCCTGCAGGTCATAGTTGATTCCCAGCTTCGTTTCGTCAGCGGCATCGAAGAGCTCTACATGCTCATCGCTTTCGGGGATGCCCTTGCGACGGACGTAACCGCTCAGGAACAGCGTGAGCGCACCGTCTCCGGTGACGTTGCATGCAGTACCGAAGCTATCCTGCAAGGCGAAGACTGTGAGCACGAGCGCCGTACCGGTGGCATCGAAGCCGAGGATGCCGGTAATGAGGCCAAGGGAAGCCATGACAGTGCCTCCCGGAACACCGGGTGCCCCGATGGCGAAGACGCCGAGAAGCAGGCAGAAGAGGATCATTGTGCCCATATCGGGCATCGCGCCGTAAAGCATCTGCGAGATAGTCATAACGAAGAAGACTTCAGTGAGCACGGAGCCGCACAGATGGATATTGGCGAACAGCGGAATGCCGAAGCTGACCATGTCGCGGCGCAGGGGAGGAACGGCTTTGTTGGCGCATTGCAGGGCAACAGCCAACGTTGCGGCGGAAGACATTGTTCCGATTGCGGTCAAATAAGCAGGACCATAGTGACGCAGGACCTGGAGCGGGTTCTTGCCAGCATAAGCTCCTGCGATTCCGTAAAGGATCGCGAGCCAGATATAGTGTCCTGCAATGACGATCAAAACCACCACAAGGAACACGGGGAGCTGTTTGGTGATGGTTCCTTCATAGGAAAGCGCGCAGAATGTGGTGGCAATGAAGAAGGGAAGCAAAGGGATGACGATTCTGGTCACAATGGAGAGGACTATTCGCTGGAATTCGTCAAGAAGTCGCGCTATCCCATCTGCTTTCGCCCATACGCAAGCAAGGCCGAGCAGCACGGAGAGAACAAGCGCGCTCATGACCGGCATGATCTGGGGGATGTCGAGCTGGAAAACCACTTCAGGCAACTCCTTGAGACCGTCGGCAGCCGTAGCGATGGAGAGGCCGGGAATAATGGCGTAACCCGATACCATCGAGAAGAAAGCGGCACCGATGGACGAGAGATAGGCGATGGTCACCGCTACACCGAGGATACGGGACACATTTTTACCGAGCTTGGTGATAGACGGTGCGATGAATCCGATGATGATGAGCGGAACGCAGAATGTGATGATCTGCCCTAGGATGTATTTGACGGTCACTACCACATTCATGACAGTCTCGTTTGCCACCAAGCCGACAATTATGCCGATGAACACGGAAACGAGCAGTATGAAAGGAAGGCTGGTTAAGATTTTCTTCATGTGATCAGGTTTCCCTTCAGTCCAGTGTAAAACATGCGAACTTTACCATAAGGAAGCATTTCTTGCTTTCTGGCAGGGAAATTTGACCACGTATGGATTCATCTCGTTCGTTCATGGCATTTGAATGGTGCTTCGGGGTGTTACAGGATGGTAACGGACGTTGCGCGAGGTCCATGTACGGTGTATCTTCCTTCAGGTCACAATTTCGTTTGAGGTGTAGCATGATTACCGAAAAGCGCGAGAGGCAGATACTCCTCGTATCTTTTTTTGCCGGTCTCGCATTTGCTGTCGTCGAGTTGATTTTCGCGATTTTCAGCCATTCCCAGTCAGCATTGACCGATGCCGTATATGACTCTTCGGAGTTGGTGTTCATAGCTTTGCTGCTGTTCATCACTCCTTTGTTCCACAAGCCGGTCTCTGAAGAGCATCCATACGGATATTTTCAAATTGAATCCGTGTTCGTCATCATCAAGGGCGTCATGATGCTTTCCGTGACCATGGGCGTTGCGGCGCAGGTCGTGGGTTCAGTGCTCTCCGGAGGAAATCCGGTTGACAACGCGCAGATTTCCGTATTCCAGTTCTGTCTGGGCATTGTCAGCCTAGTCATATTTCTGATCATGCGAAGGCTCAATCGCAATCTGTCTTCCCCCACGATCAAAGCTGAGCTTCTCGGCTGGAAGCTGGATGTGTTCTACAGCCTTGGCATGTCGCTTGCGTTTTTCGTCGCTTTGAACCTTGAGGCTACGCCGCTTGGCTTCCTGTCACCGTATTTCGACCAAATTGTTGCGGTTGTCGTCATGGTGTTCATGCTCCCTGAAAGCGTCAAGCTGCTTTGGGGCGCAATCAAGGACCTCTTCCTGTTTGCTCCTGATAAGCCGTTCACGGAAGACATCAAGGGTATCTGCGAGCCCATTCTCGATCAATACGGATTCTGCCCTGTTTTCTTCGATATCACGAAAACCGGCCGGCACCTCTGGGTCGCGGTGTATTTCCAAATCAAATCGGATTCGCTGCAAGTGACCGACCTCTCGGAAGCGCTGGACGCCGTCAATAGGGGAGTCGGCCTCAAGTTCAAGGAATCCACATGCGAGCTCATTTTGGTTCCTTGAGGTTTTACTGGCGATTGACTTTGCCTATCTCGGAAAACCATTCGACGTGTCCGCAATGTGCGCATACAAGTACCGTGGCGTTCTTGGATGCCCAGTCGATTCCGACAAAGGACATTCCTCTGGAGTCGAGTAGCGCACTGCGTTCGAAGAACCGATCGCATCCGCAATGCGAGCAATGGACGTCGATGTCTGCGACCGCATAGCATTCACCGGGTTCTTGTCCCTTCACGCCTTTGGAGAATTCCGAAAAGAATCCCATGGTGCCCCCTTTTCCATTTCAAGCGCATGAGGTGGTTGGTTGTGCGGGGATGCCTTATGGCGCCACAGTTTTATTATAATGGTGAAACCTTGGCATGCTCCCATGGCTGAACCGGAGATTGCACTCGGTTGTACGCGGTTTGCCGGTGAGCACCTTCGTTCGTCCGCATTCTTCTCGGTGGAGGTTTTCCATGAACATCTGCGTCTTCTGCTCATCGGCGAGAGATCTTGATGACTCGTATCGCAACGCTGCGCAATCCCTCGGCAAGGCAATCGCCGACCATGGCCATACGCTGATATTCGGCGGATATGATATGGGGCTCATGGGGGAGGTTGCCCGCGCTTCGGTCTGCGTTGGCGGCAAAGTTGTAGGTGTCACAACAGAAGGGCTTTCGTCTAAGGGCAGATCTGTCGTGCCCGGAATCACCGAGCATATGGCGGCCGATCTTTCCGCGCGAAAAGACCTCATGGTCGATATGTCAGATGCGTTTGTGACGCTTCCCGGCGGCTTGGGAACATTCGATGAGTTCTTTACAGTCGTATCCCGGGTTAAAGCCGGCGAAATGAACGGGGTCAGTGCGCTTCTCGATGTCGATGGTTTCTTTCAGCCATTGGTCGAACTTTTGGATTCCTCGGTGGCGCGAGGTTTGAATTCTTGTGATTGGCGATCGCTTTGTGGCGTTTTCACGGACGCTGACAAGCTTGTGAGCTGGCTTGAGTCGCGATAGCCTTATCCATTTGGTACCATGTAGAGCTGAATATAAATGTGCCGAATCCTATTTCAGGGTGATGGAAAAGGAGTCTTCAAGCATGTTCGATACCATGAAGATAGTTACGGTTCCCGATCCGCTGCTGCGCGAAGTCTGCGAAGCGTGCGAACCGGGTGATCCTTCCCTTAAGCGTCTGGCTAAGAAAATGGCTCGCACGATGTATCAGAATAACGGCTGCGGCCTCGCTGCTCCGCAAGTGGGGGTCATGAAGAGATTCGTCGTCATTGATTGCGATCAATCCGACGGCCGACAGGATCCCATATTCTTGGTCAATCCCGTTCTCGTCGAAACGTCGGGCGATATCGTGGAAGATGAAGAAGGATGCTTGAGCTGCCCTGGGATTTCCGTCAAGGTTTCCCGTCCTGAATTTGCTTCTGTGCGCTATTTCGATCTTGATGGTGAAGAGTGGGTTATCGAAGGTGATGGTTTGCTCGGCCGTTGCCTGCAGCATGAGCTTGACCACCTTGATGGCCGTACCTTGTTCGAGAGCTGCTTGCCCATCGACCGCATCAAGGCACTTCGTGATTACGAACTCGCCCAGGCAGCGGGTGCCAAACCTGGCGAAACGCGCATTTAGGGGGATTGTATGCGGATAGTTTTCATGGGAACGCCGGAGTTTGCGGCGAATATCCTCTACGAACTCAATGAGCAGCACGATGTCGTTGCTGTCTACACGCGTCGCGATGCCGTGCGCGGGCGCGGGAAAGACCTTGTTCCTTCTCCTGTTAAGCTCGTTGCAGAGAAGCTGGGGATTCCCGTTCGCGTTCCTGCGACGCTTCGAGATCCAGAGGCCATCGAGGAGCTTGCTGCGCTTGCTCCCGATGCCATCTGCGTTGCGGCATATGGGATGATTCTTCCTCAGGAGGTTCTCGACATTCCGCCTTACGGTTGCTTGAATGTCCACGCATCTCTTCTTCCGAAATACAGAGGTGCTGCCCCCATCGAACGTGCCATCCTCAACGGTGATTCCGAAACCGGCGTGTGCATCATGAAGATGGAAGCGGGCCTTGACACGGGCCCGTGCTGCATCTCGCGATCGCTGGAAATCGGCGACCTTCCCTTCGATAAGGTTGTCGGCGAGTTGGCGGATCTGGGTGCGTGCTCCTTGCTTTCGGCTCTCTATGCCCTCGAAAATGGCGGGGTCCACTGGATTGAGCAGGATGACTCGTCCGCCACATACGCTGAAAAGGTTGAGAAAAAGGAGTTCATGCTCGACGCAGACTCTGACGCCCATCAGAATTCACGTCGTATCCAGTCTTCTTGCTGCGCCCATCCGGCTCGTTGCGTCATCGCAGGTAAATCTGTCACCATTCTGAGTGGACGATGCACCTATCCAGAGGATCAGCATGCCGATCCCGGGGCCGTTACATTTATGGGCAAGAGGCTGTTGCTCTGGTGTTCCGAAGGTGCAATCGAAGTGGGGATCGTCAAACCTGACGGCAAGAAGGAGATGCCCGCTGCTGCATTTGCCGCAGGTATCCAGGGTATCAAGGACGGCAATCTGACCTGGGAGTGCATGTGAGCAAACTCAGTCCCGCGCGTGCAGCCGCGCTTAAAATCGGATCAATCGTGCGCCTTCGCAAGGCGTATACAGCCGAAGTCGCCACAACCGTTCTCGGTCAGGCAACTGATCTTACACCGGAGGACCGCGCATTCGCCCGAAAGCTTGCGCTGGGTGTTACGGCCTGCTCCGGCACGCTGGATTACGTCATCGACCATTGTCTGAGGAGTCCCTCTGACATTCAAGACGATGTTCGTGATGCACTGCGCATCAGCGCCTATGAGCTCATCTTCCTCGATAAGCAGGATCATGCGGCTGTGGACCAGGGTGTCGAGCTCGTGCGCAGCGTCGCCCCGAAGGCTTCGGGTTTGGCTAATGCCGTTTTGCGAAAAATCGCACGGGCGTCTCAATCTTTTCCTTTCGGCAATCCTGCAACGGATACTCAAGCTCTTGCCCGAAGCGTCGCCTTTCCCTTGTGGCTCGCGAAGCGCTTGATTGACGGATTGGGGCGCGATGATGCTTGGGCGTTCATGCGTGAGTGCAATTCTGATGCGCCGGTTTTCATTGCGGCCAATGATTGCTGGAAGTCTCCCGGTACGGATGTCATCGACTTGCCCGCCATTGACGGGTTGGAAGCGCTTGGAGATCTTCCAGGTGCCTATAGGCTTACACGCCCGGGCGCCCTCACAGGCGGCCCTCTTGCCTTTGCGCTCAAGACCGGGCAGGCCATTGTCACTGACGAGGCTGCTCAGCGCATTGCTGCGTTCGCGCTTCCCGAACAATGTCCTCAGGCGTTTTTGGAAGTCGGGGCTGGTCGCGGAACAAAGACCATACTCCTGCAGAACCATGCCATGCGCCGTTTCGGCAGTCAAATGCCGCTGATCAGCGTGGATGACCATCAGTTCAAGGTCGATCTTCTCAAACGCAGGACGAGTGCGTTCGGCATTCGTCTTGACGAAGCTTTGGTGGCCGACGCTACCAAATTCGCCTCAGGCTTCGACGGGCGTATGTTCGATGCCGTTTTCATCGATGCTCCGTGCTCCGGGCTGGGAACGCTGCGTCGGCATCCTGAGATTCGCTGGCGTATCACACCCAAAGACATCGAGGTTCTTTCCAAGATCGGTTTGGCCATGCTCATCGAGTGCTCGAAGCATGTGGTATGTGGCGGAACCATCGTTTTTGCCACCTGTACGGTGCTTCCTGAGGAAAACGAGTTGACCATTCAAAGGTTTTTGAAGTCACGCTTCGGTGAATCGTTCGATGTGGTCGATACGCTCAAAACCGACCTCACGCACGACGGCTGTGACGCGCATTACGCTGTCAAGCTTCGTCGTGTTCGCTGAGCAGTCATATTGGGGCTATCATTTTTTTCATGTGCGAGAATCAAGCGCCGGTTTTCCCGGCGCTTTTTTCATGCATGCTCGGCTTCAAGTTTCAGCAGGTATTCCTTGATTTTGAGCCCTGCGGCGTATCCGACGAGGTTTCCATGGGCGCCGACCACCCTGTGGCAGGGGATGAGGATGGGGATGGGGTTCTTGTTGTTGGCCATCCCTACCGCCCTGAACCCCTTCGGGTTTCCAACCGCTTCGGCAACCTGCGCATACGACCAGGTTTCACCATAGGGGATGCGCTGCAGTTGCGTCCAAACCGCCTTTTGGAACTCCGTCCCATCCGGGTTGACTGCGACGGTGAAAGCCCTCCTTTTGCCCGCAAAATACTCTTGCAGCTGGGTGGCGGCCTCATTGGTCAGGGCGCTGGGTCTTTTTGGGCTGGCAAGATCCACTGCACCGAAAAGCACTTGCTTGATGGCGTACTCATCGGCGGAAATGGTTAGACGGCCCAGCGGCATGTTGTAGACGAAATGGTTCATGCGTTTTCCTGACCTTGGCTGTAAGCTGGATTATAATCTACCACCATGAAATCCAATCGGGAATCCCGGCACTGTAGTCGTCGGGTTGCTCCAATCTGCTGAAAGGACAGCCATGTTCACCGATCCGAAAATCGCTCCGTCCATTCTTTCCGCCGACTTCATGAACATGCAGCGTGATGTCGAGCTCATCGAAGGCGCTGGAGCTGATTTCGTCCATGTTGATGTCATGGACGGTCATTTCGTTCCCAATCTGACGCTCGGTGTTCCTTTCGTCAAGCAGCTCAAGCGCATTACCGATCTTCCTTTGGATGTCCACCTGATGATCTCCAATCCGATCAACCAGCTTCCTTGGTTCCTTGAATATCAGCCCGATATTGTTTCAATTCATGCTGAAGCGCTCGATGAACCCACGGGCGAATTCCATAAGGCCATTGACATGATCCATGAAGCAGGATCGAAAGCGTGTTTGGCCTTGAAGCCTGACATGAGGGCGAGTGTGGTTGAGCCATATATCGAAAAACTCGACATGGTTTTGGTGATGAGCGTCTACCCGGGCTTTTCCGGACAGAAGTTCATAGAGGGAACCGAAAAAAAGATTGCCCGCGTTGTTGAGATCGCCCAAGCCAAAGGCGCTTCTCCTCTTATTGAGGTGGATGGCGGTTTGGGTGTGAACGATCCCACCAAGCTTGTTTCGGCGGCAGGGGCGGATGTGCTCGTTGCGGGCAGCGCAGTGTTCGCCTCAGATGACCCAGCGGCTGCCGTATCTGCCATTAGGGCTGCTGCGTCCAGCGTTCGTTAGGCACTGGCATTGTTGTATCTGGACTACGCTGCAACAGCACCTTTATGCGAGCAGGCTCATGCTGCTATGAGGCACGGCTTGGAGACCTGTGAGTCAAGTCTGTTCGGAAATGCCAATTCGCTGCACTCTGTGGGGCGTATGGCCTTTCAGGCCCTGGAAGATGCGCGGGTTCGCGTCATGCGCTCCATCGGGGCCTCTCGGCCTGATGAGGTGGTTTTCACATCGGGAGCTACCGAGGCCGATAATGCTGCTCTTTTCGGTATGTCGTTTGCCGCCTGGGATTCTCGTAGGTTGAAAGGGCTTGCACCAACCCATCCAAACATTGTCGTGTCGTGCATTGAGCACGATGCAGTGCTGCATGCTGCGGCCTCTTTGAGACGTTTCGGAATAGACGTGCGCCTGGTTCCCGTGGATTCATCAGGCCGTGTCTCGGAGAATGCGTTTCTTTCGGCACTTGACTCCGATACGCTCATGGCGAGCGTCATGATGGCGAATAATGAAGTAGGAACTATACAGCCCGTAGCCCGCCTTGCTTCCCTTGCGCATGCGCAAGGTGTTGTATTCCATACCGATGCGGTTCAGGCTCTGGGAAAGATTCCCGTTGATGTAGGCGAACTGGGCGTCGACGCTGCATCATTTTCCGCCCATAAGGTGGGAGGTCCCAAAGGCATCGGTGTCCTTTATCTTAAAACCCGTACACCTTTCGTTTCCTTCATGAACGGCGGGGGGCAGGAGAGGGGACTTCGCAGTGGCACTCAAAATGTTGCAGGGGCTTTAGGAGCTGCTGCTGCCTTCGATGCGGCTGTTCGTTGCTTGAATGAGGTTTCGTCGAGGCAGCGACCGCTTCGCGACCGTCTCTATCGCGAGCTTTCCTCCATGCCTGGTGTCTTCGCCAGCGTCCAGGTTCCTGTTGGCTCCCAGGATTTTCTACCCAATATCGTTAACGTTTGCGTTCGTGGCTTCGAAAGCGAAACGCTTATTTTGCAACTCGATCTCAAGGGTATCTGCGTTTCGGGCGGTTCGGCTTGTTCATCAGGTTCGCTTGACCCATCCCATGTGTTGACTGCTCTCGGGATCCAGCGCAATTTGGCTCAGGGGTCATTGCGTGTTTCTCTGGGACCCCAAACAAGCCAGGCTGACGTTGACTCGTTTCTTCAGGCATTCAAGGAAGTGATTTCTTAAATGGAGCTCATCACAACGCACACCCACTCCACATTTTGCGAGCATGCAAAGGATTCGCTCTCGGATATGGTCAACGCAGCAATTGCTGCAGGGATCACCACCATGGCTGCAACTGAGCATTATCCTATCACCAAGGCATTCGACGAATCGCTGAAGGCCACCATGCTGGCTAGTCGGCTTGACGAATATGTCACGGCTGTTCGCCAAGAGCAAGCCGCCCATCCGGAACTCGATTTGCTTTTGGGGTGCGAACTGGACTATTTCGGAGACCTTGAGGATCGCATCATCGATGACGATGATCTGGCTTGCTTCGATGTCATATTGGGATCCGTGCATTTCATAGATCGATGGTTGTTCAATAGCACTCGTTTTGAAGAGCACTGGCACGACGTCGACGTCGATGCTGTGTGGATTCGCTATATCGATCTATGGTGCGATGCGGCAGTGTCCGATCGCCCCTTCACGGTCATGGCGCATCCTGATGTGGTGAAGAAATTCGGTTTCATGCCCAGTTTCGATCTTGTCCCATATTACCGACGCATGGCTGATGCCGCGCAAGCAGGCGGGCGCATGGTCGAGGTCAACACTGCGGGTTTGCGCGATAAGGTGGGCGAGGTTTACCCTTCGCCTGACCTGCTCACGGAGTTCGCCCATGCTGGGGTGCCATGCACTGTCGGTACCGATGCGCATCGTGTTGAACACATCGCATCCGGCATCCAAGATGCCTATGCGGCGATGTACGCTGCCGGATACCGGAATGTAACGGTTCCTACAAAGGGGCGGGGGAGAAGGGTCATTCCTCTTTCGTGACCAAGGCAGAGCACTATTGTTTTTAGGGGGTATCCATGGAAGCTATGCAACTCGGTAGTGATACGAAAAAGGAAACCGCCATCAGAAGGGTTCAGGGAGGTTCGTTGGAGGAGCGTTCTGGCATTTATGCCTCTGTAGGTGCGCTGTGCACTATGCTCTCGGCCAAATTTCCCCCAACCGATGCAGAGCCATGGGACCGTACGGGTCTGCTTGTGGGTGACCCTCATAATCCGATTTCGCGCGTGGCAATTGCGCTTGATCCGACGGTGTCCGCAATTCATGACGCTCATGACGCTGGCTGCAATCTGCTGGTCACCCATCATCCTGCATTTCTTGAGCCGCCAACGGCCATCATCGCCGATGCCACTCGTTCATATACGGGTTCGATCGTCTTCGAGGCGGTACGCTCAAATGTTGCGCTGGCCAACTACCACACTGCGCTTGATGTTTCCGTTGAGGCCCGCAATGTGCTGCCGCGGATGCTCGGGCTCGTCCCTTACGATGTCCTCGATCCTATAGGTTCTCCGCAAGCGCGTGATGGCGAGGACTCATCGCTGCATACGCTCGTGAAGGGCTATGGTCACATGTGCCGAGTACATGATGATGATCCGTTGACGCTTTCCACCCTTGCCGCACGTTGCACAAGCGTATTCGGCAAACCTCCTCGTGTCTGGGGAAGTTTCTCCAAGCCCGTTCACCGCGTCTGCACGTGGACGGGATCGGCTGGCAATGCTGCTCGCATGTGCTTGGCTCAATCAATGGACGTGCTTATCTGCGGCGAAATCAAATATCACGATGCTCTCGAAGCTGCGGACCTTGGCTTGTCGTTGATCGAGCTGGGTCACGACATATCAGAACTGCCTTTGGCTACCATTTTGGCCCAAGCCGTGCTTGATTGCGGCATTCACAGCGATGATGTTGTTATCATCAACCAGAACGGCAATTGGCAGACGCCTGAATCCAGGAGGGTGTGATGGATCTTACGACCGAGCAGATCAATGCATTGATCAAACTTCAGCAGACCGACCTTGATATAGCCAAGCAGCGTAAGGCTTTCGACGCTCTGCCATACAAGCAGCAGATTGCTGAATTCCGCAAAAAGCGAGTTGCCATCAAGGATAAGCTCATAGACATGCAGGCGTTGAAGCAGGAGACCGAGTCGAAGTCTTCAGCCCTTGATGCCGAGGACCGTAAACTTGCTGCAAAGCAAGCCGATGCGCAAGCGTGCATCGAAAGCGCTCGTGGAGATTACCGCTCCATTGCAGCTCATTCAAAAGATATCGAAGGCGCTGCGAAGCGTCGAGAGGCTATTGCTGAAGAGATGCTGGCCCTATCTGACAAGTCCGATCAGATTAATATCTTGATTGAGCAGGCTGCCAATGCGCTTAAATCGTTGGATGGCAAGGAGGCGCAGGCTCTCGCTTCGTACAAGGCCGAAGGCGGCGCATTGGCGTTATCCGTGAAGACCTTGGAAGCCTCCAGGGCCGAATTGATCGAGCGAATCCCTTCTCAGCTGCTCTCCTCGTATGAGCGCATCGCCAAGGGCAAATGCGGTGTGGCTGTATCGTTTTTGGTCAACGGCTCGTGCAGTGCTTGCAGATCAACTATCGAGCCTGCTCGTGTTGTGCAGATGAAGAGGTCCGGCCGCCTGGCTGCCTGTCCGCATTGCGGTCGCTTGATAGTTATTGCCTGACCTGGAATTCAGAAGTGTTAATCCCTGGTCATTGGACTGGATATCAATCAAGGTCGGAGAGCTTTTCTGCGGATAGCCGCTTATCCATAGGTTCGGTGTGGCTTCCATCAAGCGCTTCTCGCGTGAGGGCTTTCGCGCTGTCTATGAATGCTTGCAGTGCGTTACCATGTTTCTCGTTGCGATACAGCATGGTGATCAGGACATAGAGCGATCGATCAGTATATGGTTTTATGGCCTTATAGCGGTTCGCAAGATAATCGTCGGCTGCGGTGAATGCTTCGATTCCGGTGATATCTAGGAATACGATTCCTTTTCCGTAGTCGCGAGTCCAGAAGTCTCGGTAGCTGTTCACGGTGACGAATTCTATCTGAGGGTCGAATCCTTCAGCCAAGCAGAGCTTGCGGAAGTCCTGAATGAAGCCATCATGATGCCGGCCTGCCATGATGAAGAAATGTTGGTTTGCGAAGTCTTTAAGGGTGAGCTCTTGCGTCAGCTGCAGTAAGGGAGAATCTTTGGGGACGCCGAGTCTGAATTCGCCGGCAGATTGGCAGAGAGGCTGGAGGCAGATTCCGTTTTCTATCTTAATTGCTGGATCATGTGGGGTTTCGGTTATGCTAAATGAAAACCCGACATCGATGTCTCCGTCATTCAACGCCTCGAACGGGGTTTGGTGCGATTTGCATTTGACGATTTCAAATGTTGCACCAGGGTATTGCTTGTTGACGGAGCTTTTTATTCTGGCCGACTTCGAGGCCAAATCACGGAAGAATGTCAGATCCTGGATCCGAATGAGCTCGGACTTCTGGTTCTTTAACGCTTTCAGCCGCAATTCCATTGTGTGGGTTTGAGATATCACGCTACTCGCATATTCCATGAGGATCCGCCCTGCATCAGTAAGGATGAGAGGACGTTCATCGAAGAAGAGTTTATGGCCGAGCGTTTTCTCCAGTGATGCTATATGCTTGGAAAGTGTAGGTTGGGAGATGTAGAGGGCTTTTGCGGCACTGGTGATGCTGCCGTATTGTACAACGGCCATGAATTCTTTCAGCAAATCAATCCGCATATTAAACCTCCTGATCAAAATCAACCAGTATGCCAAGATTGAATAATAGCATTTCTGATGTAATTCGTTCTTATTCAATTTCGCAGACTAGCTTATCCAAAGCGCTAATTCACCCATGCCATTGAGATTTCCTACAATCGGGGTGTCTCAATGTACGAGCACGTGCAATGAGATGTCAAGGTTAGGCTTTTCGGTAGGGAGGCAATATGCAACCATTGCAGGGAATTACCGTAGTTGAACTGAGCTCGTATTTTGCCGTGCCATCTTGCGGTCGTGTGCTGGCAACTCAAGGTGCTCGCGTGATCAAAGTCGAACCTCCAAGGGGCGACGTCCAGCGATATTGGGGCAAGCCTTTCGGTATTCCATGTTCCGATGAGGAAAACATGCTGTTTGTCACCATTAATGCCGGTAAGGAATTTGTGAGCCTTGACTTGCGTGAGCCCGGCGACATGGAAAAATTCCACAAGCTGCTCTCCCAGGCTGACGTCTTTCTGACCAATAACCGTATGAAAGCGCTCAAAAAACTCGGTCTTGACTACGATTCTCTTAAAGAGAAGTATCCCAAACTCGTTTGCGCGACATTCTCCGGTTACGGAGACAAAGGCGCGCTCAAGGATGCTCCAGGGTTCGATCTGGTGGCGCTGTTTGCTGAAACAGGGTTTGCCAAGGGGATGATGATTGATACGGATGTATCTTATCCGGTTGGCGCAGCGTACGGTTTTGGCGACACCGCGTGCGGTACCATGCTCGCCGGTGCCATCGGAACGGCTCTATTCCGTCGCGAGAGGACCGGCAAAGGCGGCTATGTCACCTCGTCGCTCTATGGATCAGGCGTGTGGCTGGCTTCAAGTCTTTCCGCGTTGAATTTCAACGGATACGAGTTTCCCCGTACGCGTGCGATGTGTCCTCCGACCTCCTCTCCTTACAAAACGCGCGACGGCCAGTGGGTTTCCATTACCATCAATGATTACGATCGTTACTGGGCGCCTTTGTGCAAGGTCGTTGATTGCGAGGAATTGATCGATGATCCTCGATACAACTCCAAGGAAGCCATCCATGATCCGCAGAACAAAAAAGAATGCGTTGCTCGCTTGGAGCAGGGTTTTGCCAAGTTCGATGCCGATGATTTGGTGAAGCGCCTTCGTGAGGCCGATATCGTGGTTACGAGGCTTGCCGATTTCAAGGATAATCACACCAGCAAACAGGCGCTCGATAATGCATACATGGCCCCATTCACCTATGGAAATGGGCATGAGGTCACCATGGGACAGCCTCCCATTCGATTTGACGGAATGGATGAGCCTACGGCGGGTCAAGCAAAGCCCATTGGCGCTGACAATGCGAAGGTGTTCTCCGACTTCGGCATTGAATAACCGCATTCAAGGGATGTGCGTTTGATTTTCGCTGTGACCAGCGCATTGCGTCCCATGGAATCGACTTTTCGATGGATGGGGCGCGGCGGAGGATGGAAAATCTGGGCTTATAGGACAAAGAGCGTGTCCCGCAGAGGGGCGTTGACGCAGGTCGACGCCCCTTTTTGATGCCGAAAAGTCAATCGATGGAGGGGTCGACGGCCAGCTGAGGGCGGTGCTGCGGAACTGCAGGGGATGAGTCCGGCAAGGAGCAACGGGCCCACATGGTCGGACTTCCACCGCAGCACCCCGTATCCCTATACTGCGGATTAGGCTCCAGACACACTATTTGTCTATAGTTCCGAACCTATTGCCATCGTCCAATATGCGCCCCTGATAAAACAAAAAGAGCCGCAAGAGCGGCTCTTTTTGTTTGCTCGGTAGGGCTTGAGGTTACGCGCGGGTAACCTTGCCGGCCTTGAGGCACTTGGTGCACACGTTCTTCTTGAACACGCGGCCGTTCTCAACGACGGTAACCTTCTGCACGTTAGGTGCGAACACGCGATTGGTGACGCGGTGCGAGTGGCTCACGTTGCGACCGGCGACAGGTGCCTTACCGCAGACTTCACAAACTTTAGACATAGTACTCACTCCATTACTTATCAGATGGCCATCTGTATTTAGCATAAAGCCTTGCTACTATATCACAGCTCTATGAAGCATACAATCATCAATCCGAGAATCTTCCATAGCATCTTCCAGATGCCTGAAGATGGCCCTGCTGAATTCATTCCTTGTCCGCCGCATTGGACGGATGAAGGGATAGTGTCTCACACTATGTCGTGAAATTAAGCATTGATATGCACTTTTAATGGGAATTGCAGACATTCGGCAGCTATATTCCGATGCGAAGTCTCCTGACTGCATGTTTGGTATAATGTCTGGAATCTTGAGTCGTGCGAAAGGAAATAGATTCATGACGCAGCAAGTACCCGGAAATCTGCATGTTTCCAATGACGTGCTCGCCGACCTTGCCGGCAATGCAGCTATGGGCTGCTATGGCGTTGTCGGGATGGCCGCACCCACGCTTCAGGACGGAATCGCCAAGATCCTGCCCGCCAATCGTCTCCGCCGTGGCATCGTGGTCACCACCACCGATGATGGCGTTCAGATTGATTTGTACGTGGTGATTGAATTCGGCACCAATATCAACACGGTTGCCCAGAATCTCATCGACAACGTCACCTATATTCTTACCCAATATGCGCAGGTTCCGCTGACTGGCGTCAACGTGCATGTCCAGGGCGTAAAAGTTCGCAAGTAACGCCACGTCAAGGAGAATTTCGATATCATGACCGAATCTAAAACCACGAATAGCGTTCTTAACGCTATCGCCTTTGCGTCCAATACCCTGTCTGAACGCAAAGAGGAAGTAAACCGCCTCAATGTTTTTCCCGTACCTGATGGAGATACCGGCACCAACATGTCTCTGACAATGCAGACTGTCGTGGACAATCTTGCCAAACTGCCCATCGGCGCCGGAAACGCAGAAATTCGCAAAGCAATCACCACCGGCGCGCTCATGGGTGCTCGAGGGAATTCGGGCGTCATCACCTCGCAGATCCTTCGAGGCCTTTGCGAGGGATATGAGGGGCATGACCGTCTTGACACCGATGCCCTTGCGGCATGCTTCGAGCGCTCTGTCGAAGTCGCCTTCAAAGCTGTGCGCAAGCCTGTTGAAGGCACTATTCTCACAGTCATCAAAGATACCGCTGCCGCCGCACACAAGGCCAAGCGCAAGAAGATGAACCTCGAGGACGCTCTCGATTTCATTGTTGCCGCTTCGTATGCGTCGGTGCAGCGTACGCCTGAGCTGCTTCCTGTTCTCAAGGAGAACGGTGTTGTCGATGCCGGCGGCTACGGTCTGGCTATCCTCATCGATGCCTTCGCGCATGCACTCACCGGCAAGGAGACTGAAATCGGCGATGCCATGGCATTTGCCCGTCCGGCTCCCAAGGTTGAGATTGAGCAGATCAACGACTGGGAGGGCAGCGCCTACCGCTATTGCACTGAGTTCCTGGTTCACTCTGCTACCATCGATGAAGATTCGGCAAAGGAATTCCTGCCTACCATGGGCGATTGCGACCTCATGGTGGGTATGCACCCAAACTTCAAGGTTCATGTTCACTCCAACCGCCCCGATCAGGTTCTTGCCTGGTTCTTGGAGCATGATGCGCAGATTTCCGAAGTCCATATCCACAACATGCAGCTCCAAAGCGAGGAGCGCACCGAAAAGCTTGAGAGTGAAGCCGCTCAGGAGCGCAAGCCTTTGGGTGTTGTGGCCGTTGCGCCCGGTTCCGGAAATGCCCAAATCCTCAAGTCTCTCGGTGTCGATGTGGTTGTATCCGGCGGACAGACCATGAATCCTTCTACGGCTGATCTGCTTGATGCCGTCAATAAGGTGAATGCCGACCAGGTCATCATTCTTCCCAACAACAAGAACATTATCATGGCCGCCCAGGCTTGCGCCGACGTGAGCGACAAGCCCTGCGCCGTTGTTCCCACCAAAAGCGTCCCCCAATCCTTCGGTGCGCTGTTCGGTTTCGATCCGGAAGTCGGGCTGGAGGACAACGTCGAATCCATGACCGATGCTTTCTCTGAAATCAAAACCGGTGAAATCACCACAGCCATCAAGGATTCCAAGGATGCGCATGGCAATCCGATCAAAGATGGTGATGTCATCGGTATCGCCGACGGCGCCATCGAGGCTGTCGGAAGCTCGGTTGATGAAGTCTGCATGGCCTTGCTTTCCGCTATGGACGCACAGGATGCTGATACCCTGACTCTGCTTGCTGGCGAAGATCTCGCAGATGATGCATTCCAGTCACTCATCGATCGCATTACCGAAGCGTTCGATGAGCTTGAAATCGACTCCCATCGCGGCGAACAGGCGCTCTACCCGCTTGTCTTCTCGCTTGAATAGGCGCTTCGATCGGTTTTCGACTTCCTTTGCCATGCGCAGTAAACTGACCGCCACCCTGAGCCTGGATGCTCCTGTTGTCAACATCAACGGCGTGAGTCCTGCCAGGGCGGCGGTTCTTCATGGCATGGGCATTACCTCCGTGCGCGATCTAATCGAGCATTTCCCTCGCCGTTATCTTGATATGTCCCAGGTTGTCACCATCGCCCAGGCAAAAATCGGCGACACCGTCACCATCATAGGGTCGGTTCATGAGTGCGTTCTCAAGCGTCCCAAACCTAAACTCGACCTTGTCGAAGTGACTGTCATTGATGGGACCTCCACTCTGATCGTCACTTTCTTCAAGCAGCCATGGCTTGCGAAAACCATACATCCCGGCATGCGCATCAGCGTGTCCGGAACCATCGAGTTCAACTTCGGATTCAAGCGCATGACTTCGCCGTACTTCGATATTCTCGAGGACTCTGAGGATTCGCGTGCAGGCAGAATCATCCCCGTTCATAAGGCATCCGAAAAGCTTCCAGCAGGTCAGATGCGCCGTCTTGTCGTCAATGCGCTTTCTGTCTCAGAGGGTTGCTACGACCCTCTTCCGTTGAGAATTCGGACGAAATACCGTCTGATGAGCAGAGACTGCGCGTTTCATGCCATTCATTTTCCCGTATCCATGGATGAGGTTCGCCAAGCACGACGGAGGCTGGTTTACGAAGAACTGCTCATGCTTGAACTTAAGCTCATGGGGGAGATGCGTAACCGCGCGTCTTGCGGTGCATTCGCCCACAGCCCCGCCGGATTGTTCAGTGAAGCTCTTATGTCGGCAATCCCGTTCAAGCTTTCTGGCGATCAGTTGAAAGCCGTTTCACAAATCAGGACCCATATGCAGGAAGACAGGCCCATGAACCATCTCCTGCTCGGCGATGTCGGGACGGGAAAGACCATGGTCGCCGCATTTGCGTGCGCTCTTTGCGCTGATTCGGGGACCCAGGCGATCATGATGGCGCCAACAGAGGTTCTTGCACGGCAATATGCCACTTCACTCGGGCCGCTGTTCGATGAAGCCGGTATCACATGGAGCCTTTTGACAGGCTCTGTCGGCGGACAGGAACGAGATGATGTTCTTAGCAGACTTGCCTCGGGGCATACTGATGTTGTCTTCGGTACGCATGCTCTCCTCGAAGATGACGTCAAGCTCGCCAGATGCACTCTTGCAATCATTGACGAACAGCAGCGTTTCGGCGTCAAGCAACGTGAGAAACTCCTCTCTAAGGGTCACTGTGTAGATGTGCTCTCCATGACTGCTACACCCATTCCGCGGTCTTTGGCCTTAGCGTTGTTCGGCTCGCATACGCTGTCCTATCTGCATGAAGTCCCGTTTGAAAAACCACCTCGGACAACAACGGTGCTTGATTATCGAAATAAGGGAGTTGCCTACGATGCGGCCTTGGCTGCATGCAAACGGGGTGAACAGGTCTATGTTGTATGCCCCTTGGTGGGGCTGAAAAAGCCAACTGGGCCCGATGGGTCTGTAAAACGAAAAGACCAGGACGACGATGTCGAGCTCATCGAATCCGACAACGACATGCTCTCCGATAATGCTGCAGCAGCTGAGGCCGAGGCGGCGTTTCTGCAAGCTAAGACGTTTTTCGATTTTCGCGTTGGCTTGCTGCATGGAAAGCTTTCCCCAGCTGAGAAGCAAAGGGTCATGGAAGAGTTTCGTCAAGGGGAAATAGACGTATTGGTGTGCACGACAGTTATTGAAGTCGGTGTGGATGTACCCAATGCAACCGTGATGGTTGTCGAAGACGCCGACCGATTCGGTCTCGCGCAGCTTCATCAGCTGCGAGGGCGCGTAGGGCGCGGAACGAAGCCCGGCGAGGTCTATCTCATCGGTGCCACTTCGAACCCTGTCTCCGCTCAGCGGCTTGAGGCGATGGCCTCTACGGAAGATGGATTCAAACTTGCCGAATTCGATCTTGGGCTTCGTCGCGAAGGCGACATCCTTGGAAACCGCCAATCCGGGGCTTCGGCGCTCAAGCTGGTCAATGTTGCCAGGGATGGCGCGATCATCGAAGCAGCCCATGATGATGCCTTAGAGCTCATGGCCGATGAATGCTTCTGGTCGGGGGACCAAGGTAGGATTTTGCAGCAGGAACTTGCCGTATGGTTTCCACCTGACGGGCATGACGGAAAGGACGGATTATGAGAGTGATAGCCGGGCAATACGGCGGGAGGGCCTTGAAAACACCCAAGGGCAGCGGAACGCGACCTACCACTGACCGCGTCAAGGAGTCGCTCATGAGCAGCTTGGACTCCATCCTCGGCGGGTTCTCAGGCCTGTCTGTCCTTGATGCATTTGCAGGTAGCGGGGGATTGGGGATCGAGGCTCTATCGAGGGGCGCGCAAACATGCCAGTTCTTTGACAAGGACCGCCAGGCCATACAGACAATACGCTCGAATCTTGAAATGCTCAATATCCCCTCGACGCGTGCTCGAGTTCGTCAAGCGGACGTCTTTTCTGCCAAGATATTCGCACCCCGTCCATTCGATCTGGTGTTTCTTGATCCTCCTTATGCCATCGAGGATACCCATGTAGTGGATTTCGTCATCGCTTTGGCGTCAGCTGGGATGCTTGCGCCGTTTGCGGTTGTAGTATATGAGCACGATTCGTCTAAATCGCTTGATGAAGCGCTTGCCAAGGGCACGGCTCAGGGTATCGATTTGCGGATTGTCAAATCCAAACGACAAGGAGCATGCGCCCTTGATATCATCGAATTGCGCTCAAGCAGCGAGAAAGGATAGTGGATCCATGAAAAAGGCACTGGTGCCCGGCACCTTCGACCCTATAACCAACGGACATCTTGACGTCATCACCCGCGCTGCAGCTTTGTTCGATGAGGTGGTCGTAGGCGTTGCATACTCTGCGAAGAAGGGCCCTTTGTTCACTGTGGAGGAGCGGGTGGCACTTGCCGAGCAGGCCACATCGCATCTGCCTAACGTGACTGTGGCGCCATTCAACGCGCTGCTTGTGGATTTTGCTGCCGAAATCAAGGCGAGCGCGGTCGTCAAGGGGCTCAGGGCAATCACGGACTTCGAGTATGAATTCCAAATGACGGCGGCAAACTACCAGATGGACAAAGACGTTGAGACCATGTTCATCATGTCGCCGCCTCAGTACATGTTCCTTTCATCATCAATTGTACGTGAAATATCGTCATTCAATGGTGATGTCGCTGGACTTGTGCCTGCGTGCGTGGAAAAGGCCCTTAAGCAGCGTTTTTCATGATAGAATAAATTCTGTATGTTTCAAATTGCGGCGCTCCCGCGTTTCGCAGCACGCGAGGGGGTCGGAACCGTAGCTCAATCGCACCAATCAGAAAGGGACACGATGGACGATTCGGGTGTCTTGGCTCTTATCGAAGAGCTCTCCATCCTTCTTGAGGAATCAAAACCGGCCTTTGGCCGCAGCAATATTCGCCAGGTCAACATTGATGAGGCGTTCGCCATCATGGACGACATCAAACACACTTTCCCCGGCGAGTTCGCTCAGGCGCGCCAGATCGTGCGTGAGCGTCAGAGCCTTCTCGAAGACGCTCAGGCTGAAAGCACGCGCCTCATCGAAGATGCACGCAGTCAAGCCATGACCATTGCCAGCGATCAAGAAATCGTACGCATCGCTCAGCAGCAGGCCGATACCATTGTTGCTGATGCGCGCGAACTTGAGCGCCAGACCCGCGCTGGTGCCGAAGATTACGCCGATGAGGTCTTCGGACATGTCGAGCAAAGCCTCGAGACTCTCGTTGCCAGCGTTCGTCGTTGTCGCGACCGTTTGAACAACCAGGGTATCGCCCGATGAGCGCTGAGCTTTCAATCCATCTTCCGCAGAGCTTGTTTGCGGCTGCGGAATGCGCATCCTTCAGCGGAACATATCAGCCTGCAACCATTGAAATGGGGCCTGACGAATATAGCGTTGCGTCACCAATGCAATGGAACGCCACCGTTACCAATGTCGGAGGTGCATTTTTGGTTTCAGGCTCAGTGAGCGGTCAAGTGTCCACCTCGTGCGCTCGTTGCCTTGATGAATTCACAATCGATATCGATGGGGAAATCGAAGGTTATTTCATTATCGAAGGACAAGGTCAGGCACCTGAGGATATGGACGAGGATGAATTCGACATCCTGCCAGCGTCCAACGACATCGATATGCAACCCTTGCTTCTCGCTGTTGTTTTGGTGGAGCTGCCTCTGATTCCGCTCTGCGATGATGGATGCCTGGGCATCTGTCAAACCTGTGGCAAAAACCTCAATGAGGGTCCCTGTGATTGTTCGCCTGTCGAAGATGATTTCGTGCCCGCCAATCCTTTCGCGGCACTTAAGGATCTCAAGTTCGACTAGCGTCAAAGGTTGCTATGTGCATCAAAATAAAGGGTGTTGACTAGCTCAACACCCTTTTCTCATATCCGGACCTCGATATTGCCGACAAGCACTGCTTGATCGGGACTGATACACTCGCTGTGGTGGTGAAATCAAAGGTCCGTCAAACAGGACTGAAGGTGACAGCATTTCCGCAGATGGTCATTGTCAGACGCTTCTGATGCACCGCATGCACAAGGTGGGCAAGCGTTTCTCCCATGGAAAAATATTTTTGAGCCGGAGCCCAATTGTGCCAATCCGGGTATTTCCATGTCGCGCTGGCTGTGATATCGATAAGGTCGCTATGGCCTGCTCTTACCAGGTCGACCATCTCTTCGAGACGTGCTGCATGGTGCGCCTTGAGCTCGTCGATGCGACGTGCCATCTCAGTGAAAGGTTCTGCGTGACCGGGAAGAACGAGGTCAACGTCGTATCCCCGGATTTTATCCAGACTGTCGAGGAATTCTGACAGTTTGTCCGTTTCCAGAAGATAACTGGAAATGTTAGGCGTAATGCGTTCAAGGACGTGATCGCCGACCACCATGATCTTATGCTTGCGTTCGTAGAGACAGATGTGGTGATCATCGTGACCCGGTGTCTCGATGACCTCGAAGGTATAGCCGCCCTTTTTCAATGTGTCGCCTTCGCCGAGGAACTTGATGGGGAAGTGGATAGAGAATGGCATGTATTCATTGGGGATGGAACCATATCGCCCCTTGTCGGCGGCATGGGATCCGAAGATCGCATCCATGAGGGGAAGATAGATGCGTTTTTGCAGCTTGGAGATCGTGTGCGCATCACGGAAGCTTTCGAAGTTGGCGTAGAGCGTCATGGATTCATTCCATATCCTGGGTATGCACCCTATATGGTCGGGATGGGAATGCGTGAAGAGGACATCTATGTCGTTGAACGTATATCCTAGCGAACGCAAAGCAGCATCAAGTGCCTCCTCGCATTCCGGACGATCGAATCCGACGTCTATCAAGAGGGGACGAGCGGAGTCTTCGATAAGGTACGAATTGAGTTCTTTGAGCGGATTGTCCGGCAGCGGTACTTTGATAAGATGGATGCCTGGCGCGACTTCGTCCATTTTCACATCTGACATTGTGCGAATCACCTGAACTTTCCGGGCTGGTCGTCGATGGTAAAAGCATTCTTTCAACAGGGATGATAGCATTTGAGTTGAACGGGAGCGTCCACGGTAACGCTTCGTAAAACAATAAGCATATCCATTCGGCATGTGCATCAGTGGGTTACAATCGTCGCGTCGGCAATCAGCGCACAGCCAGACGGACACTACCTACTATCTTTCGGGGCGAACGCGTCAAAATTTCTCAATATTGGCGTATTCTCCTTGCAGGCATATGGTGCTTTTGATATCATACCAGTTCGTATGTTTATGCATTACACCGTTCCGACCGCTGAGGTCGGTGGATAGGAGATGGAACCATGGCAGTGCCCAAGCGTAAGACCGGTCGTGCTCGTACCCATTCCCGTCGTAGCGCCAATGATGTGATCGCTACTCCGGGCCGTTCCGTTTGCCCTCAGTGCGGCGAGGTTAAACTTCCTCATCGCGTCTGCGGTAACTGCGGATACTACGGTAAGCGCGAAGTACTCGAGACCGAGTAACAACATACCAGGTCAAAGAGCAAATTGCCGGCTTGCGAGTCGGCAATTCGTGTATAAGGAGACATATGTCACGTTCGGAAAATGTCATCATAGCCGCAGATGCCATGGGTGGGGACAATGCTCCTCAAGTCGTGCTTGACGGCGTTGCGGCTGCTCTTGCCGAGGATGTTTCCCTCGAGGTTATCCTCACCGGCCCTGAAGAAATCGTCGTGCCATTCGCCGAGTCCCATGAGCGATGCATTGCGCATCCCACCACCCAGATCATCGACATGGCCGAACATCCCGCTGATGCGGTTCGCCGCAAAAAGGACTCGTCTCTTGTTGTTGGGTGTCGCCTCGTGAAAGAAGGCGCTGCGCAGGGCTTTTTCTCCGCCGGTTCCACTGGGGCGGTTCTTGCCGCGGCCACACTGGTCATCGGAAGGCTCAAAGGAGTCACTCGTCCCGCTTTGTGCAGTGTTATCCCTTCGCCCGTCAAGCCTGTTGTTATGGCCGACATAGGCGCGAACGCTGATTGCAAGCCTGAATACCTTGTACAGTTCGCGCACATGGCGTCCATTTATGCTGAGCGGGTCATTGGAATCGAAAACCCGCGTGTGGCCCTGCTCAACATCGGTGAAGAGGAAACCAAAGGAAATAAGTTTTCGCAAGAGGCATTCGCTCTGCTCAAAGAACAGGTGCCCAACTTCGCCGGCAATGGTGAAGGGCGCGATGTCATCATGGCGGGATACGATGTGTTCGTCTGCGATGGGTTTACCGGCAATGTGGTCATCAAAACCATCGAAGGAACTTCCAAGGGCCTTTTCGGTGCACTCAAAGATGTCATGATGAAAAACTTCATCACTAAAATCGCTGCGCTGATCATCAAACCCGGGCTTAAGGAGCTGAAAGATTCGGTCAGCCCTGATACGTACGGAGGAGCTCCTCTTCTGGGCATCAAAGGCGCTTGCATCGTCGGCCATGGATCAAGCTCCGCGCTGGCGGTCAAAAACGGAATTCATACGACTGCGCGCATTGCGCGTCAGCATGTGGTCGATCTTATAGCCGAGGCGGTGGTCTGATCGTGCACTACAACGCTGAACAGCTTGAAAAGCTGCAACGTGCTGAAGAGATAATCGGTCACTCGTTTTCGACGCGTGACTACCTGTTAGCCGCTATAACGCATCCTTCGGCCAACGAAGGCCGTCCCGTACAGTACTCCTATGAGCGCCTTGAGTTTTTGGGCGACAGCATTCTCGGAGCCATCGTCGCTTCTGAGGCGTTCCACCGTTATCCCGATATCGATGAGGGTGGGCTCACCAGAATCAAAGTTGCCCTTGTATCCGGTTCGAGTTTGGCGGATCTGGCTGACAAGCTCGGTTTCGCCGACATCATCGTATTCGGTTCATCGGAGCGCGGTACCGGTAAAAGGGGCTTGCATTCCGCTTTGGAAAATGTCTACGAAGCCGTTGTTGCGGCTCTCTATCTTGATGCCGGTCTTGAAGCCGCTCGTTGCTTCGTGTGCCGAACTCTCATGCCGCGTATGTCACTCGAGATGGCACGAGAGCCGGAAAATCCCAAGAGCGCGTTGCAGGAAAAGCTCCAAGAGGAGGGCATCACGCCCACTTACAAGCTCGTCGAGACTCAGGGCCCCCCGCATGACCGCACGTTCGTCTCGCAGGTGTATGCCGGTTTGAAGGCGCTGGCTTCGGGTACCGGTCGCACAAAAAAGGAAGCGGAGAGCCAGGCCGCCAAGACCGCGTTGGATATGTTCGGCTTCTCGAAAAACGAGAAGAAAAAGCCCGCTAAGGAAAAGCGCGACAAAAAAGACAAAAAAGCCAAGATGAAAGGTGCCGAACCCAGCACTACCTGCGGTTCGTGCTGCGGCGAATCTGCGCCTGACATCCAGGATACCGATCAGGAATAGTACATGTACCTCAAATCATTGGTTCTGAAAGGCTTCAAGTCCTTTGCTGACCGTTCGGTCATCTCCCTTGAACCTGGAATCACGGCCGTAGTCGGCCCCAACGGTTCGGGTAAATCCAATATCTCCGACGCCGTTTTATGGGTGCTGGGAGAACGCAATGCCAAAAACCTCCGTGGCCAGGCCATGGAGGATGTCATTTTTGCGGGTTCATCCGCTCGAAAGAGCGTATCCGTGGCCGAGGTGGATCTGGTTCTCGACAATAGCGACGGCACGCTTCCCGTTGAATTCGACGAAGTGGCCCTTACGCGGCGAATGTATCGCAGCGGTGAAAGCGAGTACCTCATCAACGGTTCGCCTGCCCGCAGGATGGACTTCATGGATATCCTGCATGATACGGGCCTGGGTACGGGCACCCACTCCATCATCAGCCAGGGCAATCTTGACGCCATCCTTGCCAGCAAGCCGGAAGATCGCCGTGCGCTTATTGAAGAAGCCGCAGGTGTTCTCAAGCATAAGCAACGAAAAGAACGCTCGGCAAGAAAGCTCGCTGCAATGGATGCGCACCTTGCCCGTGTTAAAGACGTGACCGCTGAAGTTGAGCGACAGCTCAAGCCTCTGGCCCGCAAAGCGCAGAGGGCGCAAACGTATCGCAGCCTCGCTGATCATCTTGCCGAACTCGACCTTATCATTGCTGTTGATGACTTGCGGACCCTCCAGAAAAGCTGGGAGCAGACGCTTGCGGGGGAAAGGGAAGCAGCAGCTCAGATCGATGTGGCCAAACTCAACATGGATGAAGCCGCCCAGAAACTTGAAAAGCTCCAGTTGCTCTTGCAGGAAAAGGGGCTCTATGTCGGCGATCTCACCGCTCAGCGCGGCCGTTTCCATATGGTTGTCGAACGCTTCGAATCCACCGATCTGCTCCTTTCGGAAAAAGCTCGAAGCATTCGCTCAAGATTGTCTCAAGCCGAAGACACCATTATGGGCAGTGCTCGCAGAATCTCTCATCTTGAGGAAGACGTCTACGGTCTAGAAGAGGAGCTCAGCGCCCAAAAGGCATTGCGGAATCAGCTGGAAGAACGTACGGGGGAAGCCGACCGCAGCCTCAAAGCCTTGATCGAACAGCGCACAGAGCTTGACAACAAGCTGTCCCAAACGCAGGGAAGCTTGCGTACGTGCGAGCGGCAGCTGACTGATTCCCAGCATGAGATTTCCCGACTTAAGGACAGGGAGTCGGGTCATGCTGCCAAGCAGCGCATGCTTGAAGTCCGTATTGCGGAATTGACCTGCGAAATGGAGACGCTTCAGTCGGAATTCGACGAGAAGTGCCGAGGGCTTGATGAGCAGGCGCAAGCGCTCGAAGAGCTTTCCCGTGCTGCGCAAAACGCTACGGCCGAAGCGGACGCCGCACAACGGGAGTTGCGCGAAGCCCAAGATAGGCTTGCTTCGGCGAAATCGAATAAGCAGTCCATTTCGGGACAGATTTCTGCTTTGGAGCAGATTAATCGCAAATTGCGCGCAACCAACGACGCGGCGGCATGGATTGCCCGCAATGGTGCCGACTACGATGCCGATATCGTTGCATTGTCCACTCTTGTCAAGGCTCCCGAAAACCTTGAGGATTTGGTCGAATCTCTCTTGGGCGATGACATTGCCAGCATGTTCGTTCATGACAGGCGAAAGGCTGAAGATATTGCATTGAGCCTCCAGCAGGCGGCATCGCAGGGTTGCGCATCGGTTCTCTTTGACGCCGGCATCTCCGAATCCCGCTCTCAGGTGCCGCAAGCGTGTGCGGACAGGTTGCTCATCGATCGATTGACGTTTCCTGATCACGCCCGCAATGTGCTCTCGTGCCTTCTCGGGGATGTTGTGCTGGCCCAAGATTCGAACGATGCGTTCAAACTTGCCGATGCTTTTCACGGTTCGCATATTCGCATCGTGACGCCTCAGGGTCTTTGCATCTGGCCGGATTCCAAGATTTCCATTTCGCTTGATACTGCGGATAGCTCGCAGGGCATGCTCGCGCGCGAACGTGCCCTGGAGGAATTGGCTTCGCAACTCCTCTTGTCCGAACAAGATGTCAAGGCCACTGAGACCGAAGTGGCCCATCTTACGACCTCCTGCGAACGAAAGCGGGCGCTGAGCCTTGAGCTGTCGCAAAGTCGGGCTCAAAAGCAGGGCGATCACACCAGCGCTGAGGCTGAGCGACAAAGACTTGCCACCCGTCTGGGGTCGTGCAGAGCCAATCTTTCGAGTGCAGAGAAAGACCTTGATGCCGTTTTGACGGCTCTTGGCGAAACCGCCCCGCAAATCGAATCTCTCGAAATCGCAATCGAAGACTACCAGAGCCAACGGGAGGAGCTTGATGCTAAGCTTGCCCGGCTGAGTGCTGAGCGTTCTCAGGTCTATGAGGCCGAGCAAGCTGCACGGCAGTCCACCGGCGATGACAAGCTGACCCTTGCAACATGCACCGAACGGGTCCGTTCGCTCGATCGTCAGCTTCGAGATCGCCGCAATGACCTCGATCGCGCCGTTCGCGCCCGTGTCCGAGCTGAAAAGGAAAGTCGTTTGCTCGCCATCGCGGCAAAGCGCATTGAGCCGCTCCACGAGCTCATCTCTTCGTGCAAGGAAAGCGCCCAAAGCTGGGTTGATGACCTGGCTGGCCGTGCTGCCTTGGAACAGAGCAATTCCGCAGAGCTCAATGCTTCGATCAATGAAGCGCGTGCGACATCGCGCAAGTCGCAAGAAGATCATGAAGCGGCAATTGCGCGCTTGAACGATATCCGTGTTGCCAAAAGCCGGTTGGAGGTTCAGGTCGAAAATGCTGTGAAGGCGATTGTGGACGATTGCGACACACCTCTGGAGGCGGCACTGCAGGTTGAGATCCCCGATGATGTCGCCGACCTCAAGGTTGAAGCTGATAAGCTTCGCAAGCGCATTGCCAACATGGGTTCCATCGATTCGAATGCTTCGCAAGAGTATGAAACCATGAAGGAACGTTACGACTTCATGGTTTCCCAGATCGAGGATGTCGAAGCTGCAAGGAGGGCGCTCAAGCGCATTGTCAACGCTATCGATGAGCGTATGAAATACCAGTTCGATGCTACGTTTGAAGCCGTTAACTCCAACTTCAAGGAGATCTTCGCGACTTTGTTCCCGGGTGGTGAGGCATCCCTTGAGCTCGTCAATCCCGAGGACCCTGATCATCTTGGTGTCGAAGTGAACGCGCAGCCCAGGGGCAAGCGCATTACCAAGATGATGCTCATGAGTGGCGGGGAGAAGTCGCTAACCGCCCTGGCCTTGCTCTTCGCTGTGTACCGCATCCGTTCGACGCCGTTTTACATCCTCGATGAGGTCGAGGCGGCCCTCGATGATTCGAACCTGAGACGCTTGACGGCATACCTTCAGACCCTGCGCACCCAAACGCAGCTGATCATGATCACGCACCAGCGACGCACGATGGAGATGGCTGACGTCTTGTACGGCGTATCGATGCAATCGGATGGTGTAACCAAGGTGATTTCCCAAAAACTCGATCAGGCGACAGCCGCTAAGTAGCCGAACCGCTACAATGTCAGGGCGCAGCGCAATCAGCTGCGCCGATCGATTTACCCTTTAGGAGAGCACATGGCATTTTTCGAGAAGATGAAGGAAGGCCTCAGCAGAAGCCGAACCAAGCTGCGTGAATCCATGAACGTGCTGCTCGCCAAGGGGCCCGATGTCGATGACGACTTCTGGGATTCCCTTGAAGAGACCCTCATTGAAAGCGATATGGGCGCTGAGGCCGCCATGGATATCGTCGAGGAGCTTCGTGCTGAAGCCATGCGCAAGGCGCTTCCCGATGCTCAGGCCGTTTTGGATTTGCTCGCCGAAAAGATTGCTGCCAGATTCACCACTTTGGAAGCGCCGCTTCTGGATGCCAACCCGCTCTGCGTGGTGTTCGTAGGCATCAATGGCACAGGCAAGACCACCACTACCGGAAAGCTCGCAGCCGAAGCCAAGATGAAGGGCCGCACCGTACTCTTGGGTGCCGCCGATACGTTTCGCGCTGCCGCTATCGAGCAACTTGAGGAATGGGCCCATCGCAGTGACGTGAAAATCATCGAACGCGACAGGGGCAGCGATGCCGCCAGCGTTTGCTACGAGACCCTCGACGCCGCCGATCGTGACAATGCGGATTTTGTCCTCATCGACACAGCGGGTCGCCTCCATACTTCCAACGACCTCATGCGAGAGCTCAAAAAGGTATGCGATGTCGTGCGCAAGCGAGCGAACATGCCTGTGGCCACCGTTCTCGTAATCGATGCAACCACAGGCCAAAACGGTCTTGCCCAGGCTAGAAAGTTCGACGATGCGCTGAATCTTGACGGCGTCATCATCACCAAGCTCGATGGAACCGCGAAGGGCGGCATTGCAGTCGCCATCTCCTATGAGCTCGGATTGCCCATTGTCAAAGTCGGCGTGGGGGAGGGTATCGAAGATCTCCGCGATTTCGATGCGCTTGAGTTCTCTCGCGCCCTCATCGAGGAAGGCGAATAGTTCATGTTCGACAATCTCTCCGATCGACTGCAGGGCGTTTTCTCCAACCTGCGTGGCAAAGGCCGTCTGACCGAGGCTGATATCGATGCGGCCATGCGCGATATCCGGATGGCGCTGCTCGAAGCCGATGTCAATTTCAAAGTGGTGAAAACCTTTGTCGCAAACGCCAAACTGCGTTGCTTGACCGCTGATGTCCTTGATTCCTTGACGCCGGCCCAAAACGTCATCAAGGTTGTTCTTGACGAACTCACGAGGTTGCTCGGCGAATCCGATGCGAAGCTGGTGCTTTCCAACCGCATGCCCAATGTGATCATGCTGGTAGGTCTCCAGGGTTCAGGCAAAACCACTGCAGCTTCGAAGCTTGCCTACCTGCTCAAGCAGAAGGGTCACAGCCCCGTGCTCGTCGCCTGCGACGTGTATCGTCCTGCGGCTGCCGATCAGTTGGAAACCCTCGGCGGCGAGATCGGTGTCAAAGTCTATCGCGGTGACGGAAAAGATCCCGTGGCCATAGCTTCTGAAGGCGTTCGCTTCGCCATCGACAACCTCCGCGACGTGGTCATCGTCGACACCGCAGGTCGTCTCCATGTGGATGAGGAGATGATGCAGGAGGCGCAGGCCATCAAATCGGCCGTCACCCCCGATGCCATCCTCATGGTCGTTGACGCCATGACGGGCCAGGATGCCGTCAACGTGGCTTCCGCGTTCGCTGAAAAAGTGGACTTCGATGGTGTCATCATGTCCAAGATGGACGGTGACGCCCGAGGCGGCGGCGCACTGTCCCTCAAGCAGGTCACCGGCAAGCCCATCATGTTCATCTCCGCAGGTGAGAAACCGGATAGCCTGGAGGAATTCCATCCCGACCGAATGGCGAAACGCATACTGGGCATGGGGGATGTCGTCAGCTTCGTGGAGCAGGCTGCAAAGCTCAAAGCAGAAGAGGTCGAAGCCCAGACAGCGGAGCGCATGGCCAAAGCCCAGCTCAATCTCAACGACTTTCTTGAAATGAAGAAGCAGGTCAAGAAAATGGGCGGTGTTGGCAAGTTGCTCTCCGCTCTGCCGGGCGGCGACAAAGCCATGGCGTCGGGCCAAGTCGACGAATCCGCCCTTGATCGCATGGAAGCCATCATCTTTTCCATGACTGAGCAAGAGCGGCAGAAGCCTGAACTGCTCAACGGAAGCCGAAGGGCCCGTATTGCCCGCGGCGCAGGCGTGAGCGTTCAGGATGTCAACATGCTCATGAAACAATTCAACGAAACAAAGAAGATGATGCGCAAGATGATGCCTGTCGTTGAGGGCGGCGGCAAAGGCAAGAAGGGCAAAAAAGGCCGGCGTGCACGTTTGGGAATCCCCGGCATGGGCGGCATGTCCATGGCGGATTTGAAGAAAATCCAAGACATGATGGATAAATAGCGCCAATTGTCGGAAGGTTATGCAGCCGGTTCGTCCCTAGGATGCGACAAGCCGGCTGCTGGCGTATAATCCTCTTGCGTATGGAAACACCAAGAAAGGGGTTAGAACATGACCATCAAGGTTGGCATCAACGGCTTCGGCCGCATCGGGCGTCTCGTGTACCGCGCCATGATCAATGATCCGGAGCTCGAGGTGGTCGCCGTCAACGACCTCGGCGACATCCCCACCATGGCTCATCTTCTGAAGTACGACTCCGTCCATGGTCGCGCCTTCGATACCGTCGAAGTTACCGAGGACGGCTTCATCGCCGACGGCCATAAGACGAAGGTTCTCTGCGAGCGCGAACCCTCCAATCTTCCCTGGGGAGAGCTCGGCGTCGATGTCGTGGTCGAGTCCACGGGCATTTTCAAGACCGGCGAGCTTGCATCCAAGCACATTCAGGCCGGCGCAAAGAAGGTCATCATCAGCTGCCCCGCTAAGGGCGAGGACATCACCATCGTCATGGGCGTCAACGACGGCGATTACGACAAGGACAAGCATCATATCGTGTCCAACGCTTCCTGCACCACCAACTGCCTCGCTCCTTTCGCCAAGGTGCTTCTTGACAACTTCGGCATCGAACGCGGCTACATGAACACCATTCATGCATACACCAATGACCAGCGCATCCTGGATCTGCCCCATAAGGATATGCGCCGCGCACGTGCTGCCGCACTGTCCATGATTCCCACCACCACCGGCGCAGCAAAGGCTGTTTCCCTGGTCATCCCCGAGCTTAAGGGCAAGCTTGACGGTTTCGCCACGCGCGTTCCCACTCCTGACGGATCCATGGTCGACCTGACCGTGCAGCTCTCCCGTGAGGTCACCAAGGAGGAAATCAACGACGCCATGAAGGCTGCCGCTGAAGGACCGCTCAAGGGCATCCTCGAGTACACCGAAGACCCCATTGTCTCCATCGACGTCGTGGGCAATTCATGCTCCTCTGTCTTCGACGCCGGTTTGACCATGGTCATGGGCGGCAAGAGCGACATGGTCAAGTGCGTTGCCTGGTATGACAATGAGTGGGGTTACTCCAACCGCGTGAAGGACCTTGCCAAGATCATGCTGTAAGCATACGGGCATTCCGATTGCGCCGTTCATGCGAGCGGCGCAATCTGTTTCCTGGCCTTATTGCCACGCCGCCGATCGGGCGGCGCACCTGTATTCCTATGGATATTTGTAAGGAGTCGAACATGGCTATCAAGACCATCGAGGGAGTCGATGTTGCGGATAAGAAGGTGCTCGTCCGCGTCGATTTCAATGTTCCCTGCAAAGACGGAGTCGTAACCGACGATACCCGAATTCGCGCTGCTTTGCCGACCATCAACTATCTGCTTGAGCAGAAGGCGAAAGTTATTCTCATGAGCCATTTGGGGCGTCCCGAAGGCGCTGGTTTCGAAGAGAAGTTCTCTCTCGCCCCCGCCGCAGCCCATCTTGCTTCTCTTGTGGATGCTCCTGTGGCCTTTGCGTCCGACACTGTGGGTCCGGATGCTCTGTCGAAAATCGAAGCCATGGATTCGGGCAGCATCGTCGTTTTGGAAAACCTCCGCTTCGACAAGCGAGAGAAGAAAAACGACCCCGAGTTCTGCAGCGAGCTTGCTGCCCTGGCGGACATCTATGTAAACGATGCATTCGGTACCGCACATCGCGCCCATGCTTCAACCACCGGCGTTGCGCACCTTCTTCCCGCCTACGCGGGGTTCCTGCTGGCTGGAGAGGTGGATACGCTTGCGGGGATGCTCGATGCCCCCAAGCGCCCCTTCGTCGCCATCTTGGGTGGCTCGAAGGTCTCCGATAAGGTAGGCGTGATCGATGCCCTCATCGACAAGGCGGATACCATCATCATCGGTGGCGGAATGTGCTTCACCTTCCTTCTGGCTCAGGGTAAATCCGTAGGCACATCGCTTAAAGAAGAAGACTGGATTGCACGGGCCGGCGAAATGATGGAGAAGGCCCAGGCGAAAGGCGTCAAGCTGCTGCTTCCCGTCGATGTCGTGTGCGCGGACGCATTCGCTGATGATGCGAACTGCTTGACCTGCAACGTCGACAGCATCCCTGACTCCATGATGGGTCTGGATATCGGGCCTGAAACCGAAGCTGTGTACGCCGCCGCCATCGCCGAAGGTCAAACCGTCTTCTGGAACGGCCCCATGGGCGTTTTCGAAATGAAATCCTTCGAACATGGCACCAAGGCGGTAGCTGAAGCCGTAGCTGCCAATGCAGACGCAGCCACCATCATCGGTGGAGGCGATTCCGTTGCCGCCGTTAACAAGTTCGGCCTTGCATCCGAGATGACGTTCATTTCCACTGGCGGCGGTGCCTCCATGGAATTGGTTGAAGGTAAGGAGCTCCCCGGTGTCGCCGCGTTGGCTTAGCCGCTCCGAGAGGAAGGCAACCGCAGGCCGTACCCCTATGATGGCCGGCAATTGGAAGATGAATATGACGCCCGCTGAAAGCGTCGTTTTGGCTCAAGCCATACAGAATCGTTTTGCTCCCGCATGGGAGCAGGTCGATGTGATCCTGTGCCCTCCCGCCATTGATTTGCGGTCCGTGTACACCGTGCTCGACTACGACAAGTCGCTTATCGAGGTCGGTGCTCAGAATGTGCACTGGGAAGCGTCGGGTGCCTTCACGGGTGAAATCAGCATTCCCATGATCAAAGACGTCGGGTGCACATGGAGCATTGTCGGCCACTCCGAACGCCGTGAGATGTTCGCCGAAACCGATGAAGACGTCAACCGCAAGGTGAAGGCATTGGTCGCATCCAAGGTCGGCGCTATCGTATGCGTGGGTGAAAGTCTGCATGTCAGGGAATCGGGCCGCACATTGGAGTTCGTATGTGCGCAGGTCAAAGCCGCGTTCGCAGGTCTTGATCCCCAGGAAATGGCGGACTGCGTCGTAGCCTACGAGCCCGTATGGGCCATCGGAACCGGCAGAACCGCTCTTCCGGAACAAGCCCAAGAAGTCTGCTCCGCAATCCGTGCAACCCTTTCGGAGATGTTCGGGGATCAGGTTGCAGGCTCAACGAGGATTCTGTACGGCGGATCTATGAAGCCCGCCAATGTCGAAGCGCTCATGGCCTGTCCTGATATCGATGGAGGCTTGATAGGCGGTGCGGCATTGGACGCATCGGATTTTGCAGAACTGGTCAAGGCGGCTGCTGCCTCGATTTCTGCTCATTAGTCACTACGAAACGGACCCGCACCTACGGGTCCGTTCGGCGTATTCAGAAAGAGTGAACATGTCCACATACCATCTTCCTGCTCTGTTGGTTATCATGGACGGATTCGGCATAGACCAGGCTGGCCCTGCAAACGCAATCTCAGCCGCCCATACGCCAAATCTCGACGCATTGTTCGAAACATGCCCGCATATTCTGCTTGATGCTTCAGGGGAATCCGTGGGCTTGCCCGATGGGCAGATGGGCAACTCCGAGGTCGGTCATCTCAACATCGGCGCAGGCCGCGTTGTCTATCAAGAATTGACGCGCATCAACAAAGCCTGTCGAGAAGGGTCCCTTTCCGGCAATGCCGTTCTCAACGATGCCTTCGAATCCGTCGTATCCCATGGCGGCGCCCTCCATCTGATGGGCTTGCTTTCCGATGGTGGTGTGCATTCTTCTGACGAGCATCTGTTCGCCCTGATCGATCGCGCCCTGGAATTCGGCATCGATGATATTCGCGTCCATTGCTTCATGGACGGCAGGGATGTTCCGCCTTCAAGCGGAGCAGGCTATATTAACAAGCTCCAAGCGTTCATCGACACGAGAAACGCGTCGAACAGGGTTCACATCGCAAGCATTTCCGGGCGATATTTCGCAATGGACCGAGATAAGCGCTGGGACCGCGTCGAACGCGCCTATTCGGCGTTGGTCTGCGGCGCCCCCTGCACTGATCGAACGCCTGCTCAGGTTATGGCAGATTCGTATGCGGAAGGCATCACCGATGAATTCATTGAGCCTGTTGCAATCGATTCTCGTGGAATGCGGGATGGCGATGCCGTCATCTTCTTCAATTTCCGTCCCGATCGAGCCCGAGAGATCAGTCACACTATCCTTGATGAGGATTTCGACGGTTTCCCCAGGCAACGCAGTGTAAACGTCTCATTCGTCTGCCTGACCGAATACGATCCCCTGATACCCGCCCCGGTTGCCTTCCCCAAGCAATTCCCCGAAAACGTCCTGGCCGACGTGCTGTCTTCGGCGGGCCTTCGTCAGTATCGCATTGCAGAGACCGAGAAGTACGCGCACGTCACCTTCTTTTTCAACGGGGGAGTCGAAGCTCCCAAAGCGGGGGAGGAACGTGTGCTCATTGCCAGCCCCAAAGTTGCCACTTACGATCTGCAGCCGTGCATGAGCGAACCTGAAGTGGCCTCCTCTCTTGCAGCCGCCATTGACGCCGATACCGCCGATGTGTACATCGTGAACTTCGCAAATTGCGATATGGTGGGGCATACGGGATCTACTCCGGCGGCCATCGAAGCGGTCGAGGCCGTCGATGCCGGTGTGGGCCAGGTTATCGATGCCCTTCGCCGCAAGAACGGCATCGCCCTTATTACCGCAGACCATGGCAATGCTGATAAGATGCTCGCGGAAGACGGTTCTCCGCACACCGCGCATACAACCGCCCCTGTTCCGCTCATTCTCGTTGATTCATCTGGGCAGAACCTGAGCCTGAAAGCCGATCGCGGCGCGCTTTGCGATATAGCTCCCACGTTGCTTTCCGCCATTGGTCTTCCCGTTCCAGAGCAGTTCACGGGAAGCAATCTGCTATCTTGATATCCTGATGGCAATCTTCTAGCACTTTCGCACACTAAAGTGCTATTATGTGCCGACAACGCACAGGATTGATGCCGCGCACTGTGTCGCGGCATCTTTTCGTCTATACGGGGCCATTGCATCAGGTCCCATCGAACGTCATCAAGGAGGCTTCATCCATGATAGTCATCATCAAGCAAGGCACGGCAAAAGAGAGCCTCGACCACCTACTTGAAAAGCTCGAAGATCGCGGCGTGCAGCCGCATGTCATCGTCGGCGAAAAGCAAACCATCGTGGGTTTGATCGGCGATACCACAGGCATCGATCCGCATCTTCTTGAATCTATGGATTCCGTCGAATCCGTCAAGCGAGTTTCCGAGCCGTTCAAAAAGGCCAATCGCACGTTCCATCCCGATGACACGGTCATTGATGTCGATGGTGTCAAGATCGGTGGAAAAGGCAACTTTGTCGTCATGGCGGGCCCTTGCTCGGTGGAAAGCGAAGAACAGTGCATGACCATCGCAGGTGCCGTGAAAAAGGCAGGGGCTACGGTGTTTCGCGGTGGGGCTTTCAAGCCCAGGACGTCACCTTATGCTTTCCAAGGAATGGGAAAAGCAGGTCTGGAAATCTTGGCCAACGTGAAAAAGGAATTCGGACTGCCCATTGTGACGGAAATCATGGACGCATCCGATCTGGATCTATTCGCAGATATGGATATCCTCCAGGTGGGCGCCCGCAATATGCAGAACTTCACTTTGCTCAAAGAACTTGGACGCAGCAACAAACCGGTGCTTCTCAAGAGGGGGATGTCCGCTACTCTCGATGAGCTGCTGATGAGCGCCGAATACATCATGTCCGAAGGCAATCAGAATGTCATGCTCTGCGAGCGGGGGATCCGCACGTTTGAAAAACGGACGCGAAACACGTTCGACGTCAGTGCCATCCCGGTCTTGAGGGAGCTTACGCATCTGCCCATCATAGCCGACCCGAGCCATGCCACGGGATATACGCGCTTTGTGACCCCCGTCGCCTGCGCCGCGACCGCTGCACTTGCCGACGGTCTTGAAGTGGAAGTGCATCATGACCCCGCGCACGCAGCATCTGACGGCGCCCAGGCGCTTCTGCCGGTGCAGTTCGAAGACATGATGAAACGTGTTGGCATCATCCGCTCGGCCGTTACGGCAGAATGGTAGGATCCATGAATGCACATGATGAACACCGCAACGAGCGGTCAGTTGCTATCATCGGGCTTGGACTTATAGGCGGGTCGTTCGCGAAAGCATACGCTGACGCAGGAATCAAGGTTTACGGATTCGATATCGATGAGCGAACCCTCCAAGCATCAATGGCCGAAGGCACTGTCTGCGGACCGGTTACGCGTGACAGCCTTGCGCAGTGCTCGCTTGTCATCGTGGCTTTATATCCCTCAGCCACTATAGACTGGATCACGAACAATGCAGCGTGCATTTCATCCGGCGCCATGGTGCTGGATTGCGGAGGCATTAAGCGGGCCATCTGCGAACCCTGTTTCGAAATTGCAAAGGAATATGGATTCGCATTTGTAGGCGGTCATCCCATGGCTGGAACCCACCATAGCGGTTACCGACATGCTCGCGGTGACCTGTTCGCAGGTCAGCCTATGGTTTTGGTTCTTCCTCCAGATGCCGAAGACACTCTCGAATCTCGGATCTGCTTTGAGCTAGAGCCCGTAGGCTTCGCTTCATATTCTGTCACCACTGCGGAAAACCATGACAGAATCATCGCCTACACCTCGCAGCTTGCCCATATCGTATCTTCTTCATTCGCCATGAGCCCCACCGCAATGGATCATAAAGGCTTTTCCGCTGGCAGTTACAGAGACCTCACCAGGGTGGCGGAATTGAATCCGGACATGTGGACCGAGCTGTTCTTGGCTAATTCTGATTTTCTCGCCGACGAAATCAAGCGCATGATCGATACGCTTAACTCGTATCATGATGCTTTGGTGTCTGGGGACGGGCAAACGCTACGCTCTCTTCTTGCTCAGGGATCCCAGGCCAAATTGACCGCCGACGGACGTTTTTCCGAATCGCAGGTCCGCTGATGGCGCGAATCGAAGTCAAAGCCTCCACTTCCTACGATGTGCTCATCGATGAACTGTCGTTCGATGAGGTAGGGAAGCTGGTCGAATCCACCACAGATGCATCAAGGACGCTGATTATTTCCGACACGAATGTGGCTCCCCTGTATGCGGAAAGGGTGGCCGATTCGCTTTCCTCGTCTAAAATCGAATCCTTCCTCCATGTCATTGCTGCAGGGGAAGCGTCCAAAACAATCTCTACATATGCGCAATGCCTGGAAGCATGCTGTCAAGCCGGTCTTTCACGCAATGATGTGATCATTGCTTTGGGCGGTGGGGTCGTCGGCGACATTGCCGGTTTCACGGCAGCCACGTATATGCGCGGATGTTCATGCATTCAGGTTCCCACGTCGCTGCTCGCTTGCGTAGATTCTTCCGTTGGCGGCAAAACTGCCGTTGATCTTCCATCCGGGAAGAACCTAGCCGGCTGTTTCTTCCAACCGAATGCTGTGCTCATCGACACATCCGCGCTCAGCACGCTCGATCCGCATTATTTCACTGATGGGTGTGCCGAAGTCATTAAATACGGCGCCATTGCCGATGCGCGCCTTTTGGATGATTTGTCCACGTCGTTAACACCAGAAGACCCACGCCTTCCTCAGGTCATAGAAAGATGTGTTTCCATCAAGCGTGATATCGTTACACAAGATGAGTTCGAGTCAGGTATTCGTCAGACTTTGAATTTCGGCCACACGCTCGGCCACGCTATCGAACGTCTTTCTGGCTATTCGGTATCCCATGGCTATGCCGTTGCGTGCGGGATGGCGCTCTGTGCGCAATCAAGTCTTAAGCTCGGCCTTATGGATGAAGACGCCGGCCATGCGCTCCTTGCCGCCATCAAAGCGGCCCATCTGCCAACTCGTCTTCCTGAGCTTGATCTAGGAGCTTTGTCTGCGGATGATCTGTACCAGGCGGCATTGACCGACAAAAAACGTCATGGCTCCGTCATGAATGTTGTCATCGCAGCCTCTGCAGGCCAAGCCGAAATCAAACCCATGGAACTTGAGGAATTCGCGGCTTTTATCAGGCTTGCACTTGAAGGAGAATCCAATACATGTCGTCCTCGATAGGAAAGAACATAAAGCTCACCATTTTCGGGCAAAGCCATTCCACGGCAATCGGGATGGTTTTAGAAGGCGTCCCCGCAGGTCTTACCATAGATATGGAAGCGGTCGCGGCATTTATGCAGCGCCGAGCGCCTGGGCGCGATGCATGGTCTACTCCGCGCAGAGAACCCGATATTCCGGAAGTATTGAGCGGCCTTGTTGGCAATACCACCTGCGGTGCCCCCATTTGCGCCATCATCCGCAACTCAAACCATGATTCCTCCGCCTATGAATCCATTAAAGAGGTGTTCAGGCCCGGGCATGCGGACTTCACGGCACATATGAAATACCATGGCTTCCAGGATGTGTCAGGAGGCGGGCACTTTTCAGGCAGGCTCACCGCACCCCTTGTCTTCGCTGGTGCAATCTGTCTGCAAGCCCTTGCGCTCCAGGGCATCTTCGTTGGAGCGCATATTCGTCGGATCGGCGCCATCGAAGACGTCGCATTCGATGCCGTCAACCTCGATCGGCAGCAGCTTATGGCCGCAGGAGCCAAACGCTTTCCCGTAATCTCAGATCAGGCGGGAGAGGAGATGGCTCGGCATATTGCATGGGCAAGGTCCCAGCAAGATAGTGTCGGCGGAATCATCGAGTGCGGTGCCGTTGGCATCCCCGTCGGAATAGGGTCCCCCATGTTCGACGGTTTGGAAAACACACTTGCGCGAATCATTTTCGGCATTCCTGCCGTGAAGGGGATTGAATTCGGTGCAGGGTTCAATGTGGCCGAAATGCTCGGATCTGAAAACAATGATCCATTCGCACTTGTCAACGATAGGATTTCACCTGTCTCCAACAACGCAGGCGGCATTCTTGGAGGAATCAGCACGGGAGCGCCTTTGGTATTCCGTGTTGCGATCAAACCAACTCCTTCCATTTCGCAGTCTCAGCAAAGCGTAACCGTGGATGGCCGATTGGCGTCATGCGCCACACACGGTCGCCACGATCCATGCATTGTGCCGCGTGCTGTTCCCGTCGTAGAAGCCGCTTGCGCTCTGGCTCTCTACGACCTGCTTCTTGATTCAAGGCTGGACCAACGATGAAAACACAGGAATCACCCCAAAACCGACTTGCTTCGTGCAGATTGCGCATCGATGAAATAGACGATGCTCTGCTTGAGCTGTTCCAAGAACGCATGCGGACCGCATCCGAAGTTGCCGACTGCAAGCGCATCATGGGAAAGGACATCTTCGACCCCGTACGTGAACAGCAGAGAATTGACGATATGACGGAATCGGCCGACCCGCAATTCGCTGACGCTGTTGCACCCTTATGGCTGATGCTGATGGAGCTTTCCAGGTCCCATCAGCATAAATTGCTCAATACGGGGTCAGACTATCCTGTGCCGCAATTCGGCCCGCTCAGCGAGTTCCATACGACCGCTTGCCAGGGTGTAGAGGGCGCCTATTCGCAGCAGGCCGCTCGCGCCTTACTTCCTCATGCAACTCTTGAGTTTACTGACACATGGGAAGAGGTTTGCGAACGCGTAATCAACGGGTCCGTCCACTCAGGCATCCTTCCTCTTGAGAACAGCACCGCGGGATCAGTTGATCGCGTGTACGATCTTCTCGACAAAGGGAATCTGTACATCACAGGTTCTATTCGTCTTGGCATTCATCATGACCTCCTGGCAAAACCGGGAACGAAGATTTCCGAAATCAAAGAGATCTACTCGCATGAGCAGGCCCTTCGGCAAAGCCAGCATTTCATTGAGGGTCTGGGTGATGATATACATGCAACCATTCTGGGCAACACCGCAATGGCTGCCAAAGAAGTAGCCTTAAGCGCCAGGACAGATGTTGCCGCTATCTCATCTGCTGCTTGCGCCGAGCTTTATTCCCTTGAGACGTTAGCCCGCGATGTGCAAGACCTCGAACAGAACTTCACCCGATTCGTCTGCATTGCGAGAAATCCGCGAATAACCCCTGATGCGGATAGGAGTTCTTTTCTCTTGGTGCTGCCCCATCAGCCCGGATCTCTGTACAGGGCCCTTGCACGCATCGCCGCTTTGGGAATCAATATGCTCAAACTTGAAAGTCGCCCGATTCCAGGAAGCGAATTCGAGTTCATGTTCTATGTGGACATCGAGGGGACGATGGCTGATGAGGCTGTCAGAGCATTGGCCATGCAGCTTGAGACGATGTGCGAACGCTTCGTCTACCTTGGAAGCTATGCCGAGGTGGTTGCATGATGAAGCCCGCTGCGTACGCTCAGACAAGCCAAGATGCACCTTACGGTCTGTTGGGAAGAAGCCTCAAGCACAGTTTCTCCCCAGAGATTCACCGTAGATTGGGGTCGTTTCCTTATGCCTTGCATGAACTTGAACCAGGTCAGCTGGAAGAGTTCGTTCTCCATGGATCATGGAAGGGTCTCAATGTAACCATCCCTTACAAAGAAACCGTGATGCCTCTGTGCGATTCGCTTTCACCTGCCGCTTCTTCCATTGGGTGTGTCAACACCCTCACGAAGAATAGCCAAGGACAGATCATCGGGGACAATACCGATTATTACGGTTTCAAGTATCTCGTGGAAGACAGCGGTTTTGATTTTCGCAATGCGAAAGTTGCCGTACTGGGAGACGGTGGAGCCGCAAAAACAGTCCGAGCGGTTTCAACCGCGCTCCAAGCACGTGAAATTGTCACCGTATCCCGCAAGGGACCCATAACGTATGACTGCCCGGACGCATTTTCCGATGCAGATTACTTCATCAACACAACACCGGTGGGGATGTACCCCCATTGTCCTGATTCGGTGATAGATCTTGCTGAATTGTCGTGCGTTGAAGGATTCGCCCTCAAAGGCGTTATTGACATCGTTTACAACCCTTTGCGCACACGCATCATGGCTCAAGCCGAATCCTTGCGAATTCCTTGCGTCAACGGCCTCAAGATGCTTGTAGCGCAGGCGAAAAGGGCAAGCGAGCTCTTCCAGGAAACAGTAATCGACGATTCCCGCCTTAAGCAGATCCATTCGGATCTTACGGCGGACATGACTAACATCGTCCTCATCGGCATGCCTGGCAGCGGTAAGTCCACCGTAGGTAGGGAAGTAGCGAAAATCCTACACCGGCCATATGTGGATTTGGACCTTACAGTTTCTCAGCTTGCCGGACGCAGCATTCCCCAGATATTTCTCGACGAAGGAGAGGATGGTTTCAGGCGCCTTGAAACTCAAGCGGTTTTCCAGGAATCCAAGAGAACGGGAATTGTGATTTCGTGCGGTGGGGGAGTGGTGACCCGTCAGGAAAATCTCGAGCTATTGCGACAGAACTCTTTCATCGTTCAACTCGTACGGCCAATCGATCAGCTTCAAACAAATGGAAGGCCGCTTACGCAGGCTCACGGCGTCCAAGCGCTCTATGAGGCCCGCAAAGGCCTTTATCGGCAATGGGCGGATGCGTCAGTGGCCAATGCGGGCACCGTGGATGAAGCGGTGCGATCCGTTATGGCGGTCTTCAAAGCATCTCTCTTCAATGTCTGAATAAGCAGTAAGGATTGCCATGAAGTTTCTTGTAATCAATGGTCCCAATATCAACATGCTCGGAATTCGCGAACCCGACATCTATGGAAAGCAAGATTATGATGCCTTGCTGTCGCTTATCGATGAAACCGCGGCGAAGCTCGGAGTCTCTGTGGAGCATTTTCAAAGCAATCACGAAGGGGCGCTTATCGACGCCATTCAAGATGCATATGGGAGCGTCGATGGCATTGTAATCAATCCTGCTGGCTACACTCACACCAGCGTGGCACTGCTTGACGCCCTCAAATCCGTTGGAATCCCATATATTGAGGTACATATCTCTGATGTTGCATCACGGGAAGATTTCCGTCAGATTTCATACATCCGTGCGGACGCGCTCAAAACCATTACGGGGGAAGGCATTGATGGTTACCGAATGGCACTTGAGTTTTTGCATGAAAAGCTTGCAAACGCAATCGATAGCCAAGTATAATTCATAGCTTGCATACGTGATTGCATTTTAATGGTTTCTTACTGAAGGAGAATAGCGGCGTGAGTCCTCTGCTTATCATCACCCTGATCGTCTGGGCGCTTTCCGGCATCGGTCTGATAGTGTTCGTTCTTCTGCATTCCGGCAAAGGTACCGGCATTTCGGACATGATTGCCAGCTCTTTGTACTCCACCCAGACCGGCACCAACATCATCGAGAAGAACCTTGACCGCATCACCATCATTTTCGCGGTCGTTTTCATGCTGTCTCTTCTTGTTCTCATGATCATCTATCCGCAGGGTTCAATTTCTTAAAATTTCCTCTTGCATTTTCTTGGCGCTTCCGTATAATACTTAATCGCGCCTTTTACATGTCGGAGTGGTGGAACGGCAGACACGCTAGCTTGAGGTGCTAGTGCCCATTACTCGGGTGTGCGGGTTCAAATCCCGCCTCCGACACCAGGTAACTTCAAGGACCCCCTTCCGGGGTCCTTTTTCTTATCTTGCTTCACCTATTGCGGTTGCGTGCCTCAATTCAGCATTGACTGCCAGATGCCATCATGCTCCTTGCCGTCAAGGGAGGTTTCCATGCTCAGTTCAACGCTGAGATACTTTTCCGAGTTTGTTCGGGCCTATCCACTCTGTTCCTCATTGAACTTGGTTCTCCGGGAGTCTCACAGGGCCCGATATGCATAGAATCAACAACGGACGGCGGCTCCCTTATTCGCATTGATTTCTTTGGCCTAGTACTTTCAGGGATCTCAAAAGCCCCTTCTCTTTTCTTTTTCGATCCTAGAACCGATGGACAAGCTGATTGACACTAAGTGCAGGAAATATCGCCCTCCACATGGACTGTTTTCTTGATATTGATTATGGTGAAACGCGGATAGCCTGAGAGCATTTCGTCCGATCAGGTAATGCCCCGATACCGAGACTCGCGGGGCTGCAAGCGAAAAATAGCTAGACAGCCGTCTGCGTTTCCAAAGGAGACAAGTCATGCACATCATTTCCGGAATTGAAGCGGTGTTCTTCGATGTAGGATCAACGCTGCTCGAGCCTAATCCGCCCGTCGAGGAGGTATTCACTGAAATCGTCCAGTCATACGGATACGACCTTGCGGTGGACGATGTCGCTCCCCATATGAGCGCCGTAGACGACTTCTATGAAGCTGAATACATCAAGGACGGAGATTTCTGGGCCGACCCTGATCGTTCGATCCGCATCTGGCTGGATATGTACGAATTCCTATCGCATAGGCTTGGATTAGATGACGATGCCTCGAAAATCGCTGAAAGGGTTTATCGCGAATATGCAAAGGCGTCTAGATGGAAGCCCTATCCGGACGTACTCGACTGCCTAGAGGCCCTCAGAAAGGCCGGGAAGCGCCTAGCGATTGTCTCCAATTGGGATCCAGCGCTACGTCAGATTTTTGACGGTCTAGGACTTTCACAGTATTTCGAAGTTATTACATCATCTGCAGACGTTGGTTTCAGGAAGCCCAACCCTGAGATATTCAAGCTCACCTTGGATAAGATGGATCTAGAACCTTCCAAAGTTGTCCACGTGGGGGATATCCCGGAAGCCGACGGTGACGGAGCCTCATCCGCTGGAATAACTCCGGTAATCATCGATCGCAATTCAAGTCTCGGAAAAATTTCTTACATTTCTGTCAATTCACTACTTGCGCTGCCCAAAATGGTCTGTTAATATATCAACTCGTCGGTTCGAGAGGTAACAAAACAACCCTTCAAACCGAATGAAGTGGGCGGTTAGCTCAGGGGGAGAGCACTACCTTGACACGGTAGGGGTCACAAGTTCAAATCTTGTATCGCCCACCACTTCGCGGACATGGCTCAGTTGGTAGAGCACAACCTTGCCAAGGTTGGGGTCGCGGGTTCGAGCCCCGTTGTCCGCTCCATTAATTCGCGCCGCTCTTTATGGGCGGCGTTTTCAAACCAGGGCAACCTGGTACATGGCGAGATGGCCAAGTGGTAAGGCAGGGGCCTGCAAAGCCCTCACCACCGGTTCGAATCCGGTTCTCGCCTCCATAAATAAATTGCCGCCACAAGGCGGCTTTTTTATACCTCGTTCCATCCTAGGATTGCTCAGGACGGAACGAGGTTAGGCATTCGTACGTTATTCCCAGATGAGCTTCTTACTTGCTCGGAGCGCGCAAAGTCCCAAAGCCACCAGACATGCGATCAGAACGATCCCTGCGACGATTGCTGCCGCATAGCCGGCAAACTGAATTCCCAGGCTCCACAACGTTATTGAAATCGCCTGAACAAGATTGCCGACCATTGCTATTCTCGAATAGATTGTGAGTATTCCCTCTGTCCGAAAATAGCACCCGTCATAAGTGGAATCAGAACGGTTCCGCTCGCATAGAAGATACCGAACAAAAAGCATGCAACAAGCATTACCGCCACATATCCGGGAGCAAGCAGCATGGCAATCAAGCCTGCCATACCGGAAAACATGGCGAAGAACATGCCTATCTTCACATTGAACTTGTCATTGATGATTCCAATTGCAATCTTGCCGAATGCCTGCCCGGCCATAACCGCAGACGCAAGTCCCGCCGCAATCGCGGCTACAGCAGGGAACTGCGTCAGGGACGTGGCATAGGAGGGGATGTGATGGTAGAAACCGATAGTTGTCATGCAGATTGCAGCGAACACCACCAGGAAGCCGAAAGCAGCCGATTTCGATGCCTTTGCTGCACTTACTCCGGAAATTGGAGCCTCGACAGTATCGCACGCTTCAGACGACGCCGACAGGCCCACAGGAAGCATCCCTAGGTCACTGGGATTACTGCGAACGCAAAGAATGGTAAAGGGGAGCGACATCACAAGCGCAACAACGCCGAAAACCACATACGCCATGCGCCACCCATCAGGGGCGCTGCCAATGAAATACCCACCGATTAGGTTAAACAGCATTCCGCCGATTCCCGTAAAAGCCATGCAGAGCCCAACATAGAACCCTACACGCTTGTTGAACCATCGGTTGATTAATGTCGGAACAGCCAGAATACATAGCTGCGCGAATCCGGTACCCATTAGCGCACCGGCAATGTAGAACTGCCACAGAGCGCTTGAGAATCCCATAGCTATCAGTGAAATCCCAACGGCAACAACTGCGCCGGAGAGCATGATCCTCATGTCTTTATGTTCATTGAGCTTCCCAAGAATCGGCAGTGAAAATGCCGTAGAAAGCAGCATTATTGTGAGATATAGGGCGAATGCTGGTCTTTCAACGCCAAGGTTCTCGCTCACTGGAGTGAAAAAGATTCCTGCGCAATTAATTGCCATCGCACTTGGGCCGAAACAGATGATGATTCCCGTTGCCACCACTAAGTAGGGGAATGCCTTTTGCTTCAACGCAACACTCATGTCAACCTTCTTTGTTCTCTCTCCATATGGCCGTTGCATACCGGAGAAGCCAACATGCAAGAGCCACCCTCCTTCCTCATAATAGGACAAAATCAAAGAATATGTGTATAAACGAGCGTGAGCTACGTTACCGTCTTGTTAACTTTAATAAGCTCCGATTTAGGTCTTGCAAAAGATTAGAAAATGCCGTAATATACTCTCTTGTGCTTGGGATACATTCCCTTTCATAATGCGGACATGGCTCAGTTGGTAGAGCACAACCTTGCCAAGGTTGGGGTCGCGGGTTCGAGCCCCGTTGTCCGCTCCAGACATTTTCAGCCCCTGAACAGGGGCTTTTTCATTTTTAAGCACGATAACGAATGAGGCTTAGCGGACAAAATGTGTGTCCCGTTTCGGGCGCTGGCGCAGGTCAGCGC